>CBDCOD010000021.1:30000-125967 GCA_965219665.1 Gammaproteobacteria bacterium | reverse complement strand
GGGAAGGTTGGAATTACTGGGGAAGATTTTGATGGTAAAGGTATAATGGTAATTGCAGTCCCAGGTCAAAAAGGGATTAAACTGATAACCGCTTTTTATACGTAAAGCGTTTAATTTGGGAGTTGAGGTGAGTACAAAATATCAGTATATCGAATGTGGTTTGGATAACGTTTTTATAAGTGGGTTGGAATTTACAGACGACATGGGTGAACAATGCATTATGATACCGGCTATAAATCAGTTGCATAAGTTAATTGCTTCTGCTCTATTAGTTCAAGAAAAGCGCTTGAGCAGTGAAGAAATCTATTTTTTACGCGCTGAGATGGGCAGTAGTGAAGAAGAGATTAAAGGCAAATTAGGAGTAAACACTGACAAGGCATTATTTGAGGTGTTCAAAAAATCAATTGATATTGAAAAAGCGTTTAGACAAATGGCTTCAGGTATTTTGCAAGTGAGCGCATCACAAATAGATGAACTAAAGTGTGTATTAAATTCAAAAGACATTCAAATTCAGGCGCCGTTACGTTCCAGTCAATCCTATAGCATAGCTGCTTAGATAATCCTTGTTACTCATTTTTTTACCCTTTCTCTGATTTTGAGGTTTCGGAACACGTAGTTGCCAAAGCATAAACTGTAGTAGTTATGAAAGTAGATTTTGCTAATTTACAGCGACAGTATCAGCGCTATAAGCGAGAAATTGATGATGCAATTGGCGGGGTTCTCGAGCGTTCAGACTATATCTTGGGTCAAGATGTACGTGATTTAGAGAGCGAATTGCAACATTTCACAGGGGCAGCACATGCCATCAGTTGTGCCAGTGGTACTGATGCGTTGCAACTGGCACTCATGGCTCAGGAAATAGACATTGATGATGAGGTCATTACCACTCCGTTTACGTTTATTGCTACTGCTGAGACCATTGCGCTATTGATGGCAAAACCTGTTTTTGTGGATATAGACCCCGTTACCTTCAATATAGATGTGGCGCAAATAGAGGCAGCCATCACGGATAGAACACGGGCGATTATGCCGGTATCGCTTTATGGGCAGCCTGCAAATATGGATGCTATATCTACTATTGCTCATAAGCATGGTTTGTCCGTCATTGTTGATGGGGCGCAAAGTTTTGGGTCAACCTATAAAAATATGAGCGATAGTGCGTTGGGTCATATCAGCATCACCAGTTTTTTTCCTGCTAAGCCATTAGGGTGCTTTGGGGACGGCGGGGCGGTATTTACGCAAAATCCCATACTTGCTGCTCAAATCAAATGTTTACGCGCCCACGGGCAATCTGAACGCTATCAGCATAGCCACATTGGGTTGTGTGCGCGTATGGATACCTTACAAGCTGCTATTTTGAGAGTTAAATTAAGGCATTATGCACAGGATATTAGCAAGCGGCAAAGGGTTGCACAGCATTATTCAGACAATTTACAGCACTTAGAGTATATCCAAACGCCCACTATTGCAGAGGATAGGACGAGTGTGTGGGCTCAATATACCATCCGTTGCGCGGATAGAAGTGCGTTACAACAGCATTTGCAGTCACAAGGCATACCATTTGCGGTGCACTACCCAAAGCCTTTGCACTTACAGGAATGCTTTGCCTATTTAGGGTACAGCAAGGGTGATTTCCCTGAGTCTGAGCGTGCCGCTAACGAAGTGCTGTCCTTACCCATGAACCCCGATTTAAGTGATCAAGAATTAGAATATATTACTGGCAGTGTAAAGGGATATTCCCACTAGTGCGGGCAGATTTTCTAAAATATGCTAATAAAGCCAGGAACATCAAGAAGGTTGGTCACTGATATTGCGGCAATTTTCCGTATAGTGCTGTTTTTTATAGGGGGCTTATATGGAAGAATCAAGACCAAAAAAACCAATACCCCTGCTAGCAAAAAACTAGAGGAGATATGTTTTTATGTAGAAAATACGGGGATTGCACGTGTAATTAAATTAAGTAAAGCGCTGAACCGAGAGGGTGTTCGCGTTAAATTTTTGTGGTTAAATGCTCAAAGGCATTTAGAATTACTCAATTACAGCCACCCGCTATTTGAACTGCATCAGATGAACGGCAGACTGCAGGCAATCCGGATGCTTGTGAATGAGCCGTGCATACACCTCTCTCTTTATAACGGCAGATATAGCATGGCGTTTATGCTGTCTGTTGCGGGGCATAGACGCTGGATTTTGGATAGTTACGATGTTTTATTGGCCTACACTGACTCCCCCCTTCAATCCTCTTCTGTTAAGTTGTGGATAGAGGAGTGGTGTGTAGCAAGAGCCCCTGCGGTGTGTTCTCGCAGTTTAGAGTGGCAATTGCTCAAGAAGAAAGGCGTAAAAATAAAACAAATTCTTTTCTTTCCGGAATATCCAGAAACTGTGCTATCGCAAGAGAAAAATGCTCAGTTATTTAAGCAGTCCGGTTTACAAAAAATGATTTACGGAGGGGGCTTACATGAGAGTATGCTCAAGCCCATAGTGCATCTGCTCAACGTGAATCTGCAGGCGCAGTTGACAGTGTGTGCTGCGCGTAAATCACTTGAACGGCTCCCCAGTTACGCCAAAGCCAAAGCACTAGAAAAACAGGGACAATTGACTTGTTTAGGGAGGCTGCCATACGCTGAATACATAAAGTTATGCAGGCAGCATAACATTGGTGTCCTTATTGAATTCAATGCATTTATAATTAAGGAGCCTTATGCTATGGCAAATAAAGTTTTTGACTATATAGAACAGGGTCTTATAGTATTGATAAATGAGAACCATTTTTGCTATCGTTTGCTTAAAAGGTACGTTCCCATCATTGGTTACAAAGGATCAAAACAGGGTAATCTGCACTACAACCCTGTTGCTGTTAATTCCGTAAAGCGGTTATTAATGAAAAACAACATAAAGCGACTAATTACATTTTATGAAAAAACATAACATTCTTATTACAGGAGGGGCAGGCTATGTCGGCTCCAGATTGGTGCCCTATTTATTGGAGAAAGGGCATAATATTACGGTATTTGATTTGCTCATCTATGGAGCGGATGTGTTGCCTAATCATGCTAACTTAAAGGTTAGACAAGGAGATATACGTAATCAGGCACTATTAGAAGAAGGCATTCAGGGTCATGACGTGGTTATTCACCTTGCGTGTATATCTAATGATCCTAGTTTTGATCTTAATCCAGATTTAGGTCGCTCTATCAACTATGATGCTTTTGAGCCAATGGTTCAAATTGCAAAACGTCAGGGCGTAAAACGCTTTATATATGCGTCTTCATCAAGCGTTTATGGTATTAAGGAAGAGCAGCATGTTACTGAGGATTTGCCTTTGGAGCCCTTGACGGATTATTCTAAATTTAAGGCTCTGTGTGAGGATATACTCAATGGTTACCAAGACGATGATTTTACTGTGGTATCGTATCGTCCTGCTACAATTTGCGGCTATGGTCCAAGACAGCGTTTAGATGTCATTGTCAATATTTTGACCAATCATGCAGTTAATACCGGCACGGTTAAAATATTTGGCGGTTCCCAAAAGCGACCGAATTTACACATAGAAGATCAGGTGAGGGCGATAGATTTATTGATAGAAGCCCCTACTGCTAAGGTTAATGGGCAAATTTATAATATAGGGTTTGAAAATCACACCGTGCAAAAATTAGCCGATATGGTCTGCTCAGTAGTGGGGGAACATGTTAAGCAAGAAGTAGTGCCCACAGATGATAATCGTTCCTATCATATTTCCTCCCAAAAAATTCAAACGGAGTTGGGCTTTAACTCAGAATTCTCTATTGAGCAAGCTATTAAAGATTTGGCCGCTGCGTTACAAGATGGACGATTAGTAGATTCAATGAGTAACTCAAGGTATTTTAACATAAAGAAAATGCAAGAGATAGGACTGAAATAATGGCGGTATCCACGGTGCCCTATGTGGATTTTGTACGGCAATATAGGCCTTATGAACAACAGATTTTGGCTGCTACCAAGCGCGTGCTGGGACATGGTCAATTTATACTGGGTGAAGAGGTTGAACACTTAGAGCAAGCAGCAGCTCGCTATTTGGGGTGTCGAGAGGTTATTGGGGTTGGTAGTGGTACTGATGCCTTATATTTAAGCATGAAAGCCTTAGGTATAGGTGCAGGCGACGAAGTTATAACAACCCCGAACTCGTATCTTGCCAGCGTGTCTTCTATATGCTTAACTGGGGCAAAGCCAGTATTAGTGGACGTGGGCACCGATTTAAATATAGACGCATCGCAAATATCTGTACAGCTAAGCGCACATACTAAGGCTATCATAGTGGTGCATTTAACGGGTCGACCAGCCAATATGGAGTTGATTTACGATATTGCTCAGCAAGCAGGTATTCCTATTATTGAAGATGCTGCACAATCTATTGGTGCCGAATACAGCCATAAAAAAATTGGGACGTTGGGCACTACAGGCTGCTTTAGTTTGCACCCACTTAAAAATTTGGGCTGCATTGGTGATGGTGGCTTTATCGCTACAAACAATCAAGCAATAGCAGATTATTGTCGTATGGCACGCACGCATGGACACTCTAGTCGCGATCAGTGCGAGTTTTGGAGTCATAACATGCGCTTGGATGCACTACAGGCAGCCTTTGTACAGGAACTACTGCCAGATATAGAGCGTATAATTACCCAAAGGCGATTGCATGCTCAGAGATATATAGAGCGTCTGAGCAGTATGCGCTCTATAGAGTTGCCGCCCTCAGAGCCATCAGGCATGCGCGCTGTGTTTCACACTTTTGTGATTAAAACCGATAGAAGGGATGCCTTGCAGCAGTATTTGAAGGAGCAGGGTATTGATACTAAAGTACATTATCCAATCCCTATTCACTGCCTGAACAGTGCCAAATATTTGGGTTATCAATTAGGAGATTTTCCTAATGCAGAGTTATTCTCTCAACAGATACTGAGTTTGCCGATTGCAGACTATCTGCTGCAAGAGGAGATAGATTATGTTTGTGATAAGATTATTGAATGGGATAGATTATGAGTAAATGTATTGTAACTGGCGGTGCTGGCTTTATAGGGTCGCACATTGTAGAGCAACTGCTTGAAAAGGGGCATCAGGTGGTGGTAATAGACAATTTAAGTACTGGTAGAATACAGAATATTGAAGCACTTAAGGGAAAGGTAGAGTTTATTAAAACGGATATAGCCCACTCTGGCGAATGGCAACAGGCTTTTGCAGGTGTTGATTACGTTTTTCATGTTGCTGCATTAGCAGATATAGTCCCCTCAATAAATCATCCCGATGCTTACTATCAAGCTAATGTTAATGGCACTTTTCATGTTTTGCAAGCTGTTAGACAATTTGGGGTTAAGAAGTTGGTATATGCCGCGTCTTCATCATGCTATGGGATTCCTGATGCATTTCCAACCCCAGAAACAGCTGAGATTAGAGCGCAATATCCCTATGCTTTAACTAAGCGTCTTGGGGAAGAATTAGTCATGCATTGGGGGCAGGTTTATAAGTTACCGGTACTCTCTTTGCGCTTGTTTAACGTATATGGGACACGGTCACGCACCTCAGGCACTTATGGGGCAGTGTTTGGTGTGTTTTTGGCACAAAAATTAGCAGGTGAAGCGCTTACCGTAGTTGGAGATGGTGAACAAACACGGGACTTTACCTATGTCACAGATGTGGCGAATGCTTTCATCAAAGCAGCGTATAGTGATGCCAGGCAACAGATTATGAATGTGGGTAGTGGGCAAACCGTCAGTATCAATCAAATAGTAACGCTATTGGGTGGGGAAAAAATACATATTCCTAAGCGCCCTGGCGAACCAGACTGTACTTTTGCTGATACGACTGTGATTCAGAACGTGTTAGGTTGGAATGCTAAGATTAATATTGAGCAAGGCATAGAGAAATTGTTAGCCAATATAGACTATTGGAAAGATGCCCCAGTATGGAATGAAAAATCTATTGCTGAAGCTACTCAGGATTGGTTCAAATATTTAGGTTAGTGGTTCCGTGAAAATTTTGCCTGAAAAACTGTTGCCTACCATCCGCCAGAACAATGTGGATAAGACAATAGTTCACTGTCATGGGGTATATGATTTATTGCACTATGGCCATTTATTGCATCTAAACTCTGCCAAAGCATTGGGCGATATATTAGTAGTCTCTATTACCGCGGATCAGTATGTTAATAAAGGGCCGCATAGACCACATAATCCAGCAGAAAAACGTGCAGCAATGCTGGCGGCTTTAGAAATGGTTGACCATGTATTCATCAATGATGCACCGACCGCAATACCTGCTATAAAAGCAATACAGCCCCATTTCTATGTTAAAGGCGAGGAGTACAAAGATAAGGGCAAAGATATTACAGGTGGCATTTACTCAGAGGAGGCGGCAGTTAATGCGCATGGTGGCTCGCTTGTTTTTACCGCAGATGAAACAGATAGTTCTACCCGTTTATTAAATACATTTTTCAGCGCATGGAGTGATGATCAACAGCGGACTATAGACACACTCAATGCTCGTTTTTCTATTGCTCAAATTGAGCAAACAATCCAAAAAACTCAAGGATTAAAAGTATTGGTTATAGGCGAGCCGATAATAGATACTTATATTTTCTGTAACCCTTTGGCCCTTTCCAGCAAAAGCCCCTCTGTATCTGCTGAATTTATCCGCGAAGAAAATTATACGGGCGGCACTATTGCCATTGCTAAGCATCTGGCGGCGCTCGGGTGTCAGGTATCTTTGTTGATGCCGCATGGCAATGAGCCGCTAACACAGTCATTAATCAGTGGGGTGAAAGAAGAGAGGCACCTTACACTATATGAATATGTTACACAGGCGGCAACGCCAAGAAAAACACGCTATATCCAGCCGTTCAAATCTCAAAGATTGTTTGAAATTACTAACATCAATAATGCAGATTGGATGCGGCAAGATATGACCGATTATATAACGTTGCAGAATAGACTAGCCGCTGCCAATGATTTAACCATAGCCGCCGATTTTGGGCATGGCTTGTTTGAAGGAGCAGTTTTAGAGGCTGTAGCAAAATTGCCTAGTAAGTTGGCCCTGAATGTGCAAACCAACTCCAGTAACTTCGGCTTCAATGTTTTTAAGAAGCATAAACGGTTTGATTATTTGTGTATTGATGAAAAAGAGCTGCGGCTTGGAATGCACAGCCGCTATAAAGAGGTTGTGCATTTGGCGCAGGAAGCGCTGCATGAGCATAAAATGGAGGTGTTTACTACTACCTTAGGTGCACAGGGCAGTTTAACAGTATGGGGCTCAGGGGAAAAAGATTGGCTTGTGACGCCCACTTTTTTCTCGGAAACGGTGGATACTACTGGCGCAGGTGATGCGTACTTTGCAATTACTGCTGTCTTAAACCACTTGGCAGCAGATGTACATTTGACTTCTTTTTTGGGTAATATTTATGCAGGCTTAAAAGCCCAAATTATTGGGAATAAATCAGCGGTTAATACGGTGGATTTTATTCGTACTATTAAATCAATTCTTACATAAGGAAAAAACATTATGGATGCATTTGTTAAGCAGTATATAAAAGATTTTCAGTCGCTTATCAACTGGGATGCGGTAGTGTTTGACAGCCTCATGCAAGCGAAGGCGCTCATAGAAAACACACAAAAGAATGCTGGTAAGACGATTATAGCGGGTAATGGGGGTAGTGCTGCTATTGCGTCTCATGTTTCGGTAGATTTGACTAAGAATGCACAGATAAAAGCAACCTGCTTTAATGAAGCAGATTTGATTACCTGTTATGCCAACGATTTTGGGTATGAGCGTTGGATTGAAAAAGCCTTACATAGTTACGCTGATGCACAAGACTTTGTTATTTTGATTTCATCCTCTGGGCGCTCACCTAATATAGTCAATGCAGCGCAGTGGTGTAAGAATAATAACCGCTCTTTACTGACTTTGACTGGAATGGCAGAGGATAACCCTACTAAGAAAACCAATAAAGATGGCATTAATTTTTGGGTAGATTCTAAAGCCTATAATCACATAGAAATGGCGCATCAATTCTGGCTATTATTATTGGTTGATATGTTAATTGGTAAGGCAGAATATTCTGCATGAATTGCCGTTGCTGTGTTGGTGCGGATGCAATGGTTGCACGCCCGCTACAGAAGGTAGTGCATGATACGGTGATTGACTTAATTTCGCTTACTAGACATAAACGATAGATTACATATGTATGCTATTATCTGAACTCCTTTGTTTGTCAAAAATTGAGTTGAATCTTGAAGCAGGCTTTGACCCGGATATAAAGGCCTTTGCAAGTTATAAAGCTGATGTTGAAGGGGCTATCGGTTATATAGGCTCTGCGACCTTTATGCGGCGTGTGTTAGGCAAGGACAATTTTGTTTGCATTCTCACGCCCAAAGATTTGCCTAAAAAAGATGATAGGTGTATCCCTGTTAAAGACCCCGAGGATGTTTTTTATCGGTTATACCTTGCATGGCATGCGCATCAAACTTATGCCAATAATTGCATTGCCGACAGTGCAGTTATACACCCTTCCGCTGTTTTGGATGATTGTGGGGTTCAGATTGGGGCACACACAACTATTGCAGCAGGCGCTGTTATTTCAAGGGGTACGGTTATAGGTCAGCATTGCTATATTGGCGCACATTCTACTATCGGTGGAGATGGATTTATGTTGAAATATTTAGACGATAGAAATACGGTAGTGCCGCATGATGGATTAGTGCGCATTGGTGATTATGTAACAATTGGTAGGCAGTGCAACATAGATAAGGGCTTTTTGGGTGTGGATACTGTGATTGGTGACGAAACGAAGTTAGACGCAATGATTCATATTGGGCATGGTGTTCGCATGGGGCGCAAAAATATACTTGCAGCTGGGGTAACTATTGGTGGATTTGTCGCCATAGCAGATAAAAATTTTATTGGATTGAACGCCGTACTTTCCAATGATATATGCGTAGGTTCTGATAATTTCATTGGCATGGATCAGTCAGTAGCCAGAAATATAGGAGATGGGAAGCGTTTGACTTTGTTTAGTCGGGGTTAAACATATACAAGCAGTGCTCTATAATGTAGCATAATAACTATAAGACTATTGCATGGACGGTTTTATCCTTTTGACTGGGTTAAATCTTTACTCAAAGTGCGTGTTTATATTGATATAGAATATGCTTTTTCAGCTGTTTATTTTGTTCATATTGCGTAAACCTACTGCAACGATTTTGCTATACATAAGCCTTGAATAACATACATAATGCTATTATCTGAATTGATTCGTTTATCGGGTGCTCAATGTTCAATAGACAAGGATGTTGATATTAAAGTCTTTGCAGACTATGCCTCTGATGCTGAGGGTGCTATAGGATATGCGGGTTCAGCCTCTTTTGTGCAGCGTTTTTTGTTGAAGAATAATTTTGTTTGCATTCTGGTTCCCGACAATATCCCTCATACAGATGGTAGATGCATTTCTGTTGAGGAGCCTAAGGCATTATTTTATCAATTGTACACCGTCTGGTCTCAGCAGCAGGTCTATGCGCCTAATGTGATTGCTGATAGTGCTACTATCCATCCTTCTGCTCACATAGATGAGTGCGGCGTTCAGATTGGGGCGCATACAACTATTGCTGCGGGTGCGGCTATTTTGAGGGGATCGGTTGTCGGTCAGTACTGCCACATTGGCGAAAACGCTGCGATTGGCGGTAGTGGCTTTATAGTTGATTGTCCACACGGTAAAAATCAGGTGATTGCATTTTATGGTTTTTTGCGCATTGGGCACTATGTTAGTATTGGTAGATTGTGCAACATAGATAAAGGCTGCTTGGGTATTGACACTGTTATAGGAGATGAAACCTGCATAGACGCGAACGCCTATATTGCCCATGCTGTGCAGATAGGGCGTAAGAACATTATTGCTGCGGGTGTGTCCATAGGCGGGAACACCCGCATACAGAATGAAAACTTTATTGGCATGAATACGACTATTGCGCATAGGGCATCCATAGGCTCTCATAACTTTATCGGTATGCACAGGACTATCGTAGGGGAGGTGGCAGATGGGCACAAAATCACTTGTTTTAGTGATACCAGCGCAGGACTATCCCATAGCGATTAGGCTTGAAAAGTTCATTTGTGGTGTTGCAGTGTAAATCAGGCAGACACACGAAGAGGTGGCGTTTATGCGGTATAGAATGCACATTTTGAATGAAGATTTAGTGCAGTGAATAGGATAAAGTTGTTAATGTAATGATTTTGAGAAGCGCGACGGTTATATTCTTGTTATGAAGTCATTCATGCGCCGCTACTGGTTGTCTCCTGCGCTTAAAAACGCAACTATTTTGAGTGTGGGTTTGGGGACCTCGCAAGTTATTGCTCTCTTATCTTTTCCGCTTATTACCCGCTTATATAGCCCTACAGATTTTGGGCTGTTTTCCTACTTGCTGAGCATAGCAGGTGTGAGTGCTGTTGTTATTTTGATGTGCTTGGACAGTGCTATTATCATCACGAAGCCTCTGAAGCATAAAATATGGCTGATAGAGGTGGTTCTATGCCTTCTGGCTGCGGTTTGCTTCTTAGCGCTCAGCGTCATCATCATAGATGATTTAACCTTTCAGGTAAACCCTTTGTCTATAGTATCGGGCTTATTGACGCTATTCATGCTGGGCGGCATTGTTATTGAAAAATTATCTATGAGTTATTTGCATTCATTGGATCAGTATAAGTATATGGCATTAGCCAATGTTCTAAAGCAGACTGTGTTTCTAATAGCAGCAGTGTCTTTTGTATGGCTTACAGATAGTTTTATTGTTTTATGTATTGCGCTGGCTGTATCAACTACTCCTGCGGTGATTATGGTTGTAAAATATTTTAGATTTTCTTTTATCAAAATAAAGCGGCAGGTGGTTAATGCAATCCTTACCAAGCACCAAAAATTTATCAAATTTCAGTTGCCTACAACCCTCATTAATATTGCAGGCAAAGAGATGCCCTTATGGTTTTTGGGTTTGCTCAGTAGTTTAGAAACTGCTGGTATTTACGCGCTAAGTTATAGAGTGCTATTTGCCCCCGCTTCCGTATTCAGCACAGCTATCAGCAATGTGATGATTAGGAAGTTAGCTGCGAAAAAAGAAGGTGGTGCGCAACACAACGATGCGGTTACATACCTGATGAAGGCAGTTGGTATGATAATTTTAGTGATTACTCCTTTGTTTGCCCTTACAGTTCTTCTATTACATAATGGTTTTTTTGCATTTCTATTGGGGGAAGAATGGGTAGCCGTGGATGCAACTGCTCTCAGTTTACTGCCTTGGGTTTTTATGACCATTGTTTGTAGCCCGCTCTCACCAATACCGGTAGTGTATGCTTGGCAAGATATTGCATTGGTGTTTGGCACGATTTATTTTGTTGTCAGGGTACTTATTATGCTCTTATTGTTCTATTTTTCGTCAACGGTTGTTTTATGGTGCTTTTCTATATTTAGTGCCGTGTTTATAGCGATTGCTTCCTGCTATTTCGTGCTCAACCTGAGAAGAACATGCGCATAATTAGAATTTGTCTATCAAAATCAATTAATCATTACATATATGTTAGAAAAAATAAAAATTGCAACCCGTAAAAGCCCATTGGCTTTATGGCAAGCGCGTTGGGTGCAAAAATTGCTGACCAGTTATTATCCTGAGTTAAAGGTAGAGTTAGTGCCGCTATCTACACGCGGTGATGAAATATTAGATAAGAGTTTGTCTAAAATTGGTGGTAAGGGGCTATTCACCAAAAATTTAGAGCAGGCAATGGAGCAGGGGGTGGCAGATATTGCAGTGCACTCTATGAAAGATGTCCCCGCCCAACTGCCAGCAGGTTTTACCATATCAACCCTGTTAGAGCGCGCGAGTCCTTTCGATGCATTCGTCTCTAATCAGTACGATGCGATAGCAAATCTCCCTGCAGGTGCTGTTGTCGGTACTTCCAGTTTGAGAAGAAAAAGCCAATTGTTGCGCTATCGTCCTGATTTACAGTGTAAGCCCTTGCGTGGTAATGTCGGAACGCGTTTGCAAAAATTAGAGGATGGTGCTTTGGATGCCATTATTTTGGCAGTCGCTGGTTTAGAGCGTTTAGAATTGCACCATAGGATTAGACAGGTGCTATCCGCGCATATCTGTTTGCCAGCTGTTGCGCAGGGTGCAGTTGGGATAGAGCATTTAAGTGATAGATCAGAGCTGGCATTGTTATTAGCACCACTGCATCATCGAGAAACTGCCGTGCGGATTGCTTGTGAACGTGCGTGTAATCAGCGCTTAATGGGCGGCTGTGAAACGCCGATTGCTATTTTTAGTGTTTTGGAGGGTGAGCAGTTACAGTTATATGCGCGTGTTGGTTCAGAAGATGGTACTCAGATGTTAGAAGCATCGGTGACGGGTGATGCGGCTCATAGTGAGCAGATAGGTGTAGCAGTAGCAGAAGATCTGTTGGCGCAAGGTGCTCAACAATTTTTAGCATGAAGCACGTATTGGTTACACGCCCTGAACGTCAGAATGGCGCTTTGGTTGTCGCACTCCAGCAAGCAGGCATACAGACCTATGTATGCCCGTTGCAGGCTATTGTAGCCACGAATGAAATCCCAATAAATCAGTTGCATTGTGACTTGTGTATCTATACATCAGTGAATGCAGTACGCTACGGTGTAAAGAAGGATATACCTGCCTTAGCCATCGGTTCTGCTACGTATCAAGCATTGCAGTGTGCTGGGGTAGAGCCTGTTGCATACCCACCTGCCCCGTATAGGTCAGAGTCTTTGTTGGAGCTGCCTATTTTGAAACAAGTTCAGCATAAGAGAATTTGTCTTATTAAGGGGAATGATGGGAGAAATATCTTACGTCAAACATTGCAGCAGCGTGGAGCGATTGTAAAGGAATGTGTGGTCTATAAGCGGATAGCTCATCCGGTTGATGAGGCTATGTTAGAGTTGTTTTTGCAGGCGAGAGGGGAGCATTTTGTTATTATGGCAAATGCGGAAATAGTGGATATTTTAGAGGAGCAAGCCTCTTATGTATCTGCGCTCAAGCAACAGAGTATTGCCGTTGCTTTAAGCCAGCGCATAGGTACGTATGCTACTTTGTGTGGATGGCATAACTGTATTGTTGCAGTGCAAAGCAGTAGTGTAGGATTGAAGAGTATAATTAAGGATTATGCCTAAAATACAGTCTATGAATAACCCCAAAGATAAATTAGATAAATTGCCAGATAGTACAGATGGTAAGCCTAAACACGCTAATAGACAGCACCGCAGAGACTCCGTGACCCAAAGCAGTGCAGCATCTGCGAAACAAGCGCAGCCTGTTAAGCGAGGTTTTGTAATATGGCGCAGTCCGTGGCTATGGTTGTTTGTTGTGATTGTATCAGTGGTTCTTACCGTTACTGGATTAGTGCTGTCACCTATTGGACAGAATGTCTTTCAGTCAGTATTAGAGCCTATTGCAGTGCTGCGCAGTGATAATGAACGTTTGAAGAAACAGGTTACAGCTTTAGAGCAGTTACGCAAAAGCGAGCATGAGAAGGTCATACAACAGCAAAAAAATCTGACTGTAGCTGTTGAGGATGTGCGCCAGATGCATGAAAAACGCTATAAGCATTTATATAATAGTGTAGAGCGTATTGCGCAGCGCCAGTTGCAGCCAAGCCGTTTACTGCTGTTGGTTGATAATCACCTGCATTTGATTGAGCAGCAATTAGTTTTTGATTATTCCCCTTTGCATATAGATCGGCAATTATCTGTTGTGGAAGATATGCTAAAGACTATGGATGGTGTTGCAGAAGTGCTGGCCGCATTACAGGATTTTAGAAGCATATTTGCCACTGTCTCACATATTGATACGGAGCAGCTGGTATCAGAGATAGAGCAGCTTTCATTATTACTTCAGGCTGAGCAGAAGGAGCCCGAAGCAGCAGCCTTGCCTGTTCAAACACATCAGCCTATTATGGCAATAATTAAGCAGCGTTTATCTCAGCTGGTTGCAGTACAAAAAATAGAGCCAATGAGCCCGCTACAGGTGTTTGATAGCTCTCAGCGTGTGCATTGGGTGCAGCTGCATTTAGAGCTGCTTAAACTACGAGTTTGGGCGCATGATTGGAAGCTGGTACGTCAGCAAGCGTCTGATTTACGGGTCTGGGTGCGTGATAACCAACCCAATTGGCACGAAAAAATGCGTCCAGTATTGTCTAAGTTAGAGCATGTAGAGAGCGTAGGCACGCATCCTAATTTAGTAGAAGTAAGGAAGGTATTGCAGCGCGTTATGCAAGAGAGAGGTCAATAATGCAATTTTTGGTTTTGATTGCCACGGTCGTGGTGGCTTTGCTGGCACTGTTTGTATTTATTGGTGATTTTGGATACATACAGGTTCGTTGGGGGCAATGGCAGCTGGAAAGTACATTAGGTACTTTAACCGTTGCGCTATTAGTAGGCTTGGGCATACTTGGGGTTATGTGGAAAATTATCAGTTACCCTATAGTATGGCGACATAACTATTTGAGTGATCGCTCACAAAGGCATGCGCGTGTATTTACAAATTGCTTAGTGCGTTATCTCAATGGTGAGTTGATGGATGCTGATAAAGAATTGCAGACCTTACAGAAGGGAACTTTTGCCTTGCCGTCTATTTTGCTGCAAGCATGGATAAAGCAGCAACAAGGCCAGTTTGTAGAGCGCGAAAAGAAGATACATCAGGCACTGAAGCAGCATGTGCATTCTAAAGAGATTATCCAGTTGGTTGAGGCACTCTGTTTAGAGCAGCATAAAGCAATAGAGCCGGCGCTACAAATCACCACCTTGCTATTAGAAAGAGGCAGTGCCTCTGTATCCGCGTGGCGGCTACTGTCACGGTTGCTTAAAGAAGGAGAGCGGTGGAGTGCGTTAGAACGCGTGCTTAAAGATACGCAAATACGGGTTCCAAAAGCAGAAAAGCGGTCTTTGAGTGCAGCAGTATTGAAGCAAAAAATGAATGTGGCTAATACAGCAGCTGAGTTAGATAGGGTGTGGAAAGAGTGTGATAGTTCCTTACATTATGACTTGGAAGTGTTGCAGGTTGCTGTGGATAAGGGTACTAATCTTCAATGGGAAAAAGATTATGTAGCGCTGATTCAATTAGCATGGAAGCGGAGTAAAGATAGCCGCCTATTAGAGTTGCTAATGCGTGTGCCTATCAGTGATCCACACAAGGTGTTGCAGTGGGTGGAACGTGCGGTAAATGTACAAGACACACAGTGTGTTATTACCTATAGGCAGTTATGTATATGCTTGGCTATACAGGCAGGCTTAATAGGTCTGGCAGAGGAAACACTGCGGATGTTACAAAAAGACAGTCAGCATGTTATGCAGTGGTTGCCGTTATCCTTGGCGCTGGCATTTGAGCAGAATGAGCCAAATCAAGCTAAGCAGTATCTTTATACTGCGCTGGCATCTTGGTATCCCAATATACTTTCTAAATAGGATTTTATAGGGTTTGATATAGTGAGCTGTCTATATTTGCTTTTGTATAAATATTCTAAATTTGCTCAGACTCTGTTTATAGTATGTTGTGTAGCGGGTTTAGCGCTACCTGCTGCTGCGCAGTCATTCAAGGAGTATGTCGGTGCGTTTGCAGGTGATTTAAGGCGAGCAGGTGTGAATGAAGATAATGTAGCTAGCATGCTTGAACACGTACGGTTAAGGAAAGGACTCGAAGGTAATGCTGCCCAAATAGAGGAGAGTAGTTTGACGGTAGAACAATACCTAAAGAGGAAAGTGAGTAATCGCCTTGTCAATAAAATACTATCTACATATAGCGAACATCGTGCTTTGTTTGCTTCTATCCATAGGGAATATGATGTGTCAATTGCTGCTGTTTTAGCTATTTGGGGGTTAGGGAGCGAAGCAGGGCGGTATGTTGGATTCTCTAATGCGGTGGAAACGTTATTGTCTTGGGCTTATATAAACCCAAATCGCAGAACGTATTACGAACAGCAAGTGGCAGAGCTGTTTAAGTTTATCCAGCAGAATCATTATGATTGGAGAACCGTACGCTCTTCGTTAACGGGTAACGTGTCGCAAGTGCAGTTTTCCCCACAAAATATTAACCGCTATAGCAAAGATGGGGATAGAGATGGGCGTGTTGACTTATGGGGAAGTCAAGCAGATGTTTTTCATACAATAGCAAATTATTTGGATAAGAGTGGTTGGCAGCCTAATTTAGTGTGGGGTGAGCGCGTTGTTGTTCTCGAAAAATTTTCACAGTGGCACCAAATAGGATTAGATATCACACTTCCAGTCAAAAGGTGGTACGACATGGGTGTGCGATCTGTCAGGACTTCAGATGGATTGAAGTATAGGAGTAGCCTATTAAAGTCCTCTTTATATCGCAGCGAGGAAGATCGGCTGTTTCTGTTGCATGATAATTTTTTTATTTTGCTAAACTGGCAAAAATCCATTAAAAAAGCAATTGCGGTTGGCTTATTAGCACATCAAATAGAAATGCAAATAGCGCAACGCTATGCCTCTATATCAGTAGGCGCATCGGAGAGCATAAGACCTCAGACATTACAGCGTTCCGCTATACGCCTCTTACAAAAGAGACTGAATGCTTTAGGGCATGATTCTGGTGTTGTAGATGGTATTATTGGTAAAAATACCCGTCGCGCTATTCGTGGTTTTCAGCAAGCACATGGGCTCAGCATTACTGGAGAAGTGAATGCCCAAACCTTGAGGCAGTTAGAACATCTCATGCCGTTTTGATTTTCTATAGCATCCTCAGTTACATCGCACTGCCTGTGTTCCTGCTGGAAGCATGGAGTCGCAGTCGGCGCTTTCGGCAAGCTAATTACCAATATCCTTGGCATGGGTTGTGGGGCTCAATTCGTACGCCTATTGCACCCAATAGCATATGGATACACGCGCTGTCGCTTGGTGAGGTGCGCTCTATAAAACCCTTAGTACAGCATATTAGCAAGCATCACCCTCAGCAATCCGTGGTGATAACCTGTACAGCTATAGGTGGCTATGTAGAGGCAATGTCATTAGAATCAGATAATGTATCTGTTCTCATTTTGCCTTTAGATTATGCTTGGACAATGCGCCGCTTTATACGTGCCTTGAAGCCCCAGAGGCTGCTTATTGTAGAGACAGAGATATGGCCTGTTTTGTTGCATCAGTGCTGGCAGCACAGTGTTCCTGTGTGGATGGTCAATGTGCGGATGAAGCAGCAATCTTTTCGTCGCTATAAATGTTTTCGCGCTTTGTTTGCTCCCTCGTTGCAGCGTGTAGCTGCATTTTATCCCCAATCGCAACAAGATAGAACGCGCTTACAGCAGTTAGGGGTGGATTCACAAAATATCAAAGCTGCGGGTAACCTTAAATTTGATATGCCAGAAATGCCTGAGTTGCTGGAGGAGGGTAGCCAGTGGTGCAACCAGTATAGTGCAGGGCGTTTTGTATGGACAGCGGGCAGTGTGCATGATGGTGAGCAGTCTATATTAGGTATGGCACATAGGTATTTAGCGCAGAAAGTTGATAAGCCACTATTATTCTGCGTTCCTCGCCAGTTAGACAGTGCCTTCGGCTTAGTAGGTGATCTGAAAAGTCAAGGCCTTACAGTAGTTTTGTTGTCGGAGGTTGGCGATTGGCAACAGTTGGGGGAAGTGGTATCTACGATAGATGTCGTAGTGGTGGATGCCTACGGTGTGTTGTTGCGCTGCTATGCGATGGCACATGTTGCCTTTGTTGGAGGGAGTTTGATACCTTTTGGTGGGCATAATATTATTGAGCCTGCTGCATTTGGAAAGCCTGTTTTAAGTGGTAGAAATTATGCCAATTTGCAAGCACTCTTTGAGCAGGCTATCACAGAGGATGCACTGCATATTGTCCATGATGAGATTGCGCTCAGTCAGGAGTTGATTCGCTTGGCGACCAACTCAACGTATTATGCGCAGCGTTCAGGGAGGGCTTATACCTTTCAGCAAGGCTATTCTGGTACGCTTAAAACACTGCTACACGATTTAGATAAGACTTTGAGCCCTATCATCGTTTAGGGTTATAGGGCGTGGCTTATTACTCATGATTGATTGCTGCCATTTTTAGTTCTTGGGATAGCTGATATACCGCAAGTGCGTACAAATTACTTGGGTTGTAGCGCTTAATCACTGCAAAATTATGGTGCAGTTGCCACCACTCTTCGCCGTCGTCGGTTTCAAAGCGTTCACCGTGTGCAGGAGTGCTGCGTTTTGCAATGGGTTCACCTTCTTTCCAACCGTGTTTTTGAAAATAGTTTGCTACGCTAAAAATTGCGTCTTTTTTGTTAGTCACAAGGTCAATGGAACCATCATTACTACCATCTACGCCCCAGCGTCTTATGCTGGTTGGAATGAACTGTCCCATGCCAATAGCTCCAGCGTAGGATCCAATAGCGTTTAGGTTCAGTTTGCCACGTTTAACTAAGAGCAGAAAATCGGCTAACTGTGCACTAAAGAATGCCTGTCGCTTGGATTCTGGGTGAATAGATAACGTAACCAGTGCGTCCAAAACGGCGGTTTTGCCAAGTATGCGCCCATAGTAGGTTTCTACACCCAAAATACTTAGTATGGTCCAGCGATTGACTTTGTAGAGTTGCTCTGCCTCTATAAAATAGTGCTTATTGTTGTTGTAAAAATGGATGCCTGCATTGATGCGCTTAGGCTGAATAAAAATATTCCGGTATTGTGTCCAGTTCAATTTTTTTTCACTGGGATTGTTAATAAGCTCAATCGTGCGCTTAGCAAATTGTGCCTGCTGGATTTGTGCAAGCACCCAGTCTTGGGGTAGTGCTGGGTAGTGGTGGCGTATTTTTTTGACCAATTTATCCAGATCGGAGTCTGGGAAATCAGCAGCCAAAGTCTGATAACTAAGGCAGATTAAGCACAGTGTGCTGAGCAATTTAGTAAAGAGGTTCATAATAAAAATATCTTGAGGGCAGAAATTAAGAAATGGTGTCTAATTCGTGCTTTATTACTGTGCGGACAGCGTCAATTTTATGTACTAAAGCATCTGTTTGTTCTCTGCTGAGGTGATAGGTATTCCAAGAGTTGGTCCATATTTTGAGCAGTTCAAGTGAGCTATTATGGATGTTAGAGTTGGTAATGTCACTGAGCGCCACAATTAAGCGCACCTTTACCCATCCAATACGTGGGCTACCGGCTTTGAGGTCGTTGTCGTAGTATCCACTGTAGATTAACTGCTCTAAATTTGCTAATTCTTGGCTAATCTGAAAGCAAGCGGTGCGTACATTATTATTATGCTCAGACTGCTCAAAGCGCCAAACATTATAAGAAAATCCGATAATGGCGAGCATCAGACCTGCCAGTGTGGTAATCTGGTATTCCTTGATGTAGCGTTGAATTTTTTGTAAGGCTACGCCGTTAATCACTATGTTCGGTTCATTAGACATAGCGTTGTATTATAGGGTATTAGAAATGCAATGGTGTTCCCATCAATACAGATAGTCCAAAGAGGATGGCAATGCCTCCGAGCATAACGGCTGTGGTAAGGAGAAACACTTTGAGGAAGGAGGGGGGATTTTCCGAATTGCGCAGTGCTAGCCAAATAACTACGCTAATAGCAATAAGGATGATCCAATAGCGGGCTAAACTAATCATTGTAACAATAGAGAGTGGTTAAGAGTACACGGCGCGAACCGAGTCTTCTACGTGTATTCTATGAATAGATTCTGCCAACATAGAAGTAATAGAGATGGTGCGCACTTTATTGAGGGCTTGGATAGCTGGGGTTAATGGAATGGTGTCTGTAACCACTAATTCAGTGATGTCTGATTCGTGCAAGTTTTCAGCAGCTTTGCCCGATAGAACAGCATGTGTACAGTAGGCGCGTACAGAAGTTGCTCCATGTTCTAACAGCGCAGCGCAGCCTTTGCATAAAGTTCCCGCAGTATCAACCATATCATCAACTATGATGCAGTCTTTACCGCTGACATCACCAATAATGTGCATAACTTCTGCCATGTTGCTTTGAGGGCGGCGCTTGTCAATGATGGCTAAGTCTGCACCAACAACTTTTGCTAAGGCGCGTGCACGGAGTACACCGCCAACATCTGGTGAAACCACAATGGGGTTGGTCATCTTCTGGCGTATGTCTGCTACAAACAAGGGTGTGGCATAAATATTGTCAACGGGAATATTGAAGAACCCCTGTATTTGATCAGCATGTAAGTCCACGGTAAGTACTCTATCTGCTCCAGCAGCAGAGAGCATATCAGCTACTAATTTGGCTGTTATGGGTGCGCGGATTGACCATGGCCTTCTGTCTTGGCGACTATAGCCGTAGTAAGGTATTACAGCGTTAATGCGTTTGGTAGAGGAACGTTTGAGTGCGTCAATAATGGTTAGCATTTCCATCAGATTTTCTGAAGGATTGGGTGGGCAGGTAGGCTGGATAATGTAAGCGTCTAATCCCCTGACAGATTGCTGTAGTTCAACACTGACTTCACCATCACTAAAGCGGCCAACGTCTATTTTTCCAAGAGGGATGTTCAATTTTTGGGCTACGTTTTTGGCAAATTCTGGGTGCGCTGTTCCAGTAAAAAGAGAAATGCTGTAGTCAGACATTATAGAGTATAAGTTATAGAGGTCTTGATTTTAATAAACAGTGCCTCTGGGTAAGATACGATGGCTGGGCTGGTAGGATTCGAACCTACGCATGACGGGATCAAAACCCGCTGCCTTACCGCTTGGCTACAGCCCATCCGATGATTGAGGCGTATATTATATTGGAGAAATTCTCATTAAGAGCATACAAAATCCAGTTATTTGTGAGTAAACTATACTGTTATTTTTTGTGTGCTCTTCCAGTATTCCTACTGCTGTGTTTTGACTCTTTTTTGGCGCGGCTTACCTTTTGTGTTTTCGCAGAAGGGGGAGATTGCGTTGTTGGCTTTTCTGGGTTGGTTTGTAGTGCGGCAATGTCGTTTTCTTTGAGTAATTGAAATTGACCAGGTTTGAGCCAAGAGGGTAGCCATAGTTTGCCGTACCGCACCCTAATTAAGCGGGATACTTGTGTGTTTTGTGATTCAATGAGGCGGCGGATGATGCGGTTTTGTCCGCTGTGTAGTGTTATATGGTACCAGTGATTATGTCCGTTGCCACCGCGTGATTCTATGGAGTCAAAGCGGGAGTTGCCGTCTTCTAAGTCAATGCCGTTTAGGAGATTGTGTTGTTGCTCGGTAGTAAGTTCACCGCGTATGCGTACCGCGTATTCACGTTCTATAGCAGAGGAGGGGTGCATGAGCCAGTTAGCTAAGTCTCCATCGGTAGTGAATAGAAGCAGCCCACTGGTGTTAAGGTCTAAACGCCCTACGCTAATCCAGCGACCATTTTTAGGTCTGGGAAGCCGAGAAAAAACAGTTGGTCTGTCTTGTGGGTCATTTCGGCTGACTATTTCATTGTCTGGTTTATGGTATAGGATGACTTGTTGCGCAGTAGGTCGGGGGCGTATAGCGCGCTTGAGGTAGCGTACTTTATCTGTGTTTGGAGTGATGATTTGGCC
Organism: Gammaproteobacteria bacterium; assembly: GCA_965219665.1. GTDB lineage: Bacteria > Pseudomonadota > Gammaproteobacteria > CAKMZV01 > CAKMZV01 > CBDCOD01. Next base: position 104,414 of record CBDCOD010000021.1, on the reverse strand, counting down.
GACATGTGCAGGTTTGTTATTGACACTGATTTTGCCTTCTTCAATGAGTTTTTCAGCACCACGTCTGGACGCAATGCCCTGCTCTGCGAGCCATTTATGTAATTTCATGTGGACTACCGTAATAAGAAAAGAAAATACTGAATCGGCGTGCTGAGCAAAGTGTTGAGCGCGCCAGAAACCAGCAGGGCAAGTAGGATGAAGAAGCCATAAGGCTCTAAACGTGCAAATTGGGCTGCTAGATGGTATGGCAAGAAGGCACTGAGAATACGCCCACCGTCTAAAGGCAGCAGGGGTAGTAAATTGAGTACCATTAAAACAACATTGATGAGTATGCCTGCTTGCGCCATTAGAATGAGCAGGATGCCAACGGTGTCGTTCATGGTTTGTATAAATTGCCCCAAAGGTGCAATCATGAAAGCCCAGCCGATTGCCATAAAGGCATTTGATAATGGTCCAGCAGCGGCAACAAGTGCCATGTCTTGACGTGGCTTGTGTAGGTTGCGTACATTGACTGGTACAGGCTTTGCCCAGCCAAATAAAAAGCCACCGAGGGTAAGGAGAACGATGGGTAGAATGACTGTGCCAATCCAGTCTATGTGAGCTATGGGGTTGAGTGTGAGTCGTCCTTGCTGTTTAGCGGTTGGGTCTCCGAGCTTATTGGCTGCCCAGCCATGTGCATATTCGTGCACAGTGATGGCAAATATAACGGGGAGTGCAAATACGGCAATTTTTTGTAATACACTCAGTTCCATAGAACAGCTCCTTTTCCTTGGCGTATGATGGATGGGATGTCTTTATCAAACTGAATAATTGTTGTTTCCTGTGTGCCACAATTTCCACAGTCAAGCAAGACGTCAATGGCATGTCCTATTTCTTGTTCAATAGCATCGGCTTCAGAGAGCTCGTGGTAGTGTTCGTCTAAGCGGATGGATACACTGAGTAGGGGTGCATTGAGCTGTTGTAGTAGCATTTGGGTGGTAGCGTGGTCGGGGATACGTAGCCCAATTTCTTTGCGTTTATTCTCTAAGTGGTTTTTGGGCACTTTGCTTGATGCAGGGAGAATGAAGGTGTAGGCACCGGGGGTACATTTTTTAATGAGGCGGAAAGCAAAGTTGCTTACTTTGGCATAGACAGAGAGGTTGGAGAGGTCTTGACAGAGTAGGGTAAATAGGCGATCTTGGTCAAGGTCGCGAATGAGCCTGATGCGGCGCATGTTTTCATGGTTACCTAATAGGGTGACTAATGCGTAGCATGAGTCAGTTGGTATGGCAGCGATAGCACCCTCTTCTAATAGGCGAGCTGTTTGCTGTATCAGGCGATTCTGTGGTGTTAGAGGGTGGATGCTAAGGCGCTTCATGTGGATATTTTGTGGTTTTGTTTTTGGCGGTAGCGTATGATGGCATAGGTAGTTATGAGTAGTAGCAGGAGGGTTAATAGGGTTAGTGGTAGCAATTTTGGCTGATTCCAGCGTGTGCGCAACTGGGCGCGTAATTCAGGTTGTAGTTGGCGGTATTGTAGGGTGTTATGCGCCATGGGGTTTGGGTTTATGTTGCTGAGCCATTGATGGTATAGCGCAATTCTGAGTGGGTTGAAACCCCATAACCATGGGCTATCTTGACGCACAATATGGGTCATTTCTCGGATGATTTGTAGGCGTTGTGCGCTGTTGGGTATGAGTCGCATTTGTTCAAATAGTGCGTCAAAGTCACGGTTGATGTAGTTGGCACTGTTAACGCCGTGGTGCTTGACTTTTCCATTGGGTCCATACAGGAGGAAAAAGAAATTTTCAGGGTCAGGATAGTCTGCATTCCAACCCCATTCAAAAATTTGTGCGTTGCCAGTTTGCATTTTTTCTTGAAAGCGGTTGTAGTCGGTGGCACGAATGACAAGTTGGATGTTGAGTTTGTCAAATTGCTTGCGTAGCCATGTCAAGCGTGCGCGGGAGTCTGGACCAGTCGATGCGGTGTCAAAGTGCAGGATGAGGGGCTTTTGCGTTTTGGGGTCAATACCATTGGGATAGCCTGCTTTGCGTAGGAGTTCGTGAGCAGCACTGATAGGTTTGCGCACAGCTTGTCCATCTATCCAGTCGTGTGTGATTGGGTTTATGCCGTTTGCGCCAGTGGTATGACCATAGATGCCAGGTGGTATAGGGCTGTGGGCAACACTACCACGACCATTGGCAAAAATACTAATCATTTCTTCATAGTCCACAGCAATCGCTATCGCTTGGCGTAGCGCCTTTTGGGAAGGGCTGTATCCACCAATAGTACTGTCTAACATATTGAATCCCATGTAGAAGATGCTGGGTTCAGGTGTCTTTTTGAGTTGTATGCCTTGCTCAATTAGGGTAGATGAGCGTTCAAAGTCTCCTTCGGGTGTAATGGTGATGGCTTGGTCAAATTGGTCTGAACCAATACCAGAGGCATCAAAGTATCCTTGTAAGAATTTTTGCCAGTAGGGGATGTTTTCCGGCTCTAATTTGAATGTGATTTTGTCAATGTAGGGCAGGTGATTGCGCGGGTTTTTGGGATCAGGTACGGTGCGGTAGTGAGGATTACGCTCTAAGATGATTTCTTGGTTAGGATCGTTTTTAGTCATCTGGTAGGGACCTGTTCCTATGGGGTTCCAGTCTATGCCAGCATGATTGGAGCCCCGTTCGGGGGCGTCGTGCCAAGCGATGATTTCGGGGGGCATAGGAGCAAAGAAAGGTAGTGCTAACCAATAGACAAATTGGGGATAGGGCGCTTTTAGGATAATACGGTAGCTATAGCGATCTAAAAGTTGTACACCGAGGATTTGTTCAGGTTTTTGTGTTGTTGCTACTGCTTTGGAGTAGGTGGAAAAGCCAAGAATATGCTCACTGAGTAGGGCGTGTATCGGCGATTGGACAGCAGGATCTGCTATGCGTTTGATTTGATAGATAAAGTCCGCAGCTGTTAGTTCATGTTTGGTAGAAAATGCAGGGTGTGGGGCAAAGTAGATGCCTGGTTTAATGGATATGTCGTAGGCAGTGCGCTCAATGCCTTCAACAATGGTAGTGTATGGCTGCGGAATAGCTGATGCTGTGAGAGGGGTCAGTGTGTAGGGGAAAGAATAGTATTCGTATTGCAAGGGTGGTTCTACAATTTGCCCAAGAAAAATGTATTCGTTGCTGCTATAGGAGCGTGCTGGGTCTAAGTGTTTAGGGCGTTGTGTGAATGCACTATATAAGGTGTTATCATCTATAGGGTCATTGGGGTAGGGGTAGTTGCTGGGGGCGCATCCAGTTAATAGGATTAGTATGGTGTATAAGATAAACTGGTATGGTTTGATTAGAAACATATGGCTATTGTATGGTTTCAGTAGCATTAATATGGTGGTGTTCTACGGTACAATGCATCCTTTTTATAGAGGTAGTCTCTTTTTTGCGAGAAGGAAATAAATTATAAGGTGGTTTGATTATGAATAAATGGGTGTTGTGCCTAATTGTTTTGCAAGTAGGTATGGCTGGCGCAGCTGAATTGAAAACGCAGAAGGCTAAGCAAAGTTATGGTATTGGTTTTGGCTTTGGTAATAACATAAAAAATCAAGGCTTGACGTCTGAAGATTTGGATACTAAGGCCTTCAAGCAAGGATTACAGGATAGTTTGCAAGACGAGAAACCTGCCTTGAGTCAAGATGAATTGCGCCAAGTGATGCAAACGCTACAGAGGGCAGTTGATCAGCGCCAGCAGCAGGAAGCTGCTCGGGAAGGAGCGGCAAATATAAAGGAGGCTGAGGCCTATCTTGCCAAAAATAAAGTGCGTAAGGGCGTTCAAGTTACTGCTAGTGGCTTACAGTATGAAGTGCTCCGTAAAGGAGAGGGTGATAAGCCTGTACCAAGCAGTCAAGTGACAGTACACTATAAGGGGACGTTTGTGAACGAAGATGTGTTTGATTCGTCCTATGAGCGTAAGCAGCCCGCTACTTTTGCATTGAATCAGGTGATAAAAGGGTGGACTGAGGGCTTGCAGTTAATGTCTGCAGGATCAAAGTATCGTTTTGTTATCCCGCCAAACTTGGCGTATGGTGAGGCTGCTCCACCTTCTATTGGTCCTAATAGATTATTGATATTTGAGGTGGAATTACTATCCTTTGAGACTCCTTTGAAGTCTAAGTAACGTGATTATGCCGCTTGCCAGATTATAGTTGGCAGAGCGGGCAGGAGGCGTATTAGCAATTGTCCCAATTAGCGCAGCAGACGATGCCGCAGTGGGCAGTGTTAGATAAAGGCAGACAGGATTATGTGCAGTGCTGGCAGGCAATGCGTAACTATACGATGAATCGGGATTCTTTGAGTGCTGATCAGTTGTGGGTAGTAGAGCATGATGCTGTTTTTACTGTGGGGCGACGTAACGAGCATCATCATATTTTGCAGGAGAGTGCTATACCGATTATAGATGTTGATAGAGGGGGCTCTGTTACATATCACGGTCCAGGACAGTTGGTAGTGTACGTGTTGTTTGATTTGATGCGTGCACAGGTGGGCATTCGTTCATTAGTGGCGCATTTGGAGCAAGCATTGATTGATATGCTGCGTACTTTTTCTGTTGATGCTGATCGACTTGCTGGTGCCCCTGGGGTTTATACTTCACAGGGTAAAATCGCTGCTTTGGGGTTGTGTTGTAAGCGGCAAGGAACCTATCATGGGTTGAGTTTAAATGTGGATATGGATTTGTCGCCGTTTAGGTTGATCAATCCATGTGGTAGGCAGCAGGGTGTGGTTGATATGGCGCAGCTGGTTGGCTTAGTGGATAAGCAGCAGGTGCAGAGGCAGTTGTTGCAGTTTATGCAGAGACCAATTAAGGCGTGATGGATAAGTATAATCAGAGCATAAAGTCTATGGTGGTGTGGTGCATAAGGAGAAGCTTAATAGGGTTGCTGTGCCTTGCCCCTTTTAGTTGGGCATTGTCGTTGAGTGGGAACTGGATTGAGGGTGGCGTGGTTCATGGTAAGGTTGCCCCTGATGCACAAGTGACCTTTTATATTAAGGATAAGCCGTATCAGGTTCCGCTGGATGAGCGGGGCAGGTTTATGTTGGGGTTGCCAAGAAAAGCACCAGATACAGTGCGCTTACAAGTGGAGCAGCAGGGTGTGGTTATGAAGCATTATTTTGCGGTGCAGTCACGTGAGTATGCAGTGCAGCGTATTAATGGCTTGCCCGCTTCAAAAGTTTCTCAGTTTAGTAAGGCAGATTTGAGACGTATTCAATTAGAGGGGGCTGCCGTACGCAAAGCGCGGCAGCAGTTGTTAGATATGAATTATTTTTCTGAAGGGTTTGATTGGCCAGTTAGAGGGCGTATTTCTGGAGTTTATGGCAGTCAAAGAATATTAAATGGTAAACCGCGTAGACCACATTATGGCATAGATATTGCTACAAAAACAGGGACAGTGGTACGTGCGCCTGCATCGGGGGAGGTGACTTTTGTGCATGCGGATTTATTTTTCAGTGGTAAGACATTGATTTTAGATCATGGCTTGGGGGTGAGTAGTACATTTTTACACCTGCATAAAACTTTGGTGGAGGTTGGTGATTTTGTAGAGCGAGGGCAGCCGATTGCTGAGGTGGGCGCAACAGGGCGCGTCACAGGTGCGCATTTAGATTGGCGAGCGAATTGGCTGGATGTGCGTATTGATCCAGTGTATTTATTAAAGGAGTCGGTGCGACAGTATGCAAGACCATAGGGCATTTGTAGAGAAGCAGTTGGGAGCAGTACAGCTAAAGGATTTAGGTGTGTCATTATTGGAAGCGGCTACACTATTGTTGTGTGATCGCTCAGAGCATGGGTGGCGCATTGGCTTACAGTTTGCTTTTCCAAATCAAACCCAGCATGATGCGATTCGGCAGTTAGTGGCAGATGCTTTTGCACCTGATGCAGTTGAGGTGGAGTTTGACAATAAGATTGAGCCGAAGCGGGTTCAAGATGGTGTGAAGCGCATACCGACTATTAAAAATATGATTGCTGTATCCTCTGCTAAGGGCGGAGTAGGTAAGTCCACAGTAGCAGTCAATTTGGCATTGTCTTTGATGAAAGAAGGGGCTTGTGTTGGGTTGTTAGATGCCGATTTATATGGTCCGAGTATGCCAATTATGTTAGGAACTAATGACAGACCCAGTAGTGAAGATGGACATTCTATGCATCCGATTATGGCATATGGGTTGCAAACGATGAGTATTGGCTATTTGTTGGATAATAATACGGCAGCTATTTGGCGCGGCCCGATTGTGAGCCAAACGATTCAGCAGCTGCTGAGCGAGACTAATTGGCATGATTTGGATTATTTAATTGTGGATTGCCCGCCAGGAACGGGTGATATACAGTTGACGATGGCACAGAAAATGCCAATAAGTGGTGCTGTGGTAGTGACGACACCACAGGAGGTTGCGCTTAGCGATGTGCGTAAGGGTATCAATATGTTTGAAAAAACCCGTGTACCTTTGCTGGGGGTTATAGAGAATATGAGTGGGTATCAATGTCCGCATTGTGGACATGAAGATGCTATATTTTCAAAAGGAGGCGGTGAACGGGCTGCACGACAGTTTTCTACAGAATGGCTGGGGAGCGTACCATTGTTGTCTGCTATAGGAGAAGGCGGTGACAAAGGTTTGCCTGTTGTGCTGGAAAATTTAGCAATGGCTAATCGTTTTTGTGCCATTGCGCGTGCTATGGCTTATGTGCTGGCAAGACAGCCTAAGGATTATGCAAGTCGGTTGCCAGATGTGGTTTTAGCAACGGAACTGAAGTAGTGTTTAGCGCAATATGAGGATAGAGGTATGAGTATTAAATCAGATCGATGGATTCGCCAGCAAGCTCAGCAGGGCATGATTGACCCATACGAGGCAGGGCAAGTTAAGCAGGATGCGGCAGGAAATCGCATTGTTTCCTACGGCACGTCCAGCTATGGCTATGATGTGCGCTGTGCAAGTGAGTTTAAGATTTTTACTAATATCAATTCTGCACGGGTTGACCCGAAGGCGTTTAGTGATGAGAGTTTCGTTAGTCACCAGGGGGATTGCTGTATTATCCCTCCTAACTCTTTTGCTTTAGCCAGCACGATGGAATATTTTCGTATTCCGCGTGATGTGTTAGTGATTTGCTTAGGTAAGTCCACTTATGCACGCTGTGGCATTATCGTGAATGTAACCCCTTTGGAGCCTGAGTGGGAAGGGCATGTTACGTTAGAATTTTCAAATACAACACCGTTGCCTGCAACGATTTATGCAGGTGAAGGCGTTGCGCAATTTTTATTTTTACAAGCAGATGAAGTGTGTGAAGTGTCTTATGCAGATAGGGCAGGTAAGTACATGCAGCAGCGTGGTGTTACGCTGCCCAAGATGTGAGTGCGTTAGATGGTTTTTGTTATTGTAGAGTGAGGGCGTAGGTGAAAGTAGCGGTAATTGGTGCTGGCATAGCTGGGGTTAGTGTTGCATATGCTTTGGCTAAGAAGGGGCTAACTGTTTCATTAGTTGATCGTCATGCTGAGGTGGCAGCCGAGTGTTCGTATGCCAATGGTGGTCAAGTGTCTGTGTGTAATGCAGAGTCGTGGCATACGTGGCGCAATATCTATAATGGTATGCGCTGGATGTTTAAGAAAGATGCCCCTTTTTATATACCGCTGTCTTTTAATGCAGATAGGTTACGCTGGATTACTACCTTTTTAAGGCATACGGCAAGTGGGCACTACGATAGCCATACACGTCAATTGATTGCTTTAGGGCTGTATTCACGGGCACTGTATGAAGAGGTGGCAGCAGAAGAGGGCATTGCATATCACCGCCATAAAGGGATTATTCATGTGTATCGCACTGAACAAAGCTTTGAGCGTGCCAAGAGGACTTGTGCAGCATTTGCTGATACAGGATGGAATAGAGAGCCTATTAGTGCGGAAGAGGTTTGTGCTAAAGTTCCTGAAATCAGGCAAGAGGGCATAGTGGGTGGTACGTTATCTGCCGATGATTTTTCGGGGGATATGTATGTGTTTTGCCAAGAGTTATTGGCGTGCTTAATAAATAAATATGGCGTGCAGTGGTTGCCGAATACACCAGTTAGCCGCCTGCATAAAGAGCAGAAAGGCGTGCAGGTCTTACAGGGTGAAGAAAGCTTAGGGGTGTTTGATAGAGTGGTAGTTGCTACAGGTGCTTATGGTAATGATTTAATTCAACCGCTCATGGGAGCCAAGTTGCCACTGTATCCAGTAAAGGGATATTCTATTACATTGCCTTTGGGCAGTGCTGCCAATGGTGCACCAAAGTATTCTATTTTGGATGAGGAAGTGAAGATTGTATGCTCCACATTTGATACCCAGTTTAGAGTGGCAGGCACCGCTGAGATGACAGGGTGGAATCATGATATTTTGCCACATCGTATTACACCATTAGTGCGGTGGGTTGAGCGGAATTTTCCACAGTTGTCAGTTGAGGAATATACATCATGGGCTTGTTTAAGACCTATGGCACCTGATATGCTACCAACCACTAAGGAAGTCTGTAATGGCGTTTATGTTAGCAATGGCGCTGGGCATTTAGGCTGGACTTTAGGGATGGGTATTGCAGATCAGCTTGCTAAAAAAATAAAATAATTAGATAAAAAACGCTTTTAAAAGCCTAATAAATAGATTTCAAATAGATATAATAGCACATAGAGTTTTATAAGTGCTCTATATTCAAGGTTTAAATTTAATGTGATGCTCTCATAGAGAGGTAGGAAGAGTTGATGGATTTTGGGGTTATACACATAGCAATTTTCATATTTTTAGGTATAGGCGGCGTTTTTGGCTGGCTAACTTCGTATAGTGCTTTTTGTCAGTCTGGGGCAGTGTATGACTGGGTTATGGCAGGTAACCCAGATCGCTTAAAGGCTTGGTTTATTGCGGCAGCAACTGCAGCTATGCTGATGCTTGGCTTAGAGTTGGCTGGCTGGACAACCATAGATGATGCTGTTCAAAGAGCAGCCAGTTTGCCTTTAGGTAGATTGGTGTTAGGCGGGTTACTATTTGGTATTGGTATGGGGTTAGCGCGTGCTTGCCCTTCTCGTTTATTAGTACGTGCTGGGCGTGGGCAACTTTCGGGAATGTTCGGTTTGTTTATTTTGGCATTAAGTGGGGTTGTTTTTTATGCGTATGCTAATGAATGGCTAGGTGCTTGGATTGTGCAGACAACTGTTCCGTTGCCTGTTTCACAAAGCGTAGTATCACTGCTTGCACATTATGCGGATATTTCGTCTGTTGGAGTATCAGTCGGGTTGTTATGTGTGTTGGGAGTTGGTGTGTGGTTTGGGTTGCGCGCATTGCGTAAGCATCCACATCAATTTTGGGGTGCGTTAGTATTAGGTATCTTAATCGCATTTGCTTGGGGGGTGAGTGGATCAGCGTTTTTTGATGCAGTACGTGAAGAGGCTGCTTGGGGCGATGTTATTCATAAAGGCTTAGATGTGCGCGGTATTTCATTTATTGGCCCAGTGCGTGGCACATTAGAGTGGGGTATTCAGGGATTTTCGTTTGAGTTTCTGAGTTTAGGTGTTGCTTTGTGCCTTGGTGTCTTGATGGGTGCTGTGGTGCAACAGCTTCGTTATGGATGGCGTATACAAAATGATATGCAGTGGCTGCCAGTATCTCGGCAAATTATTGGTAGTACATTATTGAGTGGTGGCGGCTTGTTAGCATTAGGATGTTCTGTGGGACAGGGGTTAAGTGGTATTGCAGTGCTGTCATTAGGGTCGGTTGTTGCCTTGTTTTTTATGTTGGTGGGCGCTATGGCTGTACATCGTATTGAGCGTATTTGGTTCTATAGTGGTGAGCAAACATTAAAGCGGCGATTTTTGGCGTTTTTTAAGGTAGATCGAGCAGCATCGTCTCCTAATCAACTATGCGAAGACTGATTGAGATGCCCTTTATGGGTAGATGATATGCTTGCTGAGATAGCTAATAAATTACCTATAGTTACTGGGGTTCCTTGGTTGCATGGCGCGTTGACTGCTAAGACAGTGCTGCATGATGGTAGTGATGTTGCGCATTGGATGGGCGCGCTGATAGGTCAGCCAGTTGCTTTATCACCTGAGGAGCAAGATAGTTTGTCGGTATTAAATCAGTTTATTTGTAAGGTATTAGAAGGAGATAATTTTAATTTTAGCTTTCCTAATGTAAGTGATGATGATCCACTGATGGATAGGATAGGCGCTTTAAGTAGTTGGAGTGAGGGGTTTACTATTGCTTTGTCAGTACAGTCTGATGCACGAATAGATGTTTTGAGTAGGGATGCGGAATATCGCGATTTTTTAGGTGTTCTAACCTCAATTATGGAACTGGCATATTACGGTGTGTCCAATGATGAGGCGGATGTAGAGCAAAATGAGCGTGATTTGACAGAATTGATAGAGTATGTACGTCTGGCAGTACATCATTTTTATGAATTATCGCCAGAGGCAAAAACATAGCAGTTTTTAGCTGTGTTGTTAAGCTTTATCCTTTCTATGTGTGTCATCTAGCAAAGTCGCGTAGGGGTTAGGATTTAGGTGTTGGCGCAGTTCTGTGCTGGTTCCATGTTGGGTAATGTGCCCGTTTTCAATGAAAATTAAATAGTCTGCCAGATAGGCGGCTTCTGCATGGCTGTGTGTTACATAAAGAATAGGGAGTGCGTAGTGTTCGTTTATATGCTTAATGTAGGGCAACAGTTGTGCGGTATGCTGCTGGTCAATGGAGGAGAAAGGCTCATCTAATAGGAGCAATTGAGGTGCGCTCATAAGGGCACGTGCTAAGGCGATGCGTTGTTGCTCTCCTTGTGATAACAGGTATATGGGGGTATCAATGCAGGAGGCTATGTGTAAAAGCTCTACAATCGTTTTCCAATCTGGTACGTTGCTCTTGGATTTTAGTGTGCTGCTAAATAGAATATTTTGTTTGACGCTCAAATGCGGGAATAGAGCAGCTCTTTGGAAGAGGAAGCCAATTTTACGTTGGTGAGGAGGTATAAAGCAGGTGGCATCTTGCCATACGTGCTGGTTGAATTGGCAGCGTGCATTCGGGTATTTCTCCAGCCCAGCAATGGCGCGCAGTAAGGTGCTTTTGCCTGATCCAGATGCCCCTAAAACAACGTTTATGCCATCAGTGGGCAGGTGTATATCTATGTGGAATGCAAAGGGCGTGAGCTGTGTACTAAATTGGGCTTGTAGCATCTTTGTTACGGGTGGTGAAGTAGAGTAGCTGTAGTGCCATGAAGGAGAAAATGAGTAGTAGCGCAGAAAGTATGTGTGCTTGCTGGTATTGTAGTCCTTCAACTTGTTCATAAATGCGAATGGATATGACTTGGGTCTCTCCAGGGATATTGCCTCCAATCATTAAAATAATGCCAAATTCTCCAAGGGTATGAGCAAAGCCAAGAACGGTGGCTGTAATAAAACCGGGTTTAGCTAAGGGAATCGCTACTTTGAAAAAGCGAGTGCATGGCGATGCGCCCAGTGTAGAGGCAGCGTCCAGTAAGTCTGAGTTAATAGCACTAAAGGCGTTTTGGATAGGCTGTACAACGAAGGGAAGTGAGTAGATGATGGAGGCGACAACCAGACCTTCAAAGCTAAAGGCTAATGGTATGAATGCGCCAATGGGGCCAGCTGGACTGAAGGCGATGAGGAGGTAAAATCCAATGACAGTTGGTGGTAGCACCAGCGGTAAAGTGATGATGCTTTGAATAATGGATTTGTATCGCCAGCGACTGTATGATAGCTTCCAAGCTAGTGGCGCACCAATAATTAGCAGAATGAGTGTGGTTAGGCTTGCTAGTTGTATGCTAAGCCAGAGTGCTTCCCAGTTTTGCGCAATCATGGTGTGTTATAGCCTGCTGATTGGATTATTTTTTGTGCAGTAGAGGATTGTAAAAATTGCATAAAGTGCTTTGCTGCTTGCGTGTTGTTAAGGAGTAGGGCTTGCTGCTCAATCGGTTGGTGTTGGTTCGATGGGATCAGCCAGTAAGTGCCTGTATGTGGGCGCTGTTTTAGATGGCTGAGTGCAACGAAGCCAAGTGCTGCTGCTTTGCTGGCAACGAATTGATAACTTTGGCTAATGTTTTCTGCATAGGCTAATTTAGAGCGTAACGTTTCCCATATATTCATTTTTTGTAAGACTTGCTGGGTAGCCAGCCCATATGGTGCCAGGTTTGGGTTGGCAATGGCGAGGTGATCAAAGGAGCCTTGTTGTAATGCAGCAGCGTAGGAGGGGAATGATAGAGGGGTGGCACTCCAAAGTGCTAAGTTGCCTAATGCGTAGGTAAAACGGGTGGTTCCAATGCCTTTTCTTTGGAGTTTTTGGGGGTGTTTAGCATCTGCTGCAAGAAAAATATCAAAGGGGGCACCACGGATGATTTGGGCATAGTGTTTGCCGGTAGAGGATAGGCTCAAGCGCACTTGGTGGTTGCTTTGGTTTTGGAATGCGTGGGCTAAATGGCGCGCCGTATGTCCAAAATTACTGGATACTGCAATAGTTAGCGTGGCAGCCAGTATATGGTGAGGCACTATTGTTAGCAGGAATAGTATGGCTGATTTCATGTAGAGATTTCAGGTAAAAATTGCCAAATATTTTCATTGGTTATCGTGTCGTAACATGGAGGGTTCTCGCGGTTTATTGGGCAGCTTTTTTGCATGCATGGGCTACAGCTAAAGTCGGCACTAAGGCAGTGCGTTTTGTCGCCCAGTGGGCGCGTAAGTTTTGGGTTTGTAGCACCAAATAGTGCGGTGGTGTCAACGGATAGCGCAGATGATAGGTGCGCTAAGCCAGTATCTACAGAGATTACGGCTGCTGCACCTTTTAGAATATGCGCTAATTGTGTGAGGGAACTTTTGGCTAAGATATGTGCAGTTTCATATTGGTCAGCAAGATGGTTAGCGCGTTGTTGTTCTACCTGGTTATTCCATGGCAGATAGAGATGTAGCCCTTTGCGTTGGCAATGTGCCGCTAATTGTTCCCAACGTTTGACAGGGAGGTGTTTGCTTCCCCAAGTTGTGGCATGCAGCCCAACAATGTAGGGTTTTTGGAGTGTTGGGATTTCTGCAGCAGGCAGATGGATATTGTAGTTTAGGGGGGCATCGGGTTCAAATGGATAGCCTAAGCTGAGCGCAAATAATTTGCGTAGTCGCCATATAGCGTGCTGCCCCTGTTCTACTACAATGGTTTTATCATAGAATAGTGCGGCTAATTTTTCACGGCGAATAGAGGTGTAACTTAATCCTATGCTGGTTCCGTGTGCTTTGCGGCAAAGTGCTGCACTTTTGAATAGACCCTGTGCATCTAATATATAGTCGTATTGAGTAGATTGTAGTTGTTGGATGAATGCTTTTTTTTCTTGTTTAGTTTGTGTGGTATTCCTGTTTTGTCGCCAGCGACGGTGTGCAATAGGTAGTACTTCTTTGACTGCGGGATGCCAGCGGGCTATTTCAACAAAAGATTCTTCAATTAGCCAAGAAAATTCCAGTTGAGGGAGGGCTTGTTGAGCCTCAGTTATTGCAGGGAGGCAATGGAGCACATCACCCAGCGATGATTGCTTGATAAGGAGGACTTTCACTTTGAGTGGTCTAGGCTAATAGGTAATATGGATGGTGTCTCCTGCCCACCAATTGGGTGGACGCTTTATGGTTGCGTGAAGCATGCGCTTGCCAGTACCGTCACGGCTCAGAAAGAAGGGCGTTTTGATTGTTTTGCCTTTGTGTGTAATGCGAACGTGTTTTTTTGTGCGTAGGTCATTCCATTGCTGAGCAGTTAGGGCAGTACGGGCCCCAATTTTATGGATTTGTGTGTAGTGTATGAGTACCGAGCTGTTGCGATTGACAATGCTGCCACTGGCAGCTTGTGATGATAGGATGACGCTTGGCTGCTCAGCTTTAATATGGTATAGGCTTGCGTTGGCAGACCATGCTTTCTGCTGCTCTTTTGCTGCTATGGCTTGCGCTTCACTAATTTCCCATGCCAATTCGGCAGTATCTACGTCGAATTGTCTGTTGGCTTGACGTTCTAATAGTTCTAATTCTGTGTCGTATTGAAGTCTTAGGAAGTCTGCTTCTGTTTGCTTTGCCAATGCAGCGTTTTGTAGAGATTTTTCTCGGTGGTTAAAGGCAGTTTGGTCATAACGAATAATCGTCTCGCCTGTTTTGAGTGTTTTATGTAGTGCAGCACTTTCCAGTATTTTTAGGGGAGCGTGTGCGTAGATGGTGCCTAATTGATTCCAGTAGAGCCTCCCTTCAATTTTTTCAGCATATGTAGTGCTGCAAACTGTAAGAGTTATGAGCATTAGAAAATATTTCATGGCAAGTTGTTTCCTTGAGACGTGGAGGTGGAGAGGGTAATTAAATCAGTGTTTAATAATTGCGATAGTTCAGTCAGTGTGATGGCAATATCAGCGTATAGCATGAGTTCGTTGAGGTGTAGTATGGAGCTTTCGACAAAGGATGTGCCTAAATTTGCCGCTCGCTCTAATTCATATAATGAGCGGTTGGTGTCTAAGTGGGCATCAGCAAAATCGCGTTGTGCTTCTAAGTGGTTGAGCCGTGCACTAAAGGATTTCCAGCGCAGCCAAAGTGCGTTAATGCGTGAGAGAAGTTGCCTTCTAAAGATGGTTTTATCTGCTTGTAGGTTGATGAGGCGCGCTCGTGCCGTATATACAGCAGATTGGCGTGTTCCGCTATCATTGAGTGGAATATTGAGTTGAAGTTCAGCGCGCCAGCGGCCCTCATTGGTAGGGCGTTGTTGGTTGTCTCCTGCTTGTACAAATAGGTTTAAGTTAGTGCCTTGGGTATGTATGGCAACTTGTTGTTGTGCCTTTGCTGCTGCAATTTGTTGATCCAGTAGTTTGATGTGTGGATTGGCAGGGATAAAGGTGTAGAGGTGGCTTACATCTATTTTGGCTTTGGCATGAGTAAGCCAATTTTGCCAGTCAGGCGCTATAGCATTCTCAATGACTGTGCCCGGCTCACCCAGCCATGTTCCTAGTTCTAAGCGGCGGAGTCGGCCGCTTTCCTGGGAGGACTGGAAGCGAATGAGCTCTGCTTGGTAGTTGCGCTCTGCACGTAAGAGGTCTTCTTCTAATAGCTTGCCGAGCTCAAAAGATTCACGTAGATCAGCAAGACGCACAAAAGTTACAGCAATACGCTCATTTTCTACAATGTTTTGCTGATCAGCAATCAGGATGTCAAAAAATGAGCGCATAACCGCTAAGCGAATAGCATTTTTGTGTTCATTTTGTAATAGGAGAGGAATAGGGTGCTGCGCTTGCTTAAGTGTGTCAAGTGCACTGCCTAATCCGAATGAATAGATAGACCAGCGACCACGCAGGTAAAAAAAGTAGGTTTGCTGCGCATCATGCTGATATTCGCGCGCCCCACTCTTTAACAATAAGTCGTATTCTGGGATAAGTTGATTTTGTTGTTGCAGTTGGTTAGCTTGTAGTTGAAGTGTATGGCTTTGGACAGCTTGTAATTCGGGGGCATTGATGATGGCTTGTTCAACAGCTTGTTCTAACTGGAGGTTTTTAATAAAGGTTGGCTTTGCTACTGATGGGGTAACATAAAAATATGCCAGCAGAAAACAGAAGGTAATGTGTTTTGCGCGCATAAGTGGTGTGCAATGGTTGAGCGTTAGCGATGAGCGCGTTTGTATTTGCGAAAGGATTGCTTGGTGTATTCCTTATCAATAATATATTGTCCTAAAAGCATAAAATCTTTATCAGTGAGAACTGGTCCAGTTATTTTATAGAGTTTGTTTCCTTCTAAGTCATAAAAGGCAGTAACAGGGGTGGCGCGGACGCGGTGTTCGTCTTGGGCGAATTGCTTTTGCGTCGTATCGTTTCCTTTGAAGTCAACTATTTCGATATCCCCTTCAATGTCTACGCTGATAATTCTGAAATGCTTGCGGTAGAAATCTTGGATGGCTTTTTCGCTGAATACTGTTTTTTTCATACGGTGGCAGAAAGGGCATTCATCCATCTCAAAAAACAACATGATGCCTTGCTTGTTCTCATCGCTGGCAATGTCCAGTTCTTCTGTCATGTCCCCAAAGCTATCATTAAAAAAATGGGTTTGTGGGTCGCGTTTTTCGGCTTGGGATAGTGTTGGGGTTATTAGCAGGGCTAGTGCAACAATAATCAAAGCTACTATGTGTTTTTTAGGGTGTCTTATTGAGTGTAACATAATCTATAGGTAATTAAAATATCTAAGTGCGTGAACGTAAGATTGTACTGTTTTTTGATTATGATTGCTACAGGATAATCATTGCCATGTTAGGCTTGTTATCGTGTTGTGCTGGGGTCGGTCGTATGTGGGTGCGTGTTAAATCGCTGAGCAATGGTCGTGAATAACCAGAGCGCGCTTGCAATAGCGCATGCAATGAATAGATTATGTGCGCCATAGTGCTGGTAAAGAAAGCCACCTAAAATACCGCCAGTGAATGCCCCCAAGAATTGATGCGAAGCATAGACGCCCATCACTGTGCCGCGTAGGTGGGGTACAGCCAACTTGCTTGTGGTGGCAGGTAAACTGGCCTCTAAGACATTAAAACCGGTGAAAAAAATGACTAAGGCAGCTGCAATTGACCATAAGGAGGGTTGAATGAGTGTTAGCGTAAGCATAGCAGTAATGATTAGCAAGATAGCCACGCGGAAAATGAGGTGGATTTTTTTATGTTTATCGGCTATTTTAACTAAGGGTGCCATAAAAAGCACGGAGGCAAGCATGACGGGTAGGTATAAAATCCAGTGTTGATCAATGTCCAGATTAAGTTGTGCTAGTAGGATGGGAATCGGGATAAATAGGGCGGTCATCATAGCGTGTAGTAGAAATATACCTAAGTCTAAGCGCAGTAACTGTGTATTGTGAATAACCTGCTTGAAGTCACTGAGGCGTACGGTATATTCTGTATGTTGTGTATGGTGGCTCGGTAAGCGCAGCGATAGAATGATACCAATGGTTGCGAGCCCTGCTGTAATAAAGAAAATACCAGACATGCTTACCCAAGCATAAAGCATTGGACCTATAAGTAGGGACAGTATAAAGGCAAAGCCAATGCTAACGCCAACCAATGCCATAGCGCGTGTGCGTACTTCGGCAGGAATAACATCAGCAATACTGGCGAGCAGTACGGAAGAGATAGCACCAGCGCCTTGCAGTGCTCTACCGGCAATAATCCATTCAATGGTAGTGGCAGTAGCAGCTATTAGGCTGCCTATGACAAACAAAATGAGACCGAATAATAGCAATGGTTTGCGTCCAAAGCGATCGGATGCTATGCCAAATGGGATTTGTAGTAAGGCTTGGGTCAAGCCGTATATGCCGATAGCAATGCCAATGCTCATGGTGGATATGGTACCATAAGCGCCATTTATAGCGTGCAAAGCAAAGACGGGTAAAATCATAAACAATCCCAACATGCGGAAGGAAAATATGCTCGCTATGGTGCAGGTGTTAGTAATGTCTTGGGGGGTTAGTTTACTCATTTTATATATGGGGTGCTAAGATGGTGATGCGCATTGTAACCTGAACGGACTACTATATACTATAGTGTGAGCACAGCAGGTGTAGAGTTGTCGCGTTGTGCTTAGTCAGCAGTATTTCAGCTTTGTGAGTGCGCTGTTGCCTGCGCAGAATGATAGGCTTTGTTTTGACGGAGGTGGGCTCAGATCAGAGCTTCTGTCGTGCTATAATCCATTAGCATAATGGATGCGCGTATTTCTATATCTTTTGCAGGCTTGGCATGGAAGACGCCTTTATGCTTGGCATCGGGCAATGCAGGTTTTGGGCATGAGCTGGCAGGCGTTTATGGTTTTCCTTTTGATTCAGTGGGTGCCATTTGTCTTAAGGGTACGACTGCAGAGGCGCGCGATGGGAATCTGCCCGAGCGTATTTGGGAGACGCCAGAAGGGTTGCTAAATTCAGTTGGTTTAGAGAATCCCGGGGTGGATGCGGTTATTGCAGAGCACCTACCACGATTATCCAATATGCCTCCATCAGCACAGAGTATTTGCTATATTGCGAATCTATGCGGCTCTACGGTGGAAGAGTATGCGAGTGTGGCAAAAAAACTGGGAGGGCAGCCTGAGGTTGCTGCTTTGGAAGTAAATATTTCTTGTCCAAATGTGAAGCAAGGGGGCAGTGTTTTCGGCAATAGCCCTGATTTGGCTGCAGAAGTGGTCGCCGCATGTCGCGCGCAAACTGACAAGCCTTTGATTGTCAAACTATCACCTAATCAAACGGACATTGCAAAAACAGCTGAGCGCTGTATTCTGGAGGGTGCAAATGCCTTATCAGCCATCAATACAGTGAGTGGAATGGTCATTGATATTGAACGCAGCAAGCCTGTATTGGGTGGTGGTGCAGGTGGCTTGTCAGGTAGTGCTATACGCCCAATTGCATTGCTGAAAGTCTATCAAGTATGGCAAGTTGCTCAATCGTATAAAGTCCCCATTATTGGTCAAGGGGGTGTTCAGTCTGCACAGGATGTGATTGCATTTTTTATGGCAGGTGCCTCCGCGTGCGCTATTGGTACAGGGTTAGCAAAAGATACGCAGCTGCCACGGATAATTTGCAAGGATTTAATACAGTGGCTACGTGCGAGGAATATTGATAATATTGCCCAGTTGACGGGTACATTAGTTATGCCTTAGTTATGAGTGAAGTCACAACAAGACAGGTTTTCATTGATTGGGTTCGATTTATAGCTATCGTACTCATGGTGTTCTACCATTTTTGTTTTGATTTGTGGCACTTTGAGTTATATGATACAGATCTTAATAGTAGTGTTGGATGGCGGAGTTTGCGCTATTTGATTATGAGTCTGTTTATTAGTTGTGTGGGTGCATCTTTGGTGTTTGCACATCCTGAACGGATTCGGTTTAGGCGATTTTTTCGGCGAATGTTATGGTTGGGGTTGGCCTCTATTGCTGTGAGTGTGGGCAGCTATACGCAGTTTCCACATTCATGGATATACTTCGGGATTCTGCACTTTATTCTATGGGCTAGTTTATGCTGCATTCTGTTGAGACATTATCCTAATATTGCGCTGTTACTAGCAGTGGTTATATTGGTTGCTTATAATGCAGGCTTGCTGACCACTAATCCTCTCTTTATGTGGCTACAGCCGCTATTACACCTTCCTTTGCGCACTGAGGATTTGGTGCCGTTTTTTCCATGGTTTGGTGTTGCTTTATTTGGTGTCTATGTGGCAAAGCAGTTGCAGTTACCCTTTGTGCAAGTAGAGGCACCAGTATGGGTTACGTTTGTTTCTCGCAATGCGTTGATTATTTATTTGGTGCATCAGCCTCTATTGTTTGCTCTATTTATCATAGTTACATCTGCATAATTATTGCTGATTTCTGTGGATATTGTGCAAGTGGATATTGTGCAATATGTTTCAGTATATTTTTTCTTTTGATATAATGGGTTAACTCACACAATTAAAGTTTTATTACAAGATTGAATGATTTTTTATGGAAGTATCTACTAATCTCCCGTCTGATGTAAAAAGAACGAGCGCCATAGTTCATATGGCTCTGATTGGGCTTGCTTTGTATGGGTTTGCGTTGCTGTCGCATATGGAGACTGGTGTGGTAGGTAAAACGGTGGCAGATTATGGGTTGCTACTGTTTGGTCGTTCGGCGTTTTTGGTGCCGGCATTATTGATTTTTTTAGTATTGGAGCAGTGGTTCTCGCTGTGGCGTAAGAGATATGCTTCAGTCCAATACATGCCTGTATGGATGAGATGGATTGGCTCCGTATTACTGCTATTTGTTAGTTGTGGTGTGGCAGCATTGCACTCACCAGAGCTGCCGTCTGGTGTGGTTGGCATTTGGCTGAGTATGCAGTTGATTGATTTGTTTGGGCATATTGGTGCTTTTTTATTATTACATTTTTTGCTTGCAGTCAGTGTTTTTTTGGCAACGGATTTGAATTGGCCTTTGGTTTTTGAGCGTACTGGTTTGCTGGTTATAGAGCCGTTTCAACAACTGAGTAGGACAGGGAAGGCACATACTACTCAAAAGCCAACGAACAAAGCGGCTTCAGATCAGAAGCCAACAAATCCCTTTACTGCATGGCATAAGCCGATTGTGCTATTTGCTCAGCGTGTTTGTTCGGGTATGAAAGCTGCCCTAAATCCTCTACACAAGTTATATAAAAAGAGAGAACAGCCTGCCGTATCTATGACAGGTGCCAGTCCTGTACTTGGGAAAAATGTCAGCAATGCGAGCAAGGAGGTGAGTAGCGCGCTAGCAGAGCCTAAGTTAGGTGACAAAACATTCAATTTTGTTGTGGATGAGCAGCCCCATCAACCATTGGATACACCAGTCTCTGGGATGATGGAAACAACAGATATTGCGATAGCAGGTCATAGGGAAATGGATATTGAAGTGAAGGCAGCACAGCCGGTCAAAGTAATTAATATGCCATTATCTACTGGGCATCAGTTGCCAAGATTAGATTTGTTAGATCCTATCTTAGACCAAAAAGTGGGTTTTAGTATGGAAGAGTTGCAAATAATGGGACAGCGGTTGCAGGATAGCTTGCAGCATTTCAATATTACCGTGGAGGTAGAGTCTGTTCAGCCAGGTCCTGTGATTACATTGTTTGAGGTGCAGCCTGCACCAGGGGTAAAAATTAGCCAGATTAGTTTGTTATCTAAAGATGTAGCTAGAGCATTAGCGGTTCAAAGTGTGCGTGTTGTTGAAGTTATTCCAGGCAAATCATGTATTGGCATTGAAATACCCAATCCAAAGCGAGAGACGGTCAGTTTTCGTGAGGTGATGAGCAGTGAAAATTTTCAATTAGCAGCAGACCCAATGACACTGGCTTTGGGCAAGGATAGTGCTGGAGAGGCATTGGTGGTGAATTTGGCAAAAATGCCACATTTATTGGTGGCAGGAACAACTGGATCTGGTAAATCGGTTGGGGTGAACGCCATGATTTTGAGCTTGTTATATAAGGCACATCCTGATGAGGTCAAATTTATTATGATTGATCCCAAGATGTTAGAGTTATCAGTGTATGATGGCCTGCCACATTTGCTTATGCCTGTGGTGACTGATATGACTTTGGCGGCTAATTCGTTAAAGTGGTGTGTGGCAGAGATGGAGCGGCGCTATAAATTGATGTCACTTTTAGGAGTGCGGAATATTAAGGGGCTTAATGAAAAAATTGCTACTGCAGCAAACACAGGTAGTCCAGTTAAGGATCCACTGTATAAGCCTAAGGCGGCTTATGGGCATGAATTGGCTGAGGATCCGCCAGTATTAGAGTCTATGCCATATATTGTGGTTATTATTGATGAGTTTGCTGATTTGATGATGGTGGCAGGCAAGCAAGTTGAAGAATTGGTGGCGCGTTTGGCACAAAAGGCACGAGCTGCTGGCATCCACCTTATTTTGGCAACACAGCGACCCTCAGTGAATGTGATTACTGGTTTAATTAAAGCTAATATTCCAACGCGACTATCTTTTCAGGTTTCTACTAAAATTGATTCGCGCACTATTTTGGATCAAGGGGGTGCTGAGCAGTTATTGGGTATGGGTGATATGCTCTATTTCCCACCAGGAAGCGGTGCACCTGTTCGTGCGCATGGTGCCTTTATTTCAGATGAAGCGGTGCATAAAGTAGCGGCGTTTGTTAAAGAAAACAATAACCCGCCTGCCTATATTGAAAATGTTAATGAAGAGGTTGAAGCATCTGATGATAGCCTGCTCTCTATGAGCGGTAGCAGTTCAGAGGCTGATCTGTATGAGAAAGCAGTGGCAGTGGTCTTAGAAAGCAAGAGACCTTCTATTTCAAGATTACAAAGGACACTGCGCATTGGATACAATCGTGCTGCGCGTCTAATTGAAGATATGGAACGCAATGGGATTGTCAGCGCGCCAAATACGGCAGGCGCTCGTGAAATCCTATAGAGGTGTTGTGTAGCGTGATGGGGGAAGGCTTTCCCTGCGCTGATATTGAATACTTTATATATGTTTGATTTTTTTATGCTTTTCCTTATGTAAAGACGGATATAATACGCGCCCGTTAGCGTCAGGTGCGATTTTCTGATTGTAGTTGCATACCGTTAGTACGCTATTTTGTAGCATGTCTTTTCTGTCTGTTTTTTGAAAGACGTGTCTGTGTTAATCTATATGCGTTAGGCGCCCTACGCATTACAAATTTTATTAGTTTTTATGACTTCTTTTTCAGAACTTCTTGACTTACATTATTCCTCAGAAAAATTTCGCACTGGAGCTATCATTAAAGGCGAGGTATTACGCTTAGATGGTGAGGAAGTGGTTATTGATGCGGGTATGAAAGCAGAGGCTTATGTCCCCATAGACCACTTTAAGGATTTAGATGGTAATATCAATGTTCAACCAGGTGAATTCTATGATTTATATGTGGAAACGCCCGTTCGTTTAGATGGTTCTGTTTCTCTTTCGCGTGAGCGTGCTCAGCGTATTGAGATGTGGCAACGTTTGGAAGAAGCTATGGAGAAAGAGGAAATTCTTACTGGTCTTGTAACTGATAAGGTTAAAGGTGGATTGCGTTTGGATATTGGTCAGGTGCGTGCATTTTTGCCACGTTCTTTAGTTGATATACGTCAACCGCAAGATTTGTCAGAGTTTGAAGGTCAGCATATCCCAGTAAAGATTGTTAAGATCGATCAGGAGCGTAATAATCTGGTGGTTTCTCGTCGTGCAGTGGTTGAAGAGGAAAGTCTTGCTGAGCGTGAGGCATTGTTAAGCAACCTGAATGAAGGCGATGTAGTAGAAGGCATTGTAAAGAATTTGACCGATTATGGCGCATTTATCGATATGGGTGGCACAGATGGTCTATTGCATATTACAGATATGGCATGGCGCCGTGTCAATCACCCTTCAGAAATTTTGGCAATAGGTGATACGATTGAAGTAAAAGTGTTGAAGTTTGATCGTGAGCGCTTCCGTGTTTCGTTGGGGATTAAGCAATTGTCTGAGGACCCTTGGAAAGTTATTGAAGAGAAGTATGCAGTTGGCAGCATCATCCATAATGCTAAAGTGGCTAATATTACCGACTATGGCGCTTTTGTTGCATTGGAGGATGCAGTAGATGGCTTGGTGCATACATCTGAGCTTGACTGGACAAACCGTAATATTCATCCAAATAAGGTAGTTAGTATCGGGCAGGAAGTCTCTGTAAAAATCTTGGATATTGATTCTGAGCGTCGCCGCGTATCATTGTCTATTAAGCAGTGCCAAGATAACCCGTGGCAGGCATTTGGCATGAAGTTTCAGCGTGGTGATATCTTAAAAGGGCAAATACGCTCTATTACAGATTTTGGACTGTTTGTTGGCCTGGAAGGGGGCATTGATGGCTTGGTACACCTGACTGACTTAGTTTGGGATGAGGATGCTGAGGCCGCATTGCGCGATTTTAAGAAAGGCGATGAGATTGAAGTGATGGTGCTCAGTATAGATATTGATCGAGAGCGTATTTCTTTAGGTGTTAAGCAGCTCACTCCAGATGCATTTATGTCTTATATTTCTGAGTATGGTAAGGGGTCTGTAGTAGAAGGAAAGGTGCTTGAAAAAGATGAAAAAGGTGGCTATAGTGTCTCCTTAGCAGAAGGAGTGGTTGCTCTATTACGTCACAGTGAGGTGGAAGGCAACTTATCAGAAGGTGATACTGTGCGTGCAGCGCTCTATAACATAGATAAGAAAAACCGCAAGTTAGTCATTTCAATGAAGAATTTATCAGATATAGAAGAGAAGCAGGCAGTTAGAGACTATCAGAAGGCCTCTCGCGCAGAAGCAAGCGGTCATGAGAAAACTCTAGGTTCTTTGTTGGGTAGTTTAGATACTGGTAAGGAAGACATAAAAGAGGAGCCCCAAAGCGAAAAGACTCCTGAGGAAAAACCTGAGTTAGACGCAGTTGCTGATGCTGGGGCAGATGAGGACGAACAGAAGTAGGTATTCACATCATGATACTATCTGAATTGATTAAAAAAATGACAGAGCATGCTCCTATGCTTTTTGAAAAAGATATTGATCGCGCTGTTAAGGAGCTAGTTAATACTTTGTCACAATCTCTTGTTGACGGCAATCGTATTGAAATTAGAGGATTTGGATCGTTTGATTTACGAGAGTATCAAGGGCGTATTGCTATTAATCCCAAAAGTGGAGAGAAGGTACAGCTGGGTGTGCGTCGCATTCCCAGTTTTCGCCTAAGCAGCAAACTGCATAAGCAAATCAATAAAGAAGAGTGATTGTTCCACTGAGGGAATTGCTTGCTCTTAATGGCAGGCTGTTCCCCATTTCTTTAGACGCCAGTAGTTATATGGCCATGGCGTGATGAAGCCAAAGAATAAGGCAATAGGGATAACCCACCATACGAGTACAGCACCCCCTGTTAGCAGGTAATCTGTGAGATTCATTGCGAACTCCATTGCCAACATAGAAAGAAAACTCATGCCGAAAGCAGTTCTGATTGCTTGCTTGGTCGCAAAACCTTGGCGTATTAATATGATGGTTTCTAAGATAATGCTGGTGAGTAGCCCGTTAAACATTGCTAAGCCAAAAATAAATAAAGCAGGTGCTTCAATTCCGCTGAATTGAAAGAAGGCAATAGTGCCAAAATCACCAATTGCACAACCAATCAAACACCATTTTGTATTGTGCGCACTGCGCAGCCAGGTGTGTTTGCATGTCCAAAAAGCCATTTCCATAGTGCTTCAGGTTAGTCTAGTTGCTTTGAAGCGGACACTGCGCCCTGCTAACGGGTGTGAAAAATCTAATTCAACGCGTGTGTTGCTGACTTGAGCAATAGTTGCCATAGCGGTAGAGCCATGGTCGGTACGCATTTCAATTACTTGTCCAACACGGAGATTGGAGGGCAAACATGGGTGATTTTTTTCTACCCAAATAAGCTGATTGCTTTCTACGTCTCCAAAGGCTTGTTCAGGTGATAGTGTAACGTCCACGGATTGTCCAACAGCTAAATGAGTAAGCTGTTGCTCTAAAGCGTCAATCAGCGTACCATCCCCCAATGAAAAGCATAACGGGTCGTCTGTTGTAGCACTATCTACCATGGTGCCATCCGCTAATGTCAAACTGAAATTGATACAGCGTAATTCTGTGGAGTTATTCACTTTATAATATCGTCTTAATGTAGTGTCCTCACTGTATTTTCAGATGAGTGTCGCCAAATAAAATTAGGCAAAATTGCCTATATCACAATACAAGGATTATATAGGATGCGCATACTTTTATCTAATGATGATGGCTATCAAGCAACTGGCATAGTGCAATTGCGTCATGCCCTAATGCGTGTAGGGCACGAGGTGGTGATTGTAGCGCCTGAATATAATCGTAGTGCCAGTAGTAGTGCACTTACGTTGGATCGTCCGCTCAAGGCAGTTCAGGCTGAGGAAGACGTATGGTACCTTGAGCATGGCACACCAACAGATTGTGTGCATGTCGCCTTGACTGGACTGATTGATTTTGTGCCAGATATGGTGGTTTCAGGGATAAATGCAGGGGCTAACCTAGGAGATGATACGATTTATTCTGGCACGGTTGCAGCTGCTTTAGAAGGGCGTTTTTTGGGCACGCCCGCTATTGCCATCTCTGCGGTGCACCCTTGTGATTACACCAGCAGTGTGGAGGTTGCTATAGAGATGATTGATCGGCTGAAACAGCAGCCTTTACAAGAGGGCACATTACTTAATATCAATGTCCCCCATGGTCCGGTTAAAGGAGTAAAAGTCGCCCGCTTAGGATTTCGCCACAAATCAGATTCATTGAAAAAAATAACGGCGCCTAATGGTGAAGAAGTGTATTGGATTGGCGTAAATGGTAAAGCTTCTGATAAAGGGGATGATACGGATTTTCACGCTATTGAAAATGGTTATGTGAGTATTACGCCATTGACGTCAGACTTGACTAAGCATTCAGCCTTGCCCGCTGTTCAGGCATGGCTTAAGTAGTATGAGCGCACATGCAGGCTCTATTTCAGAGAGAGCACGTGCTCGAATGGTGAGCAGGCTATCTCAACGCTTGCCAGATAGCGCAGGAATGCGCGAAACTTTACGCATAATGGGCGCAGTGCCGCGTCACGCATTTATTGAGTCGGTTTGGCATCCGTATGCTTATCAGGTAGACGGTCTGCGTTCGTTGCCGCTGGGATATCAGCAAACGATTAGTCGCCCCAGTAGCGTGGCTAAAATGACTGCTTTTCTGGCAGATTATGCACGGCTTGATAAAGTATTGGAGATAGGCACTGGTTCTGGTTACCAAACAGCAGTGCTGTCGCGACTTTTTCAGTCTGTTTTTACGATTGAGCGGATTGCTAAATTGCAGCAGCGTGCTAAGCATGTCTTAGAGGGATTGCACTACGATAATATTTGTTTTCTACATGGTGATGGGTATGAGGGGTGGCATCAGCCTATGCGAGCCGATGCCTTGATTATCACTGCTGTCGGTAATCATTTGCCACAAGCACTGGTGCAGCAATTGAACTATGATGCAGTCGCTATTATGCCGTTGAGAAGGAAGGATGATAGCCAACATTTAGTAGGCTATGTATTGCAGGGTGGGTCAGTTATACAGACGCATGAATTAGGTGAAGTGCGTTTTGTTGAATTGAAAGCTGGCGTTGAAATGTGAGAATGTTAGACATAGTGCCTCGCTATAGTTCAATGTGAAAACGCAGTAGTATGCTCAGATGAATGGAGTAGAATGGTGTTATCGGTTCTTGCCAAATAAGCAGTTTGGTATAGATTTTGTAGGTATTTAATAAATAAGGGTACATATATGCAACTAAATATTACAGGTCATAAAATAGATGTAACTCCTGCTTTGAAACAGCATGTAGAGTCAAAAATGAAACGCTTAGAGCGTCACTTTGATCATGTAACCAATGCGCATGTTATATTAAAAACTGAGAAAGAGTTACAGATTGCAGAAGCGACTGTCCATGTTTCAGGTGGAGATTTATTTGCGCAGTCATCTGAATCAGATATGTATGTGGCAATTGATCATATGGTATCAAAATTGGATGGCCAAATTATTAAGCATAAAAATAAGTTGCAGTCGCATAGGAAATAAATTTTAAATCATTATTTGGTAGGTATTTTTTGGATAGGCAGCCTCTTGGTTCTGTTGAAAAAGCTTTGAGAATTCTTAAAGCTTTTTCGGTAGATTGTAGCTGTTTTACACTAACACAGTTATCCAATGAAACTGGTTTTAATAAGAGTACATTGCTGCGCTTATTACGGTTGTTAGAGCAAGAGGGCTTTATTGCTCGTGATAATAAGCAGTATCACTTAGGATTGAGTGTAGGCTATTTAGGCAAACTGGCAAATCAAACTATGGGCTGGTCTAACTACATACAGCCTGTGCTTAAAGAGTTGCAAGAATATAGTGGGAAAAGTGCTGCTTTTATGATTCAACAAGAAGAGCGGGAGGTGTGTGCATTTTTTGAAAACAGCACAGATAGTTTGCACCACCACTTAAAAAAAGGGGATTCTTTTGTTATCCCTAACGGAATAACTGGCGAATTGTTTCCTGCGCTTGATACTCAGGGCAGTCATGTGGCGTATCAAAAGCTGCGCACACAAAAATATACATATACGCGTGGGGGCAGGGATGAAAACCTTGCAGCAGTGGCTGTAGCTGTGTTGCAGCAGAGCAAGTGTATTGGCGCATTGACGCTATCTGGTGTGGCAAATGCGTTTACCCCACGTGTTCAAGAGCAGTGCTTGTCAGCACTCAAGCAAAAGGCTTTGTTATTACAGCGATTTTTATAGATTCTGGTAGGTACGTTATTGATGCAATAAATTCTGTACTGTAATGGTCTTATGCAAGCAGATTTTTTAACAAAAAGGGGGCATACAGCCCCCTTTTTGTTTGTGCTGATTATTGCTGTAATTTTTCTAAGTATTTGTTGACGACTTTGGCCGGTAGTGGGATGTAACCATCTTTAACAACTATTTCTTGTCCAGACTTTGATAAGATAAGTTTCATAAACTCATGCACTTTAGGCTGAAGTGCTTCCCCGGGTGCCTTATTGATATAAACATACAAAAAGCGGGCTAAGGGGTAGGAACCATTCACTGCGTTGTTAGCGGTGGGTTCAATAAATTTATTTCCTCTTTTAGACAGTGGTAGTGCGCGGACACCTGCAGTGGTGTACCCGATTCCTGAGTAACCAATGCCATTGATAGAGGCGGTTACAGATTGCACCACAGAGGCTGATCCAGGCTGTTCATTGACATTATTTTTAAAATCTCCTTTACAGAGCGCTTTCTTTTTGAAGTACCCATATGTGCCGGAGACTGAATTGCGGCCGAATATTTGGAGATCTCTATTCTGCCAACTCCCAGTTAGACCAGCATCTCCCCATGTTTCAATCCCTTTTTTTGCACCACATTTGCGTGTGGAAGAAAAAATAGCATCAATTTGAGCGATGGAGAGCCCTTCAATGGGGTTGTTTTTATTAACAAAGACTGCCAGTGCATCAACAGCCACTGGTATAGCTGTTGCTTTATATCCATGTACTTTCTCAAAGGAAGCTTTTTCCTTAGATTTCATTTGACGACTCATTGGTCCAAAATTAGAGGTGCCTTCTGTGAGGGCAGGTGGTGCAGTAGAGGAACCAGCCGCTTGGATTTGAATAGACACACTGGGGTAGTGTTTTCTAAAGGCTTCACTCCATAGTGTCATGAGGTTAGCAAGTGTATCTGAGCCAACACTGGATATTTTCCCAGATACTCCTGATTTTTTTTGATATTCAGGAATGGCTGGATCTACCTTCGGAGAAGAGAAGCTGATAGTAGATACACTCAGTAATGCAATAGGTAGTATTTTCATGTTAAATTCGCCTCCTTTAGAGTATTAAGAAAATAAGGGCGTATTAAAAAATAAGGTGTGATTTTTTAGGCTTTTTTGCCAGTTTCCATATAGATAAATTGCTGGCACAGGTTGCGAATGTGATCGCTAATGCGCTCTAATCCCTTAATTGCCCAAAGGTATGCGAGATTTTCATCTGCTTTTTTTGGTTGCTTTGCCAGTATAAAGAATATTTCGTGTAAGGTTTTGTCATAGCGTTTGTGGAGCAAACTGCCTTCATCTTCCAATATGCTCAAAAATAGCGCGGTATCATTATTTTCAAAAGCAGTTGATATGTGTTGGAAAGTGCGTTGAACCATGTACGCCATGGTTAGCAAGGGGATGTTGGCGGGATGCTCTTCGTTGCTCTCTAGGGTAACAGTGGCTAATTTTTCCGCCTCATCCCCAATGCGTTCTAAGTCGCTGCTCATTTTAAGGGCAGCAATTGGGATGCGTAAATCAGAGGCGACAGGATGATAGGTTGCTAAAATAGTAGTGCAAGTTTCATTGATTTCTTGTTCAAGCAGATTGATTTTTTTGTCGCCAATAAGTGTTTTCTCAGCCATTTTGTCGCTCCCTTTTTCTAAAGAGGTAATGGCTCTATTAAGTTGATCACTTACTGCTGCAACCATTGTGCGGATTTGATCGTGCAATTGTTGCAAATCTTTATCAAAAGTTTTCAGGATGTGTGTATTCACTTGTTTTGATTCCATTTATCCAAAGCGCCCAGTGATATATTCTTCCGTTTGTTGCTCTTTAGGTTTAGTGAATAGTTCTTTGGTTGGTGCGTATTCTATCACACCTCCTAAGTACATGAAGGCAGTGTGGTCAGAAATGCGCGCTGCCTGTTGCATATTATGCGTTACGATGATGATAGTATATTCATTACGTAGTTCAGCGATGAGCTCTTCAATACGTAGCGTAGAGATAGGATCTAAGGCAGAGGTTGGCTCATCTAAGAGTAGGACTTTTGGCTTAATGGCAATGGCGCGTGCAATAACTAAACGTTGTTGCTGTCCACCAGATAGCCCTAAGGCATTACTATGGAGGCGGTCACGCACTTCTTTCCATAAACCAGCTGCTTTTAGTGCCCACTCAACAGTCTCTTTTAGCAAAGTCTTATTGTTTTCACCTTGCAGGCGTAGTCCATAAGCAACGTTTTCAAAAATACTTTTAGGGAAGGGGTTCGGCTTTTGAAAAACCATGCCTATCTGTCTGCGTAAGTTAGCTACCTTGAGGTCTGCGCTGTAAATATTGATGCCTTCTAAGGTGATTGTACCGTTGAAGTGAGTGGAATCTACCAAGTCATTCATGCGGTTAAAGCAACGTAGCAAGGTTGATTTTCCGCAGCCACTGGGTCCAATGAACGAAGTAACTTGTAATTTGGGTAACTCTAAATTGATGTTTTTAAGTGCTTGGGTATCTCCATAGAAAAAACTCCAGTTTTTTACGGAAATAGAGGTTTCAAAAGCAGAGTTGCCTGATTCAGATGTGGATGGCTTGATGTATACTTTCATAGTTAAATTATTTTAATACTCTAAAGATTTATATTTTTCTCTCAGGCGATTGCGAATACGAATAGCAATTAAGTTAAGCAATAAAATGATAACCACCAATAGGAAGGCAGTGGCATAGACTAAAGGACGCGCTGCTTCCACATTAGGGCTTTGGAAGCCGACATCATAAATATGGAATCCTAAGTGCATGAACTGTCTATCCAGATGTAAATAAGGGGCAACGCTATCGATTGCCAAGTCAGGAGCTAATTTAACGACGCCTACCAGCATTAATGGCGCAACCTCACCGGCAGCGCGTGCAATCGCCAGAATAAGTCCTGTCATAATTGCTGGACTGGTCATTGGTAGAACAGTACGCATGAGTGTCTCAAAATGTGTTGCGCCGAGTGCTAAACTGCCTTCTCGAATAGCAGAGGGTACGCGTGATAGCCCTTCTTCTGTTGATACAATCACAACTGGTAATGTAAGTAATGCCAGCGTTAGAGAAGCCCATAGTAGCCCCGGTGAACCAAAAGTTGGTGAGGGTAGAGCGTGGCTATAGAATAGTTCATCGATATTGCCGCCTAGAAAATAAACAAAAAAGCCCAAGCCAAAAACGCCATACACAATGGATGGTACGCCTGCAAGGTTGTTGACTGAAATACGAATAATACGCACTACAAGTCCTTGTTTAGCATATTCACGTAAATATACAGCAGCAATGACACCAAAAGGGGTTACCAAAATAGTCATCAGAAAAACTAAGGAAACTGTGCCAAAGATAGCAGGAAAAATCCCACCTTCTGTGTTTGCCTCGCGAGGCTCTGTGCTGACAAATTCCCAAATTTTAGAAAAGTAATGTACGATTTTTTCTAATACATTCATTTGATTGGGTTGATGAAGGTGTACGATATTTTTGAATGGAATATTGAATGTTGAGCCATCGCTCCGGCTTAAATGTAGCTCCCCTAAAGCGTTGAGTGCTTCGTACTGCTTATCTAAAGAAAGGCGCAAACGGTTATAGCGTTCATCTAAGGCAGCATTGCTTGCTATATGTTGAGTCTGTGCTGCGGTATCAAAGGCTCTCTTATGCTCTAATTTTTTCTTATTGCGGCGTAATTTTTCGATTTCATGGTTAATAGCGCCCATATCATAGCGCTCAATTTGGTTTATGGCATTGCTAATTTTTCGAACTTCTTTCATGAATTTTTGTAGTAGCCTGGAATCATCAGCGCTGTATTGCTTGCCTTTCCATGTATAGTGATTTAACAGACCATACGCATTGCCCCACTCAATACGTTCAATAACCCAGTAGGGCATGCCGTCTTTTTGTTGGATGATGTCGGTGGCGTTTATCCATCTAAAGTCTAAACCGAAGTGTTCACGGTTGCCTATCTTATAGAGACTTTGTTTATGCTTGCCGAGGGTATCATCCTGTACGAGCTCATTTTCTATATGTTCTCCTGCTACTACCGCGATACCGCTGGGCGTTGTATAGTGTATCTCATGGATGTTAGCAGGCCAGAAAAATCCGAGTCCGCGCACTGCGATCAATGCTAATAGCCCAATGACCATAATTAAACTGGCTGCGATAGCAGCTGAGCTGAGCCATATCCAATGTTCGCCTTCTTTACGCCAGTGTCGAAAACTTGTCATCATAGTGATCCGTATTTTTTACGCAAGCGTTGTCGAATGACTTCGGCGCCAGTATTAAAAGTAAAGGTGAATAAAAAGAGTACTAATGCAGCAAGGAATAGTATACGATAGTGCGAGCTGCCCACTTCAGATTCAGGCATCTCAACTGCAGTGTTTGCTGCCAAAGTGCGCATGCCTTCAAAGATATTAAAATTCATGACTGGCGTATTACCTGTTGCCATGAGCACAATCATAGTTTCCCCTACAGCACGTCCAAAACCAATCATCATAGCAGAAAATATACCAGGGCTTGCCGTAGGTAGCACTACCCCAGTTAGTGTTTGCCAAGATGAAGCGCCCAGAGCCAGAGAACCATTGACTAAATGTTTAGGAACAGAAAATAGGGCATCTTCTGCAATAGAAAATATGGTAGGGATAACTGCAAATCCCATAGCAAAACCGACCACCATTGCATTACGTTGATCGTAGGTTATGCCAAGTTCTAATGAAATAAAGTTGCGTAAGTTTCCGCCAAAAAAAATGCTTTCAATAATGGGTGCAGCCACAAAACTGAACCATGCAGTAACTATGATAATTGGAACGATTAGAGCAGCTCGCCAACCATCCCCAATGTTATCTTGCCATGCCTGAGGTGCTTTTTGCCAGAACCAGCCGAATAGAAGCACGCCGATTGGTAGCATAATGAGGAGCGCAAATACGCCTGCTAAATTTTTCTCCACAAAGGGAGATAGCCATAATCCGGCAAGAAATCCTAAAATAACTGTTGGGAGCGCCTCCATGGTTTCAATAGTTGGTTTGACTATGCGACGCATAGAGGGGGACATGAAAAAGGCAGTATATATGGCACCAAATAGTGCAATGGGTATTGCCATAAGCATGGCGTAGAAAGCAGCTTTCAATGTGCCGAAGGTTAGAGGGGTTAGGCTGATTTTGGGTTCAAAGTCCTGTGTGGCAGCTGAAGATTGCCAGATGTGTTTGGGCTCGGTGTGTCCTTCGTAGTGCACTAAGCCCCAAAGAGACTTCCATGTGACTTCAGGATGTGGGTTATCCAATTGTAGTGTGATTTTTTGGGTATCTCCATAGATTAGTATAGCATCAGAGCGTGGTGTAAAAAAGGCATTTTGAGGTTGCAGAGGCAGGGCGTATGATTTGAGTTCAGCAAAGGAGGGAGCGTAATATAAATACATATTTTGTGCTGCGTCAAAGGCAGCAAATACACGGCGCAATTGCTCACTAACGATATGCACTATAGGCTTTGAACTGACAGGCTGGCGTTCTACGATGCGCCACTGTCCGTCTATTAAGAAAATTTTGGCAATATGACCGGCTTGATCGCCGACTAATAGAGTGCTTTCACCCAGTAGCCAAGCACTGGCAGTAATTGGAGCAGAGTAGGGTAGCGTGATAGGGTCTTGGTCAATATCGCTTAGATTATATTGAATGATGGCTTGGCTCGTAACTGCCAGAAGCCAACGCCCATCATTGCTAATATGTACGGAGGATATCTTTTGATTCGGTTGTTGTGGTGTGATGGTCTCTTCTATTTCAAATAATGTACTACCATCTAAGGCTTCAACAAGGTTAAAACGATGCAGATAGAGCTCGTTATGAGAGACGGTAGCAACCCATAGGAGTTCATCATTAAGCCGAGCAGCTATTTTATTGATTGGCGCATCGTGTGCATTAATAGGCTCTGCCTCTTCAAATGCTGGTCGCACACCGGGGATGACTAAACGCTTGCCGTTGGGATAGGTGCGTTCAAAGTGGTTCTCTGTAAATAAAATTTTGCCAGATTCTGTCCCCCAGACATATTGAGTGGGGCTGTGTTGTATACGAGAAAAACTAGTTATAGTATCATTGGGCAGATGATTTTGAATATCTACGGTGTTTTTATGGATTGAGGCGTGGTGAATACGGGCATTTTGATACACTTCACTAAGCGTTTCTTGGTATTCATCTGATACGGCGTATAGAAAACGAGCGGAATGACTGTTAAATTGGATAAGTTTGCCGCTTTGAATAGAGACTCCGGTAAACAACGGAGTAATCACTGATAGTAGAAAAAGAAAAATTAAGGTAACCGCGACAACGACAGACCAGCCACCTGCATAGATAAGCACACGTGCAAGTTCATCTTTGAATGTCCTGATCGCAGTCCCTTGTAGTATCGACCATGGTTTCATCGTTTTCCTCCTATGCTGCAAAGTCCTTATTTAGGCGTTCAGGATTCAGATGTGTCTTGTTACAGCGGTGCGCATTGTAAATCACAAGGTGATGTTTATGAAAAAATATTTTGAGAATTGTTGGATAACAAATTATAGTTTAATGTAGTAGCCCCGATTCTCTTTTGAGAACCATGCACATATTGCTGGTGGTAGTGAGGCAGAAGGGTCATAGTGCTGTTACAATCTCTCCTTTCGCACGTAAACCACTACGTAAAATTACACGTAAACTTATTTTAGGATCTTTATGAAGTTAGAGTCAGTAGCTTTACACCAAGGCTATAAATCAGAAGCAACGACCAAGGCAGCCGCTGTGCCTATTTATCAAACGACATCGTACACATTTGATAATACACAGCACGGAGCGGATTTGTTTGACTTAAAAGTTGAAGGGAATATCTATACACGGATTATGAACCCGACAACAGCCGTTTTAGAGCAGCGTATTGCTAAGATGGAGGGGGGGATTGGCGCACTATGTCTGGCATCTGGCATGAGTGCAATTACCTCAGCCATTCAGTGTATTACTGATGCAGGTGACAATATTATTAGCACTTCTCAGTTGTACGGCGGCACTTATAACTTATTCTCACATACGTTCCCGCGCCAGGGAATTGAAGTGCGCATGATTGCGCATGATGATTTTGAAGGTTTTGATCAAGCAATTGATGCCAAAACGAAGGCAATTTTTTGTGAATCTATAGGTAATCCTGCGGGTAATGTTGTTGATATCGCTCATCTTGCAGCAGTAGCACACAAGCATGGTGTCCCTCTGATTGTAGATAATACAGTTGCTACTCCCTATTTATGCCGTCCATTCGAGTTAGGGGCGGACATCGTTATACATTCATTGACAAAGTATATTGGTGGACATGGTACCTCCATTGGCGGAGTAATCGTAGATTCTGGCAAATTTGATTGGGCTGAGCAGAAGGAGCGTTTTGCAATTATGAACGAACCTGATCCCTCATATCATGGTGTGGTGTACACAGAGGCACTGGGTGAAGCAGCCTATATTGGTCGTTGCCGCGTAGTGCCTTTGCGCAATACGGGTGCTGCGCTTTCCCCAATGAATGCTTTTTTAATACTACAGGGATTGGAAACGCTTGGCTTAAGAATGGCTCGCCACTGCGAAAATGCAGAAAAATTAGCACAGTATTTAGATCAACATGACAAAGTTGCATGGGTGAATTACGCCGCACTTGCCAGCAGTCCGCATCATGCCAACTGCCGAAAAATAACTGGCGGCAGAGCTTCCGGTATTTTAAGTTTTGGCATTAAGGGCGGCATAGAGGCAGGTACGCGCTTTATTGATGCATTACAGATGGTGTTGCGCTTAGTCAATATTGGTGATGCTAAGTCGCTAGCTTGTCATCCCGCATCAACAACGCATAGGCAATTGAGTCCAGAAGAATTAGCCTCAGCGGGCGTTTCTGAAGATTTAGTCAGAATTTCAGTTGGCATTGAGCATATAGAAGACATTATTGCTGATGTTAGCCAGGCCTTAGACAAAGCATAACACAACAATTCAGCGTTTAGGCTTTTTTAGGGTGGCGACTTGTGTCGCTTTGCGGCAGCGCGCTGCCCTTTCTATCTCTGCTCAATATTGAGCTATGTATTACTATTATTTGAGTTATAGAGAGCTATCGCTGTGCTACAGCACAGCGATAGTGGGTGTTGATGCCTGTCTTGCTTTAGGTGGTGTGGAGTGCATGGTTGTCCTATTAGGGCATTGATAATGTAGCCATGCTTGCTACAACCAGGACCCGCATTTGCGCAACCATTGATGCACAAGAAGTGCAAGTTGAGGTCAATAGTAGTAATGGGTTGCCACAATTTACGGTTGTCGGCATGGCAGAGACAGCAGTCAAAGAAAGCCGAGAGCGTGTTCGTGGTGCGATTATTAATAGTGGTTTTGACTTTAAGTGGGGGCGTTTAACTGTCAATTTATCACCTGCTCATGTGCCTAAGTCAGGCAATGGCTATGACTTGGCTATTGCCATAGGATTATTAGCAGTTAGTGGGCAGTTAGATGTTGATTTAAGTTGTTTTGAATTTTATGGGGAGCTCAGTTTGGCTGGTGAACTGCGTCACACAGGAGGGCTATTGCCAGCGTTGCTTGCCTCTAAAGAGTCCGTGACATGCGTTATTCCTCATGCCAATGAAGTAGAAGCTTCCCTTCTCGCCATGCCGCATATTGTAAAGGCGTCCTCTTTGCGTGATGTGGTGGGTTATTTACAAGGGCGTATCTCGTTAGACACTTCAATTGCTCAACCATCCAATCAGCAAAGTAATATAAGAATAGACTGGTCAGAGATACAAGGTCAGGAGGCGGCAAAGAATCAATTGTTAATATCTGCGGCCGGTGGACATTCTGCTTTGATGATTGGGCCGCCAGGTTGTGGTAAAAGCATGTTAGCCAAAGCCTATGCGGATATTTTGCCCGACCTAACACATCAGCAAGCCGTGCAAAGTGCTGCTATTTATGCCTTATCAAGCGCGGGGCTAAACTCAAAAGAACTATTGCGACCACCGTTTAGAGCACCCCATCATAGTGCTTCTTCGGTATCCTTAGTAGGAGGGGGTAGTCGTGCTCTGCCTGGTGAGGTTAGCCTGGCACATTTAGGTGTATTATTTTTAGATGAACTGTTAGAGTTTAGCCGCCATGCTTTAGAAGGGTTGCGTGAGCCCTTAGAAAATGGCACTATCAACATCACTCGTGCCTGTGCACGGGTTACCTATCCTGCACAAATACAGTTACTGTGCGCGATGAATCCGTGCCCATGTGGCTATTATGGTCAAGCCCGCTGTCGCTGCACGCCTGATAATATGCAGCGCTATCGTCAAAAATTATCCGGCCCGCTATTAGATAGAATAGATATGCATTTGATATTAGCATCAGTACCGCCTGATAAAATACTCAACCCAGTTAGTCGCGAAGTAGAAAGTCTACGATGGCGACAGCGCATAGCGCAGTGTCGTGACAAGCAATATGAAAGGCAAGGAACACTGAATGCACATCTCAGTGGCAAAGAAGTAAAGCGTATTTTGGCTTTAGAGCGCGATGCTTTATCCTTCCTCAAGCAGGCAATGATTAAGCTGAATATATCGGTGCGCGCCTTCTACCGTATTCTAAGACTCTTACAGACACATGTGGATTGGTATAACAAGCCTGTGGATAAGAGTATGATTGCACAAACATTGGCACTGCGCGCTTTTGACAGGGAATAACCAGTGTAATACCCCCTAACAATACGGCGAAATTGATAGAAGATTCTATAATGCATTCAACAGGTGTTTTTTTATGCGCAAATCAAGATATACGACAATGGCGATATTAAAGAAAACCAAAGCAGGCGCTCGTGTTCTACTTATTTTTCCCCGTATAAATGGAGGTATTACATGAGCACTAAATGGATTCAAAAAATTACAAATGCCCAACAATGCGCTGCACCTGACCGCTATTCCGCTGCGCTTCATAGCGGCAGGTGAGCTAAAAAGATATTCTACATTACAGCCATTTATTTCAAGATATGGAACTATATATAATATAAATGACAAATAACGAACTAATTCTGGTCTGTGAAATCCATTATCAGTGAATAATCATGCAATAATTAATTGTTAAACACTGCCGCTTGCGCGGCAGTGTTTAGCGACGTTGCGGCTTACCACCCTGCTTGTTTTCGCCACGCAAGCGCGGCTTAACAAGGCGGTAAGCAGCAGAGCAACCCGCGTGCTAAAATGCTACATCTTACCACGCGGGTTGTTGGCGCTGACCCGCAACGTCGTTATACCTTGTCCAAACACATTATAGGTTTGATACTAAAATATGAATTTAAAATATGATTCAGTAAAAGAAAGTGATAGCGCATTACCATTATTGGTAATGGAAAGCTCAAACTATGCTAGTAACCAATGCGTATACCGTAATGATGATATTGGTTTATGGCTCTACCAATCAAACTGTTTAGAGTTTATGGATAAACTAATAGAAAAATATCCTACTGGGAAGTTTGAGATGATTTTTGCCGATCCACCTTATTTTTTGTCTAACGGGGGTATTAGTTGCCATGCAGGTAAAATGGTTAAAGTTGATAAAGGAGATTGGGATAAATCACAAGGTGCTGAATTAAATCACGAGTTTAATTTAAGTTGGCTATCAAGGTGTCAAAAATTACTTAAAAAGGACGGAACTATCTGGGTATCTGGAACACAGCATGTTATTCATTCTATAGGCTATGCAATGCAACAACTAGGGATGAAATTACTTAATGATATAACTTGGGAAAAGCCTAACCCACCTCCCAATCTCTCTTGTAGGTACTTCACCCACTCTACAGAAACGGTGATCTGGGCAAGTAAAAATGAAAAATCAAAGCACTTGTTTCATTATAAAAAAATGAAACAAGAAAATGGAGGTAAGCAAATGAAAACTGTTTGGAATATAAAGCCTCCAGCGAAATATGAAAAAGAGTTTGGGAAACATCCGACACAAAAACCTGTGGAATTATTAAAAAGAATAATAGAAGCAAGCACTAATGAAGGTGATTTGAATTTTTGATCCCTTTGCAGGAAGTTGCACTACAGGAGTTGCGGCATGAACCAAAGAGAAAAACTAAAAGAACTGCTTGTAAATTTTTGTAATAACAGGGGAAGTAGAACTTTTTCATTGCAAGATTTGCATCAAAGATACACTGATTACAATGTGATAGATATTGATGGAAAAACTCCTCAAGCGACAGTTAGAAGATTACTCCAAGAGTTACGAGACGAAAAGTTTGTTTCCTTCCTTGATAAATCCGGTCATTACACATTAAGAGAATTGGATTTACTTGATGATGAACGATTAGACTTAAAAAACATAGACATATCTAAAGAAAGCCTTGATAAGAAAGAATATTTAGTTGAAACTTATGCCAGAAGTGCTAAATGGGCTGCAAAAGCAAAAGAAGTATACGGTAATCATTGTTTAATAGATGAATGTAAAAATTCATTTTTAACGCCTAATAACACACCCTATGTTGAAGTGCATCACATAATCCCCTTGTATCAAGGGGGTGAAGATGGGATTTGGAATTTGTCGGTATTGTGTGCACATCATCATAGGATGGCGCATTTTGCACAAAAATCAATAGCTGACAAGATGCAAAGAATTTTACTTTCAAAAGTTGAGACTTACTTATGAAGCAGATAACGATAGATAAAAATGAAGAGAATAGCTTGATGGTTTTAATAGACTACTTAGAATACAGCGAAACCAAACACTACGAAGAATGTGACGATGAAACTAAGAGAAATCATGTTTATACTCATGTGGAACAATTGAAGTCGTTGCTTAAAAAAGCAAAGGCTCAAGCAAGATGTTGATGAAAAATTACAGACCTGTGATTTTAAGCGGAAACAATACCTTAAATTGGTTTCATCAATAGGAATAAAAGTTGAATACGTTTATGTATTAAATGACTGGTTTAAAAAGCCAGAATATAAAGATACTTTGGATTATATCCATAGCGTAAATTGTCATTACAAATTTAATGAATTGCCTTTAGCATGGCTGGGTTTACCAACAAATTAGGTCTAACAAAACACTCCAGCGGACGGCTTCGCCGCCGCTGAGTTTAGTCGTTAAACACTGCCGCTTGCGCGGCAGTGTTTAACATGGTTGCGGCTTACTCCCTGCTTGTTTTCGCCACGCAAGCGCGGCTTAACAAGGCGGTTGCAGCAGACCAACCCGCGTGCTAAAATGCAACATCTCATCAAACGGGTTGGCGCTGACCCGCAACGTCGTTATATTTTAAATAAACTCTGAAGAAATAATTACAATTAACATTAAAAACTGTATAATGATACTTATACGCAATCCGGAGCAGTAAGCAAAATCGGTCGTATGGATTTTGCCAAACCTCCGGATTTTTTTGATATTTTTATAGTGAACATAATATGAGAAGTGTCGCAATTTTAGTTGATGGTGCTTTTTATTTAAAACATCATGATAAATATTTTGAGCAAACAGCTGCGGATGCAGTTGCTAAAGATTTACTTAATCATTGCTTAAAACATATTTATAACAAACAAGGTCAAAATCATGAAAAAAGAGAGCAAGAAAGACTCTATCGTATATTTTTTTATGACTGCGCTCCTTTAACAAAGAAGATTCATCATCCATTAACTAATAAATTGATTGATTTTGGAAAATCAAGTACAGCTGTATTTCGCAATGATTTACATCAACAGCTGAAACAAACAAGAAACTTGGCATTAAGATTGGGTTTCCTTGATGAGAAAAATGCTCGTTGGAAAATTAAAGATCCTAAAAAAGAAAAAAAATTTATTGCTGGAAATTTAAACGAAGATTTAGAAGAGTCTGATATTGTTTATTACGCTCAACAAAAAAGTGTTGATATGAAGATTGGTCTTGATATAGCTGCTATGTCATATAAAAAAATGGTCAATAAAATTGTTTTGATTTCTGGCGATAGCGATTTTATTCCCGCTGCAAAATTGGCCCGAAGAGAAGGAATAGAATTTATATTAGATCCAATGAGAACAATGATAAAACCAGATTTACAAGAGCATATTGATGGTTTAAACACTACCTTACCTAATAATAAAAAAGCATAACAAATTAATGAACTGGACAGCCTCGCTAACGCTCGCTGCCAGTTATTTCAGTCGTTATGTGTAAAAAGGTTGTCCCATGAAAATAACGACAAAAATGACACAAGCAGCATACGAAGCTGCAAAGGATGTCTATCATGAGCGAATAAGCAAGAATGATGCTCTTGATAACCTAGAAATCGGTCATGGCATGAATAGAGGCTCTTCATCAGATTACATAGTAAATTTCAAAAAAATGTTGGATGGTAAAAAATACACAAGAACAAACAATGCAGAAACCACCGATTATTTTCTTACGCAAATATTATCTGATTACGGGTTTGTTAAATTAGGTAACGCAATCAAACCAGCAAATGAGCACGTAGATTATTATGAAGGGCTTGGTAGAGGAAACTTAAACGGCATAAGAACTATAATCTCTCGGCATGAAAAAATCATGCGCTCTCAATCTACAAGTGATTATCCAGATGAACTCAATAAACCGGAAACTCTATCTGAAGGAATTAAAAAAACGGTAATTGTAAATTCATATGAAAGGAACCGAATAGCAAGAGCAAAATGTATTGAGCACTATGGCGCGCAATGTGCGGTTTGTAATTTTAATTTTGAAAAAGAATATGGAGATATTGGAAAAGGGTTTATTCATGTGCACCACTTGACCCAGTTATCAGACATCAGGCAAGGCTATGAAGTTAACCCAATTAATGATCTGCGTCCTGTATGTCCTAATTGTCATGCAATGCTACACAAGAAACAACCACCTTTTACAATTGAGGAATTGAAATCAAAAACACATAACAAGGCAGATTAACTCGGACAGTTTAAAGCGCCGCTCCTTCGTCGCTCTGCTTTAAATTGCCGGTTCTTTGCGACGTTAAACACTGCCGCGCAAGCGCGGCTTAACAAGGCGGCTGCAGCGGACCAACCCGCGTGCTAAAATGCAACATCTCAGCAAACGGGTTAGCGCTGACCCGCAACGTCGTTAGGCGTTGCAACTCGCCCCGATATCCTAGCTATTTGTTGTAACTGAGCGTTGGAGAAAAATTATGAAATTTTCTATTGGATTAGTTTTGAGTTTATTAGCATTAACGATTCAGGCTGAATGTAGAAGTTCTTATGTGTGTGATGATTGGGGTGGTAATTGTGGTCATGTTGATGTATGTGATAATAGTCTTGACTTGCCCTCAAGCAATATAAACCCTTACCATCATTGCCGACAACAGACTTAAAACCTTTGTCGTCTTTAGATTTGCCACCACTTGGCAACTTCGCAATGTGAATATAAACAAGTCAACGGTAAGTGGCAAAATGTTTGCTAGTAAAATAATTACATGAAAGTAAAGGAATTGGTAAAAACATTGGAAGATGATGGCTGGCTACTTGTCAAAACACGAGGGAGTCACAGACAGTTTAAGCACCCAATCAAAAAGGGTAAAGTAACGGTTTCTGGAAAACCCAATGTCGAGATACCAATCGGAACGCTTTTTAGCGCATTAAAACAAGCAGGTCTTAGATAAAGGAGTTTATTATGAAATTCACAGTTGTTATTGAGCAAGGGGATAATAGCTATGGGGCGTATGTTCCCGATCTTCCAGGTTGTATTGTTGCGGGTAATAGCAAAGAGGAAGCTTTGCAGTTAATTAAAGAGGCTATTGATTTCCATATTGAAGGATTAAAGGAAGATAATGATCCTTTACCTAAAGTGCATTGCGAATTTGCAGAAGTAGAGGTTAATTACGCCTAACAAAACACTCCAGCGGACGGCTTCGCCGCCGCTGAGTTTGGGCGTTAGAATCTATTCAACGGTGACGGATTTGGCGAGGTTGCGAGGTTGGTCAATGTCGGTGCCGCGAATCAGGGCAACGTGATAGGCAAGCAGTTGTAGAGGAATGTTAAATATAATGGGGGAAGTGATGCGTCCAACGCCAGAGGTGACAGGTAGCACTGTAATGCCTTCTATTGTGCCTACGTGGGCGTGTTCGTCTTCAAATACAAAGAGTTTGCCGCCTCGGGCAAGGACTTCTTGCAAGTT
Organism: Gammaproteobacteria bacterium; assembly: GCA_965219665.1. Taxonomy (GTDB): domain Bacteria; phylum Pseudomonadota; class Gammaproteobacteria; order CAKMZV01; family CAKMZV01; genus CBDCOD01. Next base: position 61,526 of record CBDCOD010000021.1, on the reverse strand, counting down.
AGATTGCAGCTTGGCAAGCAGCTCATCATTGGGGGCGACTGCAACAACGGGCATATTTTCATCCACTAATGCCAACGGCCCGTGTTTGAGCTCGCCCGCAGCATAGGCTTCTGCGTGGATGTAAGAGATTTCTTTGAGTTTGAGTGCACCTTCCATAGCGATGGGGTACATGCTGCCACGTCCAAGAAAAATGACACTGTTTGCGCTGGCAATTTGTAATGCTAATTTAGCGATATCTTGTTCGCACTGTAGTGCTTGATTTATCAGGGCAGGTAGCCTGCGGAGTCCATCAATGATTTTTTCAGAGCGGGTGCTGTCAAGTTTCTGATGTACTTCTCCAATAGCAACCAGCAGCAATGCTAAGGCGACTAATTGGCAGCTGAATGCCTTGGTGGATGCTACGCCGCGCTCATATCCTGCATGGGTAATGAATTGGATGTCGGACATTCTGGTGAGGGTACTATTAGCCGTATTGCAAATAGCAAGGGTGTGTGTGTTTTCTATTGCATGCTCAGTAGCGGCTTTTTTGACAAGTTCTATGGCTGAGATAGTATCGGCTGTTTCGCCTGATTGAGAGAGGGATATGTATAGGGTGTTGGGTGTGATGACGGGGTTGCGGTAGCGGAATTCGCTGGCAATTTCAACGCTGACAGGCATGTTGATAATGTCTTCAAACCAGTAACGTGCAACCAAACCAGCATGGTAACTGGTGCCGCAGGCGAGAATGCAGAGGCGTTCGGCAGGTCGGAGTTGAATTTCTGGTGTATTTCCAAAGCATTTAATATTGAGTTTGTCAGCGCTGAGAGCAGAGTCTAGTGTATTTGCAGTTGTTTGCCCTTGCTCGTGGATTTCTTTGAGCATGAAGTGTCGGTATGTCCCTTTTTCAGGCTGAATGACAGAGGATTTCAAATCTTGTATGGCACGCTGGTTATCAGAGGCACCTGTTTCAAATACAACGCGGTTGTCGCTGTCGGTTATGTGTAGGTTGTTGAGGGATGCGACTGCAATATCGCCATCTTCCAAGAAGATGTATTTTGAGGTAACCGAAGCGATGGCAGTAACATCTGATGCAATAAAGTGTTCTCCAATGCCTATGCCGATAGTGAGTGGGCTTGCTTGTTTGACGGCAATGATTGTGTGTGGCTCGGTGGTGTCTATAATGCCCAGAGCAAAAGCGCCTTCCAGCATGGGTACTGCAACTTGCACAGCTTCCAAAAGGCTTGCATGTTGAGAGCACAGTATATAGATAACGTGGGCGATGACTTCGGTATCTGTTTCAGATTCAAAGGTGCAACCTTGTTCAATACACCATTGGCGCAATGCTGCATGATTTTCTAAGATACCATTATGGACAACCGTAATGCGCTCGTTGCTGCAGTGCGGATGGGCATTTTTTTCAGAAGGCTTTCCGTGGGTTGCCCAGCGCGTATGTGCAATGCCTGTTCCACCAGTAATAGGATCCTGCTTTAAGTAGTGTTCCAGTTGAGCTACTTTTCCTAATGCCCGTTTGCGCTGAATGGTGCCATCCCTGATTACGGCGATTCCAGATGAGTCATAGCCGCGATATTCCAGTTGGTGCAAGCCTTCTAAGAGAATAGGTACGGCATTGCGTTCGGTTACTGCCCCGACAATTCCACACATAATATTACGAATACGATTAAATGATGAATAAGATGAAATAGAGGCACATTCTAACTGATAATAAACATTATGTCGTGCAAAATACTAGGAATAGAAAGCTCCTGTGATGAAAGTAGCTGTGCTATATATGACAGCGATTTGGGCTTGCAGAGTCTGTCTGTCTATACGCATGAGGTGCATGCTCAGTGGGGCGGGGTAGTGCCGGAGTTGGCTGCGCGTGAGCATGCAGTGCGGCTCATGCCGACCTTGCGCGATACACTGAACCAAGCACAGGTTGATTTGTCTGAAGTGAGTTTTGTTGCTTTCACCAAAGGTCCCGGGTTGCCAGGTGCTTTGTTAGCAGGCGCTGCCTTTGCACAGAGTATTGCCTGGTCCTGCGATATTCCAGCAGTAGGCGTTCACCACTTAGAAGGGCATATTTTGACACCAATGATGGATCAGGAAGTGGCGATGCCGTTTTTAACCTTGTTAGTATCAGGTGGGCACAGCATGTTTGTGTTAGCAAAAGCAATTGGACAATATGATATTTTAGGACAGAGTTTGGATGATGCGGTGGGAGAATGCTTTGATAAGGTTGCGAAAATGTTGGGGCTGGGATATCCTGGAGGCGCGGCGTTAGAAAGTAGTGCAGCACGAGGAGACGCTCACCGTTTTAGTTTGCCGCGCCCTATGGTTAAGCAACGTACTTTAGATATGAGTTTTAGCGGTTTGAAAACAGCAGCAAGGGTTTGTTGGCAGCGTTTGGATAGCCCAACTGATCAGGATGTTTGTGATATGGCAGCCAGTGTGCAGGCAGCCATTATAGATACTTTGTGTTATAAGGCAGCTTACTTGTTAGAGTGTCATGAGGGTATGCCATTTGTGCTTACGGGCGGCGTTGCTGCCAATAAGGCTTTACGTACCGCTTTAGAGCAACTTTGCCACAAAAAGGGAGTCAAAATCCATATTCCGTCTATGCGCTTTTGTGGTGATAATGCTGCTATGATTGCTTTTTGTGGTTCTCTACGCGTGGATCAACAGGTGTTGAGAACTTATGATGTCAAGCCACGTTGGTCATTACAGGATTTAGGTTCGTTGAAGTATGGGTAGTATTGCGTTAATTGGTCCAATGGGCAGCGGTAAAAGTTCAGTGGCTCGGCTATTAGGCAAGAGTTTGCAGTACAAATTGGTCGATTTGGATTCAACTATTCAAGACAGCACAGGTGAGACGATTATGTCTATTTTTGAAGTGCATGGTGAAGCCTACTTTAGGGCATTAGAGGCGCAATGCTTATTGGACGTACTTTCTGATGATGAACCAATTGTTTTGGCAACCGGTGGTGGTGTGGTTTTAGCAGAGGAGAGTAGAGCATATTTGCGTCAACATGCTACGGTTTTTTATTTGAGTGGGAGCGTGGATGTATTGCTAGCCCGTTTGCAGCATGATACTAAGCGCCCTTTACTCAAAACGGATGATCCTAGAGAAGCGATGGAGCGTATTTTGTATGAGCGGGAAGCCTTGTATAGTGCCTGTGCACACTATACTATTCCAATTGATGATCTGAGTGTACAGCAAGTGGCTCAAGTTATAGAAAGTATATTATTGAAAAGGAGCATGAATTGAAAGCGTTGGTTAAAGTAGATTTGGGTGCGCGCAGTTATCCGATTTATATTGAGAAAACTGTAGGTGTTTTTGCGCAATTATCACATTACATTAGCAGTCGGCAAGTGTGTATAGTCACTAATGAGACGATTGCACCGCTATATTTAGAACAGTTGATGCAGCACCTTCAAGACTTTGATTGCATTGTGAGTCAGTTACCTGATGGTGAGGCTTACAAATGCATCGAAAGCGCTCAGCGTGTATATGATGATTTAATAGACCATCGCTTTTCGCGCCAATCCACTTTGATTGCATTAGGTGGTGGTGTGATTGGTGATTTAACTGGTTTTGTGGCTGCAACATGGCAACGTGGTGTACCATATATTCAGGTGCCGACTACCTTATTGTCTCAAGTTGACTCTTCTGTAGGAGGCAAGACAGGTATAAATCATCCGCAGGGAAAAAACATGATTGGTGCATTCCATCAGCCTCAGGCAGTATGTATTAGCACGGATGTTTTGAGTACTCTAGCGCAGCGCCAACTGGCTTCTGGCATGGCAGAGGTTGTTAAGTATGGGCTTATTTATGATGTGGATTTTTTAGAGTGGATTGAGAATAATCTATCGGCATTATTGGCGCGTGATGCTGCCGCCCTCCGCTATGCTATTCAACGTAGTTGTGAGATTAAAGCAGCAGTAGTTGCTGCAGATGAGTTAGAAGGAGGTGTGCGTGCTTGGCTAAATCTTGGGCATACCTTTGGTCATGCGATTGAGGCATTGATGGGGTATGGGGAGTGGCTACATGGTGAGGCGATTGCTGCAGGGATGGTTATGGCGGCTGATTTATCGTATAGGCAGGGCAGTTTGAGTGCGCAAGATTTTGAGCGCGTACGCGCTATTTTCCTACAAATAGGATTACCTATTAAGGGTCCTCAGTTAGCTGTGAAAGACTATCTTATGAAGATGGCAAGTGATAAAAAGGTGGCAGACGGTGCTATTCGTTTGGTGCTACTTAGGCAACTGGGTAAGGCTTATGTTACAGCCGATTATGACAAAGCCCTATTGCATGCGGTTATAGCAGAAAATTCAGGGGCTTAGGGCATATTCAACCGCTTTTTTAGCATGGATGGCTGTTGCATGCTTGTTGCAATGCCCATGCAAGCAACTTGCACGGGCGTTGCCCCTTTATGGTGCAGTATTGGCATCCAACTGCGGGTTATGTGGAATCTGTAATGTGCACATGAATCCAGTATTGTAATTGGTTGGGGCACAAACAAACCCGCTTTTTTCTAATACACGCTTGGAGGCAATATTATCGTTGGTAACGCCGCCCATGATGCTGGTAATATGGTTACGGCCGCACCAGTCAACGAGGCCTTGAATGAGCTCACTGGCAAAGCCTTTGCCCCAAGCAGATTCTTTGAGTAAGTAGCCCAGACGATACGTTTTTCTATTGGGTTCTCTATGCAAAATGACCAATCCAATGGGGCGCTTGGTTGATTGCTCAATCACAAGGAGCGTGCTTCCTTCAGCATCGCGCTCCTTAATCCAAGCTTGTGCCCGCTCTTTAGAGTACTTGCCTTGCCACGATGGCGGCAGTTCTTGCGTTACGGCAGGGCTAAGGATTTGCATAACAACATGTTCTAACGGCTCCCTATGCCACTGCATAGGTGAAATGGCGTGCCATTCAATGATCAGTAGCCTGTTGGTTGTGTAGGTACAGATGTTTATATCGGTGGTGGGAGTTGGGTTGTCGTTCTGAAGCATGATGCCTCCGTGGCTAATGCGGGTTCGTTTTTAGGTAATAATTGTAGTGGCATGTAGATAACTGCTCGCATAAATGCGCATAACCAGCAAAAAAAACAATCTTTAGTAGGGGAGTGCGTATAATCTAATTCTATTACAGTAGCATGAGCCTTTTCCAAGAAGACTATGACTAACTGCTCTATTTAATAAGAGGTATTTCGATGTTAAACTTGATTCTGTTTGTTGCATTATTTTTAGCTGCATTTTTAGGGATCGCGCGCACCAAAACAAATCCTTTATTGGTGTTGGTTGCCCTTGCAGGGGTGTTTTTTCTATTTGGCCTATTAGATTGGCTTGATTTTATATGGACTGGGGCTGGTATTATTCTTAGCGCCAGCGTCTCGGCTCTGTTTCTTTTTAGTCAGGTTCGCCAGCCATGGGTTAGTAGCAGACTGTTTAAATCCTTAAAAAAGACCTTGCCTCCGATTAGTGCCACGGAACAAATAGCGATTAATGCAGGCACGGTGGGCTGGGAAAAATCCATCTTTACGGGGGAAGCAAACTGGGAGCGTTTGAATCAGATTCCTACGTATCAGCTCAGTGAGGCTGAACAGCGCTTTTTGGAAGAAGAAGTCGAGCAATTATGTGCCATGTGTGAAGGACATGCCATTCAGAAGCGAGCGGATTTAAGTAAGAAAGCATGGCATTTTATTAAAGAGAAGCGTTTTTTCGGCATGATTATTCCACCTGAGTATGGGGGGTTAGGGTTTTCTGCCACAGCACATGCGCGTGTGATTGCGAAGTTAGCATCACGCAATAGCGCTTTAGGGGTAACAGTGATGGTGCCTAATTCTTTAGGCCCTGGTGAATTGTTATTGCATTACGGTACAGAAGCACAGAAAAAGCAATATCTGCCACGTCTAGCCAGCGGGGAAGAGATTCCTTGTTTTGCACTGACTTCCTCTGTTGCTGGGTCTGATGCAGGTTCGATAGAAGACCGCGGAATGCTTGAAGAGCGTGAGGTAGATGGTCAAATGGTATTAGGGGTGCGCTTAGACTGGAATAAACGCTACATTACGCTGGCACCCGTGGCGACTTTGTTAGGGCTGGCGTTTAAAGCCTTTGATGCAGATGGATTATTAGAAAAATATTATCCAGAGCACCCTTTAGCAGGTAAGAATGAATTGGGCATTACTTGTGCATTGATTTCAACCAATGCAAAAGGGGTTCACATCGGTAGCCGCCATAATCCGTTGTGGACACCATTTATGAATGGACCAACGCGTGGGGAGTCGGTATGGATTCCTATGAATGCATTAATCGGTGAAGAGCAGTACATTGGACAAGGTTGGCGCATGCTGATTGAAAGCCTTGGGGTTGGGCGTTGTATTTCCTTGCCAGCGTTGTCGGTTGCAGGGACTCAGTTGTGCTATTACACTTCCTCTGCTTATTGTGGTGCGCGGGTACAGTTTAAGGTGCCCATTGGATATTTTGAGGGGATTCAAGAACCTTTGGCACAAATGGCGGTGAATGCGTATGCGAATAAGGCGTTTTCAGAAATGGCAACCGATGCCTTAGACGATGGACAAAAACCAGCAGTTTTAGCAGCGATGATTAAGTATGCGAGCACGAATGCTTTGCGCACCAGTGTGAATCACGCTATGGATGTGCATGGTGGGCGCGCCATCATGGCGGGAGATAGTAACTATTTAGAGGCACTCTATCGTAGCGTTCCGATTAGTATTACTGTGGAGGGTGCAAACATTTTAACGCGCTCTATGATGGTTTTTGGGCAAGGTGCTATGCGCTGTCATCCCTATCTTATAGAAGAATTAGAAGCGCTGAATGATGAGAACCATGCATCAGGGGAAGAATGCTTTGATGGGCTCTTGCAGAAGCATGTTCAATACCATATCCGCTTATTAGCAAAAAGTATAAGCGGCTCTATTAGTAAAGGCGCGCTGCTGTCTTGTGATGCACCAACGGTGATTAAACGCCCTTGGCAACAGTTGAATCATTTAAGCGCACAATTAGGGTGGCTTGCGGATGTAGGGTTGATGCTGTTGGGTGGTGATCTGAAGCGTCGTGAAGGGCTATCAGCACGTTTTGCCGATGCTTGGATGCATTTGGTGATTGCCTCTGTCACTATGCGCAAGTGGAATCAGGATGGCTACCCAGCTCAGCATAAAGCATTAGTGCTTAACACGTGTCAAACCCATTTTTGCCAAGCAGAAGATGCCTTGATAAGTGTGGTGAATAACTTGCCCGTAGCACGCCCTTTGCGTATTGCTATAAAACTATTGAGCTTCCCTTTAGGTAAGCGTTATGCACCAGTAGCCCTCAAGCAGTGGTTTGAGATTGCAAAGCAAGGGTTAACGCCCAGTCGATTAGGATTGGAACTACATACTGATATCTATATTGGGCAGCATGATGATGCAATCAGCATTTTGATACGTGGCTTTGATCAGCAACAAGTATGTGCAGACTGGCAAAAGAAAATGGCACAACATGGACATAAGAAACCCGATCATTTGCATTTTGAAGAATGGTTAGGTGAATTAGTGACTGCTGATATTTTAAATAAAGCGGATAAGAAGCAGTGGTTAGATGCCCATCAGGCTGTGCAGCGCGCTATGGCGGTTGATGATTTTGCAAAATTATAACGAACTAAGTCATAGAGCAAAGCATATATAACGGCTTTTCATATTGGGTTGGGCGTGTGCCTGCCTTTGAGAAAGTAGTTGTAGCAAAATAAAATAATTAGCAGTAGCTTTTTTGGTACGCTATCTCGTATTTTAGTATTAAGCATCATATAATTGTGCACTTGCAGCAAAACACGCTGTGAGGATATATAAAATTTATAAAAAGGACAAATGAAAAAAAACTACGATCCAGCAGCCATTGAGAAAAAATGGTACGATTTTTGGGAAAAAGGTCAGCACTTTACTGCTGGTAATGACCCTGATGCTGAAAATTTTTGTATTATGATTCCGCCGCCTAATGTAACAGGGAACTTACATATGGGGCATGCTTTTCAAGATACGATTATGGATGCGTTGGTGCGTTACCAGCGTATGAAAGGCAAGAATGTTTTATGGCAGCCTGGCACTGATCATGCTGGTATTGCAACGCAGATGGTGGTGGAGCGTCAATTAGCAGCTAAAGGAAAGCAACGCACCGGCATGGGTCGAGCCGCTTTTGTTGATGCAGTTTGGGATTGGAAAGCGCAATCAGGCGGGCAAATTACCCAACAGTTAAGACGCATGGGATCTTCTTTGGACTGGCAGCGTGAGCGCTTTACATTAGATGAGGACCTATCGGAGTCGGTGCGCACTGTGTTTGTGCGCTTGTATGAAGAGGGATTGATTTATCGCGGCAAGCGTTTAGTGAATTGGGATCCAGTGCTGCAAACGGCTGTGTCTGACCTGGAAGTGGTGAATGAGGAAGCCACTGGCTTTATGCATTATGTGCGTTATCCATTTGTGGATGATGAAGGCAATGGCGTGGATATTGGTACAACACGCCCAGAGACCATTTTAGCGGATGGGGCGATTGCAGTGCATCCAGAGGATGAGCGCTATAGCCACTTAGTCGGGCGCAGGGTTTGGGTGCCGATGACCGAAAGGCAGATTCCTATTATTACCGATGAATATGTGGACCCCTCTTTTGGCTCAGGATGCGTGAAAATAACGGGCGCACATGACTTTAATGACTTTGCCGTCACACAGCGGCACGCCGACAAAAATTTACCGCTTATCAATTTGTTTACACCTGATGCGCATATGAATGAAAATGCGCCACCCGCTTATCAGGGTTTGGAGCGCTTTGCTGCGCGCGAGAAAATCGTGGCAGATTTAGAGGCAGCAGGGTTATTGCTGCGGATGGAAGCGCATAATTATGTGTTGCCTAAAGGGGATCGCTCAGGGAGCGTTATTGAGCCATATTTGACTGATCAGTGGTTTGTAGATGCGCAGGCTTTGGCAAAACGCGCCATAGAAGTGGTGGAAGAAGGCGAAGTGCGTTTTGTTCCCAAGAACTGGGAAAATACCTACTTTGATTGGATGCGCAATATACAGGACTGGTGCATCTCTCGACAGCTTTGGTGGGGACACCGCATACCTGCCTGGTATGGCGATAATGGTGAAATATTTGTTGCTGAGGATGAAAACAGTGCCAAAAAACAGGCAGCGCAAGCTGGCTATAAAGGAGGTTTGCGCCAAGATGAGGATGTGTTGGACACCTGGTTTTCATCTGCTCTATGGCCATTTTCAACGTTAGGCTGGCCCAAAGAAACAGAAGAACTGGAACGCTTCTATCCCACCTCTATTTTAGTAACAGGCTTTGATATTATCTTCTTTTGGGTTGCACGCATGATTATGTTCGGGCTTAAGTTTACAGGCCAAGTGCCCTTTAAAGAAGTATATGTTCACGGATTAGTGCGTGATAAAAACGGCGACAAAATGTCTAAGTCAAAGGGTAATGTGTTAGATCCCATAGATTTGATCGATGGCATTGGCTTAGAAAATTTGGTAACAAAGCGTACTGGTGGGCTTATGCAGCCACAGCATGCAAAGCGTATAGAAAAGGATACCCGTAAGGATTATCCAGATGGTATTCCCGCCTTTGGCTGTGATGCGCTGCGCTTTACTTTTGCAGCGATGGCTTCAACAGGTCGCGATATTCGTTTTGATTTGTCGCGATGTACGGGTTATCGGAATTTTTGCAATAAATTGTGGAACGGTGCACGGTTTGTGCTGATGAATACAGAGGAGCAGGCATTGGATAGCACTCCTTCAGATCATGTGGTTGATCAATGGATCGATGTACGCCTTGTACAGACAGTGGAGCAGGTGGAGCAGGCATTTGCAACCTATCGGTTAGATTTGGCAGCTAATGCTATATATGATTTTGTTTGGCATGACTTTTGTGACTGGTATTTAGAACTGTCTAAAGTTCTGTTGCAGCAAGATAGGCAGGCAGCAAAAACGCGCTACCAGATGTTATGTATTCTAGAAAAGGTCTGCTGCTTGGCACATCCAATTATTCCCTTTATTACGGAGTCTATTTGGCAGCATGTAAAACTTTTGCTGTCTTTACCCGAAGAAAGCATTATGCGTCGCCCGTATCCTGCTGTTGCTGTAGTAGAGGATTATCCTCAGATGGACTGGATACAGTCTGTAATTGGCGGGGTGCGCAGTATTCGCGCACAGATGAATATTGCGCCCAGCAAAAAAATAACCGTTTATATCAGTCAAGCAAGTGTTATAGAGCAGCAATGGCTATCATCGTATAAGCAGTTATTGTTAGTAGGTGCCAAATTAGAGCGTATTGAGCTGTGTGAAACGTTTACGGATAAAGCGGTTAGCATGCTATGTGGTGCAGGGAAGTTGGTGATTCCTATAGCAGGGCTGATTGATGTTGAGTCAGAACAAAAGCGGTTGCAAAAAGAGTTAGCACAGATTGAAAAACAATTGGATCAGTTAACCCATAAACTCAATAATCCTGCTTTTACAAAAAAGGCACCTGAGGCAGTAGTTGAGCAGGTACGCTCTAAGCATGTAGTATGTTTAGAGCAAAAAAATCACTTGCGTAAGCAGTTACTTGATTTAATGGCCTAATGTTTAGAATTGCGGGATTGCTATGGCTGTTCACCCTATGGTTTGCGCCTATGAGTTGGGCGCAAACGCTGTATTATTTGAGCGATAAAGTGAGTGCGTCACTATATAGTAAACCGTCTAAAGAAAGCAAGGTTATTGCCCAAGTAGGCCAGTTAGATAGGGTACGTATATTAGAGAATAAACAGACGGGCTGGAGTAAGGTGCGTGTGAATAAGCAAGTTGGTTATATTAGAAGCAGTTTACTGGTTGTTAAGCCTAACTCTCAAATACGTTTAAATACTTTGCAGCAGTCATTTGATAAGCATAAGCAACAGATGAATGTATTATCCAAGGAGTTGGAGTATTTGCGTAAACAGAGGAAGCAGCTAACCGGAGAGTTGGAACAGTACAAGAAAGATAACTATGTGCAGCTGTACAACATAAAAGAATTAGAGCGCATTGCAAAAAATCCACTTGCAGTTGCAGCAGAAAACAGCAAGTTACTAGAAGATAATGAGTTTTTATTGATAGAAAATAGCTTGCTGCGTGAGAGCGATGAGGTGGAGTATCGTAGCCAACAACGTAACTGGATTGGTTTGCTTATTTTAGTCGGTGTATTGGCCTTAATGACAGGTTGGATTAGTGGCACGTTGCAGGAGCAGCGCAAACGTCAGCGTGAGATATTTTGAATAATGAATTTACAGTTATTCCCAAAGAATGAGGAAGTGTTACGGCGGTGCAGCCTGCCTATAACGAATGTTGATGGGGCGTTAGTTCAACAGGCTGAACAAATGCTTGAGATGATGTATGAGTATGAAGGGGTTGGTTTGGCTGCGATTCAGGTTGGACTAGCACAGCGTCTTTTTGTGATGGATGTGAGTAAGGATTGCAATGATCCTCAGTATTTTTTCAATCCAGAAATAGTAGAGTCTCATGAAACGATTACGTGGGAGGAAGGGTGCCTGTCTATACCAACTATTCATGAACAGACGGAGCGCAAACAGCATATATTAGTGCGTGCTATTGGTTTAGATGGTGAGTCTTTTGAGCGGGAATTTTCTGATTTAGGCGCCGTGTGTGTTCAGCACGAAATTGATCACTTAAATGGCATACTCTTTATTGACCAATTATCGCGTCTTAAATATCAGCGGATACGTCGCAAAATGCAAAAATATTGGAGCGAGCAGGGATGAGAGTTATTTTTGCAGGAACGCCTGATTTTGCAGTAGTTTGCTTGCAGGCGTTGATTGATGCTGATTTTGAAATAGTGACTGTTTTGTGCCAAGCAGATAAGAAAGCAGGGCGCGGGCGCAAGTTGCACCAACCGCCTGTTAAGCAAGCAGCGCTTGCTCACAATATACCCGTGCGCCAAGTACCGCACTTAGACGAAGCAGTTTGCAAGGAACTGATAGACTTAAAAGCAGATGCGATGGTAGTGGTTGCCTACGGGCTGATTCTGCCTAAAATACTGGTTGATAATGTGGTGTGTATTAACGTCCATGCCTCGCTTTTGCCACGTTGGCGCGGCGCAGCGCCTATTCAGCGTGCCATAGAAGCTGGGGATGCACAAAGCGGTGTCAGTATTATGCGTATGGATGAGCACTTAGACACGGGTGCGGTTTATGCTGAGGAAGCCACCCCTTTGGTGCCAGATGAGACCGCGTGCTCACTGCATGATCGGCTGGCGGAATTAGGATCTAAGGCTTTGGTTGAGGTGTTGCATAACTTAGCAGTAATTGTTCCTGTTGAGCAGTCAAAAGATGGAGTGAATTATGCTGCCAAGATTACGACAAAACAAGCCTTTCTTGATTTTTATACCACGGATGCTGTGACTTTAGAGCGGCGTATTCGTGCCTTTTCAGCCGCACCTGGATGTTGGTTTATAGCGCAGGGTGCGCGTTATAAGGTGGGGTCGGTGCACGTTGCCAGCATACCAGCGCTACAGGCAGGGAAAATTCAGGTTATGAAAGAGGCACTCGTTATTGGGTGTGCGCAGGAAGGGCTGTCCATAACCAGTATTCAAGCACCAGGTAAGCGTATGGTTCCGATTAAAGATTTTATAAACGGCATGGCACACACCTTACCAGCTTATGTTGACGCGTAAAGCCGCGCTGCGGGTTTTAGAACGTGTTTTTTCAGGGGAAAAATTAGAAAGCGTCCTTGTGCAGGAGAAAGAGGGGTTGAGCCTTGAAAATCAAAAATTATTAAGCACCATTGTATATGGCGTGCTACGCTATAAGAGCAGTTTGCAATGGCAACTGCAACAACTGCGCCAAGCAGCTATTAAAGAGCATCGCGTCCAGTTGATTTTATTGATTGGCTTATACCAACTGCGCTTTTTGCGAGTTGCGGACCATGCCGCAGTGCATACAGCGGTTGAGCTATGTAAGCACCTACACTTTAAATTCTCTGCGCGGTTGGTGAATGGCATATTAAGACGCTATCAGCGAGAGCAAGCGAAGTTTGATGATCTTTTGCAGCAGCAAGCCGGTATCTTACAAGAGCATCCATCGTGGCTAATAAAGCGTCTAAAAAAAGACTGGGGTGCAGCAAGGGCTAATGCGGTTATAGCAGCAAATAATACGCCTGCTATGATGATTTTGTGCAATAACCCATTACGTCAAAGCTGTGCAGCATACATAGAACAGCTCCAACAAAAAGGCATTGCCGCACAGGCAGGATCGATACCTAATAGCATTGTTTTAGTAGATGCCGCAGTATCTCAGCATCAGTTGCCCAATTGGGAGCAGGGAAGCTGTATGGTGCAGGGGTTAGCGGCACAAGCAGCCGTACATATATTACAGCCCACTGCCCATGAAACGGTTATAGATGTCTGTGCTGCCCCTGGTAATAAACTGCTCCAAATAAAACAGCAGTTTTTAGATGTGGAGGCTTCTGCTATAGAAATTAACCCGTATAAGGCAGATTATTTGCAGCGGCGTTTAGCGCAGCAGTCTATGCAGCTGGTAGTGCAAGTAGGCGATGCGCGCAGTGCCAAAACATGGGGCGATAGACAATATCAGGCTATCTTATTAGATGCGCCGTGTTCAGCCGTTGGTGCTATTCGTCGTCACCCTGACATAAAGTGGTCTCGCACAGGGGAGCAGGTGCGCCAGATGGTGGCACTGCAACAGGAACTATTAGAAACCGCTTGGCAGCATTTGCAAGTGGGGGGAAGGCTGTTATATGCTACATGCTCTACTTTGAAGGCAGAGAACAGTGGACAGATGCGCGCTTTTATTGCGAAGCATGCTGCTCAACCCATCCCGATTGATTTGCCCTTTGGCTTCGCCTGTGATGTGGGCTGGCAAGTGTTACCGAATAAGGCAGAATTGGAGGGCTTTTATTATTGCCTCTTGGGAAAAGAAGCGTAAGCAAGATGTTATTGTGTATTTCTTTGAGTAGTACTATCGCTAAAGTAGGCTTGTGTTCTGATAATCACGTTGTATCAGAGCAGGTGATGACAGGCGCTACTAATCATTCTGCCTGCTTTTTTCAGTGTTTGGATGTAGCCCTGCAAGAGGCAGGCATAACAAAAGAAGACATAACCGCCTTAGCGGTTGACATAGGTCCTGGTAGCTTTATTGGCGCGCGCAGCGCAGTCGTGATTGCACAAGGCATTATGCTACATAGAAAGTTGCCTGCACAGACCTTATGTAGTCTGGAAATTTTATATGAACAAGCGCTTACGCCACCTCAGGAGTCAATACCGCGCTGGGTGCTAACCGCTCAGGATGCGCGTATGGGGCAGTGGTACTATGCCCTATGGGATAGCAACACGCACCATGCAATCATTGAACCAGGTGTAGCAGAGCCAGCATATATTTATCAACAAATAGAGGCGCTTAATATAGGGGAATACAGCACCATAGGAAGTGCTTTTGATGCAGATCACGCTTTATGCGTGCAGGCTATGTGTAGATTAGCCAAGCGCCACAATCAATGGACCACTGACAGCATGCAGGTTAAACCGCTCTATATCCGCAACCAAGTCGCTACCCCCTCTCATAACGCACCATAACCCCGTCCCTTTGAAGGGGTGGCGGAAGCAGCCTGATGGGACTTTCCTCTGAGAGGAATTGAGCGTGGAATGTGCTCTTTTACTGACTATTAGTGGAAGAGCAAGTAGGGCGGTGTGCGGCGGTAAGTTGCTGCGCAAGTGCAATGTCGCTAAAGGGTAGGCGTTGGTCGCCGATGATTTGGTAGGCTTCATGTCCTTTGCCAGCAATAAGGATGCAGTCGGTTTTTTGAGCGTGGGTAATAGCATGGGTAATAGCAGCGCCTCTATCTGCTATTACGATTGCTTGCGGACAGCCTTGGATGATCATTTCTCGAATATGGGCAGGATCTTCATGGCGTGGATTATCATCGGTAATAATACAGTAGTCTGTCAAACTGGCAGCTACTTCTCCCATTTTCTTGCGCTTGCTTTGGTCACGCTCCCCGCCACAACCAAAAACACACCAAAGGTCATTTTTGCAGTTTTTTCGCAGGGGAACAAGAGCATGATACAGAGCATCTTCTGTGTGCGCATAGTCCACGATGACAGTTGGTTGACTTGCAACAATATGCATGCGCCCTTCAATAGGTTTAATGCTTTCAATGTGTGGGATAAGTGCGTTTGCATCAACAAATTGGGCGCATACAGTGAATGCTGCTAATATATTGGCAAGCTGAAATTCGCCTATAAGAGGGATGTTTACTGGCCATGTGTTATTAGGGGATTGTATGGTGCAGCGAAAGTCAAAATGATTACTTTGTATGTTTGTGATGCAGTAGTCAGCTGGTCTTTGTACGCTATAGCGCAATAGATTTGCTGTATAGAGTGATTTTTGTTCGGGATCGTCAGCATTGATAATCCAGGTAGCATCAGAATTGGGAAAGCCTGTAAAAAAATGATGTTTTGTGGTTCGGTAGTGGGCGAGTGAGGGATGATAATCAAGGTGGTCTGAGCCGATGTTGGTGAGCACCTTAATAGTAAAAGGAATGTCTTTAATGCGGTTTTGGTCAATGCCGTGTGAAGAAACTTCCATAATAAGCAAGTCAATATTTTGTTGCTCAAAATAATGCATATATTCTATGAGTTGCTTATTGCCTAAAGTGGTGAGTGGACTTGTTTGTAAGTATGCGCCATTGCAGTCATATATGCCATTGCCCAACGTGCCGAGCATGCCTATTTTTTTGCCTTGTTTTTGTAGCAGTTGTGCACAGAAGTGAGCGGTAGAAGTTTTGCCATTTGTTCCGGTAATGCCAATAATTGGGAAGTTATAGTATTTCATAGGGTGTATATACGGGCCAATTGCTGCATTACGGTTCCAAAAACAGGTGCTGCACTATCACCCCCTTGATAGTGCTCTTCTTCTTTATCATGCTCAATAGCAATAATCATAATAAACTTAGGTTGTGTGGCAGGAAACAAACCTGCAAATAGAGCATGGTATTCATATTTGTTTTTTTCAGCATTTAGGCGGCGAATGGTTCCTGTTTTGCCGGCAGCAGTAAAGCCTGTAACTCGAGCTTTGTGAGCTGTTCCTGTTGGCGAGGTCGCTTTTTGTAGCCATTGGCGTAGTAATTTTGCATTTTGGGGTTGTATAGCCGGCGTTGTTACATCGTTCCCTTTTGCCTTATCCCAGATATGTGGGTGTGGTATCTTCCCATTGTTTGCAATAGCAAGGTATAGACGCGATAAGTCTAATAAGTCCATAGAAATGCCGTAGCCATAGGTCCGCACAATAAAGTCACCCAAACTCCAACTGTCAAAGTGATCCAGACTGGACAAATCAGGGGCTATATTGTTATTGTGAATGGGGTTTACTCTACCCCAATTGAGTTTTTTATACAGCGTCCAGAGTGCTTCTTTTCCTATCTGTTTGCCTAATTTAATAACACCAATATTGCTGGATTTTTCTAGAACACCAGCTGGAGTCAGGGTTCCAAAATGTCTTGGATCTGTAATGGAGAAATTGCCCAGTTTGAATATTTTATTGGCGTTTACTGTAGTCGCTTCTGAAATAATATGTGCCTCTAATCCAGCTAGTATCGTAGCAGGCTTCAGTGTAGAACCAGGTTGTATTTGTGCGCTTAATACTTTATTGCTTAAACTTTCAGGAGACCAAGTGCGTGAGTCGTTAGGGTTAAAATCAGGCACAGATGCGAGTGATCTAATAGCGCCATTTGTTGCGTCTAATAGGACAGCGTAGACAGCCTTTGCCTGGTGTTTGTTATACGCGTTAAGTAGCGCTTTCTGTACAATAAATTGCGCACGAGAGTCTATGGACAAAGAGATGTCTTCGCCATCTTTGGGAGCGCGCTCTACTGTCCGTTGCACAATACGTTTCTTAGGAGAGTTATGCTCTCTTGACCATATGATTGATTCTATACCAGGTGTTTCTTGCAATCGTGAATCAAACCATCTTTCACTGCCTTCTAAGCCTTTGCCACTGACTGAGCTGATGCCGATAGCATGTGCCGCCAGTGAACCATTTGGATAAATACGATGGCTGCTTTTCTGAATATTAAAACACTGGTATTCAGAACTGGCGTTATGTAGGGTTAGTTTGGCATAACGCTCAGGAGACAGGGCGTTTTGTAGAGGTAGATAGTTGTTAGTTGGATTGCTAAGTGCGTAGTTATATAAATCAGTTTTAGTCCCAATCAGTTGAGAGGCTATTTTGAGGAACTGGCGCGCTGCTTCAGCTTCTCGTCTTTTGGTGTTGGTATCAACTGTTGCTTGGCGCTGTTGTAATTGGCGCAAAAATTTCTCAGAATCAAACCCTATTTGATAGGTGAGCGCATTCCCTGCCAGTAATGTTCCATCGTGTGAGTAGAGAGCTCCACGGTAGGCTTCTAAACTACGTTCTCGGCTAACGATTGCATGACGCCTTTCAGACCAAACAGCGCTGTCTTGGCTAAAGATTAACTGGCCAGAGCGTATCAGTAATATACCAAATACAAATAAACATATAGGGATAAGAAGAGTTAAGCGAATGCGAGGAAAGATAAAAACAGCTGGTGCTTTTGGGAGTATCTTCCGATTAGCGGTCATTGATTCTGAGGTCTTTGGTTTGGATAAATATCTGCTTGGTTGGGATATCTACAAAGCCATTTTCATTTGCCCACTTGTCTAATTTTGGGTAGTTTATTTGCCATGCAAGCTCAATGTCAAGTTGCTGTATTTGATAGCGTAGTTCTTGGTTTTGTACATTAACACGGTTGATTCTGTTCGTCGTGTTTTGATCGGTATAGGCTAATATAACGATGCTCAATAGATGTACAAAAAGTAGCATAGAAAATGTTATCCACAGAAAAGAATTTTTCATTGACTACGTTTCCAATTTTTTCATGATAATAGGGCACTATCTAATCAATAGAGAAAATGGTGTTGATTCTAGTCTAACATTTTGTCGTAAAAAGGGGAGATTGAGCTCATGAACACTTCACCGTTAACCTCTTTGACAGGCGCATGCTGTTCGGCAATAGGTTTTTCTAATTTTTTGCGCTTATGTTCTATGTGGCTAATATTATTGCTATGTGCTTGTTGCATAGGTAGTTGCTGCCTGCGTCTAGCTGCCGTTGATGGTGTGTTTTTGGGTGTAAGCTGATTGCCAAATTCATGATGGTTAATACCTGTGGCAATAATAGTTATATGCAATTCACCTGTTAGGTTGGGCTTGTATATAGGAGAGCAATCAACTCTATTTGTACTGAGTAGCTCTTGTGCAGTGGTACATGCTTGCTCAATTTCTGCGTTGGTAAAATCTGATCCTGTAAGGTGCAAGAGCACTGTTTGAGCATTTTGTGGTGGTGTTTCTGCCAATGGGTTATTGAGTGCGTTTTTCAGCGCATCTTCAACTCTTTCATTCGAATTCCCTGTTGACGTGCCAGTCCCAATAAAAGCTCTACCAGGGTATTGACAAATTTCTTTAAGATCGTTGATATCCAGATTATTTATGTCATCGTCAGCAATAATATTTTGGATGCTATTGATAGCATCAGCAAAAAATTGGTAGGCAGGATCAAGAAACTGCTCACCAGAGGGCTGTTCGTCTAATTGTGCTAAATTGTCTAATGGAACCACCATTAACGCATTAGTGGCAGTAGTTAGATCCTCTAAGGCTTGTGCGGCAAGTTCTCCATGCTGCATATAGGTTTGTGGCATATAGACGATACTAGCTACAAGAATATCCATATCATGGGCTATCTGGGCAATGACCGGTGTAGCGCCGCTACCTACTCCACGTCCTAAGTCTGTTGTGATGAAAACCATATCTACATCTTCAAGCAATGCTCGAATATCTGCTTCACGTTCTTCTGCATACTTACGAGCTTTTGAAGCATCTCGAGCACAACTGAGTCCTTGATTTCCTAATTGGATATGGTGATCAGCTATGGTTTGTTCTAAGCGTCGAGTTTGCGAATCTACTGCAATGGTTTGCAGGGGTTTTTTCCCTGTTTTTGCTAGGTAGTTCAGTGTATTGCATCCCATTTTATCCACTCCAATTGCAACAATTTTGGTATTGCTCTTGTCATATTGATTATCTCCATCATCTGCTTTGGATGTTTCTGCTGTATCATCAGATGCTGGTGTACTCGGGAGTGCACTGTTATTGACTATAGTTTCTGCCTCTAAGTTTACGTGGATATCGTGTAATAATTGCTCAGAGTTTCCTGCAGCCTGCTCGTGACTCATAGAGGGCAGTAAACCTTCATTGTTTACTAACTCAAAAGGCAGTGCCCTATCGGTACTATAGTGCTTACCCGTATCAGCAAAATAGGTATTCATGTCATAGGCTTTAAAAACAGGCGCATCATCATCTAGAAGTACCAGCTCTTCTGAAACGGGAATAGAGTTTAGTTCAGTGTAGAAGCCTAAGGGGTCATTGTCAGGGTTTATTGGATATGGCATGACAGTTCCTCATCAAAATAGGTTAAGCAGGGGTTAATTTTTCTAAAATATGTAACTGTGCGCTGCGCGCTCTTGGGTTGTTTGTGATTTCTATTTCTTTAGCTGTGCACTTTCGAATGAGTTGAACGCGCTTTTGTTTATTTGGTTGAATAGGAATATTTTTAGGTATATGCTCATTTTGTGTGTTGTAATCCTTGATGAACTGTTTGACAGTTTGGTGTTCTAAGGAGTGAAATGAGAGTATAGCAAGGCGCCCTTTATGGACTAATGCACGCCATGCCTGATCTAAGGTCTCTTTGAGGATGTTTAATTCATTGTTGACTACGATGCGTAATGCTTGAAAAGTGCGCTTCTCTGGGTGTTTGTATGCAGGCGTTGGAGTCATGGACTGGACTAATTTGCTCAAATCAGCTGTTGTCTGTAAAGCATCGCGTTGCAGTGCTTGTTTAATTGCACGTGCAATTCGGCGCGATAGGCGCTCTTGTCCGTACTGCCATAGAGTATTTGCAATAGTTTGTTCATCATTGTGGATAAGCCATTGACGGGCGCTTGTGCCTTCGTCAGGATTCATGCGCATATCTAATGGTCCAGACTGTTGAAAAGAGAAGCCTCGTTGGGGATCGTCCAATTGCGGAGACGATACCCCAACGTCAAGCAGTATGCCATGACAGGCTCCCATCATCCCTTGATTATTCAAGGTATCTTCCAACGTAGAAAAATTTTGGTGCATAAAGCGAAAACGGTTGTCTTTTTTATATGTGAAATGGTGGGTTGCGTAGTGCGCCGCCTCAGGATCTTGGTCAAATGCAATTAAGATTCCATCTTTATCCAACGCCTGTAATATGGCAGCACTGTGTCCACCCCTACCAAAGGTAGCATCAATGTATATCCCTCTGGGTTGTATAGATAGACCGTTTAACACCTCGTTTACCATAATGGGTTGGTGTGTTAGCAAAGTACACCCTCAAGGGAGGACGGTAAGGGTTGTTCCTTAGATAGCGGAGCTGCCACATCTACTTCGGGGGCATTGAGCTCAAAGTATTGTCCGATGCGCCGCATGACTACTTCATTATCAATATGGACGGCTTGTTTTAAGGGGGGGGGTATGCGTATGCGCCCCTGAGCATCCATGGCTGATTCAGTTGCATTTCCGATAAAACGTCTTTTGGCTTGGCGTGCAATAGCGTCTAACTGGCTTGTATTCCATGTGGGGAAGATAGTATCTGTCCAATAGCGAAGGGGGTAGATGAGCAAAATAGGGTCATGTATATCTAAAGTCATAATCAGAGTTGTGCCCCATTCTTTTTTAAGCTCATTGCGATAACGCACGGGCAGAGCGAGACGGGATTTGTCGTCTAACTTGATGCTGCTTGGTCCTGGGAATTCCATATTGTGCCATTCTATCACTTTATTCCCACAATAAACCACATTATTTTTAATACTTGTATGATATCAATAGATTTTCTTAATAATTTAAATTAATAATTTTGCTTTATTTTTTTGATTTTATTAGTGATTTTCTATAGTGGTAAAAAAAGGTATTTTGTGTAATTATTTTTAAGATTGCTTTCGCGAAAGGGTACAATGCATAGCATGTTACATTTAGAGCGCACTCAGTTTATGCTGAGCACCCCATCTTTAGAAGGAGCGCCAGAAGATGAGGGTATAGAAATTGCCTTTGCCGGTCGCTCTAACGCGGGGAAATCCAGCCTTATCAATGCGCTGTGTTCCCAGAAAAAATTGGCAGTTACTGCTAAGACACCCGGCAGAACACGTCAGTTGGTGTTTTTTCAGTGTAATGTTCCAGAAGTGAAGTTGGTTGATTTGCCTGGATACGGTTTTGCTAAAGCCTCTAAGGCGGATCAAAAGCAGTGGAAGCAATTGATAGAATCCTATTTGATGTATAGACAGTCGTTACGTGCCTTGGTCATTATTTGCGACGTGCGCCATGCACTGCGCGATTTAGATGAGCAAATGCTAGCATATGCGTCGCAGTTGCAGCTGCCTGTGCACCTTTATTTTTCAAAAAGCGATAAACTTAGTGGAAATGAACGCTTTCGTCAGAGGCAGCTGATAGAGAAGCAGATAAATAAACGTCAAGGAATACAATACACCATAGGCTCTTCTCTTTCTAAGCAGGGTGTAGATAAATTAGCTCAGTGGATAGATGGGTTGAGGAGTTAATGGCTGTACTGGTGGTTTATGTGCCTCAAGGGCATGAAGAAGCAGTTAAACAAGCCATTTTTGCCGCTGGAGGGGGCAGGCAAGGTAATTATAGCCAGTGCTGCTGGCAGGTTCTTGGCACAGGACAGTTTTGCCCTTTAGAAGGTGCAGTGCCTGCTATAGGGTATATTGGAAAAGTTGAGCAAGTAAAAGAGTGGCGGATTGAGTGTGTGGTAATGACCTGCTATCAGCAGGCAGTAGAAGAGGCTATGTTAGCGGCGCACCCATACGAAACAGTTGCCTATCATTGGATTGGTATTATTGAATAAGTAGTGTGTGGATTGTCAGTTGTACACGGGCTTTATCCCTATGGTTATTGCTTAAAAAATAAAAAAATTAAGTGCAATTGTTGAGCCAAATATAGCGTTTGGTACAGTTAGTTAAGGATATTTGAGAGGATAGTTACTATGGTTTTACTGGATACACCCATTTGTGATTTTGGTAAACAAGCTCCTGCTTTTAAGCTGTCTGCCCCTGATGGCACGGTGTATAGTATGGATGATATTATGGGTGAAAAAGGTATGCTTATTGCCTTTATCTGTAATCATTGCCCCTATGTTCAGGCTATTATTATGCGCTTAGTTGAAGATGCTCGGTCGCTAATGGCAGAAGGCATTGGAGTGGCTGCTATTATGTCTAATGATTACCATTCGTACGAAAGTGATAGCCCTGAAAATATGCAGATATTTATTGCTGAGCATGGCATGTTTTTTCCATATCTGGTTGATGAAACACAGGAGGTTGCTCAGGCTTATGGGGCGGTATGTACCCCTGATTTTTTTGGTTTTAATAATCAGGGGAAGTTGCAATATCGTGGCCGTTTGGACGATGCCAAAATGAGTGATAGCAGCAGTCGCACCGAAGAGCTACTGCTTGCTATGCGTCAAGTAGCAGACACAGGCCAAGGTCCAAAGGAGCAGGTGCCTTCTATGGGCTGCTCTATCAAGTGGCGTTATTGATTAAAGCTGAGTGTCTGTGGCTGCTTTTATCTGTAAGTAGACAAATTTAGTCCTATTGAAATCTAACAGAGCGTTTAGTGAGTAGTAAAATCCCAGCTATCAGGTGCCCAGCTTCCAGTTGCTTGTAAGGGTCGTTGGTATGTATCGGTTACCCATGCAGCAATGGCCAATCGGTTAGAGTTGTGTAGTTTAGTATCTTGGGGAATTACAAAAGACCATACACCTGTGCGTGATCTGCGGTGCTGATAGGCGAGCACAACGAACTCACTTTTCAGAGTTTCCCCTTCATTTTCGCCTGCGCGAATATCATCGGAAAAACCAAAGCCTAATAGTGCCACATGTGCAATATGTGCCTGTTTATTGGAAGGAAATTTTATTAGTAGAGAATTGCCTAAAACGCTTGCGCTAAGAATAGGGGCAGATTCGGCATTCAGCGGTAGTGGGCGACGTGTGAAGAAACCAGTCCATTCTTTGCCGTTAACAACAAACCCTGGTGTATATACTGATCGGACGTTGCCTAATAAATTGTGTTGACGTTGACGTTTTCCATATTTGGGAGATGCGTATATATCTGCCCATCCAATATAGTCCCAGTAATCAACGTGAAATGCAACGGGCACTACGCGCTTCCATAAGTCAGGGCGCTGAGCCAGGCTATTCATCCATCTTTCAGCAGGAGGACAACTTGAGCAGCCGTGAGAGGTATATAACTCTACCAACTGTGCTTTTGTTTGCTCGCTTTCAAAACTCCATTTTTGGGCAGCAAAGGTGTACTGGATGCTACCAATATATAGTATGAGTAGAGCAGATAGAGTTTTAGATAGATTAATAGGGTGCATTTCATATCTCCTTTGTTTATTGTGTGTGTGGCAGGGGTATTGGCGTATTCATCAATTGTACACTCATACAATACGCACTTCTGCTTCTAATCCCACACCATAGCGCTGATCAATTGTTTGTGCTATAGTTTGGGCTAATGCTGCAATAGCTTTGCCATGTGTGGCGTAGTGATTGACTAAAACTAGAGCGTGCTGCTTACTCACGCCAGCACCATCTTGGGTAGTCATCCCCTTGAAGCCTGCCAGTTCAATAAGCTGTGCTGCTGATATTTTGAAGTTCGTTTTTCCGTGCTGCCAAAAAATAATATTATGGTGCATTTGCTGCAAGCGGTTTAGTGTATGTTGATCAACAATTGGGTTTTTGAAAAAACTACCGGCATTGCCTAATTGGTGGGGATCTGGCAATTTTTTTGTGCGAATACGCATTACTTGTTGAGCAATATGGAGTGGATCAGTTGGTGGTTTGGAGAAGGCATTTGCCAAATCAGCATATTGCAGCTTTAGCTGTGGATGTTTATGTAGGCGAAAAGTAACATTAGTGATTAAAAATTGGTCTAGGTTTTGCTTGAATCGGCTACTGCGGTAGGAAAAATTACATGCGTCAGCGCCCCAATTAAAAGGGGATTTGTGGTGCAAGTCAATACCAGTAACGCACTCAATCTGTTCTTTGATCTCTACGCCGTATGCCCCTATATTTTGGACGGGGGCAGCGCCAACACTGCCAGGGATGAGGGCAAGATTTTCCAATCCCCACCATCCTCGCTGAGCACAATATATAACCAGTTCATGCCATGTTTTTGCTGCGCTTACAGAGAGAAGAACAGTTTGATCGTCTTCCTTGCTAATATGCATATCATCGCCTTTATAGATGATAATATCACCATCAAAATCTTGAGTAAATAGTATATTAGTGCCACATCCTAACAATAAAACAGGCTGCTGTGCTTCTAGAAAATACCTGTCTACATCCGCTGCGGAGTATAGATACAATAAGCGGCGTGCTTTATGCTGTACACCAAAGCTATTGGGTATATGCTGATTAAGTAGTAGTCGCATGATGGCTCGTTAGGTAGTTTATGAAGTCAACTTGGTGCGTTAGATATGTGTATGCCATTCTAACAGGAGAAGATATATGAAGATAGAACGCTGGAGCAGTCGTTATGTTTTTATGCTTGCCGTTATCGGCTCAGCTGTTGGCTTGGGAAATATCTGGAAATTTCCGTATATTGCAGGGGAATATGGCGGAGGTGCATTCGTTTTCCTGTATTTGATCTGTATCGCTGTAGTAGGCTTTCCTTTGCTTATTGCTGAAATGTGGATGGGGAAGGCGGGGCAAAATAATGCAGTTATTTCTCTTAGAGTATTGGCTCAGAAGCATGATTTATCTCCCAAGTGGTCATTTTTTGGCTATGTTGGTATGGTGACCATATTTATTGTATTGTCCTTTTATTCCGTTGTTGCAGGCTGGGGACTAGATTATGCTGTTGGTTTTGCACAAGGAAAACTAAATGGACTCAATGCACAGCAGATAGAGGATGCATTTGGAGAGTTATTAGCCGATCCGTATACTTTGATTATGTGGCATAGTGCGTTTATGCTGGTTACTGCATTTGTCGTTGGTAAGGGCTTGCATAAGGGTTTAGAGCCTTTCATCAATTTGATGATGCCGCTAT
Organism: Gammaproteobacteria bacterium; assembly: GCA_965219665.1. Taxonomy (GTDB): domain Bacteria; phylum Pseudomonadota; class Gammaproteobacteria; order CAKMZV01; family CAKMZV01; genus CBDCOD01. The sequence goes on along the minus strand of CBDCOD010000021.1, from coordinate 36,362 downwards.
TGTTTGTCTTGTTTGTAGTATTAGTTATTTATGCTGCTACGTTAAGCTCTTTTGGCAGTGGGTTGCGTTATCTCTTTAGTTTTGATGCATCTAAAATTAATATTGATGCAGTATTGGCAGCACTCGGGCATGCATTCTTTACTTTATCAATAGGGATGGGTATTGTGATGGTTTTTTCGTCTTATTTATCGCCTGATATTCCTGTTGCGCGTATGGCAATGAGTATTGCATTAGTTGATACAGGGATTGCTTTAGCAGCAGGAATGGCTATATTCCCTGTTATCTTTGCGTATGGTTTGGAACCATCGGCAGGACCATCTTTATTGTTTATCAGCCTGCCCACTGCATTACTAGACCTGCCATTAGGGCAGTTGTGGGGTGTGTTGTTTTTTGTATTGATTGCTATTGCTGCTTGGACATCTGCATTCACCTCTTTAGAAGCGATAGTGCGTTATTTGGAGCAAAAATTTATACAGTGTAGCCGTGCGTTATTAACGTTTTGGGTGGTGTCTGCCATTTGGCTGTTGGGTGTGGGTGTGGCGCTATCTTTTAATGTGTGGAATGATGTGCATATTCTCGGAGAGCGTAACTTGTTTGACACTTTAGACTACGTAGCCTCTAATATTTTGCTACCGCTTGGTGGTTTTGGTTTGTCCTTATTTGCAGGGTGGTTTGTGGCACGTAAGATAGACACTAACACTCTATGTAAGCAATTAGGGATGTCATCTATGTGGTTACATGGCTGGAAGTGGTGTACGGGCATTATTACTCCAGCTGTCATTATTGTGCTGTTAATACAAGATATTTAAATAGCGAGTTGCTACAATAGTGCGTTATAGCCAGATGGTGGCTGGTGTAGTAATTGTTTAAGGGTGATGCAACAATGATGAAGCAGTGGTTTTCTCAATTTAATAATGCAGTCGAGTTGCTGAAGGATCGCGGACGTTTAGAGCACATGTTTGCTGATATTAATAGCAAAGTGTGGCTAGAACTTGTAGAGACAGGGGATATGCTGATAACCTTACAACGTCTGTCGATGGGGCAGGAAGTGTCGCAGAAGGAGCAGCAGGCTGCTTTAAATCAAGCGAAGGATTTAGCAAAGACCATTCCAGCATTTGGCGTGTTTATGCTGCCAGGTGGGTTGGTGCTGCTGCCAATTTTGGCTAAGATTGTGCCTTGGGATGTTTTGCCTTCATCGTTTATTAGTCAAGACGATGATAGGTCAGCAGATGAAGGAATAGTAGGCAAGTCGACAATAGATAAGTAATATTAAGCTGAGACTTTGGTCATACTCATATGGGATGTGAGCTATGTGCTATAGTGAAAAGGCGACTGTTGCTTGGCGTTTTGTCGTGTGGTTATCGTGCCTGTAGGAATATAAGTGTGGATGTACATCAGAGTGCTCATTGGCATGGAATACCGCATGTATGCCCAGAGCACACAGTTGCTGTTCAGCAATAGCTTGTAAATTAGCAATCCAATGCCCTGGTCGGATTGGGTTAAAGCAGTCTGCGTGCTCAGTGAAATGTTGATGCACTGTACAATCTACTTCGTAATTTTTGGGATTGATTGAAGGCGCTATCCATGCTTGAGTGGGGGTGGCTTGATGCGCTTGCAAAGTTGCTATACTATTAGCAATAATACCTTTCGCTAATCCGCGCCAGCCAGCATGAATAATAGCAAAGCCTCGGTCACAGGCAATGACAATCGGTAGGCAGTCAGCAGTGAGTACGGCACAGGCAATTTTTTGACTGAAACAGATTAACCCATCTGCTTCTACACTGTTTTTTTGTGTACTGCCTCGTAACGCGTCCTCATGCTCTTCTGCTATTATTACTCTGTTGCTGTGGGATTGTTTGAGCCAGTAAATAGGGCGGTGTATTGCCTTTTCTAAGGCGGAACGATTCTGACTGTTTTGAGGGAAGGAACAGTCAAAATCTGCTGATTTTGTTGTGTGCTTTAGTGTTTGGGATGATGTTGTGAATGCAACGATTTGCTGTTCACGCCAGTTGGCATAGATGCTGTCTGAGATGGTATCAGGAGTCATCGTATAGTGAAAAGGCCTCTTCATCGTAGCTGGGGTACTCCCATGGTATATCCTGGGGCAATGGTGTCATGTTGGCTATGAGCATTTTCATATCATTAGGATGGGGCGCTCTCCAGGAAATCGGACGTTTTTTAATCGGGTGAATGAGCCCTAGTTTTGCAGCATGCAGAGCCTGTCTCTTGAATTGCAGGACTGCCTCCGTAGTGTGTGTGTTAATACCCTTAGGTAAAGCCATTCTGCCGCTATAGACTTGATCGCCTACCACGGGAAATCCTTTGTATGCCATATGCACACGGATTTGGTGCGTGCGACCAGTTTCGAGTTTGGCTTCTATTTGAGTGTATCCTACAAAACGTTTCATAATGCGATAGTGTGTTGTTGCAGGTTTTCCGCCCGTGACCAGTACTGCCATTTTTTTACGCTGTTTTGGATGTCGACCGATACGTGCTTCAATGGTTGCGCCACTAATAGGATTGCCACGGACTAAGGCATGATAAATGCGCTGTACTTCGTGCCTTTTAAGTGCATGAATAAGATATTGGCGCGTGACTTCATCTTTGGCAATCACCAACAAACCAGAGGTCATTTTGTCTAAACGGTGGACAATACCCGCTCTGGGTAAAATTTGTTGTTGCTCACGGTAGTGTAGCAGTGCATTGACAAGAGTGCCATTTGGCTGACCAGCTCCAGGATGTACCACTAAGTCAGGCGGCTTATTGATGACAATCAGTTGCTCATCCTCATAGACAACATTTAATGGAATATCTTGTGCGTGATCTTCAATGGCTTCATGGTCAGTTAGTGTTACTTTATGCAGGACAATGTGCTGTCCTTGGCGTAATTTGGTCTTTGCAGTTGCCACTTTACCATCTAATAATGCGTGCCCATCCTCAATGAGTCGTTTAATACGGCTGCGTGAAAATGTTTGTAGTAACTCAGTAAGCGCGACATCAAAGCGTTGTCCTGCGTATTCCTTTTCTACTGAAAATTGCTGTTCCATTTATAATGCCGTGCTGTGATTAACTGAACTTCCCTTGCTATGACTTTTCATTTTGTGGGCAATGCCCGTATTTTAGCCTGTTTTACCTTGCTGTTTTTGTCAGGTTGCAGTACGCTTGATTTAAATGCGCTTAGTGCGCAAGAATTGTATGAGCGCGGTTATGGCTCTTTGGAGGTTGGATTGTATGAGGAAGCCATTGAGGAATTTGACTTTTTACAAGCCAAATATCCATTTGGTCTTTATACAGAATATGCTTGGCTCGCAAAATCCTATGCGTGGCATCAATTGAGACAGCCACGCACTGCTGAATTAGAGTTGAATCAATTTTATAACAGTTACCCTAATCACCAACGAACGGACTATGTATTGTTTATGCTTGCTCTAATCAAGGAGAGCAAAGGGCTTACGTTCAGTAATGAGTTCGTTAATGATCCAGCACGTAAAGATGTGAGTGAGTATAAGCAAGCTATCCAAAGATATCAAAAACTGCTTGACCGTTTTCCAGATAGTCCGTATAGTGCTACTGCCAGCAAGCGCATTAAAATTCTTATGGCGCGACTGGCGCGCCATGAGTGGTATGTTGTCTTAGAATATCAAAAACGTCAGGCGTGGGTTGCGGTTATTAGCCGTAGCCAAGGCATATTAGAACAGTATCCTAAAACAATTTACGCACGCCATGCCGTATTTTTAGCGCGTGATGCGTATAAGCAGTTATCGTTAGATGGGCTAGCGTCAGAAATGCAAGAAATGATTGAGTATAACCAACTATCGGAGACTATTCCGCAGTGATAGCAAGGTCTAGGGATTCAAAATGTTTTTACAGATATGAGGGATTTATATATTCCGTTTATAATGCGGCGCCTAGATTAGCCGCTCTACTTTAATAAATGAACATGAAACAACCTTTTCAAATGTGTCGCCAATGTATTTTGGGGCTTATTGCCTCTATAATTTTTGCTTTTTCCACACCCTCACAAGCCATCATTAAGCACAAAATAGGTGCGCTTATTAATGTGCAGTTAGAGCCGGAAAATTCTACACAAGATTTTAGTTTTCGCTATGCACGCATAGGATATGAAGGGCGTACAAACCACACAACACTAAAAGCAGATTTCAACATACATTCAACTGCTACCGAAAATCTGCTACACACTGCTTTTATTGAATATCGCTTTGCGCCTTCGTATGCACTACATGTTGGATTGCAGGATAGTTTTATTGGCATGAGTACTACGGTGAGAGACGGTGAGGAAGCACTCTTTGATCGAGGTGGTTTTGAAGTTTTCGACTTTAACGAGGTTATGGGGGCACGTTCACTGATTCAACTCAGTGATAGTTTTAGTTTACAGTTTGGTTTGTATGGCAGAGCTGAGCGTAGTCGTTTGGTTTTGGAAAGTGAGGAGAGCAAACTATTCTCTAATGGGCTACAAGCCATTAAATTGAATTACACCTATCATCAGGCGCTTAATGTAGAGCTTAGTATGGCTCAGCATGAACAGGATGGTGCAAAAAAAGTCAATGTGGTGAATTTGGGGGCATGGGCTTATATCAATTCTAAAGTGCGCCTAAACTACGAGTTTGCTTGGTTTAATGATATTCAGGGGCAGCGTGATCATGCTGTTATAGAATATGGTGCCCAGTATCAATATAGTTATCGCTTTGAATGGGTGGCACGCTTTCAAGTAAATAGAGATGATTCTTTTGATACACTTAATGAATTTTCTGCGGGTATAAACTATCGCATAGACAAGCAAAATATTATCCGCCTACATTGGCGCAATGTTGAAGCTGATTCCAATTACGATAGAGTGGATTACTTTCCTGAAAGTGCTGTTGTCATACAATTCCAGTTCATGCACTAAATATAGCATAAAAGTTTCTGGTGAAAGAACCGTCCTGCTTTCCATTATTGAAGTATAGCGTGTGAAGTTGCTCTTAACAGGTGGGATAGGTGGCGGTAAGAGTTCGGTTCTTGAATACCTAAAAAAAAAAGGATTTATTACCTTACAGGCTGATGATGTAGCCAAAAAATTATTATTGGAGATGCAGCAGGTTCAGCAAATAGCACAATCACTATTTGGTGAAGATGTGTTTGTTGATGGCGTATTACAAGTGGATTTATTCCGCGCGCGCTTTTTTTTAAATCATGTAGCGCGTGAACAATATAGTGCATTCCTTCACCCTCTGGTAGAGAAGGTATTGCAAGAGAAAACGCAACCTCCAGCACATTACGCAATAGAAATTCCATTGCTTGCGGAGGTAAAGAAGCGCGTCCCAGATTCCTATAATTGGGCAGGTCCCATCATTACTATTGAAAGCCCAGAACCTATGAGGATACAGCGGGTTAAAACACGAAACCAGTGGTCGGATGATATCATACAAGATATTTTGCAAGCTCAAGCTGGGGCAGAGGAAAGGAAACAATGTGCGGACTACGTTATCTGTAACACGCAGTCTCTTGAGTATCTATTTGAGCAGGTAGAGAAAATTATTGCTGAGTTGGGATGATTTTTTTGCTTAAATTGGTATGATAATTAGAAAAAGGTACTCCGTTTCAGGGCTTTTTAGGGTATATTATCGCATCTTTCAAGGATGTGGTCTCAAACACATTCTCTGACCGCTCCGGATTAGCTCAGTTGGTAGAGCAGTTGACTGTTAATCAATTGGTCGCTGGTTCGAGTCCAGCATCCGGAGCCATCTTCCTTATTTCACATTCACATTCACATAATGCATTTTTGAGTGCGAAGTAGCCTGTGTATTAAAGTAAATACAATTTTTAGATGTATATAATTGTTTTTAGTCTGGCTTTCTAAGGGATTAATGTTGTAGAATGCGCAAGGTTACATTTTGCAGTGCTAAATAGTATTTGCTGTTTTTTAAATTGTGTTATAGAAAGCGTTGGGTTTTTGAGGTAATGATCTTCATCTCAACGCTTTTTATAAGATGCTTAATTGGCAGTTGCTACAGGCAGTTTGGTATTGCGAAGTTTATTTATTAATTTTTTTATCATTTGAGGATAATAAGTTATGGAAACATTAAATAGTTTTATAAGTGATGTCAATAGCTTTGCATGGGGACCACCTATGCTTTCGGCTTTGGGCTTTACAGGGGTTCTACTAACTTTTGGGTTGGTGTTTATGCCATGGAGAAAAATAGGCTATGGCTTTAGATTACTTTTTGATAAGAGTGAAGCGCAAGGTGAGGGCGAAGTCAAGCCATTTAATGCCTTGATGACTGCGCTATCAGCTACAGTAGGTACAGGTAATATTGCAGGGGTGGCTACAGCGATTGCGTTAGGTGGACCTGGTGCTATCT
>CBDCOD010000021.1:0-25000 GCA_965219665.1 Gammaproteobacteria bacterium | reverse complement strand
GAGTCCCATATAAAATATGCTGGCTATATCAAGCGCCAGAATGCAGAAATTGAGAGGCAAAAGCGCCAACAAAATCAGCCCATACCAGAGGGGTTTGACTTTAATCGCCTTAGTGCATTATCTGTTGAGGTCAGACAAAAATTACAGGAGGTGCGCCCAACAACTATTGGTCAGGCAACAAGAATTTCTGGTGTTACCCCTGCTGCCATTTCCATCTTACTCATTGCGCTGAAGCGAGAGGCAATTGTTAGTACGCAATAACTCTACGATATCTGCGCTTAAGGAAGCATGTATGGTTGCTGGTATCCATTTGAGTACGCAAGAATTAGAATATATTGCGCAGTATTTATGCATACTACAGCGCTGGAACCAAACTTACAATTTAACGGCTGTTCGAGAGCAATCTTCACAAATTTTATATCATATTATCGATAGTCTTAGCATTCGTGATTGGATTGAGGGAGACACTGTTTTAGATTTTGGAAGTGGGGCAGGCTTGCCTGGTATCCCCTTAGCTATTGTATTGTCAGATAAGCGCTTTACATTGTTAGATAGCAATGGGAAGAAAGCACGCTTTTTAAGGCATGTCGTTCGAACATTGGCGTTAGAGAATGTCTACATTGCTGAAAAACGGATGGAGGATATGCCTCAGAAGCCTGTATTTGATACGGTGACTGTGCGTGCGGTGACTGGCTTGCAGCAAATATATCGTTTGTGTAAGCCAGTGCTTACTACAAGAGGTAAAATACTTGCAATGAAAGGGTCGGTGGAGTGTATCCCTGACGATTTGAAGGATATCAGTGAGGCTATGCAGTTATCTGTTCCTGAGCTGCTAGGTGATCGTTCTGTAGTAGTTATGAAATGAAATGAAAGTTGTTGCAGTTAGTAATCAAAAGGGCGGGGTTGGCAAGACAACAACTGCTATTAATTTATCTGCTGCGCTTAGTTTGCGTGGCAAGAAAGTGTTATTGGTGGATATTGATCCACAAGGCAATGCCACTTCAGGATGTGGCATTGAGCGCTATGAGCAGGCATGGACCAGCAATGAGGTATTGCTGGGTCAATGCGCTATAAATCAAGCAATTGTACATGTAAGTGCGGAACATTTCGATGTGCTGCCTGCTAACAGTGAATTGACCGAAGCAGAGTTGGCTTTAGTGCGCGTAGATCAGCGTGAGAGTCGCTTACAGCAAGCACTGAGCCAGCTAGAAGAAAATGCCTATGATATAGTGCTTATTGACACGCCACCAACCGTAAATTTATTGACTTTGAATGCGCTAGTCTGTGCGCATAGTGTTATTATTCCTGTGCAGTGTGAATACTATTCTTTGGAAGGCTTGAGTGGCTTACTAAGAACCATAGAAGGCGTACAGCAAACGCATAATCCTTCCCTACACATAGGTGCGGTAATTCGTACCATGTATGATCGGCGTTCGCGGCTATCTCGTGATGTTTCTAATCAACTGCTAAAATACTTTCCTGGAAAAGTAGTAAGTAGTATGGTGCCACGTAATATTCGTCTGGCAGAGTCTCCGAGCTGCGGTCAATCGGCAATTCGTTACGATATCAATGCCTCTGGATCAATCGCTTATATGGCAATTGCTTCAGAGCTTATTAAAAAAAAGGTGGTATAAAAAATGGGTAGAAAAGGTGGGCTTGGAAAAGGCTTAGACAGTTTGCTCAATACAACTCAACGCGGGCATTTGGAAAAACAGTCTTATCAGGCAGAATACAATGGTGAATCAGGGCTAAAGCATGCCGCCCTGCATGTTGCGCTTAGTCGGGTCATTGCTGACCCTAATCAGCCGCGCAAGCAATTTAATGAGGATAGCATTAATCAACTAGCGCAGTCTATTCGCCTACAGGGTGTCATTCAACCGCTTATTGTTCAAAGTCAGGGTAATGCCTATAAATTAGTTGCTGGCGAGCGTAGGTTGAGAGCAGCTCAGTTAGCACAGGTGCCAACAGTACCTGTGATTGTTCGAGATGATTTAGATGCCCAAAGTGCTCTCATCATTGCCTTAGTTGAAAATTTGCAACGAGAAGATTTAAATATACTGGAAGAAGCAGAAGGCTTCAAGCACCTTATGGATAGTCACAATTTGACTCATGAGCAAGTTGCCAGTGCAGTTGGTAAATCGCGCTCAGTTATTAGTAATGCGATACGCCTATTAGATTTAGATAGCAATGTTCAAACTATGGTACGAACAGGTCTTCTTAAGATGGGACATGTACGCCCGTTATTAGTTTTGGAAAAGTCTATGCAGCATGAATTGGCTCAAAAAATTTATGCTCAGCAATGGTCAGTTCGGAGGATAGAAGAGGCTGTTGGAAAAATGCTGGAAACGGATAAGCCACTCCCCTATGAGAGGGAGACGGTTGAAGAGAAAGCTATAGAAGCTATCACGCACACTCTGCGTAGAAATACAGCATTAGATATTAAAATTCGCATGCGCTCTAATGGTAGTGGTGACCTTGTTATTCCTTTTGCTAACGCTGATGTCTTGCAGGGATTGGTGGAACGTTATTTTCATAATAAACCAAGTGATAAGACTAACAAAAAATAGAAGGTTTAGACAGATTAGATTATAATCCCGCCTAAGCCTTGGGGATGCTTGCATCCTTAATCAGAGCAGGGGCGTCCCTCTGTTTCGTGCCGACATAGCACAATCGGTAGTGCAACTGTTTTGTAAACAGTAGGTTCGCGGTTCGAGTCCGTGTGTCGGCACCAATACATCAAAAAACAATAACCATAAACCATTGAATTAAATGTATTTTTTATAAGTACATGCTTTTTTGATAGGATTTTGGTGCAAAAATCCTGCCTGCAGCAGAAATCAGCTATTGGATAGACACGTAAAGTAAAGCCAATTAAAAACACTAAAGGCAGCGTTAGATAATATACCAAGTTATAAACCTAATAAAAGCCTATATAGCTGTTGAAGCAACTCAGTAAAGCTGAATTGAGTGAGGTTAAAATGCCATGCCCTATTTTAAGATTTTGGTGTATGAATGTAGTGTTGTTTTATAAATGTTGGGTATAGTGCGGGTGTGGCATGAGTGCTGGGTAGCTTAGCGTGAGAGCCGCTATGCATGGAGGGGACAGAAGTATGAAATATATTGCTTTATTACGTGGGATCAATATTGGTGGTAGAAATATCATCTTGAAGGATGATTTGCGCGACTGCTTTGAGTCTCTAGGCTGTCAAGGAGTCCGTACTTATATTCAAAGCGGCAATGTGTTATTCCGTAGTAAGATGACCGATCCAGAGGCGTTGACAGCTGTTATTGAGAAAGGACTGTCGGCACGCTTTGCTTATGAGGCGACCGTAGCATTGTTATCTATGGATCAGTATCAGGCTGCTGTTTTATCAGCGCCAGTTGAGTGGGGCAAAATAGCGGCACGTAACCATTATGCTGCATTTACATTGGATTGTATTTGTCCTCAGAAAGTGTTAGAGTCATTACCTGCTCCAAAGAGGCGCATAGAGCAGGTTAGTGCAGGCCGGTATGCTCTGTTTTGGTCTGTGTCAAAGACAATGCAGTCTAAAGCGACGATTTCTAAATTAGCTGCTGCGCCTATGTACCAAAAATTAACTATGCGTACGCACAATACAGTGTATAAATTGCTCGATTTGTTTGATGAAATTTAGCGTGCCTGTTGGGTGTGAATGATAGCAATTGGCATGCTGTATATGTTTGCTCGGCTTGTATAGTGTATTGAAGGGGCTGTAGGATATAGGAGGTTCTATTATCGTTATGAAAAAAAATGCGAATGTTGTTATTATTGGAGCGGGGATTGTTGGCTGCAGTTCAGCATATCATTTAGCGCAATTAGGTTGGAAGGATATGCTTATCCTTGATCAGGGCGATCTGTTCCATACGGGGGGTTCTACAAGCCATGCACCAGGAACCTTATTTCAGCTCAATCCGTGTCGGATGATGACCGGCTTTTCTCAGTACACACATGACCTGTATGATACACTGAGTGTCAATGGTGTCAAAGCCTTAGAAAGAGTAGGAACGCTGCAGTTAGCACATACCAAAGAGCGTTTAGCGGATATGAAGCGATTGGTAAGCCTCTCTAAATCTATGGATTTGGAGACGACCATATTAAGTCCGCAAGAGGCGCAAGATAAACTACCTATCTTGAGCATCAAAAATTTGAAAGGCGCGCTGTATACCCCAAGTGATGGGGTGGGTAGGGCAGTCGTTGCCGCTGAAGCGATGGCAAATTATGTGATAGAACAGCAGGCAGGGACGTTCCATGGCAGAACCATTGTTGAAAGGTTTGATATTCAGAATAACACGATAAAGGGCGTTATTACTAACAAAGGGACCGTTCGCTGTGATAAGGTGTTGCTGTGTGGTGGTATTTGGGGACCGAAATTGGGGGATATGCTGGGCATTAACGTGCCACTGCAACCAACGGAACACTTATACTCAAAAACCAATGTTATTGAAGCGTTAAATCGATTTTCAGACAATGGACAAACTGAAATTACCCTGCCATCGCTACGAACACAAGATTATGGGTGCTATTACCGCCAGCACTACAACATGTGGGGGATTGGAAATTATCACCATAAACCGCTGTCTATTTCTGCGCATGATATTTTGCCCTATGAAAAAGACAAGCGTCCCCCTTCTAAGAGACCGTTTACTGCTGAATTGAATGATTTTGCAGAGCAAGCGACAGCAGAGATGTTTCCCTGTACTCAGGGTAAGGGGTATTCTGAGCGCTTTAATGGGATATTTTCATTTCTGCCTGATGGCTACCCACTGATTGGTGAATCCAGTCAACTAAAGGGGCTTTGGTCTTGTGAGGCCGTATGGATTATGCACTCAGGCGGCGCAGGTAAAGCGATTGCTGAATGGATGGATCAGGGTAGACCGAGCTCAGATATGCATAATGCGGACTTCAACCGTTTTAGTGATTTTAGAACAAGGAGCCAGTACGTTAAAGTAACTTCAGAGCAGTCGTATAGAGAGGTGCATGATATTATTCATCCACATCAACCTTTGGTGCATCCCGTTAATCTAAGACGTTCTCCGTTTTATCATATTACGAAAAGTAAGGGTGCCGAATTTTTTGAAATCAATGGCTGGACAAGACCACAGTGGTTCAAAGGGCATGAAGATTTAGGCTATAAACATTCTTTGCCTGATAGAACAGGCTGGGAGTCTGAATATTGGTCAACAGCACAGGCGCAGGAGCATTTGGCTGTTAGAAATAAGGCAGGCGTTTTTGATTTATCTGCTTTTACCAAAATTAAAATTGAAGGGATTGACGCTTTAGCTTTTTTACAAAAAATTTGTGTGAATGATATAGATATTCCCATCAATCATTTAGTCTACACTTCGGCAGTCAATGCGCTGGGCACTATAGAATCAGACTTTACCATTACGCGTTTAGGTGAAAATGAATTCTTTTTGCTATGTGGTGCTGCGGTTGGCTCTTCTGACTTGGCATGGCTAAAGCAGAATATAGTAGATGAGCAAATCTATATCAGTGATATGACCTCCAGCTATGCTGCTCTTGGCGTATTTGGGCCACAGGCAATGGCTATTCTCAGAGAAGTAACCGATGAGGATATAAGCGATACATCATTCCCGTACTACACGGCTAGAAAAATAACCATCCATTTTGCACCGGTACAGGCATTGCGCTTATCCTATGTGGGTGAGGCGGGCTGTGAGCTCTATTGCCCTCCTGAATTTGCAGAGCAAATGCTTGAGAAGATTCTATCTGTCGGTGAAAAATATGGACTCATTATGGTTGGTAATGGTGCAATGGATTCACTTAGAATGGAGAAAGCCTATCGCGCAGTAGGCTCTGATCTGAATGCGGACTATAATCCCTATCAAGCAGGATTGGGGTGGACGGTTAAACTCAATAAAGCGCAAGACTTTATAGGTAAGAGTAGTCTGGCACAACTAAAAGAGCAGGGCTTGCGTAAGAAGCTGTGCATGATGAAGCTGTTAGACAACACGCGCTACCCGATTGGCGGTGAGCCTATTATGCTGGAGGGTAAAAAGGTAGGCTATGTAACCAGCACCAATAGTGGCTATTCGGTTGGCTATCATTTAGCATTCGGTTACTTGCCCATAGAATTAAGTGCTATAGGAACCCAATTGGCGATTGAATATTTTGGCAGGTTACTGCCTGTAGAAATTTGCAGGCAGGTGCAGTACGATGCCAAGAATGAGCGCATGAAAACGAGCGCCTAATTTGTAACGTATTATATGATTGGGGTGCTCTTTGTCAAGAGGGCATCAAAAAAGCCCTGCCTACAATATTGTAGGCAGGGCTTTTTATTAGATAAGATAACAGGAGCGCTTATTGGAAACTGCCATCTATCAATATGCTGGTCGTTGTATATTGTGCCTCAGTAGGGTGGACAGCATTTAAATCAACACTGACAGGTGTTGGCAGTGTTACTGTAGCAGGATCTGCTGAGCTGAGGTTGTTACAGATAGTAGAGTCAGGCGCTACCGTAGGCTCAATATATATAAAGGCATGACGCGCTATATAACTGTTGCCATCGCTACCTGTAAGCATTTCGCCATCATTGATGGTTATATCAAAAAAGTTTGCTCCTTCACTAGCAGGAATAACAATAAGCGCACCATCTTGGATGGTTTTACCTGCACCTGTTTCGTAAGAGAAACGGAACCACTCTGCAGTATCGCCTGTTGTTAGAGAAAAGTTAGTGCGATTTTCAGGGTTAGCAGGTGTGCCATTAGTGCTATCAAACAGCGCATAGTCATAGATGGTTTCTGCGAAGGTAGCAACATCATAGCACGTGGTGCTAAGAGCTCCTTCATCATCTACGGTCAACTGTACTGCACCTTGTGTTCCTGCGTTTTGGTTAAAGCGCACTGTCTCCAATACTGTTACTGTATTCGCATCTTCAGTTATGGCTGTATCTATCTGAATAGTACCATTTTCCTGAGTACTATCATCAAAAAGAATAGTCACCGTAGAGAGTTGCTGTTCCTCACCAAACTCGTCATTAGATCCACTAAGGGTTATAAGCACTGCGCTGGTGGCATTAAGTGCAAGTGTTGAAGTTGCAGAAATGCTGCCCTCACCAAAACTATCCTCAATAGCAAGGTCTATTTGCATAACGCCATAGCGGTTTGTTTCGCTGGGCGATTCGCTAATAGTTATTTGTGCAACAAAACGCAGCATATCCGTATCATCTCTATCAAATAGATTTCCATATACAGTGTAGAGTTGATTGCTGGTAGTATCAGCGCGTGAAGCTTCTACAACACCCTGCATATAATAATCACCAGACTCTTCTCCAGGGCATCCGGTCAAATTGACTCGGAAGGGGTAAATACCATTGGCCAGTGCACCAGTTGCTTTAGAGAATACACAAGCGTACGTGTCAATATTGTTAATTTCATCAATTCCAGGGATAGAAAAATAAACATTTGGTTCAAACTCATTCTGGTTGACCTCTGCAATAGTGCGTGCTGCATTTTTTGCTAAGGAAGCAGCAGCAAATTGCATATTATTTTCTGGTGCGTCCAGTGGCTGAACTGAGGTGGGCATGCGTAGCGCAGAAACCTCTGTAGGGTTAGAGTTGCTGGCGCTACTACTGCTATCGCCGCAAGCGCCAATGAATAGTAATGAAAGTAGTGTTCCAAAAAGTGCTATACAACGTAGTATTCTTTTCATCTGATTATATCCTTATTAAATTAAAGCCAATACTATAGAAACATTGTTAAGTGGATTTTTATACAACAATTCGGGGTAAGTTATGTCAACTATATCCGTATATAAAGACCATACTAATGTTTCATTTTAACAGGTGGGCAGCTTGAAATAAAAAAAAATGAACTTTGTCAGCAAAAGTAATCTAATATTTAGCAAGATTGAAGTTTGGCAGTTTATGCGTCATTTATAAATGAATAGAAGGAAGCGGAAACATAAAAATCTGCATTCTGGATATCTCAACGCAAAATAGCTACAATGTGGCTTATGGTGATGCAGACAATGGTAGTACAGGGGGGTATAGAGTATGAATATGTTTAATAGGTTGCATAGTAGGGCACAGCGCATTTGTCAACAGCGGCGAGATTTAGGGCTTTTTCGACAGTGTACTGTGTTAGAAACACCGCAACAGGTTTGTTTCAGGGTGAAAGGTCATGACTATATTGGCTTTTGTAGTAATGACTATTTGGGGCTTGCTAACTCAGATTTAGTGAGTAATGCTTGTTTAGAAGGTATTGCGCAGTATGGTGTAGGGGCAGGATCTGCGCATTTAATTAATGGGCATAGCCAAGCACATGAGGAGTTAGAGTGCTTGTTTGCGCAGTTGGTGGGTGCAGAAGATGCAGTGCTGTTTTCAACGGGCTATATGGCAAATATTGGCGTATTGCAAGCGTTGGTTCAGCGACAAGATATATTATTATGTGATAGGTTGAATCATGCCTCCTTAATTGATGCGGCACAACTAACACGCGCTAAAGTAAAGCGTTATAACACCTTATTAGATTTAGATGAGCAAGCCATGCAGGGCAGCGCACAACATTGGCTTATAACAGATGGTGTTTTTTCTATGGATGGCTTTGCGGTATCTGTATCGGAATTGCTGGGTTTAGCAGATCGTACAGGCAGCTTTGTATATGTAGATGATGCACATGGCTTTGGTGTTTTGGGTGAGGGCAAGGGGCTTTTTTCAGGAATACAGGATTGGCAGCACAACGCAGTCTATATGGCAACGTTGGGCAAGGCCATTGGGGTAAGCGGTGCGCTGGTTGCAGGGCAAAAGTGTGTGATAGACGCTATTCGCCAACAGGCGCGTAGTTGGGTTTATACAACCGCTATGCCGCCTGCTTTAAGCGTGGCGGTCGCGCAGGTACTACGCTGGATAGACAGTGCGCAAGGTGCAGAATCTCGTGCGCGCTTGTTTGACAATTGCCAGCAATTACATACGGGCTTGTTGAATCAAGGGTGGCGCGTTTTACCAACTAATAGTGCTATTATTTCAGTGCTTATGGGAGAGGTGGATGCTGCGGTCAATGCGTCTGCTCAACTCAAAGAACATGGTTTTTGGGTGCCGGCTATTCGTCCACCAACCGTGCCACAAGATAGTGCGCGGCTGCGCTTTACCGTAAGCGCAACGCACACGCATGAGCAGATTGACAGCGTGCTATGCACTATGAATGCTTTGCGTGTTAGCTGACTGACACCAGTCCATCGGTAGCTATTGCTGAAAAGGATAACAAAGAGCTGATAATAAGGGTTGCGAGTATTTTAGGCATGTTTCTATATTGAGTTTAGGGTTGGGTTTAGGATTCGGTAGTAGCGTTAATACTTAATCATTTAAGACGAGGATACGAGTGCGCTCAGATTGAGTCATATTGATCAGTCGCCACTTTATAAGTAGGGTCATCTTCCTCAAAGGTGCAAAAAGGTCCTGCGGTAGTCAGTACTTTTTTACAGTCTTCTGATAAATGTCGAAGGGTTAATTTTTTACCGCTTTTTTGGTATTTTTCCGTAATACCATCAATAGCTTCCACGCCTGAACTGTCCATAACCCGCGCATCTTTGAAGTCAATAATGACTTCATCTGGGTCGCCTTGAATATCAAACTGCTCATTAAATGAAGTGACCGAAGCAAAGAATAAGGGTCCTTCAAGGTCATAAATTTTTTTGCCGTCATCGCTGTTCAATGTTTTTGCGCTGATTCGCGCATGCTTCCAAGCGAACACCAGTGCGGAGATGATAATGCCTGCAATAACAGCAACCGCTAAATCTTCTAATATAGTCACAATGGTTACCGTAATCAAGACAAACGCATCGGAGCGCGGCATGTATTTTAATCGCCTTACGGAAGAGAACTCAAAAGTACCAATACTAACCATAAACATAATGCCCACCAGCACCGCCACAGGAATAGATGCAATAATATCAGAAAAACTGACTACAAGAATGATGAGGAGCACAGCTGCAGTAAAGGAAGACAAGCGCCCCAGTCCGCCAGAAGTAAAGTTAATAACCGATTGACCAATCATGGCGCAGCCAGCCATGCCACCAAAAAGTCCAGATGCCGTATTACCTATACCCAGTGCTACGCACTCTCTATTACCAGAGCCACGCTTGCCACCCATTTCATCCAGTACGGAAAGGGTCAATAACGACTCAATTAGTCCAACCAGTGCCACAATAAAGGCAACCGGCAAAATAATCGATAGGACTTCCCATGTAAATAATGCAGCAAGCGGCATAATAAATGAAGGCATGGATATGGAAGATAAATCCGCTAAGTCGCCTACTGTTCTAGTGGCAATATCCCAAAAGTAAACCATGACGGTTATAAGGACGATCGCGACCAAACCAGCAGGTACTGCCTTGGAGATTTTAGGTAGAAACTGCATGATGATCATAGTTGCTGCTATGATTACATACATGATATAGTTCTCAGCAAAACTGGCTATGACAACGTCTATCCAAGTGGTGTATTGCTCCACATGAGCGGGCGCTAAGAAGGTTAATTGAGCCATGGCAATAACAATGGCCAAGCCATTAACAAACCCAAAAAGCGCAGGCTGTGGCACTAAACGGATAAATTTACCCATTCTCAAAAGGCCGATAACTATTTGTATAAAGCCTGCCAGAATAGAGGTTAACAAAATGGTATGTAGTATCATCATCGACAGGGCTTCTGTCCCTAAATCGGGGTACAAATCTTTAACAGACAACCCTAAGCCCACCAGAACGACTGCCACAGCGCCCGTTGCGCCTGAAATCATACCTGGCTTACCACCCAGTAGGGAGGTAATCAAACCAATAATAAACGCGCCATATAGCCCAACAATAGGGCTAACACCTGCAATAAAAGAGAAAGCAATAGCTTCAGGTACCAGCGCTACAGCAACTAACGCGCCACTCAGAATATCATTTTTAACGTTCTGAGTGGCGTAATTTTGAAGATTAATCAACCGAATTCCTTAGAATTTTGAGAGAAAGTAGGGAGTGAAATTGCGCGCGCATTGTAGCATATTTAGCCCCCCCCGCGTTTAATTCAAAGCGGCTTGTCGATATAATCAACTACCCAATCAGTGCGTATTAAAAGCAGAGGGATGTTCTATGCGCTGACTGGTCAGTTTTAATAGGGCGGTTATATCTACTGTGATGGAATCAGTCTAATAGCGTCTGCTACATCGCTGGCCGTTAGGCTGTATCCCAGGGTAGGGAAGAGGCTATCAGCGGCGGCACTGTGTAGATGCTGCCCTAATTGAGCCGCTTCTAAAGGCGTATAGCCTTGCGCTAATAAAGCCGCAATAACGCCGGTTAGCACATCGCCCATCCCTGCGCTGGACATGCCGGCATTGCCTGCTGTTGACAAAAAACAATCCGTTCCATCATGAATGAGGGTTCCACAACCTTTAAGTAATACCACACCACCATATTGGCGCGCAATTTGTGCCGCAGCGTCTAAGCGGTTATGCTGAATATCCGCTACGCAGCAGTTGAGCAAAGCGGCTGCCTCACCTGGATGTGGTGTCAGTACCCAATTATCTCGTTTTTGTGGGTATTGTGCCAGTATGTGCAATGCACCTGCATCAACCACAGTGGGGACTTGTAGCGCAGCAATGTGTGCAAACAGCTCAATATTTGTTGCCTTGCACTCCAGACCAGGTCCTATGCTGATAGATTGGGGTGTTTCTTCAGGTAGGTCAGTGTGTACAATGCAGTCAGGAATTTGTGTAGTAAGCAGCATGGGAAGCTGTGCATCACCAATGATAGAACACAGACCGCTTCCTGCACGCAGAGCCGCTTTAGCGGTTAAAACGGTAGCGCCAAGCATAGAAAGCTCTCCTGCCATAATCCATGTTGGACCCAATTGTTTTTTATGACAGTTCTGAGGGCGTTTGCGCACAACAGGCGCAACCAGTGGATGGCACTGTGGGGTGTGTGTTTGATAGACAGAGGCATCTATGCCTAAATCACTATAATAGAGCTGCCCACAGTAGTCAGAACCATCAGCAGTGAACATGCCTAAACTGCAAGCAACAAAACTGAGGGTACTATGTGCAACGACTGCAGTAGGCTGCGCAACACCCGTTTCAGCCTGTAGCCCCGATGGGATGTCTAAGCTCAAGATGGGTTTATTGCTGCTATTAATATGCTCAATCAGTTGGATGGCTTGTGGCTTTAAAGTGGCACATAGCCCACTACCGATTAGCCCGTCTATAATCCAGTCATAGTCTTCAAGATGCGGCATACTGATTAAAGGTTCATAGCGGACCCCAGCCGCAATAGCACGCTGGCGCGCCTTTTGCGCATCCACAGTGTGCGTCTCCAAGGCAAAAACGTGCACGGCATAACCTGCTTGATGCAGGCACTGTGCCATAACCCAAACATCGCCGCCATTATTGCCACTACCTGCTATACAAGCGAATTTGCGCGCTTTTGCATCCAGCTCGCGCATACAATAGGCGCTCACCTCACCAGCTCGCTGCATAAGAGGCAGACCATACTGCTCAATCGCAATACGGTCTATACTACGGATAGATGCGACGCTATAGCAAGGGGCAGTGGTTATGGGCACATAATGGTGGAAATAGTTGCCGAAGGGGTTAAGTGATTTCATAAGTGGATTCAAGTCATAAGTGCAAGGCACTATAGCAGCGGCTCGTTTATACTGCATAAGCGTTTAATCGCCCAATTAAGAGGCATAAGCGGTGTAGGCACTGAGGCGAGATTTTACATCTATAAGGCGCTAAACGCATGAATAACCACCTGCAAAAGGCAGTGGGGTTGTAACAAGCCATTACGTGTTTTATCAGGTGCTTATGGGGTAATGGAACGAGCAGCATGTGGAGAAACCAGCGTTGTATTGAGAATTTGAATCTGCCCTATTATGTAAAAAATAAATGACAAATGCCATTATAGAAAAAAGCGCCTCCTTTGTACAAGAAGTGCAAGCGTTAGGAATGTTGCCTGATTCGGTGCATTATGAGGCTTCGCCCGCACAACATTACCGTGGGCGTATAGAATTTCATATGCTCACCAACCCATGGAGTTATGCCATGTTTGACGCGCAAAAAAATTATGTGCGCCTAAGCGAGTCAACCGTTGCTTTGCTGCCTATAGCGCAGCGCATGCAGCCCTTATTGCAATGGCTGGAGCGGCATAATGATTTTGGATACCGTCTATTTCAGACCAATTGGCGCGCTAATACCCAAGGAGAAGTGCTGCTAACGCTGGTGTATCATTGTGCCCTCTCGGAGTCGTGGTTAGAACAAGCCAGCGTTCTGGCCGCGGATTTAGGTGTTCAAGTCATTGGTAGATCGCGCAAGCAAAAACGATTGGTACAAAATGGCTACTTGGATAACACAATTGATTTAGAAGGCAGAAAATTAGTAATGCGGCAGGATGATGTCAGTTTTTCACAGCCGAATTTGGCGATAAATCAAGCCATGATAAGCTGGTTGAGACACCAGCTAACCGTTTGCAAAGACGACCTATTAGAATTATATTGTGGTATTGGAAACTTCAGCTGTGCACTTGCTGACCGCTTTAGAAAGGTATTTGCAACCGAGGTGGTGCGTAGTGCTATTACGTTATGTAAATACAATATAGAGCGCAACCGCATCAATAATGTAGAGGTGGTGCGGCTATCTGCTGCCGAAAGTGTGCAAGCTTTATCAAAGGAGCGGACCTTCAATCGCTTACGCGCTATTGATTTAGAT
Organism: Gammaproteobacteria bacterium; assembly: GCA_965219665.1. Lineage (GTDB taxonomy): Bacteria > Pseudomonadota > Gammaproteobacteria > CAKMZV01 > CAKMZV01 > CBDCOD01. Next base: position 11,284 of record CBDCOD010000021.1, on the reverse strand, counting down.
ACCTATCGCTTTACCCATTTATTAGTTGACCCGCCGCGATGTGGATTAGATGATATGAACAGGGATTTTGCACAGCGCTTTGATACGATTATTTATATATCGTGCAATCCTAACAGTTGGTTAGAGGATATGAGCGCATGGTCTGAGGAGTACAATATAGAGGCACTGGGATTCTTTGATCAGTTTCCCGATACGCCGCATGTAGAACTTATATCCATTTTAAAAAGAAAATAAATATGTGTGGTATTTGCGGTAGTTTGCAATTTAAGAGGGCTGGGCGCGATAAGGCAGCAGTTGTTGAGCGCATGAAGCAATGCTTAGTGCGCAGAGGTCCAGATTCTAACGGTTTGTACCATCAGGGCGGGCTGTGTTTGGGGCATCAACGTCTATCCATTATTGACCTAAGCGCAGCGGGGCATCAGCCTATGGTAGATGAACGCTGGGCGCTGGTATTCAATGGCTGTATCTATAATTATCGAGCCTTGCGGCAGATATTGCAGCAATTGGGGTCAGTCTTTCAGGGTGATAGCGATACGGAAGTCATCTTGCGCGCTTGGCAACAATGGGGCGTTGAAAGTTTGCAGCGCTTGGATGGGATGTTTGCCTTTGCGCTGTATAATCCAAACGAGGATGCACTGTATCTATGTCGCGATCGCTTCGGTATTAAGCCGTTATACTACAGTTTGGATACACAGCGACTACACTTTGCTTCAAGCATTGAGGCTGTGTTAGCAGCGGGGGACGTCAACAAAGACCTCAATCCACAGGCGTTTCAGTTTGCCTTTTCACTGCATGCAGTTGTGCCTGCACCGCACACCGTATTTAAGCAAGTGTGCAAAGTTCCCCCCGCACACTATATGCGTATCAACAAACACGGGGACAGTCACACACAACGCTACTGGCAATTGTCTGTTGAGCAGCAAGGTGATGCGGTGCAATGGCAAGAGCGTATAGAAAAAACGCTGTATAAAGCAGTAGAAAAACGCCTTTTGGCAGCAGATGTGCCTGTTGGTGTTTTGCTATCAGGGGGTGTGGACTCCAGTTTAATTGTGGCTTTAGCGCATCAGGTGCGCCAAAAGAACCCTGATATAAAACCACTGCAAACCTTCTCCATTGGCTTTGAAGATATAGGCAGTGAGAGAGGGAGTGAGTTCTATTATTCGGATCAGGTAGTGGAACAGTTTGCAACCCAACACCATAAAATGGTCGTACCCAATGCGGCTGTTTTACAGCGCTTGCCTGAGGCAATCGCTGCTATGTCTGAGCCCATGTTTGGGCAAGATGCAGTCGCTTTTTACTTGTTATCCGAGCAAGTGGCGCAGCATGTCAAAGTGGTATTGAGTGGGCAGGGGGCAGATGAAGTATTTGGCGGTTACTTCTGGTACCCGCAAATGCAGCAAGCAGCGCAAGGTGTACACGGTGATGTCAGTCATTTTGACCCCTATTACTGTGATAGAACATGGCAAGAAATGCAACAAGCGCTCAGCCCTGATTTTGTTAAAAGCGATGTTGTGCGCCCTTGGATAGATGAACAATTGCGTGGTGAGGGCGACTTTATCAATCGGGTACTCAGCTTTGATGCGACTACGCTAATTGTCGATGATCCTGTTAAGCGGGTTGATAATATGACGATGGCGTTTTCTTTAGAGGCGCGTGTACCCTTCTTAGACACAGCAGTCGTTGAACAAGCTATGCGCAGCAGTGGTCAGTGGCGCTTACAAAACGGTGGCAAGCATCCACTCAAGCAAATGGCATTGGCGCACTTTAATCACGATTTTGTATTCCGTAAAAAAGGCTACTTCCCGATGCCTGCACTGAAACAAGTGCAAGGCGCTTTTAAAGACTGGATGCACGACATCCTACACGCCCAAGCATGCCGCGAACGCGGTATCTACAACCGCCGCTTTGTGGAAAAACTATTAGCAGACCCCCAGCATCCGGATCACTTCACCCGCTTACAAGGCAGTAAGCTATGGCACTTTGCTGTTTTTGAAGCGTGGCTGCAAAACCACACCTAACCACCGCCTAATGTCAATAGTGCATTGCAGGTGTCATTGAACGAAGTAAGTGCATATATTTTTGAAGGGCTTCGTTAGATGGTGCTCTCAGATAGTCCCAAAGCAATGCCAAGACTGGCAAATATTGCGCCACTTATTCGGTTTAAAATAGTGCGGTTTGTGGGGTTTTCTAATAGGTATGTTGCTTTGCTTGATAGCGCAGCGTAGGATTGATATATTATAAAATGAACAGTTGCTGTCGTCAAAGAGATTAGCGCGATTTGAGGGAGTAAGGCATGGTTTACATCGATAAATTGAGGCAATAGGGCGCTTACAAAAACCAATCCCTTGGGGTTAGAGAGGCTGACGAAAAGCGCTTCTTTAAATAGGTGGAGTGAGTGCTTTGTTTTTTGCTGAGGTACTGGCTCAATAGTATGCTGAGGTACAGGATCAAACCATATCTTAAAGCCAAGATAGATTAAATAGGCAGCGCCACATATTTTGAGCACTATAAAAAAATCACTGGATGCAGCTAAAATAGTTCCTAAGCCCATTGTGCTGAGGAGTACTAGTATTTGAAAAGCGATTATGTTACCCATAACGCCTGCACAGGCTACTTTTGCGCCATATTTGATGCCATTATTTATGGTTAAAAGAACAGAAGGGCCTGGGGATAAAAACAGTGCTGTTATTATAGTGACGAAGGTTAAAAACAGTTCAATGCCCATTTATGCTCCCTCAGCGCGTTTTTCGAATGTCACCTATTCCCAATGAGAGATATTTTGTTTGATAATTCACCCTAAAAATAGGAGTTTTTCTGAAGCAGAGAATATGGACGAACGAGCAGAAGATGCAAATCGTTCTTTGCGGTTTAAGAGGCCAAAACATTAGTGAGATTTGTAATGAAAATGGCATCAAGCAAGCACAGTATTATAAGTGGCGTGAGCAATTTCTGAGCAATGCCGCTAAGGCGTTTGACGCCCCAAGAGTTAGCAATGAGCAAGTTAGGCTGCAATCGGAAAATCAGCGTCTAAAAGCCATGATAGGCGAACTCACATTGGAATTAAAAAAAACCGAGCAGTGGCTATGAAACGCGGTACTTATCAATCGGTGGTTGAGCGCAATCAACCCATTCTTAAGCGTATTAGCGCGTTAAAATCTGAACATCCATACTGGGGTTACCGGCGGATTCATGCTTATTTGCGCCACTACGATGGATTAAAGATTAGTGCTAATAGGGTCTATCGCATTATGCATCGCTCTAATCTATTAGTCAGTAATCGCAAACGCCTTAAGGCTAAGCGTGTAGAGACTTCAAAGCCCATTGCTGCAAAGCCTAACCAATGGTGGGGCATTGATATGACAAAAGTGATGATTGACGGTTTTGGCTGGCAATATGTGGTGATTGTTATTGATTGGTACACTAAAAAAGTAGTGGGGCATTATTGTGGAACACGATCAAAGACAGAGCACTGGTTGCAGGCTCTTGATTATGGATTAAATCAACAGTTTCCTCAAGGGGCTAAACATTCTGGTTTGCAGTTGATGTCTGATAATGGTTGTCAGCCAACCTCTGTCGGCTTCATGAAGGCCTGCGGTTTAGTTGGTGTAAAGCAAGCTTTTACAAGCTACAACAATCCTAAGGGAAACGCCGAGACAGAGCGCTTTATGCGGACAATGAAAGAGGAATTGGTTTGGATAAATGAATGGAAAAGCCCACTTGTTTTCCAGCAGGCATTAGCGAACTGGATTGATGAATATAACCATCATTATTTACACTCAGCATTGGGCTATTTACCGCCCGTAACCTTTGAGCAAAATACTCTCAAAAATGTGGCTTGACAAAACGGGGGCATTATACCCGCTTACTTCTTTACCACAGCATATAGCCTAGTCGCAGTCGCTGCTTTCTTAACAGCCAAATGGTACAAAAAATTCTTGTGAAATTGACATCCTCCCCGCGCTGAAAGACGGGGGTTTTCGGCGATTAAGATAAACGCGTAGGCCTGCATATCAATAGTTCAGAACCTTGCTTTCTCTTTCCAGCAGAGTATCTGATATTGAGCTGTTCAATAGACGCATCCGCATAAAGGTTTTTTATGTAAGAAACATTATCATAACTCAGTAGCCAACTTGATTGAAGTTTCTGTATTGCTGCGAACACGTTTCTGTGATCTGCATCATTATAGAAGTTCAAATAAAGTTCCTTGCCTTTTTCATAATATGGCGGGTCCAAATAAACAAAACCATTTAAGTCATCTATTTTTTCTAAAAAATCAATTGCATCTGAACGATATAACATGATGTTCTGTTTATTCTCAGCGATGTTTAAGATTTTCTCTATGATAGATTTTTTGTTGAACCTACAATCTAATTTATACTGGCCACACTGATTTTTTCCGCCAATCATTCCTGCCTTATGTATTATTCCAGAGCGATTTGTCCTATTCAGGAATAACGTTGAAAATCCTAGTGACAAAGTGTCTGCACGTTCTCCAAGTGCCTGAATATGCTTCTGTCGTTGCCATTCGCTGGCAGATACTGATGTGCGTTCAATTTTATTTATAAAATCTTTAGTATGGTTTAATATCGAGTGCCAAAATGACCAAATAGACAAGTCAACATCGTTCAAGTGAATTTCCTTAACTATACCATTCAAAAGTAGCGATAGAGCAAGTCCCGCGCCACCAGCATACGGCTCAGAGTATGAGCATTGCAATAAATTATTGCGTGCTAAAAAATTTGAAACAGTGGGGTAAAACTGGGTTTTTCCGCCCGGATACCGCAAAGGGGAAGGGTAACGACTGTGCATAGAGCCATTTTACTACAACAACCAATAAATGGACATCACCTCCTATTTTTTCTTCTGCTTGATAGCTTCTTCAATAAGAGTACATATAATTCCCTGGTCTTTTGACAGACTAGATGAGGTTACCGGTTTTGCACAATTATGAGCCAAGGCATGCAAAGAAGTAACGAGTGCTTCCGTGAATTTAATGGCCTTTTTATTATTCGCTAAAACCTTCCTCACTTCATTTGTATCTAAAGCTTTTTCCTGACCCCAAATGCTGTCCAATAAGCAGCGAAGTCCAAGTGCTAATAGATTTGGGTATTTGTTTAACGGGGCCTTTCTTATTTCTGCAATAAAGTAGCGGTGATTACTTCCTTTATCAACGCTCGAAAGATGATCAGCTATCAATTCAAGAGTTTTTGGAGAAAGCAATCTTCCATTATTCTCATTCTTAGAAGGTGGTGTAGGTTTATTTTCACTTAAGCCGCTTTGAAAAAATACATTTACGTCTTGCTTGTTTTTTACCTTCGCTATATATTCTCTTTTTTTATCATTAGCACCACTTGAGCGTGACGTCAGACGGCCTTCTTTAATATCCTCATAAATACTCTTAACAGCATCCTTCTCTTTAACTTTGACAGTATTAGGGTTATCTATAGTAACGCTAAAAAATTGCATAAAGTCATCATTGATAAGCCTTGCAAAAGTTGTAATGGGGAATTTGTGATCCAAGGTGGCACCTAAAGTTTCCTCTAGTATTAGTAAAGACTTCTCATTCAGACCTAAGTTCTCTTTTTTACTTACGTTCCTTCTCGCTTGTTGTACTGGGTTCCAGGCGAGTTGAGCTCCGAACCCCGCTTGATGCTCTATATCTAGAATTCGTTGCAAATTGTCCCCGTTTTTTTCTTCAAAAACTTCAATTGCTCCTGTGTAGTTGTTTGAACGTAGTGCCGCTAACCTTCTATTGCCATCATAGACAGTGTAAGTTTCATCACTACCACTATCCTTTTTAACAACCATGTGTTTATGACCCAGTATCCCGTCAGCTAGTGATTTTTGTAGTTTATTGAAGTTACCTGTCTTTTTAAGAAACTCTTCCATATCTGACTGACTCCCTTGGTTAGGGAAGCGATAATTCTCCGTCCAATATTTTAATTTACTAATATCAACACTTATAATGCCCATAAGTTATTCCTTAACATAGAATCCATAATCTTAATAATAAAGTTATTCCCATTCTCACCCAGGCCTGTTACAACGCTGTGATTATATGTTATAGCCTCGTAGGTATCTAAAATTATGAATCTACGTTCTCGCTACAATACGCATTGACACAGTGTACGCATTATAGTTAGAATGGAATCAATCTTTATGATTATACCGATTCACACAGTCTTTTTGACTGACGGTTGGAAAAAGTGAGTTTTTATTTTTTAATCCCCGTTGGGTACAGCATTGTCCAGGTGGGGAATCTCTGTAGTCAACGTATAACTTTAAAGGAGTATAGTGATGCAACAGATTACAGATACACTACAAAATCACGATGATTTAGTTCAACATGATTTTAATGAGAAACAAGCACGAGCATTAGCTCAAGTAACGGAAAACAGTATGCAAGCAGTATTAGATAGAATTGACAAGCGATTTGAGCAAATTGACAAGCGATTTGATGCCTTTCAGGCTGATGTTGATAAGCGATTTGAGCAAGTCGATAAGCGATTTAATACGATGCAATGGCTTATCGGGCTGAGCGTCGCTGTACTTGTACTGGTTAGATTCTTTTCTTAATCTTGTCCTCTCTTATAAATATAAAATAAAGCCCGCAAACGCGGGCTTTATTTCCGTGTAGTTCACGCTTTAAGCCATTTGTTTCTACCGGGTTATCAGTCCGCGATCTAAGCATTCTCTTCAATGAAACTGAGGATAATATCCTAAAGAGAGATATTTTGTTTGATAATTCACCCTAAAAATAGGAGTTTTTATGAAGCAGAGAATATGGACGAACGAGCAGAAGATGCAAATCGTTCTTTGCGGTTTAAGAGGCCAAAACATTAGTGAGATTTGTAATGAAAATGGCATCAAGCAAGCACAGTATTATAAGTGGCGTGAGCAATTTCTGAGCAATGCCGCTAAGGCGTTTGACGCCCCAAGAGTTAGCAATGAGCAAGTTAGGCTGCAATCGGAAAATCAGCGTCTAAAAGCCATGATAGGCGAACTCACATTGGAATTAAAAAAAACCGAGCAGTGGCTATGAAACGCGGTACTTATCAATCGGTGGTTGAGCGCAATCAACCCATTCTTAAGCGTATTAGCGCGTTAAAATCTGAACATCCATACTGGGGTTACCGGCGGATTCATGCTTATTTGCGCCACTACGATGGATTAAGGATTAGTGCTAATAGGGTCTATCGCATTATGCATCGCTCTAATCTATTAGTCAGTAATCGCAAACGCCTTAAGGCTAAGCGTGTAGAGACTTCAAAGCCCATTGCTGCAAAGCCTAACCAATGGTGGGGCATTGATATGACAAAAGTGATGATTGACGGTTTTGGCTGGCAATATGTGGTGATTGTTATTGATTGGTACACTAAAAAAGTAGTGGGGCATTATTGTGGAACACGATCAAAGACAGAGTACTGGTTGCAGGCTCTTGATGATGGATTAAATCAACAGTTTCCTCAAGGGGCTAAACATTCTGGTTTGCAGTTGAGGTCTGATAATGGTTGTCAGCCAACCTCTGTCGGCTTCATGAAGGCCTGCGGTTTAGTTGGTGTAAAGCAAGCTTTTACAAGCTACAACAATCCTATTGGGGTTAGAAGTATTCCCACAAGGTGGATAACAAAAAGCCCTAGCGACGACCCCGCTAAGGCTTAGTGTCGAATGCGAATCCGCGTTCTTTAGAGAAATTGTAACCTATTTTTTGGGGGACTATTGTATATAACCGACTTTTTTTTCAAAGAACTTCTTAGCAAGGAAACGCCGAGACAGAGCGCTTTATGCGGACAATGAAAGAGGAATTGGTTTGGATAAATGAATGGAAAAGCCCGCTTGTTTTCCAGCAGGCATTAGCGAACTGGATTGATGAATATAACCATCATTATTTACACTCAGCATTGGGCTATTTACCGCCCGTAACCTTTGAGCAAAATACTCTCAAAAATGTGGCTTGACAAAACGGGGGCATTACAGACTTTACTTGATCCTCAGTCGGTTTTTCTGGCCGTCCACCCAATCTGCCCCGGGCACGTGCAACTGCTAGCCCTGCACAAGTGCGTTCGCGTATCAAATTCCTCTCGAATTCCGCCAGATTAGCAAATATCCCAAACACAAACATACCCGTACTGGTACTCGTGTCAATCGCCTCATTAAGGGTGCTTCACATTTTGTAGTCAAAACAAGGGGGCTCGAAGCCTTATTAAATAAGGGGTTCAGGGCTGCTTCACATTTTGTAGTCTTTTGGGGATGGTTTTGGATCTGGTTTAGTAGGGGGTTCTGAGGTGCTTTACATTTTGTGGGTATTTGCTATTATAGCGGGTTTTGCAGCATGTTATCTTGTCCTCATATCATTCATAGAATGCTGTAGAGGATGTTCGCAATACAGAAAGATTGAAGAAAAAAACAATAATTCTCTTATTGTTAATATCTTATTCTTATTAATATCTTATTCTTACGGGGGCATCTAAAACATTGTTTTTACTGTATTTTTTTTTCGCCATAAATGACTACAAAATGTGAACCACAATTTAAGCAATTAGGAAAAGAATACAGTGAAGCAAAAATTCAATATTAGCATTGCTGCACATTTTGTGGGGGATTCTACTGGTTGTGAAGCTGGAATTAAGAGGGGTGGCATATTTGCTGCATGTTTGATCGTATTTGTTGATATAGTTGGAGTTGCAGTATGGTATATTGTACTTATTGGTAAGGCCTGAGTTTAGTGTACAGTTTTTAGTTTCGCAAAATATTGCTCTTCTAGCACATTCGGTGCTACCCGATTGTTGAATGTGTGCCGCCTGATTGGATTATAAAACATTTCAATATAACCAAAAATACTTTGCTTAGCATCTTGCCTGAGTTTTATAGACCTTTTTACCAATTAACTCCTTTTTTAAGTTGGCAAAAAAACTTTCAGCAACAGCATTGTCCCAGCAATTCCCCTTACGGCTCATACTCGGGATTAATTGCATTTCACCCAATGCCTTTTGACAAGCTTTGCTGGTATATTGCGAACCTTGATCAGAATGCACATAGACCGAATTTGTAGGTTTTCTACGAAAATAAGCCATGTTAAGTGCTCTAATCACAACATCCTCTGTAATACGATGACTCATGTCCCAGCCAACTACTTTGCGAGAAAATAAGTCTAATACCGTGGTCAAAAACAACCAACCTTCACCTGTTTTTATATGAACGCGTAACGTTCTTTGACTCGCTGGCAAAGAACTGCGCGGCCTCCCTTTAATATTTGACGCTCCTGCTCAACACGTTTTAATTGCTTCTTCAAACGAGCAACCTCGAGTTGTAACTGCGCATTATCTTGTGTAAGCGGGCTGGGATTAGCGTAGCGTTTGCACTAAGCATATAGGCTTTTATCACTTACGCCTAATCGTTCAGAAACGTCTTTAATCTTATAGCCATGTTCAGCAATTTGTGCCACCGCTTCACGCTTAAAATCTTCTGTGTATCGTTGATTACTCATCATCTTTCTCCTAAGTTAAATATACTACATTTTTACCATAAAATGTGTCCATAAAACTCAGGCCGCACCAACTACTTTGCCCCCCCCGACACATATCAGCAAAAGAATGTATAATTCTAAAAATGCGCGCTCAATGAGCGGGCGGATTCAGTACGCTTGATACCGTAAAAAAAACCATTAAAATACAGAGGTGTAGACATGAACAGAACAGGCCGATTAGTATCCTTCAAAGTCGCGGTATTGCTTACCGCTGTAATGATTGCCTCTTGTGGCGGTGGCAGTAGTGGCTCAGGCGGCAATGACCTCAGCGGCGATGGTTCAAATGGCGGTCAAAGCAATCCGCCAGTGCTAACAGTGCCAAGCGATGCTTTTGTTTTTACAGTTGATGTAGCAAGCAGCAATACGGTTGCGGGCAGTGGTGGCACTCCCGCCTCCTGTAGCATAGCAGGCTTGCCTGCGGGCTTGACTGCTACAGTTGCAGGTAACGGCTGTGCTATCAGCGGCACAGCAACTGCCCCGTTAGCACAGAGTAGTTACACATTGAGTGCCAGTAATGATGATGGCATGTCAACTGTCACGATTTCCTTGAGCATTATTATTGTGCCGCCTGTGCTTGCTGTGCCAAGCGATGCTTTTGTTTTTCCGCTTGATGTAGCAAGCACTAACACGGTTGCCGGTAGTGGTGGCACGCCCGCTTCCTGTAGCATAGCAAACTTGCCTGCTGGATTAACTGCCACAGTCGCAGGTAACGGCTGTGCCATTAGTGGCACTGCAACGACCCCCTTAGCACAGAGTAGTTATATCTTGAGTGCTAGTAATGCAGCGGGCACCTCCACCACTACTATAGAGATACTAATACCGGTTGATCGTGATGCCAATGGCTTGATTGAGCTATACACGCTCACGCAATTGCATAATATGCGCTATAACCTGAGTGGCAGCAGTTATAAAACCAGCACCGCTGACACAGGCAGCACGACTGGCTGCCCTAACGCTGCGTGTAACGGTTATGAATTAATGAATGAAGTGGAGTTTGACACCGATGGCGATGGGCAATCATGGACTCAAGACAGTTCCGGTAATTACAGTTTAGATAGTGGGGATAGTGCTGCCCCCTATTTTGTCATAGACTCTTCGGGCAGTGGTGGTTGGCAGCCTGTTGGTGATTCGGCGAATGCTTTTAATGCCATTTTTGACGGCAATGGCTATGTCATTCGCAATCTGGCAATCAGAAGTGAGCTTACCAACATTGGCCTATTTGGCGTCACTACCGCTAATGCTATCATTCGCAATGTAGGGTTAGTCAATAATTTATCCGATTATACGGGTAGCAGTAGTTCTACTGTCGGCGGCTTGGTGGGTTCCCAAAATAGTGGTAGCATCACTGGTAGTTATGCTACGGGCAATGCTGATGGCGGCAATGGAGGCCAAGATTCTGTCGGGCGGCTTGGTGGGTTCCCAAAGCGCCTTGCTAGGTCAAGCCGGTGGTAGCATCACTGGTAGTTATGCTACGGGCAATGCCGATGGCGGAGATGGAATCCAAGATTCAGTCGGCGGCTTGGTGGGTGTGCAAAATAGTGGTAGCATCACTGGTAGTTATGCTACGGGCAATGCCGATGGTGGTGCTGGAAACACTGATACTGTCGGCGGCTTGGTGGGTGTGCAAAATAGTGGTAGCATCACTGGTAGTTATGCTACGGGCAATGCCGATGGCGGAGATGGAATCCAAGATGCAGTCGGCGGCTTGGTGGGTTTCCAAAGCGGTGATATAACGGCCAGTTATAGTTTTGGTAATAC
>CBDCOD010000020.1:0-92471 GCA_965219665.1 Gammaproteobacteria bacterium | reverse complement strand
TCTATTGCGCCTGATTCAGACTGTAAGCTACAGCCACCACCCCGCCACCACTGCTGGCAGCTTGTGCTACCGCAGCGGTAACTGTCACAACTAACTCCGGTTATTTTGATAGAGCATTTCAATAATTCTCCAATACAATACCATAGCCTTCATTACCAAGTTCGAACAAGCAGTTCCTCTATCTTTTCATCAGAGGCAGCGTTGTAGTCGTGTGGAAAATAGAAAGTGTCTTTTTTCATTGCCTTCCGTTGTTTGAGAAGAGGTATGCTAACGCACCTTAAAAATGAGAAGTCTATAATGTCTTCGGAATTAACCCACAGGGGGCTATTTTGCCGCGCCATTAAAAGAAAGAAGTGCAAAAAGCACTATTGTTGTGATACCTTTTATGATTTTCATATACTACGCATATATGAAAGAGCGATGGTGCAAATGCACGGTTGCAAGAAAATTCCCACCAAATTTCCACCAAAAGGTCATTTGATTTGAAAAAGACTTGTTATTTCAAGCGCTTAGAAACACTTATTTTTTCAAAATGGTGCCCAGGGCCGGAGTCGAACCGGCACGGTGTATTCCACCGACGGATTTTAAGTCCGTTGCGTCTACCAATTTCGCCACCTGGGCAAGGTGGCAAAGCCAAGCAGTGTGCTACTTGACAAAGCAGGGGCATTTTACCATCTACCACTTTGTATAAAAGTGCTTTTCAACTGTTTATTCAATAATATCTACACCATCTGGTGGAATGAATTGAAAGAGTTCAGAGGGCAGTGGTTGGTTGAATTGTTGATATTGAAAGCGTAGAGTGGTTTCTCTGCTCTGGTCATATTTGATAATGACAAGCTGTTGTGTGCGGTTGTTAGCAATTTTCAGCCTAATTTCATCAAATAAAAAATTGGCAGCCTTTGGCGTGAGTTTATACCAGTCTCCCCCACCCTTTCCTTGCGTAGCAGTTATCGCAAATTTTTCCAAGCTGTCTGGGTTGCTGAGCAATAGTGCTGGTGAGTCATTAAGCGCTTTATTTTGATCATAGGCTGTTATTTGCTCAACTTCTTTGTCGTATATCCACAATGTTCGCCCGTCTGCGATAATGCTCTGTGCACCTTCCCCTTCTAGATCCCAGCGGAATTTTCCGGGAACGGATATCCATATATCTCCTTGACTTAAACGTGACTCAGGAGATAACGCTGAGGTTTCTATACGCAGGAAGCGCGCATGCATATGTTTCAGACTGCTAAGTGCAACACGTAAAGAGTTTTCTGAAGAGGCGTAGGCGGAAGTTATGCTTGGCAGCAAACTAACTACAATCAGCGCAGTTAGCATTATTGGAGCAGTTATTTTAGCTTTTTTCATTAGAAGGAGCAGTTGGAGGCACAAATGGGCTATTTGCAAATTGATTGCCCATCCATTGCGTCCATAGTTTCATGTTATGTGCAAATGGGTTAGCAGATGTGCTACTGGCTTTAGTAGCGTCTAACCACTGCTGATGCCGCTTCTGCTGGAGTTCTAAGTAAGAGAATGTTTGCTCTAACATCTGACTCATAGGCACACTAAGTGGTGATTCGTAGAAACGGATAAGCTGCATCAAAACCTGATTAGTCATAAGGCGCTGCCCATAACGAGTCCCTTCTTGAACATTGATTATTTGCAGCAATAAAGTGTGCGTAATATCCTCTTTAGTCTTTACATCAATGACTTCGATATTCTCCCCTGCAATAAGGCACTGCTTTAGAAAGTCCAAATTGACATAAGAACTGGTCGCGGTATCATATAAGCGACGATTGGGATATTTCTTAATCTGCCTCATAAAAGCATCCTCCATCAGTTAAAGTGTCATAACAACACGAGTTTCACTATTCAGATCAATGTATAGATTATCTATCTGTTCTAAACTATGTGCTTCAATTGTAAAAGTAAATGACTGATATTTCCCAGTGCTGCTATCTTGATAACGCCACTCTACACACGTAGCATGCTTTTCTACAATTAATTTAATTTGATTTGCTATTGTGTTTTCACCGTCAGTATCGGTTAAAGCAATAACTTTAATATCAAACTTGCAAGGAAAGTGGATGAGCTGCTCGCGATCTATTTGCATGCCTTACCTTGCATTTTCTCTCCTATCCAGTGTTGTAGTTAATGTGCATATTTGTGCGCTTGAAAGCACTCGTATAGCCATGTAAATGCAGCATTTTGAGTGTCCAGTTTATGCTCATCAAGATAGGATATTGGCAATAACTCCCGTGTAGAACTTGTTAACCAAGCACTCTGGATTTTAGGGATCTGTTCTATAGGTATATCAGCTTCTTTTACGGTGAATGGTGATTGATTAAGCAGGTTCAAACATATTTTTCTGGTGATACCAGCCAATAAATTCGTGCTGAGTTTTGGAGTATAGATTATGCCGTCTATAACCACAAATAAGTTACTGGCTGTGGATTCTGTCAACAGTCCATTGCGCATATAGACAGCATCCTGACAGCCTCTATCCTGAGCTTCTTTGCGCGCCAATATACTGCCAAGTAAAGTAATTGCCTTAATATCACAGCGGTGCCAGCGCATGTCTTGCAGTGTAATAGCCTTAATGCCTGTTTGGACTTGCTGCTCATTAGGAGGATTAAAGCCCTGAGCATATAGCAATACACTAGTTTCAATATCATCAGCAATGACAAAATCACGAGGCATTTGCACGCCCCGGCTTAGTTGTATATACACAGCGTTATTCTCTGTTTTTGCTGGTTGTAAAGACTGCATAACCAGCGCTTCCCACTGTGCATAATTGTATAGATTCTTCATGCCAATGGCACGTAGGCTATTATTTAAGCGTTCAAGATGATCGGCAAGGTAGAGCGGCTTGCCTTGATAACAGGGAATAATTTCATACACCCCGTCACCCATCAAATACCCACGTTCTAAGGGATGTACGCACACCTCACTTAAAAGATTCCAAGTGCCATTATGGTAAATAGGCTCTATGATAGACATACTTAAAATAAAGATAAGAACGCATTGAACAGCCTAATAATATGGTCTAAAAGGCGCTTAACTATGCTACCTTCAGGAATATCATGCAATGCGTAAATCGGTTTTTCCAATATGGTGCGGTTTTCTACATGTAATTCCACAATACCTATTCTGTCTCCCCTTTTAATCGGGGCGCGGATATCACTTGGTAGCTTGAAAATTTTTTTAAGCCGTTCGGTTTCATTTTTAGGCAAAGTGACATAGCTTGACTCTAACAAGCCTAAGCGCAAGTAATCTTCTTCCCCTCCCCAAATGCGCACCTTGACTTGCTCAGTATTGGAGGGCAGCGGCTGAATTGTGTCAAAAAAACGAAAGCCGTAATTCAATAATTTTTGTGATTGCAAAGAACGAGAACGTTTCGTATTGGCACCTATAACTACTGAAATAAGCCGCCTGCCATCCCTGATGGCTGAGCTAAGCAAGCAATATCCAGCGTTTTTAGTGTGCCCTGTTTTTATTCCATCAACACTGGGCGCACGCCATAGTAGCTCATTGCGATTGTCCTGCACAATCTTATTGTGCTTAAAGGAACGAAGAGAAAATAATGGGTAGAATTCAGGAAAATCTTTAATTAAACGTAAGCCCAGAATAGCCATATCACGTGCAGTTGAGTAGTGATTCTCTGCTGGCCAACCCGTTGAGTTAATAAAATTAGTAGATTTCATACCTATATTACGTGCAGTTATATTCATTTTTTTAACAAAACTTTCTTCACTACCTGCAATATGTTCAGCTAATGCTACTGTTGCATCATTACCCGATTGGACAATAACGCCCTTCAGTAAATCTTCAACGCTGACGAACGCCCCTAATTCAATAAACATTCTTGAGCCACGCATCTTATAGGCCTTTTTAGATATCTTGACCTTATCTTGGAGCAGTAAACCGCCGTACCTAATTTCATTAAAAACGACATAGACTGCCATAGCCTTAGTGATACTGGCAGGTTCTACTGGCATGTCTGGATTGCCGGCAAGAATAATTTTGTTGCTCTGCGCATCTAATAAAAGAAAAGAAGTAGCATCAATAGTTGGGGCAGGTACATCTGCTTGAGCATTCACAAAAAAGAAAGAGCACAACAGAAAGTATGCAGTAACTAAAAATCGCATAATTGAAGTATATAGTTTAAGGGACAAAATTGTATAAAAAAAGCAAAAATCGCGCTGCGCAATATAACTTTGCGCAGCGCGATTATAATCTAAGCAGGATATACGCGTATATACGTCATACGAAGTAATGACTACAAGCAGTCGGAAGATGGTGCATTTTTATCACCACCAATGCGGGTTATAGTCACTTTCAAAAATGGAGAGGATAAATCATATCCAGCTGTTTGAAGCGCAGCACTATCGGACAATTTGTGAATAGATTGTACTGGGTTCGTATCATCGTTGGACAAACTCCAGCGTACGCCCTCTTCAGTACCTGCATCATAACCTACTAATTCGCAGGTTATTTTGTCTTTCCATGTGCCATCTGCGTTGCGCAAAGCAATACCATTTAGACCAACAAACCAGTCTGGTGAAGGCGCAATCATAGTCAGCACAGTCAATCTATCTGCATGTGTGTTTGCAGCAATTGTGATTGTCTGCTTCTCGTCCCAGTCAAAAGAATCACCATCTAAAGCTGCAAGTGCTTCGTGAGCACGCTGCTTGCTGGCAAATTCCAGTCCTAACTGGCGTGTGCCGCCAACTTCTGCCATAGACTCCACACCTTCCGAAGCAGTCTGCCCTTCAGCCCAAAACTGTGCTTGACTGGTGTGCGTTATCAACACAGGAGGGCTAAAGTGCGCGCTAGATGGGAATGAATCACCGCTGTGTGGTGAGTTAGGCGTCCACAACGACTCAAATAATAGACTATATTTTGCACCAATTTGATCTTTGCTGACCTTGGTGGGCGTTATACCACAAGCAGTAAGTAAAAAGAAAAAGCACAAGACAATGACCCGATATAACATAAAAAACCCCAGCGCGTTAGTGAATAAAGTATTGCGCATTATACTAATTTATTATTTGTAAAACATGACTTTAGCATCACTTAATTAGTACCATTCTACGCACGTTCCAACAGATGTTAGTTATGCTTAAACAGGAAGCTGCGGATAGCTTCCAAAGTTAATGCAGGGCTCTCTTCTTGCGGGACATGACCACTGTTTTCTATAATCACCAGCTGCGCATTTTGTATGTCATTCTTGAGCCTATAGCCAAATTCTAAGGGAATGACTTCATCATGTGCACCCCATATAATAAGTGTTGGTATCTCTATGCTTTTATAACGCTCAGTAAACAGTTCCAAATCATCTGGAATGAGTTGCTCTGCAGACTTAAATATTGCTTTTTGACCAGCCTCTTCTTGTAAAGCAGAAGCGTATTCTATGATGCTTTTTTCTGATATTTTACTATCATCATAATATGCCTTTTCTAATGTTTTTCTAACCTGAAATTTAGGGGAAAATAATGCAAAACTGATATCTCGTATTACAGGTATTCGCATTAAATTAATGAAGAAGGGAATAGACTGATCATAAGCGATGCTATCTATGAGCACCATTCGGTCAATGCGCTTGACCTTCTTCTCTCTATCTAAAATAGCACTAGCCAATGCCACCCCTCCGCCAAACGAATTGCCTATTATGGTGACATTGTGCAGGTCTAATTTATCAATCCACTGGCTAATGATGTGGGCTTGATGATATGCAGAATAGTTGTTATCTTCAGGCTTTATAGACTTGCCGAAACCCTTCAAATCAACAGCGATTACTCTATAGTCATTTTGTAGCCCTTCCATCACGTGTCGCCAAGAGTACGAACTTGCGCCAAAACCATGCAACAATAGGATGGGAGTGCCCTCACCTACCTCTTTATAATAGAGCCCCTCTAATGTTGACTGATTGATTTGTGTCCCTTCTGCTTTCCACACATTTTTTTTTGAGCTACATGCGGTGCACACTGCTAATAATATAGCAATGCCAAGTGTCCTTAGGTTAAGAAAAAATACGGCATATAGATACATGATCAAGCAAGCAGCTTAGGCTATGACACCTAAGCACTATAATGTAATTTCAAACAGTATGGTGCGGAAGGAGAGACTCGAACTCTCACGCCGTGAAGCACTGGAACCTAAATCCAGCGTGTCTACCAATTCCACCACTTCCGCATGATACATGAACGTGCTGTACATTATAAGATACTATGAAAACACCTCTGCTCAGCACTATCTGCTATGTGGCATTATACCCCTATACAAAGTCACGGCATAAACTTTACAGCGAGTATAATATCTTAAACCATGAGGTGTACGCATGGCAAACTAGGATGGTCAACCATACCTGTTGAGCTTCCTTACTAATTTAGTGATACCCATATAATTAGGAGTAAATATTATGAATATTTTTCTATTCAACTTTCCTTCAAAAATACAAAAGATTGCGTTTGGCAGTGTTATAGCGCTCAGCAGTTTGTTTAACACAAGTCTATATGCAGAAATTCAGCGAGAAACCGTTCGCTATACTGTCAACGATCAAGAAATGGTCGGACATTTAGTATGGGATGATCGCTATAAAGGCAAGCGTCCAGGTGTCATTGTGGTACATGAGTGGTGGGGATTAAATGATTATGTTCGCCAGCGTGCTGAGCAACTCGCTTTAATGGGTTATACTGCGCTTGCCTTAGATATGTATGGTGATGGACAAGTCACCACGCACCCCAAAACCGCGCGAGGCTTTGCTTCTGCGGTAGGTTCCAATATGCCCCTTGCAAAAAAACGCTTTGAAAAAGCCATGCTAACCTTACAGCAACATAGCAGTGTGAGCGATGAACCGCTGTCTGCCATTGGTTACTGTTTTGGTGGCGGAATTGTGCTCAATATGGCACGAATGGGACTTAACTTAAAAGGTGTTGCTAGTTTTCATGGATCATTGAGTGCTGCTGTGCAAGCAGAAGACAGTATTCGCACCAAAATAGCTGTATTTACAGGAGAAGATGATACCGCTATCCCTCTGCATAAAGTAGAAGCATTTGAGGAAGAGATGGATGATTTAGATGCGGACTATAGCGTAGTCATCTACCCTGACACAGTACATAGTTTTACGAACCCAGAGGCTACAGAATTAGGCAAAAAACTTAAATTTGATAATATTCGCTATAACCGTCACGCTGATTTAGATTCATGGGCAAAATTAAGCCAATTTTTAAGCGACCTGTATAGATAAATAGTTGCTTTTCATGGCTCTCATAGTTGGGGGTTTTCCCGCCATTACTTCCTATTTTGTGTACGACATTTCATACATTCAGATAAGCTGACGGTTACTGACCAATGCTTACTTACCTCATCCGACGCTTGCTGTATGCGGTGCCTATACTAATTGGCGTTAACCTGATTACTTTTGCGCTATTCTTTGTGGTCAATACCCCAGATGATATGGCTCGCATACATTTGGGTAACAAAAACGTTACACCTGCGGCGATAGAAAGCTGGAAAAAGGTGCATGGTTTAGATAAGCCACTCTTTATCAATGGGCAACAATCAGGTATATTGCAAGTGACCGATACCTTGTTTTTTACGCAAAGCATTCAATTATTTGCATTCCAGTTTGGCAATTCAAATGCGGGAAGACCTATCGGTGCAGATATTAGGCAACGTATGCTGCCCTCACTTGCATTAGCTGTACCATCTTTAGTTATTGGCGTTATTGTTAACATATTTCTGGCATTTTTGATCCTACTGTTTCGCTATACACGCTTAGAGCAAGCTGTGTTGGTGGTGGCAGTGACCATGATGAGTATATCAGGCATGTTCTATATCATAGGAGGGCAATATTTTATTAGTAAGCTGTGGCAATGGCTGCCGATTTCAGGCTATCTTCCAGGGTGGGATTTATGGCGATTTATCTTGCTGCCAGTAATGATTAGTGTGCTTGCCGGCATCGGGGTTGGGTTGCGATGGTACCGCACTATTTTCATTGAAGAGTTAGGCAAAGAGTACACTACTGCAGCTCGAGCACGCGGCAATAGCGAAATGCACATGATGCTACATCATGTGCTACGCAACGCACTCATACCGATTTTAACTGGCATTGTGGTCATTATCCCTACGCTATTTATGGGCAGCCTAATCATGGAGGCGTTTTTTGCCATACCCGGTTTAGGCAGTTATACGGTTGAAGCAATATTTGCTCAAGATTTTAATATTGTCCGTGCTATGGTGTACTTAGGGTCCGTGCTGTATATCATTGGTTTAATCTTAACTGATTTTACCTACGCCTGGGCAGACCCAAGAGTGAAACTTAATTAACACAATTCAAGTTGGCATTATGATTACTGATGTGTTATGGTTTATACTGCTACTCTTGTTAGCCATAGGCATTTATTGGGTAAGACAAGATGAGTGGTTACGCAGTCAATGGCATAAGATATTGGACCACCCTACCGCTATCTTATGTAGCATAATCATTGCGCTATTTATAGGCATTACCACTTTGGACTCTATCCGCTTTGGTGAACAGCACAAAACCCTATTAGATAGGGCATTCAATCACCTAACCCAGCCAGAAACCACCTACTCCAAACCTTTTGCCACCCATAGCCTAACAAAGGAGACCGTGCGTAGTGGACAAGCCGTTGCTCGCATTGCACCACTGCTAAAACATACTCAAAAAGACATGCCCAAGATACAGAGACTGTTACTGAATGTGTTATGGTCGCTGGCTTGCACCGTCATTCTGATTATCCCTTTATTATTTGCATGGAGACGGTTAAAGCCATCCAATTTTCAACATGATGCTTTTCTATTAAAAAGTATGCTCTGTCTTATCGCGCTTATATCATGGCTCATTATTACCAGCCATCATTACCATATTCTGGGTACAGACAAGGTAGGAAACGATGTTTTTTTAGAATCCCTTAAAGGCGTCAGAACTGCTGTTCTTATTGGTACACTAACTACGTTTATTATGCTACCATTTGCGATTGCTTTAGGTGTTATTGCAGGCTATTTTCGTGGTTGGATAGACGATATAGTGCAGTATATTTACACCACTTTAAACGCCATTCCCGGCATTCTATTGATTAGCGCAATGATCCTACTGGCACAAGCAGTAATTCAAAATAACCTTGATTGGTTTGACAGTGAGCTGGCACGCATTGATTTCCGTTTTTTGATGTTGTGCCTAATTCTTGGACTAACTTCATGGACAGGCTTATGCCGTTTACTACGTGCAGAGACTTTAAAACTGCGCAATTTGGACTACGTTAATGCTGCCTATGCTTTTGGCTGCAAGAGTCCACATATATTAAGGCAACATATTTTGCCCAATATTAGTCACCTCATTATAATAAGTGTTGTTGTTGACTTTAGCTCCTTAGTGCTTGCAGAAGCAGTACTATCCTATATCGGCATCGGTGTAGAACCATCTATGCCAAGTTGGGGCAACATGATTAACCATGCTCGCTTAGAATTAGCGCGTATCCCTATTGTATGGTGGACTCTGGTAGCAACTTTTAGTTTTATGCTACTCCTAGTATTAGCCGTCAACTTGCTCGCTGATAGAGTGCGCGATGTTTTTGATCCTAAATATCACTGCTAATGAACCTACTAACTGTAAATAATTTAATCGTGCACTTCAATAACAATGCACCCGTTGTTAATGATCTCAGCTTCTATATAGAAAAAGGAGAAATATACGCGCTGGTGGGTGAGTCCGGCAGTGGCAAATCGCTCACCGCTCTTTCTATCATGCGCCTGTTACCTGAAAATGCGCACGTATCTGGTAATGCTGAATTTAATAACACCAAACTATTTGATCTGCCTGAAAAACAGATGTGCCAGTATCGCGGCAATCAAATTAGCATGATATTTCAAGAGCCACACAGCGCCCTCAACCCAGTATTGACCATTGGCGAACACATTTTTGAAAGTTTGAAATTGCATATGAATATGCGTGGAAAGGCTGCACGTAAACGCGCGGTTGAGCTGCTCAGGGAAGTAGCGCTACCTGATCCTGAAACACGTATAGACTGGTATCCACATCAGTTATCTGGTGGGCAAAAGCAACGCGCCATGATTGCTATGGCACTTTCCAGCGAGCCTCAATTGCTTATCGCTGATGAACCTACTACTGCCTTAGATGTCACTATTCAAGCCCAAATACTTGATTTACTATTACAGTTAAAAACCAAACGCAACTTAAGTATTCTTATCATTACTCATGACATGGGCATTGTTGCAAAAATGGCAAATCGTATCGGTGTATTGCGCCATGGTGTTTTATTAGAGGAAACCTCTAACCCTGCCTTCTTCAAAAACCCCAAAACCGAATACAGCAAACAACTGATTGCTGCACTACCCCATTACGGCCAGTTTCGCCCTGCTACTGATAATGATTGCCTGTTAGAAGTAGAAGATTTATCGGTCTATTTCCCTATCCAGAAAGGATTTTTCAGGCGCAAATCTGGACACACGAAAGCAGTAGATCATGCATCATTCACACTCCTAAAAGGTGAAACCACAGCTGTAGTTGGTGAATCTGGTAGCGGCAAAAGCACTTTAGCACGCGCCATATTGCGTTTAGAGAAACTCACTACTGGGCGCGCCGTATTCATGAATCAAGATATACACGCCTGTGATAAAAAGAACCTACATTCTATACGCCAAAAATTACAAGTTATCTTTCAAGACCCAGTGTCCTCTATGAACCCACGTATGCGAGTTGGGCATATTATTAGTGAAGGCATGATCGCTCTGGGTGTGGTTGACAATCATAAACAAGCACTCCCACGTATTAGTGAGCTTTTACAGCAAGTTGGGCTCCATGAGCACTATATTGACCGATTCCCCCATGAGTTTTCAGGAGGACAGCGACAACGCATTGCAATAGCACGTGCATTGGCAGTAAACCCTACTTTAATTATTTGTGATGAGCCAACTAGCGCCTTAGATGTATCTGTTCGCGCCCAAATACTTCAATTATTAGACACACTACAACAACAACACGGTATTGCCTATCTATTCATTACGCACGATTTAGCACTCATTGCACAAATTGCACACCGCGTTTTAGTAATGCGTGATGGCTGTATTATTGAACAAGGAAAAACTGCTGATATTCTGCAAAACCCTCAGCAAGATTACACACAAAAACTCTTATCTGCCACTCTGCTTATTCCTACAAGGTAGTACAGCCTAAGCAGTTGCCCGCACTCTGCTCCATCTCTTCCTTACAGACTGAAAACCAAGATGCACTTGCTCATAGAGGGATAGTTGCACCGGCACAACAACCAGAATAAGAATAGTACTCACTGCTAAACCAAATACCAAAGTAGCTGCCATAGGAATAAGAAACTGTGCTTGTAGTGATTTTTCAAAAAGCAAAGGCGTTAGCCCCCCTATTGTGGTTAAAGAGGTCAATAGCACAGCGCGCAGACGCTGCTTGCTCGCTAACACCAATGCCTCAGTGTACTGCAGCCCTTTTTGCAATAATCGTCTATAGGTTACTACTAAAATAATAGAATCATTGATTAAAATACCCGATAGACCGAACAGCCCGAAAATAGATAAAATTGTCAGATTGATACCCAAAAGCCAGTGCCCGAATATGGCACCAATTAGCCCCAAAGGAATCATCATCATGACAAGCAGAGGCCACCCCCACGACGCAAAAACCCACGCTAAAATAATATAGATAAGCCCTAAACCTATCACGGCACCTGAACGCATATCACCCAGTGTTTCCTTTTGACTCTCAGCGCGACCAGAAAAAGCCCAGCGAATACGATATTGATCCTCCAATTCAGGCAAAATTTGATTCACCAAAGCAGGCCTTAGCTCATTAAAAGTTATCTGCTTAGGATCTAAGTCTGCAAATACTTCTATGGCAGCTTGCGCGTCAAAATGGCGTATGGCTTCAAAGCCTTGTCTTGATTTCCAAACGACCAAATTATCTAAAGGCATCTGTTGACCACTGGGAATAGTAACTGTAAATCCTTGTAGTTGCCCTAACTGATTACTTTGCGCTTCATCAGCAGAAACACGCACCTCAATTTCTTCGCGATCCTGCGTATAAATTTGCACTAAAAGGGAGGAGAATGCGTTGCGCAATTGGCGCGCCAATGCGTCAACTGTAAGCCCTTGTGCAGTAGCTTGCTGTGTCAATTCAAACACGAGTTGATCCTTTCCGTATGGTAAATCATCCTCAATATTACTCGTTCCCGGCAACTCCTTAACCGCTTGCTGTAGTGCCAGAGAGGCTTGTTTAGTCACATGGATGGAAGGACCATAAAGGCGTACAGAAAAATCACGCCCTGGTGGCCCCACTTGCCGCTCATAGATGCTCAACTGCTCTAATCCTTCCCAAGGCACCAATAGTTTACGCCACTGTGCAATAAAATCCCGATTACGCTTAGTGCGTTTATCAGGGTCAAACACCTCCACATGAATTGAACCAATATAATCGGCTGTATCACCGCGCCGCCCTCCACTCGTGCCAACACGATTCACACTCAATAATACTGTTTTTTCTCCTAATACTTCCTCTGCTTTAGCCAGTTGACTCTCTGCATAAGTCAAATATCGCCTCACCGTCTCTTGCGGTGTTCCTGGAACAAAATTCGCCTGTAAATATATCTCGCGACCATCTGGAGACGGGAAAAATTCAAAACGAACCAAACCAGCTGCCATCATACCAAAAGCCAGTACTAAAGCACCTATCGTGCAACTTAAAACGCTCAAACGATTACGCAAGCAAAAGCGAACAATAGCATCAAAGCCATGCTCTCTAAAGTGATTAAATTTCTGCTCAAAGCGATAGCGTAACCCACTGCTGTCCTCGTCTCTGTTCATCTTTTGGAAGGCATGATGCAGATGCCCCGGCAGAACCCAAAAGCTCTCTAACACAGACGCTACAATAACGCAAATAATCACTATGGGAATAGCATATAAAATTTTTCCAATAGTCCCACCAATGAGCAGCAATGGTATAAATGCAGCGATGGTTGTCAGAGAAGAAGCAATGATAGGAGTCGTCATACGGTGTGCCCCTGCCACAGCAGAGTCATATGCACCATCACCTTCTTCAAAATGGCGTAATCCATCCTCACCCACAACCACTGCATCATCGACAATAATACCTAATGCCATAATCAATGCAAAAACACTAATCATATTGATAGAACCACCAATTAGCCATAGAACAAACAGAGTCAACATAAAAGAACTGGGAATGCCGATAGCAACCCAAAATGCCACACGAGCACGCATAAATAAATAAAGCACCAACAGAACCAAAACCAGTCCACTCAACCCATTCTCAACCAGTACATTAATACGTTGCTGCAATGACACCCAACGGCGGTCAAAAACATCAACATCAATCAATTCACTCTTAAGCGTCTCTACATTTTCAGTATGCCATTTTTTCAATATTTCTGCCGCTTTCAGAGTATCCCCTCCTTCAATACGCTCAATTGTCATCTGAATAGCAGGGTGTCCTTCATGATATAGTAGAACCTGCGAATCACGATTGCCTAATTTAATAGTAGCAACATCAGACAATCTGACAACTTCTTTAGCACTGGAGCGCAGAATCAGATTAGAGAAATCCTCAACATTGCGCCCTTGAGCAAGCACACGCACATCACGTGCGATGTCATCTTTACCTATATTACCTACAGGGACATCAGTACTAAACTGATTGATTGCCCTACCTACATCGCTAATACTTAACCCTAATCGACTTAACTCACTCTGATTGAGACGGATGCGCATCTCTAACTTGGGCAATCCTAAAAAAGAAATTTTATCAATACCCGCTGATAGTAAATCAGCCTCTATTTGGCGTGCACTCTGATGCAATTTACTCAGCCCAACCTCCTTAGAACTAAGCAAAATCCGACCAACGCGCTCATAACGAATAACTCTCTGCACTTGAGGATCATCCGCATTTTCTGGAAGATTGCGCACCGTATTGACTTGCTGCTTAACCTGCTCAACCGCCTCAATTAAATCAGCTCCTTCTTCAAACTCTACGCTGATAACAGAAACGCCTAACGCCGAGGAAGAAGTCATTTTATTGATTCTATCTATACTGCGAATTGCTTCCTCTAAGGGTGTCGTAATAGAGCGCTCTACATCTTCGGGATTGGCAGCACTCCACGTCGTCCTCACGGTAACAACCTCTAAATCAAAAGTAGGAAAAAATTGACTCGTCAATTTAGTCAGGGCAAATGCACCCGACGCCAACATCGCCACCATCAAAACATTCGCGGCGATAGGGTGCCCCGCGAGCATTGCAATAATGCCACCGGATGAAGATTTTTCTGATATTTGCATAACTTGGACTCAGATGAATAGCTTAACAGAACTAATACGCGTTAACAACATTGACTCCTACACCATTAGAAGCAATTGGTAAGTGCGTAGTCAGAATTTCTAATTGCTCACCGACGGCTTGCAGTGGTCTGACTAATGCCCATAATTCGGATCCTCCCTTTCTGCTCACTTCTACCACCCCCAAATACTCTACAGGAACAGACTTCAACCGCCCTTCTTCAATCGTAAATACTCTTTCTCGACCATACAAGGCGGAGAATGGCACGCCCAGTGCGTCCCCAATTTTGGGCAACTGAAGCGATATAGGCATAGATACATTGGGACGCATTGCACGCAAATTTTCTGCAGCATTTTCATCAATCTTAAAAACACCAAACAGTGCCCCTCCAGTCCCTAAGCCTTGGATATTGCTCAAACGAGAGCGGATTTTTCTATCAAAATAATGCAACTGTGCTTGAATGGTTTTTTGTGCATCTAATGCCGCCAAAATAGGCTTTATTTGGCTATGCACTAATGCTGCTGTTACCTCAAAATCTTTTAAGGGTAACACGCGTACAATCGCTGATCCACGATTCAAATTAGCGCGCTCATGCGCAACTACTTCAACCACCAACATCTCTTGGTCTGCAGTATAAATGCTCCTTTTTTTCAACAAAAGGGCATTATTCAAACTGGCCTTGTTCGCCGCTATTTGTGCTATAGACTGTTCAATCTGCAATTTGTTTGTAATCAAACTATCTTCTAAATTGCGCACAGTCAAACGCTGCTGCAAATAAGACAACTCTACATTCTCAAACTGCTCTACAGAAGTAACTTCTCTTTGCGACAATTTCTTCATACGCTCGTACTGGCGCTTGCGTACGTTCAATACGGCTTTCTGCTGCTTCAACTGGTTACGGGTATGTTCTAACTGCGCCTCATTTTGTTTGTACTGAGCTGTACTACTGGCAAGCTGGGCCTTAGCTGTAGCAACTGTAATATCAAAATCAGCTTGATCCATCTCAAATAAAACCATCCCAGCAGAGATAGTCTCCCCTGCTTGTACAGATATACGCGCCATTTCACCTGCTGCTGGCGCCGATAAAGTTTGGATTTTATCAACATTAAGGCTGCCATAAAGTTGCTGAACCGGCTGCCAAGTCTGCAAGCGTGTATGCAAGCTACTCACAGGATACACTACCTTTTTCGCCTGCTTAGGCTGAACAGGCGGCTTAGAGCTTTTCAGAAAATTAAAACCTGCAAAGGCTGCCGCAAGAATGGCAACAGAAACAAAAAACTTTAAGATGCGCTTTATCAAAATTCACTCCTAACAGTAACATTACAACAGGGCGAAGACTCTCTTCTCCACCTGCTGCCATAACAACAAACAAAGCCATAAGATTGTGCGCATTTTATGCGAAAAAACACGTAATATAAGCGCATTCCTTAAACTATTTGTCTCTTCTATTCTCCTGTGGTACGTCCTGTGACCCTAAATAACGCAATTTATGCCGCGCTTTATGTATAGACCAAATAAGAATGCTATAATTAAAAGCCACTTGTAAGACTACAAATGTAGTCCATCCACGAAAAAGGATGCTAATGCACCCAGTCCGCTTATGTTAGAGATACGCCACCTACTAGCCCTGCAATACCTGCGCTCTACAAACTCTTTATCAGAAGTTGCACAACGCTTGCATTTAAGCACCTCTGCTTTATCGCATCAAATAAAACAATTAGAAGCGTACTATCAGTGTACGCTATTTGAACGCAAAACAAAGCCTACGCAATTCACCCAGCAAGGCAAGGCGCTGCTGGATTGTGCAGATAAGATACTACCCCACTACCACGATGCAGAACATAAACTGCTCTTCAAAAACACACTACCTCCCAATAATTTTCATATTGCTTTAGAGTGCCATAGTTGTTACCACTGGCTCATCCCAAGTATTAACGATTTTCGAGAAGCATGGCCCGATGTTGCCACCGATTTATCTGCTGAATTCCATTTTCAACCCCTACCGAAGTTAATCAATGGGCAATTAGATGTCGTTATAACCGCTGACCCTATTGACGATGTATCACTGCATTATGAGCCGCTTTTTGACTTTGAGATGATGATTGGCGTATCAAAAAATCATGCTTTAGCCGACAAAAAGATAGCCACACCCG
Source organism: Gammaproteobacteria bacterium (assembly GCA_965219665.1). Taxonomy (GTDB): domain Bacteria; phylum Pseudomonadota; class Gammaproteobacteria; order CAKMZV01; family CAKMZV01; genus CBDCOD01. The sequence continues at coordinate 75,980 of CBDCOD010000020.1, read as the reverse complement.
AAGATTTACGCACCGAAACGCTACTCATTTACCCTGTTGATCAAAATCGTCTGAGCGTATTCACGCGCTTCCTCAATCCTGCCAACATCCGCCCTCAAAAAATCCATTTAGTTGAATTAACTTTAATGATGATGGACTTAACCTCAAGTGGGAAAGGCATCAGTGCTTTACCTAATTGGGTCTATGCACAATATGCTGATTTATCACCGATTGCCACGTTACAGATGGGCAAAACCCCTGTAGGTTGCACGCTGTACATAGCTTGTCGCAAAGAAGATAAAAATAAAGCCTTAATTCAGGACTTCATACGCATAGCGCGCCAAAATTGCTCTGATATACCAGATTAAATTGTTACGCACCATGAAATGAAGGTTACTGAGCTGGCGGAATTTCTACCACCAATCCCTCTAAATCTTCAGTTACACGGATTTGGCAAGAGAGCCTTGAATTAGGCAAGCGTGCAGACTCTGTGCACTCTAACATTTCCTCTTCCAAGTCATTAGGTGAACCAACTAATTCTACTTGGCTCTCATCCACATAGACATGACAGGTGGCACATGAACAAGCACCGCCACACTCTGCAACTATGCCATCAATGCCCTCACGCACTGCATTTTCCATTACAGTGCTCCCATTTTTAGCATCAACAACATGCTCTCCATTACTATTTTTATAAGTTATTTTGGGCATATTAACTCCTCTTCTATTTGTTGTTGTTCCTCAGTGTGCCGCACTACCAACGCATATCAATAACGCCACCGCCTAAGCACACAGCACCTTCATATAGCACAACAGATTGTCCTGGGGTGATAGCACGCTGTGCCTCTTTAAATTGAATGTGCATTTTATCTCCTTCTAATAGGGTTATTTCACAATTTTGCACAACTTGCCTATGCCTAATTCTTGCATGTAATGTACGCGCTGTAGGCACATATGAAATCCAGTTCAACTGCGAAGCCTCTAAATGATAATGAAAATGTTTAGGATGATTATCTGGTGCAACTATCAGCGTATTGTCCTGCATATTTTTATCTACAACAACCCAAGGTGTACCATCATGTCCTGCAATACCTCCAATTCCTAAGCCTTTGCGTTGACCAATCGTATAAAACATTAAGCCACAATGTGTACCAATGCGCTGATGCTTGTGATCAATAATATCACCAGATTTGCCTTGTATGTAACGACTGAGAAATTCTCTAAATGGACGCTTACCGATAAAACAAATGCCAACGCTGTCTTTCTTGCTATGCGTTGGCAATCCAGCAGCAGCAGCTTGGGAACGAACAGCAGCTTTATCCCAACTATGTAGCGGGAACAAAGCATGGCTTAATTGGTGCTGGTTAAGGGCATACAAAAAATAACTTTGATCTTTGCCAGCATCCTCACCACGCAATAACTGATACCCTCCGACCTCTTCTCTAATGCCAGCGTAATGCCCTGTTGCTATTTTTTCCGCACCCAAACGTTTTGCCTGCTCCAAAAATAGATTAAACTTAATCTCTTTATTGCATAATACATCTGGATTAGGTGTTCTTCCTGCATCGTATTCTTTTAAGAACTGCGCAAAAACTAAATCTCTATATTGCTCAGAAAAATCTTCAACATGCAAAGGTATATTAAGATGTTGGCAAACAGTCATCGCATCTCGCAAATCCTCTGCAATAGGGCACTCTTCTTCTGGTTCTTCCTCCCAGTTTCGCATAAACAGTGCCTCTACATCATAACCTTGCTGTTTGAGTAGGTAAGCTGTTAATGAGGAATCAACTCCTCCAGAGAGTCCAACTATAACTTTCATTCACAAAAAGGTTGCAAGCATAAGATACCGCAACTTACAAACAGAATTAAGATAATTAACGCGATTACTGCTGCACTGAGCCGTTAGAGTAATGAGAAATAGAAGCATTCAAGCCTGTCGTTTTAGTATGGCTTAACTTGCTAATGCTGCTAACTATACCTTCTAATATGCGATCTAAAAATGGGAGCGGTCTATTGTAGCTACTCAAAGGCAGTCTCTCTTCATTAAACTGCTTTTGCAAAGCCTTTTGGGAACTATACAAATCCCCGAAGCCATCCACAAGGCCTAACTCCAGTGCATCGCTACCTATCCAAATAAGCCCACTGAACAAATCAGCCTTTTTATCTAACTTACTGGAGCGCCCACTTTGAACAACACTGATAAACTCCGCATGGGTTTTATCCAAAGTTTCTTGCCAATGCCGTTGGACGCTGTCTGGAACAGAACCAAAAGGATTAAACATTGCTTTATTTTCACCAGCAGTGATTAAACGTTGCTTAACTCCTATTTTATCAGCTAAGCCGCGCAAATCATAACTCTCAAAACGCACCCCGATAGAACCCACCAAACTCACTGAGTTAGCAAGCATCTTATCACTATTTACCAGTGCATAATAACAAGCAGAGGCACATAAATCACCAACCACTGTATAAACAGGCTTTTTATAACGCTTTTTTAAGCGCACTAACGCATCATTTATAACGGCTGCTTGAACAGGAGAACCTCCCGGTGAATTAGCGTCTATTACGACAGCTACAGCAGATTCACTTTGCATTGCCTCAGTCAAGGCAGACACAAAAACAGAAGAACTACCTGGCAAGCCATCTGCTATAGGACCTTTTAGATCAATCAATGCAATATGCTTATCCCTCTTATCAGCTCTGGAATCATCTATATCAGGCACAGAAGATATTATGCTGTACACAATAAATATAAGCACCAACGCCCAAAAAATCCGCACAAACCACGTATTACGTCGTTGGCGTTGCTTATCTTTAAGAATATCACGCGCTAGGTCTAACGCCTGCTGATTTACTTGATGTGCGAAACTATCCATGCTATCAATAATTGATACGAACTATATAATTAGCCGTTAAAACGTTCCATTACGTTGTTCCAGTTGACAATATTCCAAATTTGACTAAGGTACTCTGGTCTGCGATTGCGATAATCCACATAGTACGCATGTTCCCACACATCCACACCCAGTAAGGCATTTTTGCCATGGCGCAGCGGACTATCTGCATTAGAAGCACTCATTAGACTCAAACAACCATCAGCCTCTTGTGCCAACCAAACCCATCCTGAACCGAATGTGGTCGCACCAGTTACTGCAAATTGCTCCTTAAAAGCCTCAAAAGAACCAAATGCCTTATTGATTGCATCAACAAACGCCCCCGTAGGTTCTGCACCTGTCCCTACAGGCGCCAGCATTTGCCAAAACTGACTATGATTCCAGTGCTGACCGGCATTATTAAAAATTCCCCCAGCAGGTGCTTTCTGCACTATTTCTTCTAAAGACATACTTTCGTACTCTGTTCCAGCAATCAGCCTATTCAGATTATCAACATATGTTTGGTGGTGTTTGCTATGGTGCAATTCCATAGTTTCTTGACCTATAGAAGGCTGAAGTGCATCATAAGCATAAGGTAATGTAGGCAAAGTATGGGACATAATATTCTCCTTAATTCAAATTGTGCAAAAAGTTATATTTACTACTCAAGTATTTCGCGGTCACTTGCATTCTACTCCAATGATGCAACCATACAGAAAATACTTGTAACAAATGCTAGTTCAATGCTGTAATATCATGCCCTGTGTCACGCGGGGCAAAACTATGGAATCCACTAAAAAACGCTTAATTAATCTTAGAAGTGTCTATATCGTGAATGTCATAACGATTTTGTAACTGCTCCAAAATTGAGAAACGATCATTGCTTTGTTGATAGCGATTCAATGCAGAGCGTAAATTTGCTTCCACCTCCTCATAAGACTCCGTTTTTGCGGCTTCTCTTGAGCCACGCAAAGCAAATAGTAGCACATCTCCCTGATTAGAGGCGCCTGCATAATAATGTGTTTTATCACCTGAGCGTACCCGTGGCACATCAAATACGCTGCGAAAGATAGTCTGTTGCACTTGTGTTGCAGCATCCTCTATACTATACCAGTCAAATACAAGATTGCCTGTGGAAACTTCAAAACCTGAAACAGCCTGCTCCCACAGCACTTTATCTTGTGATAAATCTTGAACACTTTTTTGAGCCATCTCTAATATTTTTTTGCTGCTCTTCTCACGTAAAATACTTTCCACAATCTGCTCACGCACTTCCTCTAAAGGCCGAATAAACGCTGGCTTATACTCTTGAGCGCGTAAGACAACAACATGCTCAGGAGATAACTCTAACAATTGACTGTTACTGCCATTGCGCACTTCGTCTGAAAATGCTGCTTCACGCACCACATTAGCCTCTGCTATATCATTTCCCTCAGCAAAAGAAAACCAATCACTTTGTTGCACAGGAAAGCCGACACCATCAGAAGCAATGCTTAAATCATTCGGGCTTTCAAAACTCAGTGTCGCCAACTGATCTTGCTTTTCAAAGAATTCTGCCAATGCAGTATCACGCTGATATGCACGCTTTGCCTCTTCTTTCACCGACTCAAAACCTTGAATTTGCTCGGCGGTAATTGAGTCCATACGAATAATGTGATAACCGAACTGCGTCTGTACCAAATCGGACACCTCGCCTTCCTGCATAGCAAAAACGGCTTCCTCAAATTCTGGAACCATAGCCCCACGTCCAAAGAACCCGATGCTACCTCCTGCTTGTGCGGACCCTGCATCGATAGAATGCTCTTTTGCCAATGTTGCAAAATCACCGCCCTCCTTAAGCTGTTGAAGAACTTGTTGGGCGACCTCTTGTTGCTCTAAAGCAAATAAAATATGACTAGCAGAACGTTGTTCTTCATTACGAAAAGACTCTTTATTGTCATCGTAATAGGCTCTAATTTTCTCATCTGAAGCCTCTATTTTTTCTGCCATATCATTCAAATTCAATGATATATACTCCACTTTAACCATCTCAGGCACACTAAAATTCTGTTGGTTTTGCTCATAGACAGCAGAAACTTCAGGCTCGCTAAAATTCATCTGATCACGTACCTGTTGCCACGGTAGCAAAGCCCAAGCAAATTCTCGCTCATGTGCGCTCACCTCATAAAAATCTTTTATCTCCCTATCTGTAATAAAATTTGTCCCCAGCAAAGCCTGTTTGAACTGTATATCTTTTTGCCTCCAGCGCAATAGCGATTCGTACTGCTCTGGCGAAAACTCATTTAGCTGCAAAAACAGTCGGTATTTTTCTATATCAAAAGTACTTTCTGCTGTTTGAAACTCTGGATTAGAGCGTATAACCCGTGCTAGCTGCTCATCGCTGGCGACAAAGCCAATATCATCGGCGGCCACTTCTGTCAGGTAACGGACAACTAAACTACGCAACACCTGATTGCGCAATGCGACATCATCGACTCTCCTCTCGTAGTCTTCCCCAAACTCTTCCTGCATTCTTTGTTTTTGTGCAAAATATGCATTGGAGAAAGCACGCAAACCAACGCTGCGTGAACCAACCTGCGCCACACTTGCATCATGCTCCTGTGTCTGAAAACGCTCAATCCCCCAGAAAGCAAAAGGAATGCTGATTAATAGGACAATAACCCAAGCCCAACTTTTAGAAGTATTACGAATATTTTGAAGCATAAATAGTTTTTAATAATGTTAACGTGTATTGTAAAAATAATTGCGCACTACGACAAGACAGGTTCTTGAAAAGAAGGGCTTCTTTGAGTAGTCGCACTCTGATTTGGCGGGATAAGCTTATTAATGCTGGTGAATACCAGTTGTTTGTCTCTAAGTGATATTTGTAACGGTATATCTTTGCGGATTTTAGACAACTGGCCTCCTTTCACAAAATAAGGACCAATAGATACTGCTTCTGCACGCAACTGATTGACATAAATACTTGCCGAAGTATTGCCACCACTTCCTGCAAGAACTACACCTTCACACGCTGCATAAATAATTACATCACCAGAAGCTGCAATAACTGCGCCCTTCTCCACAGGATTGAGCACAACAATATCACCTTGATTTTGTATTTTATGACCTGCTTTAACCCGTTCCCTAATCGTTAGCGTTTTACTCACCACCTTGCTTACGCCATCTTCTTTTGACTGAGCAGAAGCCTCTGGTACTGGACTATCTGATTTAGGGGCCGTTGCAGGCTGCTGTTTTTCCACCTTAGTAGCAGTGGGCTGTTCCTCCGCGCGCTTACTGAACCCTGTAAATTCTGTAGGGGATGGGTTACTTGCTACTTCCTCTAAACCATTAGTAGGAGAAGGCGGAATATCCGCACGATCTGAATTAACTATCAAATCACTACTGCACTGCAAACCACTGTAGCAAGCAAACTCAGCTATTTTAGGATCACTGCTAACCACACCAGAAAGCAGCAAACCCAGCTCTTGCAAGGTATCAAACAAAACCGCAGCATCTGGAATAGTCAAATTAACCGATACTGGTATATTCAAGATGACAAAACGTTTAGTCAATTCTGGATACGCTTCAACTAATGCCTCTAATTCAGCTTCTAAAGAACCTAAATCATTAGTGTTTATGCTCAGAAATTCAACAGACAATTCACGTTTTTCTAAACTGATATATGCCTTCTTGTCCATATAATTATCTAAATAAGGAGATTGCAATCTATAACTGGGCGAGTATTCTACCGTTTATGTGTACAATAATGGCGTGAAAATCACCAACCTTTACTTTAATTGCACGCTTAATTGCAGGAATAAGTCCACAAACTACCTAACAGCAAGTGCTTTCTGCTGTACTTTACTCATACTATGGCTGAGTGTCTCTACACAAACGGCAGCAGAATTGCCGCCCACTGCGCGTAATTTTGCAGAAATATCCAAAATTGCCCAACAGGAGCAAAAACCCATCGTTATCTATATATCCGCAGAATGGTGTGAATTTTGTGACCTATTAAATGAAGAAGTCATGGAACCTCTCATGCTCGGCGGCGGCTTTGAAAACGGCTTACTCTACACACTCAAATTAGATGACACTATACGCATCAAAGATTTTTCAGGGGAAACTGTTTTACCTGACGCCTTTGCCTATAAATATGGTGTGGACATTACACCCACCATTATCTTTTTGAACCACTTAGGCAAAGAAATAGCACCGCGCATGGTTGGCATCACCAATATAGAATACTACCTATACTATCTCAATTTACATGCTGAAATAGGTATAAAAAATATCCACCAACTTCCATAATTATTACTTTATGAGCACACAACCACGCCGCAACACGCTTATCTCAGGCGTATTTAATGATAGCCCAGATCAAATTTTTAGCACGGTCAATGCCTCAGTAAGTTTTGACCACATCCTCTATGAAGTGGATATTCGGGCATCCATTGCCCATGCCACCATGCTTGCTAAACAAGCCATCATAACCGCTGTGGAAAAAGAACAAATCATTGATGGACTCACTGCAATATTAGCAGATATTCAATCTGGTAACTTTGAATGGCAAACAGAATTAGAAGATGTTCACATGAATATTGAGGCTGCCCTCATCAAACGCATCGGCGAAGCAGGCAAAAAACTACACACAGGACGCTCGCGCAATGACCAAGTGGCGACCGACTTGCGCCTATGGCTGCGTGAGGCAAATAGCGGCATCCTTACAGCGCTCAAACAATGCCGCAAAACGCTTATTGAGAAAGCACAACACTACGCCAGCACTATCATGCCTGGCTTTACGCACTTGCAATCAGCACAGCCCATCTCCTTTGGACATCACCTAATGGCTTGGGAAAGTATGCTAAATAGAGATAATGAGCGCTTGCAGCAAACCCAAAAACGCATTAACCAAATGCCATTAGGTAGTGCTGCTTTAGCAGGCACCACCTATCCTATTGACCGTATGCAAACCTGTGAAGCACTCGCATTTGAGGCACCCTGCACCAACTCATTGGATGCAGTATCTGATCGTGATTTTGCTATTGAGTTTTGCCAAAACGCTGCCCTGCTGATGATGCACCTCTCCAGAATGTGCGAAGAAATAATTTTATGGAACAGTGCGCACTTTCAATTCATCACGCTATCAGACAAATACACCACAGGCTCATCCATCATGCCACAGAAAAAGAACCCAGATGCTGCTGAACTAATCCGCGGTAAGGCTGCTCGTGTATTAGGTCATTCCATCGCCCTCTTAGCTCTCATGAAAAATCAACCGCTCGCCTATAACAAAGACAACCAAGAAGATAAAGAACCTCTGTTTGACACCGTTAGCACCACTCATACCTGCTTAATTTTATTTAATGGCATGCTACAAGACATGCAAGCCAATCCTGAAAGCATGCTCACTGCCACAAAACAAGGATATACGAATGCCACAGACCTTGCAGACTATCTTGTACGCAAAGGAATCCCTTTTCGTGAGGCGCACGCAGTAGTCGGCCAATGTGTGAAATGCGCAATAAGCCAAAACATACAGTTAGATGACTTAACCATAGAAACATTGCAAAAAATCTGTAACAAAATAGACACAGATGTCTATGATGCCATTAAATTAGAAACCTGCCTACAAGCACGCAATCACATCGGTGGAACAGCACCCCAGCAGGTTCTTTCTGCCTGTGAAAACGCACTCAAAAATTTATAAAAGAGCAGCAGAACGCTCTACCAGCAACGTTTCCACTGTATCCCAGCACAAGTGTGCAAAACCTTTGCGCATAACACACATCATTGATACAATTACAAATACAAATCTATGGTTACCCTCTTGTTTTGCAACGGTCTCATAGAGATTCTCATAATATAACTACTAGGCATTACGTTGAATCACAGCGAAAAAAACCTAATTTTGTCACCGCTTGTCACCGCACATCACCATCATATATGGCAGCATTTTACGGCGTGCGGCGATTCAGATAACACACTAAAGCACTACTTCCGTGTATCTATCAACTGAACTGCTTTTTCTCATTCTATTTATTCTGCTACTGTGCTCAGCCTTTTTCTCAGGCTCAGAAACAGCCATGATGGCATTAGATCGACACCGCCTAAAGCATTTAAGCGAACAGGGTGTCGTTGCTGCGATTCGTTGCTCTAAATTATTAGATAATGTAGAATCCTTGATTGGTGCTATCTTATTAGGCAATAATTTTGCCAACATCGTTGCCTCCAGCATTAGTACGATTATTGCATTACGTATTAGCGGGGAGGAAGGCATTGCTGTCGCAACTGGTCTATTGACCTTAGCTGTTCTCATTTTTGCAGAAATAACTCCCAAAACATTAGCAGCAAATAAAGCAGAAACCATCGCCTTTCCTGCCAGTTATGTATTGCAATACATAACGCGCGCTTTGGCACCTATAGTTGCCTTTACTAACACAGTAGCAGCGGGTTTCTTATGGCTTTTAGGACAAAATAGAGAACAACAAGATATCCCCATAGATGCTGATCAATTACGAACTATTGTCTCCCATTCCACCGACAAAATACCTGAAAACCACCAAAAAATGCTATTGCGCCTCTTGGATTTAGATGAGGCAACGGTTGAGCACATCATGATACCTAAAAATGAAATAGTTGGTATTGACATCCAAAGCAGTGTAGAGCATATTCTTATTGTACTTACAAATGTCCCTTACACGCGCATCCCCTTATATGACGAAAACATCAGCAATGTAAAGGGGATAATACACGTGCGTGATGCACTACACTTATTAGACAACAATAACTTTAGCATTGAAAGCCTACTCAATGTTGCCTCACCGCCCTATAATATCCCTGCAACTAATAGCCTACTTATTCAAGTGCAAAAATTTAGAGACAAAGGAGAGCGAACCGGCTTTATTATTGATGAATATGGCACTCTAAAAGGCATGATTACCTTAGATGACATCTTAGAAGAAATCATTGGCACCTATACCTCTGATCTCAGTGATACAACTGATGAATTCCTGACCATTAGTCAAAACCATTGGTCTATCAACGCCAGTGTCTCCCTACGAGAAATCAACGAAACGTGTCAACTTAACTTACAATCTGAAGAAGCAACCACCATCAATGGACTGGTTTTAGAGATACTGGGTAACATGCCCAGACACCCACTGTGCATTGCGTTACCTGACTGCCACCTTTATCTTGAAGATTTCAAAGATAACATTATACGCACTGTGGAAATAGAAAAAATATCGGAACAAAAGGAACCGCATGCTGCACATTGATAAAACAGATTTTTTTACACTAGGCGATAAAATAGTAGCGTGCGCTGATCCAATTTTTCAGCAAAAACAAGCAACTTATTCAATTAAAAAAGACGCCTCCTTTGTATCAGAAACTGATATAGCGTTAGACAATGCAATTAAACCTCTACTGACTGATTGCTATGACTGCCCTATAGTTAGCGAAGAGGATGCTATTCACTGCACTCAGCACGATGAATATTGGGTTATTGATCCTTTAGATGGAACTACTAACTTCATACATGGCTTTCCTGCCTATTCTGTCTCTATAGCACTCATCAAGAACCATCAATCTATTGCAGGCTTAGTGTATGACCCTAATGCCAAAGAATTATTTTCTGCCATACGCAACCAAGGTGCTTGGCTTAATAAAACACCACTGACCTGCCAACCAGCACCCAACGCACAAGAAAAACCATGGATAGGCTTGGTAGAGTATAAATCCCTTACTATAGAACAGAACGATGCCCTCAGAATACATAAAATATTCAAATCACAGCGCTGTATCGGAACAGTTGCTTTAGAGATTTGCTATGTGGCAGCCAGTCGGGTACAAGCCTATCTTGCAGGACCCAAAAGATTATGGGACTATAGCGCAGGACATTTAATTGCTGAAGAAGCAGGCGGTATATGCTCCACCTTAGACAATCAACCACTAATACCATATACACTACAACCTAAAAGTCTCTGCATCTGCACTGACCGCTTTGCACACCAACGAATACTCAGTGCGCTAAACCCTTAAAGCGTACCGCCTTCTAAAAAGGATAGTTCCCCCACAATCAACTATACAACATCCCTAATGCCAGCAGTACCTGATATATATTTCATGCAACGCGCTTATGAATTAGCTTGTCAGGCACAGAAAATGAATGAGGTACCTGTCGGTGCAGTTATCGTATCTGAAAACACCATTGTTGGTGAAGGATTTAATCAACCCATTAGCCTTAATGATCCAGCTGCCCATGCAGAAATTATTGCCTTACGCCAAGCAGGCAATCATCTTAAAAACTACCGCCTCACTGACTGCAGCTTATTTGTTACATTAGAGCCTTGTGCTATGTGTGCAGCTGCCATGATACACGCCCGTATCAAACGCTTGATATTTGCCACACCTGACCCTAAAACCGGCGCATGTGGTAGCTGCCTAAATTTATGTGACCATCCCTCATTCAACCACCGAATACGTGCAGAATCTGGCGTTATGCAATTAGAATGTCAACAGTTATTGCGTCATTTTTTTGCACAAAGACGCTAACTCACAGCCTTTTTTTATGCCCCTCTCACTCATACTAACCATTACTATCATTATCATACTTAGTGCTGTAATCATCTATCTGAACCAAAAAAACAGCGCCCTACAAATTGAAAAAGCCACCTTAAGCATCGAAAATGAAAAACTAAATAGCCACATTGCACTGCTAAACGACAATAAAACCCATTTTGAAAACATCACCCTAAAAGCGTTGAACAATAATAGCGAACAACTACAGGAACAAGCACAGCAACATATCGGCAAAACCATCTCCCCTCTCAAAGAAGAAATAGCACGGTTACACAAGCACATACAAGATAGTGCTATACAAGAAAGCACACGCCATGGCGAATTGACTGCACAAATTCGCAACTTAGCAGACTTAAATCATAAATTACAAACAGAAGCCTCCAATTTAAGCCAAGCTCTGCAAGGCAGTGCAAAGGCACAGGGGTTATGGGGTGAAATGATCTTAGAGCGTGTGCTTGAGCTATCAGGGTTGCGCAAAAATCAAGACTACTACAGCCAAAAAATGATTGATGGCACCTCCTCCATTCCTGATATTATTGTGCAACTGCCCGCTGATAGGAAAGTCATCATAGATGCCAAAATGAGTTTAAAGGCTTATGAAGCATTTAGTGCTGCTAATGCTGCCAATAATGATGAAGCAAAACAACAGGCACTTAGTGAACATGTCGCCTCTATACAACGTCATATTAAAAACCTTTCTCAAAAGCAGTACCATCAACATAGTGAAACTGTCTTTGATTCTGTACTGCTTTTTATCCCTATTGAAAGCGCATGGCAATTAGCTTTGAGTCATCAGCCAAAATTATTAGAAGAATCTTTAAGCACGCATTTATTAGTCGTTACCCCCTCTACGCTATTTGCCATCTTAAAGGTTATTGCCCAAAACTGGGAATTAGAAAACCGCAGCCGCAATGCTGAAGAAATAGCCAGACTATCTGGAAGTTTAGTGGACAAAATTATCAACTATGAAAAAGACTTGACTGAAATAGACAAGCAGCTCACACGCTCACAGAATCTCTTAAAAGGTGCCCACACCAAACTGTACGGACATGGCGGAGCAATAAAAACAGCGCACCGACTAAAAGAAATGGGGGCAAAAACATATAAAAATCTCCCCTCAGCACAATCGCCCATCCAGTAAGCTGACTATTGGCGTACTATTTACTTGAGAATAAAAAAAATGCGCACCAAATTCTGGTGCGCATTTTCAAGGGGAATGCTGATTAACGAATTAACGCTTGGAGAACTGAGGACGCTTACGCGCTTTGTGTAACCCAACCTTCTTACGCTCAACTTGACGTGCATCACGTGTAATAAAGCCGCCTTTGCGCAATGCGCCTTTAAGCAATTCATCATACTGCACTAAAGCGCGCGCTATGCCGTGGCGAATAGCGCCTGCCTGACCAGTAGAACCACCACCATGCACATTAACAAATATATCAAAATTATCAGCCAACTCAGCAGTCTCTAAAGGCTGGCGAATAATCATACGATCTGTTTCTCTGCCAAAGTACTCACTTTGGTCACGCTTATTAATTGTGATAATACCTTTGCCTTTTCTTATGCGCACACGCGCAACAGAACTTTTACGGCGACCTGTTGCAAAAAAATATTCCATATCTATTGGTTCTTAAATGTTAATATCTAGGCAGACTGGCTCTTGTGAAGCATGTGGATGCTCTGAACTTGCATATATTTTCAGATTTCGCAACTGCTGACGTCCCAGACTACCTCTTGGCAACATGCCTTTGACCGCTAAACGCAATACCTGTGTAGAGTCTTTCTCCATCATCCGTTCAAAATTGGATTCTTTTAAATTACCTACATAGCCTGTGTAACGGTAATATTTTTTGCCTTCTGCTTTATTACCAGTAACGCTTAACTGATCAGTGTTTGTAACGATAATATAATCACCACAATCAACACCCGGTGTAAATTGTGGCTTATGCTTACCGCGTAATCGTCTGGCTATTTCTGAAGCCAAACGGCCTAATGTTTTTCCACCAGCATCCACGAGATACCATTGTTTATCTGTGTTTGCTCGTGTCGCCACAAATGTGCGTTGTCCTATCATAATTCTTACTTATAGTGGGTAGGGCTGAAAGATCACCCCAGTTCAACAAAGGCGCGCATTGTACTCGTTAAAGTCTATGATTACTGCACTTTTTGCTTAGCGATTTCTGCAGCTAATTCATCATGGGCCTTTTGTGCCTTGAACTGCTGCCATAAAGCTTGGTCATTATTCATGCTCGTACGCACACGCTCTTCTGCCGCTTTCTGTGTGGCAGCCGCATCCAAGCCTACCAATACGTATAGATTTCCATTAGGACCTGTGCGGCTTTTATACACCTTTGATCCCACTAAAACATCTGAAGACACAGTCTTTAATACACTTTCTGCAGCACGATCCACTGTTTCAGAGTTCGCACCGCCCGTCGTACCAAAATAAGACTTCACCATCTTATCAACCAGCACCTTAAATTGTTCAACCAGCTTTCCACGTGCATCTGCTGCTGCTATATCTTTCATAAAAGAAATACCCGCCTTAGATTTTTCTGCAATACCTACTGCGGAAACATCAATTCCAGCAACTGGCTCATCACAAACCCACCCCGGGGCTGCAACATTTGTATTTGGAAAAACACATCCAGCAACTGCAACCTTTGGTTTTTTCTTTGGTGAACTGCTACATGAAGTCAATAAAACTGCTGCACAAAAAGCCACACTCGCTTTGAACAAATAATCCTTAATCATATTATTACCTTAATCTATTACTATGAAAGAAACACGCTAAAAAAGCTAAAATCAATGTGGATTATACTACTTCTTTAGCAATCAATTTAGCTATCGGCGCAGGTACGCCCACTGCTACAGGCAGCGTACGATTAAACCACAACCAGCCGCTTCCTAAATCAGCAAAAGCACTTACCTGTGCATAATGCACACGATACTTCAAATGATAGTGCGTAAATGTGGTGCGCAACTCAACAGGGCGCTGATACTCCAACCAGCCCAAATTGATATCCTTAACCTCTTCCAGTGTGGGAAGCACCCAAAGATTGGCCCATACACCCTTACTCGGTCTTTGTTTCAGTAAGCAATGACTGCCATGACTCAACAGCATAAAGTCAGTATGCTTTGTTGGCTTTGGCTTTTTGACCACTTTAGCAGGAAGCTGTGCTTGCAAACCCTGTGCAAAGGCTTTGCAGCTCTGCTGCAATGGACACTGACTACACTGTGGATTACGGTTAGTGCACACCATTGCACCAAGATCCATTAAGGCCTGATTGTACTGCCCTGCCCGCTCTAAAGGCACTAAATTCTGTGCATGCGCCCATAGCGCTTGCTTTTCTTTTGTAGCAGAAAAATCGTTTTGCATACACCACACCCTTGCCAGCACGCGCTTTACATTCGCGTCTAAAATAGCTAATGGACTATTCAAAGCAAGAGACAGTATAGCATGCGCTGTACTCTGCCCTACACCCGGCAACGCCTCCCATTCCTCAGCCCTACGCGGCATTTCACCACCGTACTGCTGCACAATCTGCCGCGCCGCCTTATGCAGATTGCGGCCTCTGCTATAGTACCCCAATCCTGACCACAAATGCAGTACTTCATCTTCATGCGCGACTGCCAACTGTTGCACACTTGGAAAGCGCAACATAAAACGCTCGTAATAGGGGATAACTGTAACCACCTGTGTTTGCTGTAACATAATTTCAGAGACCCAAACACTATACAAAGAACGCTTATGCTGCCACGGCAAGTCATGCCGTCCCCTACGCTGCTGCCACTGGAGCAGACGCTGTACAAAGTGCTCTTTTCTCAAATCTTACGCAAAATATAATCTAATGCACGCGCTGGAAGTATCCGTTTTAACAACCAGAATAAATGGGTTGGAAAAGTTACTCGATAATGCGCCTTCGGTTTTGGGGCTATCAAAGCATGCTCTAACGCCTTATACACCGCTTCTGGACCTAACATAAAGGGGAGTGGCTTATGTTCTGATGCATTCAAGTACTGCTCATACAAGGCACGGTGCACACTCCCATCACAATCCACCCACTCCCTCAAAGCAGCAATTGCATTTTTCCTAAATAAACTCACAATAGGACCGGGCTGAATGCTACAAATCCGCAAATCATCACAATCCAACTCAGCACGCAAACTATCTGCAAAACCTTCTACAGCATACTTGCTCGCGTTATAGCCACCCCGAAAAGGCAAACTTACAAAACCCAGTACCGAAGAATTATAAATAATACGCGCGCGCTGTCCCCCTGCGCGCACATGGGCAATAAAACGATTCGTCAAGTACTGTGTACCCAACACGTTCGTAGAAAATTGTGCTTGCAAGGCTTCATAACTTAAATCCTCCACAGCGGCAACCAAGCCAAAACCAGCATTATTGAACAATGCATATAACCCTCCATTACTTTGCTCAATCGCCCAATTCAATCCTGCTTCAATACTCTTTTTATCATCCACATCTAACTGATGCGCTGTCAGACCTTCTTGCCGTAAGCGCTCAACATCCTCTGGCTTGCGCGCAGTTGCCAAGACGTGAAATTTTTCACTGTGTAGCTTTTTTGCACAAAAATAACCTATCCCTGTACTGCATCCAGTGATTAAAATAGCACCTCTAACTTGTTTTGATTTTTTAGACATTACTACAACTGACCCCTTATGGAAAAATTATCTACTATACACAGCACCGTAGCTCCCTTAGATAGGGCAAATGTTGACACTGATGCCATTATACCGAAGCAATTTTTGAAATCTATTAAACGTTCAGGATTTGGTGTCAACCTATTTGACGAATGGCGTTACCTTGATAAAGGTGAACCCGACAGTGATAACAGCAACCGCCCGATAAACCCAGATTTTATACTCAATCTGCCACGCTACAAAGGCGCGAAAATACTTATCACTGGTGAAAATTTTGGTTGCGGCTCATCACGGGAACATGCCCCTTGGGCATTAAAAGACTATGGCTTTGATGCCATTATTGCACCCTCCTTTGCCGATATTTTCTATAATAACTGCTTCAAGAACGCCATTTTACCCATTTCCTTAGACGTCTCAACCTGCAATGCCTTAATGCAAGCGGCGCTATCACAAGACGGCTTAGAACTGACTATTAATTTAGCCACACAAACCATCCACAACCACGAGCAACACTATCAGTTTGACATAGACCCTTTCAGAAAAAAATGCCTACTTGAAGGCTTAGATGACATTGGAATCACCTTACAGCACACTGATGCCATTAAGCAATTTGAACAACGAAAGCGACAGGAACATCCTTGGGTGTTTGAATCGCTTAAATTGTAATACGCAACAACCAGACCTGCAATACAGATGCACAAACTCTAAGCATGCAAGCAGAAATAATGGGGGTATTGAACTGCACCCCAGACTCCTTCTCAGATGGCGGCAAATACAACCAGATAGACGCTGCGATAAGCCACGCCTTAGACATGATACAGCAAGGAGCTGACATCATAGACATTGGAGGCGAATCTTCCAGACCCGGCGCAACCCCTGTCAGCGAAACAGAAGAATTGCAACGCACTATCCCCATTATTACGGCTCTACGCAGCCAACATCCTACTATTCCTATCTCTATTGACACCACCAAGCCAAAAATCATGCAGCAAGCAGTTGCCGCAGGGGCCACCATGATAAACGACATCAACGCCTTAACCGATAAAAACGCACTCTCTACTGCTGCTGAGCTGCAAGTCCCTGTATGCTTGATGCACAAAGTAGGCACACCACAAACTATGCACATCAATCCACAATATACTGACATTATCCATGAGGTAACTGACTTTCTAAAACAGCGGATTGAAGCAGCATTAGTTGCTGGCATCAAACAGATTATTATTGACCCTGGATTCGGCTTTGGTAAAAACGTAGAGCATAACTGCACGCTCTTTCAGAACCTGCCACATATTTGCCAATTAGGCTATCCCGTTTTAATAGGTGTTTCCCGTAAATCTATGCTGGGCGCAATCACCCACAAAAAAGACCCGCAACAACGCACACTAAGCAGCACTTGCGCTGCTATGCTTGCTGTAGCTAAAGGCTGCCGTATTGTGCGCGTACACGATGTCGCACAAACACGACAAGCTCTGGACATTCTAAACGCTCTCCTATAGCAAAATCAGTAAGAACACACACCATGAAAATTGCACTACTTGCAGGAGAAGTCTCTGCTGACATCATTGGCGCTAACCTAATTGAGCGCATATTACAACGCTTTCCACATGCACAAATTGTCGGGATGGGCGGCAGCAACATGCTACAAGCTGGACAAACGCAATGGTTTGATAGTTCTGCTATGGCGATTATGGGTTTTAGCGATGCTATAAAGAACCTTTCTGTACTGCTCAAACTACGCCAGCAATTTATTAGTAAGGCACTATCCGAAAACATAGACTTATTTATTGGCATCGACGCACCCGACTTCAACTTTGGTGTTGAAAAAGCACTACGCCCCCACCTTCCAACCCTACACTATGTAAGCCCCTCTATATGGGCTTGGCGCACTGAGCGTGTGCATAAAATTGCACGGTGCTGCCAACACATATTTTGCTTATTCCCTTTTGAACCTAAACTATATGAGCAAGCACAACTCAGTGCTAGTTTTGTAGGGCATCCCATGGCACAGAGCATTCCCCTCCACACAGACACCCAAGCGGCTCGAACACTGCTTCACTTAACGGAACAGCACCCTATTATCGCCATGCTTCCCGGATCGCGAAAAAGTGAAATACTGCGCAATCTCCCCATTCTAATACACAGCCTGCAACGCTACCACAACCACTCCAAAACATCCTATCACTGCCTTATCCCCTGCGCGCATCCTCATTTAATGCCACACATTGAAGCAATTATTCAAACAGCCACCGCACCACTACGCCAAAACATTCGCGTACTCAATGGTAACGCACGCACGATTTTACAAGCCTGTGATGCCGCCATGGTTGCATCAGGCACTGCCACCTTAGAAACACTATTACTGAAAAAGCCCATGCTGGTAGTCTATAAAGTCTCCCCAATCAACGCACTACTGCTTGGTCGGATGCTAAAAACACCATGGGTATCACTTCCCAACGCCTTAGCAAACCAATTTATTGTCCCAGAATTTTTACAACAACAAGCGCAAAGCGCTACCATTGGTGACAAACTCTATCACCTGCTCCACAACCCAACAGAGCGACAAGCACAAATCCAACACTTTGATAGAATACACCACATGCTAATAGCGGGTAGCGATCCAATTGACACCATTGCTCACTTTGTCAACCACTAAGCCACCCATAAAGGAATGGAACGACTCAAACAGCACTAATCAAGCACCATCTCTGATAGAGGACTAAAACTGCGCCGATGTAGCTCAATCGCTCCAAATCGCTCCAATGCAGCAAGATGCTGCCGCGTTGCATAGCCTTTATGCTGTGCAAACCCATACTGTGGATACACACTATCTAAGGCAATCATAGCCGCATCACGATACACCTTCGCCACAATAGATGCAGCACTTATACAGGCATGCAGTGCATCCCCCTTAATAAAAGTCTTGCACGGCACGCTAATTGCTGGGGCATACTTACCATCAACCCACACCTCATCACACGCACCTAACAGCACAACAGCGCGCTGCATAGCTAACAAAGTAGCATGATGAATATTCAGTACATCAATTTCTTGTGCACTCGCTTCACCAACTGCCCAGCGGCAGTGATGCTTGATACACACGCTCAATTTCTTACGCTTTGCAGGGCTTATTTTTTTAGAATCTTTCAGCTCACACAGCAATACATGCTTACGCCAGTCATCAGGCAAAACAACGGCAGCACTCACCACAGCGCCCACCAAAGCACCACGTCCTACCTCATCAACACCTGCTATACAACGGCTCATATCCTGTCAGCCTATCATTAAAATGAACTAACGCACCATATGGACACGTTAAAGTTAAAGGAACACTAAAAACTAAACATTAAACAGAAAATGCACTACATCACCATCTTGCATAATGTAATCACGCCCTTCTGCTCTTAACTTGCCCTTCTCACGGGCACCGCTTTCACCTTTTGTCTCTATATAATCGTTAAAATGCACAACCTCAGCACGAATAAAACCCTTAGCAAAATCTGTGTGAATTTTCCCAGCTGCCTGTTGCGCATTACAACCAACAGGAACAGTCCAAGCACGCACCTCCTTCTCTCCCGCAGTAAAAAAAGTCTGCAACTGTAATAAAGCATACCCAGCAAGAATCAAACGATTCAACCCTGTCTCCTCTAAACCCATTGCCTCTAAATACTCTCCGCGCTCCTCCTCTGGCAAGGCACTTAACTCACCCTCTAACTGCACACATAATGCCAAGCACTCAGCCTGATCCTGCTGCGCCTGCTGCTTCACACGCTGCCAATGCACATTGCTCTCATCCTCACCCTCCGCAATATTAGCCACATACAGCAAATGTTTCATTGTCAAGAACTGATACACAGACAACACTTCCAGTTCCGCCTCTTGCCACTCCAAACCGCGCAGCCACCTACCAGCTTCTAAATGTATCTTTGCCTTCGCAAGCACTGCTAACTGTGCCTGACTACTCTTATCACCGGTGCGCACCATTTTCTGAGTGCGCACCATTGCCTTTTCAACCACACTCAAATCTGCCAACGCTAACTCAAAGTTAATCACCTCAATATCTGCTATAGGATCAACCACCCCTTCTGTATGCACGATATTCTCATCCTCAAAGCAGCGCACAACCTGTACTATCGCATCCGTCTCACGTATATTAGCCAAAAACTGATTACCCAGCCCTTCGCCTTTTGATGCCCCCTTCACTAAACCAGCTATATCCACAAACTCCATAATGGCAGGTACTGTCTTTTGCGGGTGCACCAAATCACATAGCTGCTGTAAGCGCGTATCAGGCACTTCCACCACTCCAAAATTGGGATCAATCGTACAGAAAGGGTAATTTGCCGCATCAATTTCTGCATGAGTGAGCGCATTAAAAAGGGTAGATTTTCCAACGTTAGGCAAGCCAACAATACCGCACTTAAATCCCATTTTTACTCCTATACCTTATAAAAACCATGACTACAATTCACTTGTACTGCGCTGCGAATGCAACTGATTCATTGCTGGCTCATACGCTTGCCTAATAACATCCGGCAACACACTCAAACTATTATCCATGGCCTGATCAATACTGATTCTATCTCCCGTGCTCGGCTTGCTAAGAACATAGCTATGCACCTTCTTACTATCACCTGGATGTCCAATACCAATTCTCAAGCGCGCAAAATCGCTACTACCTAAATGGCGAATGCAATCACGCAGGCCGTTATGCCCGCCATGTGACCCACCTAATTTAAGACGCGCAACCCCTGCTGCAAAATCCACCTCATCGTGAACAATAAGCACATCTTCGGGGGATACTTTATAGAAACGTACAAGTTTAGCCAAACCTGAACCGCATGTATTCATGAATTTTTTAGTGCGAAATAACAGAACAGCCTCTCCATGCAGCATTACCTTTGCAACCTGCCCTTCAAAGCCCCGCTCGTCCTTCCACAAACCATCACTTTTTTTTAGCAAGGCATCCAAAAACCAGAAGCCCACATTATGACGAGTAAGCGCGTACTTATCGCCCCAATTTCCTAAGCCAGCAATTATTTTTAGCATAGACTAAAAAAAGTAACGCCTTGCTAATAACTCAGCAAGGCGCATGCATATAATCTGAATGGCTGATGTAAAGACTAACGCGCCTTACCCAGCATTAATACAGAATGGTCATACTCTGAACCACCCTTGCGTAAAGCGGTCAATTCAACACCATCAGGCAATTTAACTTGAGACATTTTCATAGAATCACCCGCCTCTAAAACAGAACAATCTATCTCTATACACTGAGGCAATTTATCTGGCAAACAACGTACTTCTACCGTTGATACCAGCGGAGTCAACAGTGCACCCAAGCGCACGCCTGGTGACTTCTCTGCATCAACGAACGATAACGGAACACGCTTAACAATGTGGCGCGACTTTTCTATGCGCTGAAAATCTATATGCACCAATTTATTGGCATACGGATGGCGCTGAATATCTTTAATAATAACCTGCTGTACCTTGCCATCAATATCCAAATCAACTAAGGAAGTATAGATCGCTTCATCTGCAAGCAACAGGTTCCAGATTTTATTGTGCTCAATAGCAATAGAAATAGGCTTAACCTTGCCCCCATAAACGATACCGGGTACTGCACCCTGAATACGCAGGCGGCGGCTCGCACCCTTCCCTTCGTCATTGCGTACCGTCGCATGAATAGTAAAATTAGTCATAAAAACTCCAAAAGATAAATAAAACAACACGCACCGCGACCAGTGCGCGGGCGCATTATACATTGAGATGCTTGCCTGTTCTGGTCATTCTGCGCGAGGTGAGGCCGCAGAGTCACCCCTATCATTTATATACCCTACTAACGTGTCAACCAAACCTCTTTATGCAAATCAAATAACGCTGACGGCGCTCCTGTCATCACAACATCCTCATCAATCAAATGAGCTTGGTTCAACAACACAGAAGAAATAACTGCCCTATCTGCTACTGCTGGGTCTCCACTCATATTGGCTGAAGTAGCAATAATCGGCATAGACAATGCCTGTGCTAAAGCGCCCACCCAAAATGAGGGTAGATAACGCACGCCTAACTGCAACCCTGCTGCCAAATAAGCATAATCATCTGCATGCCGCTTATCAATTAGTAACGTAACCGCTTTTTGGTTACAGCGCAAGAAATCACGCCAATTCGGAGGGGGGGACAAATTATTATCCACCCAATCCAAATCAGGCACCACCACCGATAAACTTTTAGCGGCAGGGCGCCGCTTAAGCTGATTGATACGCTGTGCATTTTCCCTATTGGAAACTGCCCCTAACCCCCACACCGTGTCTGTTGCAAAAACAAACAAACTATTTTGCCGTGCCAACTCCAAAATATCAGCGTCCACGATCAAAAATCTCACCTAACAATACAGGCTCCCTTGCACCCGTTACAACACGGGTATTTATCTTTTGTCCTGCCATACACTGCTGAGCCAACCATGCCCATGCTGCCGCCTCAACCGCTTGAGGATGCCAGCCCAAAGCAGTACACGGAATGATTGACACATCCAACAGTTCACGCAACGCATCTAACAGCACATGGTTATAAACACCGCCGCCACACACAATCACCTCATCCACTGCACTCTGTTTTACTGCATCTGCAATAGAACGTGCGCTCAAAGCCAGCAAAGTAGCCATCATATCTTCGGCAGGCAAAGGCTGCTGCTGTGCGCGCTCCACCCATTGCCAATTAAAATACTCTCTTCCGGTGCTTTTGGGCGCAGCTTTGTAAAAATAGGCATCATCCAACAAACGCGCCAGCAAAGGCGCAGACACCTGACCGCTGCTGGCTACAGCACCGCTATCATCATAGGCTTTGCCAAAATATAACCGCATCGCACTATCTAACAGTGTATTAGCAGGCCCTATATCAAAAGCGCACTCCAACGTACCACCATTCAACACCGTCAGATTGGCAATACCGCCTAAATTCAATACGGCACGACGCTGCGCACTTGAAAATACCACCTGATGAAAAAACGGCGCCAGTGGCGCACCCTGCCCTCCAGCATCTATATCTGCTTGGCGCATACGCGCAACGACTGGGTACGCCAAATGCTGTACCAAGCGCTGAGGGTTGATTAACGTAAACGATTTGCCCTGATCAGGATCATGGTACAGCGTTTGCCCATGCAGCCCCAAAGCAATCACTGCATCATCTAATCTGGTTACAAACGCAGACAATGCCTCTAACAAAAAAGCCTCTAACGCATGCTCTGTATCCTGACATAACGTAGCATCTTCCATAGGGCAACTCAATAAAGCATGTAGCTGCTCAGTCAATTTTTCAGGATAGGGAAACGCTTGATGGCAATGCAACACTGCCTGCGCATCAATAGCACATAAATCTATGCCATCAGCACTGGTGCCTGACATTTGACCAATATAAAAGGGCATGAATCTGGAGCAGAGCTACTGGCTATTACTTTCCGTCTCAGCTTGGGCAATATAAATTGTCTCATGCTTGCCCAACAAACTCAGAATACGCATTGCTTGATACTCAAACTCTGCAAAGCGCGCTTCTGGAACAGGCGCAGCAGTAGGCAATTTAGCGCGTAGCGGATTGACCTGTCGTTTATGGCGATGTAACTCATAGTGCAAATGAGGTCCTGTTGAAACACCTGTATTCCCAACATAGCCAATTACCTGCCCACGCTTTACACGCTTGCCTTTACGCATCCCCTTGCGCACTTTACTCATATGCGCATACAAGGTACGATATATTGAACCATGCTGCAACACCATCACTAAACCATAAGACGGCGAATGCCGAACTGAGTGAACAATCCCATTTGCGGTAGCTCTTATTGGAGTACCTATAGGTGCCGCAAAATCAACGCCTTTATGTGGGCGGAAGGTTTTATGCACTGGGTGAAATCTTCTTTTACTATAACGACTACTAATGCGCGCTGACGGTAACGGATTTCGGCTAAAAGTTGTCTGTAGATTTTTACCATCCAAAGTGTAATAACCCGTTGTGCCCGGATATTCAAAGCGTACCGCTGTAATCTCCCGATCCTGACCTATATACTCCAATGCCAAAATATCGCCATACGACACAAACTTGCCATTGCGATACATCTCTTCGTAAATAATACGAAATACATCCCCCGTTCTCAACTCTCTATTGAAATCCATCTGCCCACTCAAAATATGCTCAATCCGATTTAATATCGCACTGGGAACACGCGCCTTTTGACCATCATAATGCAACGAATCTTCAATATTAATTCTACGAAAGGCAGTACGATATTCAACATCATGTACTTTGGTGTATATCTCTAACCCTGATGCTGTCTGCTCAATTTCTATGCTACGTTTGGCATCCAAGTCAATAGTTGCGTGCCTAAAAAGACAAGGCAAACCAACCTGAGTAGCAATTTTTACAGAGCTTCCTGCTTGTAAAGAACGAAAGGCGGCCTGCATTTGATTCTCTTGAACCAAACCAATAACTGCTTTTTCCGCGATGCCATATCGCCCAAGCAATGAACTAATAGACTCGCCATTTTTTAGGCGCTCTTCCTGCCAAGATAAGTGCACATCATGAGGATACAACGGACCATTGGGAAACTCCAATAAACAATACTTAGCTTGCGCAGCACTAACCATCAGTGCACACCCCAACAACACTGCCAACGTAGTGCTATGCTTTTTGAACATAGAAAACATATTGCCCACTCTCTTTTTTCTCATAAGACAACAATTTGTGTGGATGCAAACTAAGCCATGTAGGAATATCATGTACGCTCCCAGAATCTGTGCTATATAAAGCCAGTACAGACCCAATAGAACACTCTCTCAGCGCATTTTGAAGATCAATAATTGGCTGTGGACAACGCCTATCGCAGCTATCCACCACGTAATCCACTGAAGGCACATCAGTACTCATAGACCCTTTTGCATCAATCTTAAAGTATTTTATTATATTATGTGGATATATGTTTGAATAACTAAACATTCTTGTATTTCACATGCCCCACTAAAAAACGACTTCATCGCGCAAGCACTAAATTCAACAATCGATTCGGCACATATATCTGCTTAATAATTTTCTGAGAGTTCACAATAGATGCCACCTTATTGACACCCAGCGCAGCAGCAAGCACTGCCTCCGTATCTGCATCATTAAGCACCTCTACTTTGGCACGCAACTTGCCATTGACCTGCACAACAATCTCCACAACATCACGGCTTAACGCTTCCTCATCCACCTCAGGCCAAGCAGCATCCAACAGCCACCCCTCTTCTCCTAAACACTCCCATAACTTCTGAGTAATATGCGGAACAACAGGTGCTAAAACTAGCACAATAATACGCGCACCCTCTAACAAAACAGCCCTATCTTCAGCTGTTTTCACCTCAAACTTAGACAAAGCATTCATCAACTCCATCATCGCAGCAATCGCAGTATTGAAATGCCGCCGCTCCCCTATATCGCGACTGGCTTTAGACAAAGCACTATGTATATCATAGCGCAGCGTTTTCTGCTGCGCACTATAGAGGATTGGGGCAACACACGTCTCATGGCAATGGCTCTGCACTAATCGCCATAAACGGGTTAAAAACCGCGATGCCCCATCAATACCCGCATCATTCCACTCCAAAGAATGTTCAGGCGGTGCGGCAAACATGGTGAACAAGCGTACCGAATCTGCACCATAACGCGCAATAATTGCCTGCGGCTCAACCACATTCCCTTTAGACTTAGACATTTTTGTGCCATTTTTGAGCACCATCCCCTGCGTCAACAAATTTTCAAAAGGCTCATCTGAAGACAACAACCCCTCATCACGCATCAATTTATGGAAAAAGCGCGCATACAACAAATGTAAAATAGCATGCTCAACCCCCCCAACATACTGATGCACTGGCAGCCACGCATTCGCACTGGGATCAATCATCTGATTATTCGCGTCACGCGACAAATAGCGCGCATAATACCAAGAAGACTCAAAAAAAGTATCAAAAGTATCTGTCTCCCGCTCTGCATCACCCCCACACTCAGGGCACACACACTGCTTAAACTCAGCACTGGCAGCTAACGGGGAACCTGCGCCATCCACCTGCATATTCTCTGGCAGCACAACGGGCAAATCCTGCTCTGGAACTGGCACGGTACCACACTGCTCACAATGCACAATTGGAATCGGACACCCCCAATAACGCTGCCGCGAAACCCCCCAATCACGCAAGCGGTACTGCGTGCGACGCGCACCCAATCCTTGCTGCTGCAAGGCATCAATGACCGCCTCTTTCGCTGCCTCAAAATCCAAGCCATCATACGCGCCACTATTAACCAGCTTACCATATTCTGTATAAGCAGCCTGCTGTATATCAACCACGCTACCATCTACAGGCGCAACCACCTGCTTAATCGGTAACCCATACTTCAATGCAAAGGCATGATCACGCTCATCATGCGCTGGCACAGACATGACGGCACCCGTACCGTACCCTGTCAGCACAAAATTAGCAACCCACACCGGCAGCACTTCTCCAGTCAAAGGATGACGCGCACGCAAAGAAGTCTCAAAGCCCTTTTTCTCCATCGTCTCCATTGCAGCTTCTGCCACGGCGCTGCGCTTGCATTCCTCAATAAAATCCGACAAGCCCTCATCATCAGCCCACTTGAGAACAGGATGTTCTGCGGCAACCGCAACATAAGTCGCACCCAGCAACGTATCAGGACGTGTGGTATAAACGCTTATTCTCTCTTCAAACCCCTCTAACACAAAATCAATCTGTACCCCTTCTGAACGCCCTATCCAGTTACGCTGCATATTCTTGACCGACTTTGGCCATCCTGTCAGACCATCTAAGCCCTCTAACAACTCCTGCGCATAATCAGTTATTTTCACAAACCACTGAGGAATCTCTTTACGCTCAACCACGGCACCTGAACGCCAACCTCTCCCTTCTATCACCTGCTCATTTGCGAGCACGGTTTGATCTACCGGATCCCAATTCACCACCGACTTTTTTCGATAAACCAAACCTCTTTTCAATAACCGAACAAACAACCACTGCTCCCAATGATAGTAAGACGGATGACACGTAGCCAACTCCTTAGACCAGTCATAAGCAAAGCCCAAAGCCTTCAATTGACTGCGCATATCAGCAATATTACTATAGGTCCATTGCGCAGGTGGCTCACCGTGCTTTATAGCTGCATTCTCAGCCGGCAAACCAAAAGCATCCCACCCAATTGGCTGAAAAACCGCTTTACCACGCATGCGTTCATAGCGACTAATCACATCCCCTATAGTGTAATTACGAACATGCCCCATGTGCAACTTACCTGAAGGGTATGGAAACATAGAAAGACAATAAAAAGGGACTTTACCCTCTGTGGAAGTGGTATCCTGATAGAAACAGTGGGCCTGCTCCCATCTATCTTGAATAGCTGCCTCTAATGTCAGCGGATCGTAATGCATGTTTATTCGCCTATAGCCCATATACAATATCAAAGGCGGTAATTATAAGGGCATATAACAATAAATATGCGCTCCCGATATCTTACCTATGCCATAGTAATTGCCAAGTCAAACTGTTATTAATGCCTCTCAATCATAGACACCATAGTAGGTATCATATCAACTTATTTGAAGGAGCCCTCATGCACACACCTATTTTCTTCACTGAGCGATGGCGACCGCTTACAAGTTGTAAGTAGCAATTCCCCATGCTATAGCCGCTTCTGGCGCGCGTACTTTCTTTACCTCCCATGGTAATAGTGGTAGCAGTAGCGGCGGCGGTGGCTGTAGCCTACAGCATGCAACAACTACAGTGGACTGGATGTTGTGTCTATTACTGCTGCTCAGTGTACTGGTAGTGCGTTTCCGCCCTCACCGCACAAGCAGAAAAATAGCGCAGGATTATTAGTATTATTAGTGCGTGGCAATGCTGGCCATTATGCGGTCATACAATTGCTGATGGCTGGTGTAGTTGACGGCAATCTCTGTCGTGCGCTCTTCCTGTTCCACGAATAGCGAAGGAAAGTGATTACCGCCAATAGAACGTGCGTAACGTATTTGTGCCTGTAGGCGCTCGTCAGTTTCAGGCGATAGTAGTTTGTTTTCAAAATCAGTGGAATCCATGCCTAAGTTACTGGCAAATTGCACTAAGGTGGTAACCTCTGATGGATTTTGTGCATGACGATAATAGCCAAACTGGATTGCCTCAATCATCGCATCATATAAATCAAAATCTCCTGCAATAATTACTGCGCGACAACTCATATACGTCGATCGCCGTGGCGTACATTGCCTCCAGAAATCATGATTAAACTGCGCACCAGTTTTCTGAGCAACTACGCGCCAAGTGTGCTCCAACTGCTCACGCAGTCCAGTGTCCATAGGTTCTGCGCTATCAGCGGCTAACCCCCCTACCACTTTTTCAATATAAAAGTGCGCACCATACGCTTGCTTAAAGGCAATGAAGGTTTCCCTAAAACCCCAGCACCACGAGCACATAGGATCATGTACGTAAATCAGTTTGTGTTTGTTATTCATATTGCACATTGTATATGGTTCATATCCTTGCCACCATTCTGGATACTGCGACTGCGTGCAGCATGGCTGTTTCCATTGCCACGAATGGCTACCCAATCAGCCTGATTTACTGCGCTTCTCTGCTACGACCCACCGATAAACACTCTGAGGGTAGTGACTAAAATATTTTGCTATTAGCACCATACAGACTAAGGCAAAGATGACACGCATCAACAGCGTTGCTGTCCAATCTGCACCGATTAAAAACATCAGTATAGTATCCTCAATAACAGCATGCAGTAAACATAGAAGCAATAACGAGCATAGTAAATCTTTTTTAGGTATGTGTCCCTGTTTGGCTTGTTCTATCAACATGCCCCCACCATAAGCAATCCCCAATAATGCACCGACTACCGTTACGGTTACCGCCTCTTTGCCAATCCCAAATGGCTTGAGGATAGGCACCAAGATAGCGATAATATGCCGCTCTATTCCGCTTACTTTCAGGGCGTTCACTACGACAACCATTACCCAAATCACACCTGCTATTTTTAGCCATATGTCTAACTGGTATAAAAACCATTCATCCCAGCCGCTCGGCACTAAAACTTCCCCTAATAAGTGTACAGCAGGTTGTTGTAACCAGCCGCCAGCAGCGTATATAGCAGCAGCTAACCAAGCAAATAGCCAGCCAAAGCCCAAGCGAAATAGCCAGCCATGAATAAGGCGCACTCCTGCGCGCTGCACAATGCGCCCTTCTACTAATAAGTTATGGGCAACCAGTAACAGCAACCCCAATACGCTCGCCTGTGCTACGCTCAACTCCATCACGTCCCATAGGCTTACGGCAATAAGTATTGCAGCATACAACTGTAAAAATATTGCCGTTGCCCATACTAAGCCTGCTTCACCGGGTAGGTTGAGGCTATGCATGAGTGGTTCTAATAGCGTACCAAATAGACTAACAAAACCAAACTCGTCCTGTAGCCACTTGACCACAACCAAAATAGGAAACGATATTTTGAGAACTTGCCAATAAATGCGCAGTCCTTGCTGGAAAGATTCTATGAAAAATTGTTGCACTGTTTATCTGCTGTTTGTCTGCTTGTCGTTTGTATGTACGTTGTTTGCATGGTGTATGCCAATTACATGCAACGGGCAAGTGATTCTTGCACTAAATGGTTGAGATTTTCTCTTGCTGCGCTCGCCTCTAATTTCAGCAAAGCAGTCTGAGCTTGTTGAGCATATTTTTTTGCATCCATTAGTGCTGATTCTATACTGCCTGTTTCGTGTAGTAGTGATAGCGTATCATTAAAGGCGGCTACGTCGCCACATTGAGTCAGTGCCTTCTCTAAGAACGCTTGCTGATGAGAGTCTGCGCGCTGCAATGCATAAATAATAGGTAAGGTTACCTTGCCTTCTCCCCAGTCATCCCCAACGGCTTTGCCTAATAAAGCAGCATCAGCCGTATAGTCTAATACGTCATCAACAATTTGAAAAGCCATCCCAAAATAGCGACCGTATGCTGCAAGTGCGTCAGTTGTGGCGGTATCTGCTTGTGCTAATATGGCGGGGGTTTTCACTGCTGCCTCAAATAAACAGCCTGTTTTGCAGTAAATCATTTCTTGATAGAGTTCTGCACTTAAGTCAAGGCTTTGGCTATGCATAAGTTGCAGGACTTCACCTTCTGCAATACGGTTGGTTGTCTCTGACATCAAGCCCATAACCGCTAAACTGTCCATTTGAACCATTAGCTGAAAAGATTTAGAGTAGAGGTAATCGCCCACTAAAACAGCAGAAGAGTTGCCCCATATCGTGTTGGCTGTTTTGTCTCCTCTGCGCAATTCGGAGTCATCTACAACATCATCATGCAGTAGCGTTGCGGTATGAATCAATTCAATCACCGCTGCCATAGTAATTCTATCGTTATCTTGGTAGCCAATAGCCTCTGATGCTAACAAGGATAGCTGAGGTCTAAAACGCTTACCCCCACTATTGATAATATAAAATGCAATGGTGTTGATGAGTTCAACATCTGAATGTAATACACCGTGCAGTAACGTATTGACTGCTTGCAAATCATCTTGAATATCAGAAAAACTTTCTTTTATAGAATCTACACTGTTTGTCATATCTCTTTGTTAATGTTCACTAAACTATTGGCTTTATCTGTTGCTAACTGCTTGATGAGTTCTTGCTGCGATGCAAATTTTCGCTCCGGTCTTAGTCGCCCGTAAAAAATCACTTCTACCAGTTTGCCGTACAAGTTGCCTTCAAAATTAAAAAGGTGCACTTCTATCTGCTGATGCTTGCCTTGAACAGTTGGTCTGTAGCCTACATTTGCCATGCCCCAAAAAAACTGTCCCTCCCATTGTACGGCAACCCAAAAGGCTCCACTTAAACCTAAGCGATGCCGTCGTGCAATATTAGCAGTAGGAAATCCCAATTGCCGCCCTAAGCCGTCACCCCGTTGTACTCTACCCCATATGCTATAGCGACGATTTAGTATTTGCTGGACATTTACTAACTGATTATTATCTATCTCTGATCGCAAGCGCGTACTGGATAGCCGCACACCTGCTTCTTTGCAGGTTAGAATACTGCCTAATTGGTAACCCAGCGTTGCTCCAAATTGGCTGAGCATATTAAAGTCCCCTTCCCTATTTGTACCAAAGCGAAAATCGTCCCCTACCCAAATATACTGCGGCTCTAACCATGCACAAAGCCAAGAAATGAAAGACTTTGCGCTCAACTGTGCCCATGCCAAATTAAACGGCACAATGACTACAACATCTACTTTGTACTCTGCAAGCACTCGCCATTTTTCACGCAAACTCATAATGCGTACTGGCGCGCTATCTGCCTGAAAAAGTTCAAGTGGTTGAGGCTCAAATAACACCACAATTTGTGTCCCCTTATTCGCCGCCATTTTTTTTAGCAACTCCTGGTGCCCTCTATGTACCCCATCAAAATTACCAACGGTAACACTGCCCTTTCGCCACTGATTATCAATAGCAGGACAGTCTGAAAAATGAGCGCGGATAATGTGCATTAGGCTTTGTGTAATATACTTTTCAATGAGGCACGCACTAGCCAACAGCTACCAAAGTAGGCAACAGCGCAGCACATAATGATACTAAATAGGACGGCTATGCGCTCTATCGCAGAACCCTCTATTTGAAAATAAGGCTTCATAATCAAGGCAATACATGCCATCACTACGACTGCCGCCATACAGCGCAATGCTATGGTGTAAATCAATGTATCAGCACGCCAATAGCCTTTTTTGTGTAACACGTAACCTAATAAGAGCGCATTACAGTAACCTGAGGCACTGGTTGCTAAGGCTAAGCCAACATGCTGCCAGTATTGCATAAATAGTAGATTAAGCCCTATATTGATTATCATACAGAATGCTGCAATCTGAACCGGCGTTTTTATATCCTTGCGCGCAAAAAAGGCAGGAGAAAAAATTTTAATCAAAACAAATGCAGGCAGCCCTAAGGCATACGCTTGCAAAGCAGGTGCTGCTTGTGCAACATCATGTAACGAAAAAGCACCATAGCGAAATAATGCTGCAATAATAGTGTCACTCAATACTATCAGACCCACTGCTGCTGGGAAAGCAACCCAACAACCTAACTTCACACCCCAGTCAATTGTTTTGCCATATTCCACATAATCTTCCCGTGCACAAATCTGTGAAAGGGAGGGCAAGATAACCGTACCAATTGCAACCCCCCAAACCCCTAAGGGTAATTCCATCATTCTATCGGCATAGTACAACCACGATACACTACCACTGACTAACAATGATGCTAACATCGTATCCACCAGCAAATTAACCTGCCCTACAGAAACGCCAAATAAGGCAGGAACCATGAGCAATGCAGTCTCACGCACAGCAGGTAAACGCCAACTACTGGGTAGAACCATATAGCCATTTTGCTTGGCAAAATACCACAACCAACCCGCCTGTATCAACCCTGCAACAAACACTGCCCAGCCTAATGAGATAATAGGCTGCTCAAACCAAGCTGACCCAAATAATGCCGCTGCAATCAAACTTACATTCAAAAAAATCGGAGCAAAAGCACCAGGGGAGAATTTGCCAATTGCGTTCAGAACCGCGGCTAATAAAGCGGCTATGGATATAAAAAATAAATAAGGAAAGGTAATAATCAGCAAGGTGTATGCCAATTCAAACTTGTCTTCTTGTGCAACAAAACCGGGGGCAAAACCGCGTATAACCCATGGTGCCAGCAGCATGCATATAACGCAAACGCCCAGCACCACTAAGCCTAATAAGGTGCACGTTCCATTGATATAGCGTCTGACCTCTTCTTCTCCTTTTACTCTTTGCCTTGCCAACACGGGAGAAAATGCTTGCCCAAAAGCACCTTCGGCAAAAAGTCTGCGAAAAAAATTAGGGATTTTGAATGCAATAACAAAGGCATCCAAAGCATCACTTGACCCAAAGGTACGCGCTAATAACACATCACGCAAAAAACCAAGCACGCGCGATACCATCGTCAAACTGGCGAATTTGTGCAGTGCTGTAAACAGGTTGATGGATGATGACATACGCTCAGTAGTATAACTCTATGCTCTTCTTAATTAAGTGCCAGAGCATTATACCCCCCTCGCCATTCTGAGCGGCGCAGGACACGGTCGCAGAGTCCATTGCATGATTATTGGTTATTTTTTTTGCGCAGATTGAGTACAACAAAGAATATGCATAGGGCAAAGCCAAATAGGAACCATTGCGTAGCGTATGCCCTATGCTTGTCAGGATTGCCGTATATATCCCATTGCTGTACTAATCCCTGCTTGTTTTCTGACTGCAAGCGCACTATCATGGATGCAACTGGCATTCCTAACCAAGCTTGCACTTGCGTGGTGTCTAAGCGTTGTACCAAGCGTGGCCACACTGCTTCTACTATATCATCTCCCAATACAAACCGCCTCAAAGGCAATGCACTCTCGCCCATGAGCTCTACCCTACCGACTGGTAGAGCAGGCAATGAGGGCAATTGCCTGCCTTGTTTGCCCCACGCTTTCCAGCCTCTATCTACTAAGACGATTAAATTATCAGTGAGCATAAACGGTGTGATAACGTGGAAGCCACTTTGACCACTATAGGTTACATTATCTTGTATGAGGTCTCGCCCTTGTAGCCATTCTCCCTGTAGCACTACACGGCGGTACAATGCTTGTGTAGGCGAGATCGGCAGCTGCTTGAAGTCAACTGCTCCTGCAAGATTGGCTTCTGTTCTAAGTGCTAACTGTGTATCCACTTCTGCGGCACGATTCAGCTGCCAGTTGCCCAGCGCTATAAAGCCCAGCAGTCCGACAAAAAAGAGCGCCCATGCCCATAAGAATGGAGCAAAAACGCGCCCATTTACTGCTATTTGGATTGGTCTGTTTTTTAACACTACAGCAAGGCTTTTAGAGTCGTTGCCCCACGCACTTGATCCATCGTTGCCGTGCCGTCTAAAGCTAAAAGTTTGCATGCCTGTAGATGATTAGCGGGGCTGTTAATGCTGACTACTGCACACAATGCATCTTGCGAAAAGTAGCAGTGTGAGAATTTGTCGGCTTGCTTATCACCCAACGTCACTACTGCATCAGCGGATTGAATCAAACCTGCCTGCTGCCATTTGATATGATACTGGTTGCTCCAAAAGGTAGGGACTACTTTACTATATTCATAAGTATTCATAATATGACTGGCAATCTGTCTGCCTTGATTGATGGCATTTTGCACTGACTCTAAACGTATCATTTCACCCGTTTCGTAGTGTGGCAGCCACGTGCAGTCACCTGCTGCATACACGTTAGGTACTGCTGTCTGACCTGCTTCGTCAACTGCTACACCGCCACGCGCATCTTGGATGCCTAACTGTTCAAATAAAGGAGAGTCAATCACCAAGCCAATCCCTGCAACTACCATATCACTTTGTGTGGTTTCGCCATTAGTCAGCCTAATATCTATACTGTCTCCATGCGCTGCGATGCTATGTACAGAGCATTGTGGCGTCAGCACGACCCCTTTGTGCCGATGAAGTGACTCAAAGTAAGCGCTCATATCAGCACAAACGGCTCGGTCTAATACGCGGTCCCCGTTGTACACAACACGCACTTTCAATCCTAAAGAAGCCAAACTTGCAGCGACCTCTAAGCCTATAAAACCACCACCAACAATCAATACTGAACGCGCTTTATGCGCTGCATGAGCTATGGCTTTTGCGTCCTCAATCGTTCGCAAATAATGCACTTTGGGTACATCTGCACCTACAACATCTAACTGTCGCGCTACACCGCCTGTTGCCAAGATGAGTTTATCCCAATAGCGTGTAGAATTTCCTGCTGTAATGGTTTGAGTCGCTTTATCTACCTGTGTTACCGTTTGTGCATGAAAAGTGATTGCTTTCTGTTCTAAGGCGGCTTTGCTACGCAGAAGCAAACCTTCAGCACTGGCGTATTCCTGCAATAAAAACTGCTTAGATAACGGGGGTCTTTGATAGGGCAACCACTGCTCTGACCCAAACAAATCAATCTCTCCACTAAATCCAAAATCCCTAAGACTCCAAGCAGCTTGCACCCCTGCTTGGCCTGCGCCAATAATAACTACTTTCATTATGCCCCTGTTTTAACACGGTTATCCATCGTGCGGGTATTATAAGTGATGCGATTGCTGTATTAAGTCCACTATAAATCCACCCTATATTGTCAAGGCAAAATAGCACGCTAACACTTTGATAACGAACTGCATCAGGTATAGCTTCATTACATAGTGCCTATCGTGCGGATTAGTTTGATTTTTTGAGCAAATGGGATGCAAAAAGAAATCAAAAATATACGTAAAATATGATGAAATGTTACAAATACTGGCTCAATGGCATAAGCAAAAGCTATGATTGCCATCTCATGCACCCCACCAGGTGCAAAGGCTAAAAACAGTGCAATAGGAGAAATATCAATAAAAAAAGCGCCAGTCCATGCTGCAATAAATGTTAGTAACAGTAATAAGAATGTTGAAACCAAACCATGCCACCCATAAAGTAATATAGATGATAGCTTTGTATCCTTAAAACGCAAGCCTATCATTATTCCAATTAAGACTAACAGTGCTTGCAGCAACCAGTTTGGGAGAGCATGAGTAGTAATGCCTAAACTGTAGGTTGCAAGGGATACCACAGCGCCTGCAATAAAACTACTATTGGGGACATTTTTCCTTTTGAACAATAATGCCAAAGGCAATGTTAATAGAATGATTGCAATCAAATCACCAACCCAGTCAGTACCGCCCTCCCATCGCCATTCATTGATAGCATGTGCATGAGCACCAGTAAGCCAATGATAGACAATCGGAGCAAGTCCCACCACGATAAGCACTCGAACCGTTTGCGGGACAACTATTTTTTCAACTGCCAAATTTCTATCTGCTGCATGGGTTGCAATGAATGCCAACAACCCTGGCAAAGCAGCAAGAACTGCCTCTTCATTGTTATATTTAGCATAACGAACCAAATAGTAACCACAAATAAGCGTACTAACAACAGTCAGCAACACCATTAGTAAGGCAGATGGCAACCATGTCCATTCTATAACGCTGTTGTATTCATTGACCGAACTACCTAAATATATGCCAATTAGAGCAAATATGTAGGGGCGGAAATGGTTTGGAAAGTGCATCTCATACGAGCTAAAGCTGAGAGATACTAATAGAATCAGCGGTCCTAACATCCAAGGTAGCGGAATGTGTAACCATAAAGCAATCAACACACCCACCAATGCGGTTGCCAGTGTCTTAAACGACAGGAGCCATTTATTCAATATTAACCACCTGTTTTGCCCTATATGCTAACACTGCGCCAAATCGGTATAGTGCATGAACAAATTTACTAAATGGCAGAGTTATAAAGAAACTAAATACCGCCCCTAAGTGTACACAAAGCAGGGTTGGCATCCATATGGTTTCGCGATAAATTAGCAGCGCTATGCCACTTAAACTAACGATAAATAGCAATAATAGGAAAGTGTATTCCATGCTCATCATTGCAGAAGATACCGTCCTTTTATCCATTATTAATTTGAGTATAAATAGCCCTGCACATCCAATAATTAATCCAATTCCGCCTACGGTACCTAAAATGACTGGCACTGAAAACCAATCGTAAGGAGCTATCTCACCAAGCACATAGTGATAAAACGATGCTACGCACGTAGAGGCAAAACATAATAGAAAACCATACATAACCAACTGATGAAAAATGCGCCGACTATGACTGCGCTCATCACTTACATGAGTACAACCCAAACCTGCATCTCCACCGCTTTGATGTTTTAAGCTTAGCACATCAGTTATGGTCAATAGCCAGACTTTTGTATTTGTTAAATCCTTCAAAAGAACATCAATGTCCTGCAAATAGCTACGCAGTCCACAAAATAACGACCATACTATAAAAACGCTAATGACTGTTGGTACACCACTCATGAGCCATAGCGGTATAACCTTGAAAAACGAACCACTTTCTGTAATTGACTGAAAAAAGTTATCTGCACCTAAATGCCAAGCCACACCGATAAATAATAGGCTAATACCAATAAACAAACTCAACGCAGTAAGCAATGCATTCGCATTGAATAACCGACTAAGCCATTGTGGATAAGCATACTGACTATAACTTTGCATACGTATATCAGCGAAGGTCTTAGGAACATTTACTTGAAACTCATGTGGCTCAGCATACTGACAACCGTAATAACACCCTTTACAATTATGGCAAAGATTAGCCAAATAATTCAACGATGAATTATCAAACATTTTTTGCTGGCTCATTTCACCAAAAACTGGGCACAAGCCTTCACAGTACCTACATGAATTGCAAATCTGCATAATTCGCTGCCCTTCAACCGTAATTTGATCTAATTCAATATTAGATTGCACCTGCTGCCTCCCTACCTGCTATCCTACCAAATACGCCACCAATTGTTATACCTATGCCTGCTAAATAACCACGCCCTAAGATATTGCCTGCCATCATCTCTCCTGCACAATAAGCATTTTCCAATGGTTTGCCCGATGCCATTTGTATTTGCGCCTGATGGTTGACTTTTACGCCGAGATAGGTAAAAGTAATCCCAGGTTTCAGTAAATAACCGCAATATGGCGGTGTATCCAATGCCTGTGCCCAGTGTGTCTTATTGGGTGAAAGATTTTGAGTATAGCAATTATCAAACACATCCTTATTAAAATCACCCCTCACTACCGAATTATTATAAGACTTAATAGTATCCATAGCTTTAGCCGGCATATTCAGTTTCTCTACCAATTCTTCAATCGTTTCAGCCTTAGTTGCTGGAAAAATAGTGGGCATGAACAATCCTGTACATTTGCTATCAATGAGTACGAATGCCACCTGATCAGGTTGCTCTGCAACTAAGCGACCCCATATCGCATAACGCTTTGGCCAAAAATCTTCACCTTCATCATAAAATCGTTCACCATTTTTATTGAGTACAATGCCTAAGGGCACGCAATCCATTCTTGTTGCAATACCACCATCATATTCAGGTGCACGCCCATCTATCGCTACCGCATGACACTGTTCTTCTCTACCAACTGACTGCACTCCCTTATCTAGTAACTGACGTAATACTAAACCACGATTAAATCGACTACCTCGTATCAGAAAACCATGGGCCTTTTCACCCCAAATTTTTGCCAACCACTCCTTATTAGATTCAAATCCACCACTAGCAAAAATATACGCTTTCGCTGTAAAAGATTGGCGATGACCGTTGACATTCGCAGTTATGCTGCGAACGCTATCACCCTCAATAACAACTTCATCAATCTCACGCTCGTATATGACTTCAACTCCTAACTTTTTCGCGATTTGATACTGTGTATTGACTAAGGTTTTACCACCACCAAGAAAAAAAGCATTGCTATGTGACAAATTCAGCGTCCCTTTTATTGTCTGCTGAAATGCCATACCATTTGATTGCATCCATTGGTAGTGTTTATAAGACTCTTCAATCAAAAGGCGTGATAACTGTATATCAGTTTCACCATGAGTAACCTTCAATAAATCATCAAAGTAAGTATCAGTAGGATAAGAATCAGTTAAAAAAGCATCTGGTTGATCGTGAGCAACACGCATATTTCTGGTATGCTGTGAGTTACCACCACGCCACTCACGAGGAGCAGACTCAAGCACTATCACTTTTGCGCCCTCTTGAGCTGCACTAATAGCTGCACACAGCGCAGCATTCCCTCCACCAACTACAATGACATCAATCACGCCAATTAAACAAAAACTTCGCCTTTGAATATAAGTCTTGCTGTACGCCGAGCACTTCCTTGAACTTGATCTATCCTTTGATTAGGGAAACAAACAGATATTGGGGTTATGCCTGAAGGGTTCTCAATTTTGACGACACAATCGCCCTCCTGCATCGTTGCATTATGAATCTGATTCATAATAGTACCTTGAATGAAGCACCCTGCCGATACACAAAAACCGGCTGACACCGCTACCGCTGGATGACAGCTTAAGGGCGTAAAATAGCGAATGTTAATATCGGCATCACGCTGTGGTGGAGATATTAAAGCTATCTTAGGAATAACATTACCCTTAGCCGAACCTAAGCCCATAGCCTGTGAGGCAGACTCCCTAATCGTTTCCAAACGCTGCATAAAGGCACTATCCGCATCTAATTCCTTAGGGGGAAGGTGGGCATCTACCCCCATACTTTCTGCATGAATAAACACCGTGGGCATACTAATGTCTAAGCAACTGACACTGACACCATCAAAAACATCTACTAAATTTCCAGTAGGCAAA
Source organism: Gammaproteobacteria bacterium (assembly GCA_965219665.1). Classification (GTDB taxonomy): domain Bacteria; phylum Pseudomonadota; class Gammaproteobacteria; order CAKMZV01; family CAKMZV01; genus CBDCOD01. The sequence continues at coordinate 36,522 of CBDCOD010000020.1, read as the reverse complement.
TAGTGACCGGTCTTACCACCAGCTATATTAGAAAAATACAAATCTACTGGGGCTGCCGTGCCGGGCACGCCAGCGATTGCAAAGTCACCTTTATAACTTATTTTTCTGTTTGGAGTCTGTATGCGCTCAATGACGGTTGCGCCAGTATTTACATCATAAATTCTAATTTCAGTAATATCATTTTCAATAGGAACTAATTGAGTTTCTAATGCAAAAACACCTACGGCGCTGAGCAAGTTACCGCAGGTAGGTTTGTCATCAACATCACCGCTTTCAGGAGTAACCTGAATAAATTTATAGTCAACATCAATTCCATCACGCTCAGATTGGTTGAGTATAGCAACCTTGCTCGTTACAAAACTACCACCACCCAGACCATCAATCTGACTTGCATCAGGTGAGCCCAAAATGCGGCGAATAAGACTATTACGTATATCTCTATCAGTTGGTAAATCGGATGCTAGAAAATAGGCACCTTTTGAAGTACCACCCCGAAAAAGCATACAAGGTATTGCTGTTAAATCATTCATTATTGACCCTCTTAATCTTATAGTTTAGTCGCTATTTCACCCTACCGAGTAAAATAATCAATTATTACCCCAGTTGGCAAATGCAATATCATTATTTGACTGATAGTGAATAATGCACCAACCCCAATTAAACTAATCAATACTATTTTTCTTAAAGGAGCATCGGTTTTATTTGACATGATGGCAATAAACAGTATAAACAATGTATTCAAAAACCCAATCAGCCACGTACCGACTGTTAAAGCGACAAACCATAAAAAGTTTTTCCAGGTTCTAGCAAAGTAATCATTCACACTACCATCCTCTTCTAATATCGGGCTGCTAAGTACTGAGGCTTGCGTTTTCCTACGCATCAATTTGATACCTAATAGAGTAGCAAAGAGGCATGCAATAACTGCAACTGAAGTTGGAAAAATAGAACCTAACAACTCATGATTGAGCGAATCAATAATAGCATAAATGGCAAAAGAGGCTACTAACATCAGCAGTGCAAGCTCACCTGTAAACAGACTATAGCGCTTCACTCCCTGTCCCTCGCTATGAGCCATGTCATCAGCGGCATTCTGATCAGTAACATCAGCACCAGTAATAGTAGTCCGTTTGCGGTTCATAAAGTTACCAAAAAAAACAGAAACTACCACAATGCAAATAATAATAATTACACCAGGGCGTTCAATAAATGACCATGAATAAAACTGAACAGCCTGATACAGATAGGTTTCAACAGTATCTGCCAATACAAAGCCAATTAGGAGTGCTGGACGTGACCAATTAAAGTACTTGAATAAAACACCTACTGCGCCAACTGCTAACAGCAAAATCAAATCCTCTATACTCCTCGATGCTTGGAACGCTGCGAAGGTAATGACCATAATCATAAATGGCGCTAAAAAGCCATAGCGAATGGTCGTCAATCTTGCAACGTAAGGTGATAGCAGGATACATATACCCGTACCCAAGACATTGGCAATGGCTAAAGACCAAATAATAGTATAGGAAATATCAAGGTCAGTTGTTACTAGATTAGGACCAGCCTCTATCCCCAAGATAGTAAGACCACCCAAAAATACTGCCATAGAGCCACTGCCAGGAATACCAAATAGTAAGGTCGGTACCAAACCACCTCCCTCTTTTGCATTATTGGCAGACTCAGGGGCAATGACACCACGTATATCCCCCTTACCAAATTTTGACTTATCTTTAGCCGTCTGCACGATATGTCCATAGGCTATCCAGTCCACCACGCTTCCGCCCAAGCCCGGTATTGCCCCTATCATTGCACCGACTGGTGCACATCTGGCTACTATCCACTTATGTACCCACATATCCTTAATTCCTGCAAGCCATCCAGTACCCAAACTAGATTGCTTTGAAATGCGCCTATTCTTAACTAATAGGTCAATAATTTCCGGTACAGCAAAAACACCTAAACCAACAATCACTAATTTAACACCATCAAATAAGTAGTAACTCCCAAAAGACATACGCCACTCACCAGTAGCCGGTGCACTACCGATAGAGCCAATAAGCAGACCCACACAACAGGCTAACATCCCTTTGTAAAAGTTATCACCACTTAACACACCCACCATACTTAGGCCTAATACACCTAATGCGAATAATTCTGCTGATCCTAAACTCAAAATCAACGGACGTGCGAATAAAATAAAAGCGGTCAAGATAATAGCGCCTATGAGACCCCCAACCAATGATGATGAAAATGCGGCACCTAAAGCCCGAGCTGCCTGTCCCTGTTGGGACAACGGATAACCATCTAATACGGTTGCTTGTGATGCAGACGAGCCTGGTATGCCCATCAATACTGAAGTAAATGTATCTGAAGTGGGAATCACTGCCACCATACCTATTAATAACGCCAAGGCAGAAGTGACATCCATACCATATAAAAATGGTAACATAATTGAAAAACCAACGATGCCGCCCAATCCCGGTAATACACCAATACTAATCCCGAGCAGCACGCCACCTAACATAAAGAGCAAATGCTCAATAGTGAGCAAATTGCCCAATGCGGAAAATAAAGAATCAATAACCATTACTTTAAAAACCTAAAAAAAAACTTGCCCCTGTACCAAATAAGGGGCAAGTTTTAAGAGAATATTTGATTATATCAAGTGAAAATATATTTATATAACCCACTACAAATACAATCTTTTCTTCTATAAGAAGATTAAATTCAGTGGTTTGAAACACCAAATTTACACAACAACATTAATTTATAAACTAACGTTATATCGTTTCTTTAGCCAATTTTTAATCCACTGTTTGTCTTTAGCATTTACAGTAGTTGCTAATTTTTTCAACTGAGCCGCTTTGTTACCGGTAGCCTGAGAATAAACCCCTAAGCGTTTTTTGCTCTTCGCGGCAAAGCCTGCATCATTAATGACTGACTTGAAAGCCTGACTATAAGCATCTATCAACTCCTGTGACGCTCCTTTAGGTAAAAAAACCATTTTTTGAGCAGGAAAACCTGCGGTGAAAAAAGTTTTCCAAGCACGGAATGCTGGTCCAGCAGGTGGCTTACCGTGCATCATTTCATATGCCTCAGCAAAGTGTGGTAAGTTAGGGAAAGTAGGATCACGAACTAAATTACCATTTTCATCCAATGCACCCCAAGAAAATAATGCTACGGATTTACCTGAATCAACCTCAGGCTGAACATTCTTTAAGAATGAAGCACTCGTTTGATAGTCAATATTTGCTTCACCACGCTGAAATGCCAAACGCCCTGCTTTACGACCTTTCATACCAAAAACAGCTTTTACAGGTAAGCCCATCATATCAAATGCTAACAGTGGTATCAAATCTAAAGAAGTAGCGCCCTGACTGCCATATTTGAGAGCAATATTCTGTAATTTTTTCAAGTCTTGTGCGCCTTTAACACCAAAACTAGCCGGTACATAGACCACCCCACCTGTTGGTGATCCTAACACAATATTCCAATCATGGTATTCATAACGAACCCGCGGATCATCTAATAAGTATGGAAACTGCGTCGAACCTGATGAGCCAAAAATAGTTAAGCCATCTGGCTTAGCTCTTTGTGCAAAAAAGTTCGCACCTTTAGTTGAACCGCCTCCGGGCAGATTTTTCACAACAACGTTAGGCTTGCCAGGTAGTGCTTCTGATAGTAATGGTGCATAAAACCTTGACCATTTATCACTACCACCACCTGCCTTAAATGGGATAATCCATTCAATAGTTTTTCCTGAAAAATCAACTTCTGCTATTGCTGAATTAGCGGCAAAAAAACTACCAAATGATACCAATATCATACAAGCAAAACTTCGCTTGAGGTTATCAATTTTCTTTTTCATGAGTTTTGGCTCCTACCTCACTTAAATGAGAGGTAAATAGGTTAAAAAAACTATGCAAGTTATGCCTTTTATTGCAAATACGCAACAAACTGCCAGAATTTACATAGAACAATGCAAGCATTCTAACAATAAAAGCTAGGCTATGTATGAGTAAAAAAATTGTATGGATGAGCGCACTGCTAAAAAAGGCATCAATAAAAAGCATATATCATAGTGCCGTGCCTGCGCTTATGCTTATTACGGCAGCATACGGTTAGCATATTGGACAGTCATACGTGTGACCTAACCGCACTTCTATGCAGTATTGCACCTATTACTTGAATTCAGGTCTGATAAAATGCGCGCCTCATGCACGTTCCACCTCTATCAATAAATCAATCCATAGACTGGATTATGGGTATCGCCTATGACGGCAAATTCAACGCGCATTATAAGCATCTGCACCCTGTTATCAAGCAGCGATTGCTGGAACTGAAGCATGGAGATATGCCAAGATGGCAAAAGGCACTACAGGCTTTTTTATCTCAGAGTGGTGATGTGGAGACAACACGTGCTTGTATTAACCAACCTATAGTAACCGTGCAACAGCACCTACCTCCAACCCCAGACACATATCGCCAACTACATGCACTTAGCCCTTGGCGAAAAGGGCCTTTTCAGATAGCTAATATTCATATTAACAGCGAGTGGCGTAGCGATATGAAGTGGTGCAGAATAGCACCTTTTCTTCCTTCTTTGCAGGGCAAGACAGTATTAGATATTGGCTCAGGAAATGGCTATTACGCTTTACGGATGCTCGGTATTGGCGCACGCCATGTGTTGGGAGTGGATCCTTCGCTATTGCTGCTCTATCAGTTTGCGGCAATTAAGCACAAAGCCTTGCCTGCATGGATTGTGCCAACAACCTTTGAGTATATCCGAGCGCATTTGCCACGCTTTGATTGCTTATTTTCTATGGGTGTTCTGTATCATAGGCCTGATTGGATTGAGCATCTACACCATATGCACCAACAATTGTCACCTTCTGGACACGTTGTTTTAGAAACGATTGTATTGCCGCAAAAATACTCTGTAGAGAGCATCTACCCTGCCCCAAATAATCGGTATGCACAAATGAACAATGTCTGGTCTATCCACAAAGCAGATGTCATCATACAGGCGCTTAAACAGCAAGGGATTTTCTGATATTATTGCTCTTCCACCTTACCGTACTACGCCAGCGGAGCAGCGCCAAACAGCATGGATGCGCTTTCATTCATTACCACAATTCATAGATGAGACACAGTGCCGCACTATTGAAGGCTATCCTGCCCCTATAAGACAGTGCTTTATCGCACAAAAGGCCGCTTAGATTATGCCGAATTTCCCTGCTAAATATGTCACAATTGATGAAAAGGATGATGGAAAACGCTTGGATAATTTTCTTATACGCACCCTATCTAATGTTCCTAAATCACGTATATACAAGATGGTACGCAGCGGCGAGGTACGCATTAACAAAGGACGTGCAAAACCTAAAGCAAGACTTGCACTTAATGATGTGGTTCGCATACCGCCTGTGCATCAAACAAATAAAAAACCACCTGTCATTGCCCATCAGTTTTTAGAACGCTTGCAGGATTGGATACTGTTTGAAGATGATGCACTCCTCGTCATTAACAAACCACATGACTTAGCGGTGCACGCAGGCAGTAATATAGCATTTGGATTGATTGAGGCATTACAGCAAGATAGCCGTTATCCTATGGCAGAATTGGCGCACCGTATAGATAAAGGCACGAGCGGCTGTCTGTTGATTGCAAAAAAGCCGAGTGTACTGAAAGCATTACATGATGGCTTTCGTCAAAACACTATTCAGAAACAGTATCTTGCTATCGTACAGGGCAAATGGCGTAAGAAATTGCAATGTGTTAATATGCCGCTACTGCGAATAAAAGATACGCAAGAGGCGTGTAGCGTACGCGTGCACCCTGAAGGAAAAATCGCCATATCCTACTTTGAAGTGCTGCAACAAAACGCACAAGCTAGTCTGCTCCGAGTGCAAATTGAAACAGGTCGCACTCACCAAATTAGAGTGCATTGTCAATATGCTGGGCATCCTGTGGTTGGCGATAAGCGATATGGTGATAAAGCACGTGATGCACTGCTGTCCCCATCTGCCTTGGCATTACATGCATACCAGCTGTCTTTCCAACACCCTGTGCATGGAAAAACGGTACAGATATACGCACCGATTAGCTCTGCTTTTAGCGCATTGCTGACTAAACTACATTTTGAGAATGAATATGCACACTAAACACTATAAATTACTCATCTTTGATTGGGATGGTACGATTATGGACTCCACTGCTCGTATTGTTAGCTGCTTGCAAACGGCACAAGCCGCTGTCAATATGCCAGTCAAAAGCAGTGATGAGAATAAAAAAATTATTGGGCTGGGTTTGCGAACGGCACTTGAAGTGCTCTATCCCGAAGCCAGTAGCGCGCAAATCACCATGATGGCACAAGCCTATAGCAATCAATTTCTTAATCAGAATAATACCCCAAGCCCTCTATTTGAGGGCATGTATAAATTGCTCACGGATATGCACAACCGTCCCATAGATTTAGCGATTGCAACAGGTAAAAGTCGCCGTGGCTTAGACTTGGTTCTCGGTGAGAGCAAAACAGGATTACAGCCTTTGTTTACCGTTACTAAAACAGCCGATGAAACGCTCAGTAAACCGCATCCGCTTATGTTAGAGCAGATATTGACAGAGGTACAAATAGACTGTAATGATGCTGTGATGATAGGTGATAGCAGTTTTGATTTAGAAATGGCTCAAGCCATTGGCATGGATAGTGTCGCTGTCACCTATGGCGCTCAAAGTGCAGAAGACTTACAAGGCTACAAGACACGTGCCACACTACACACAGTAGCAACTCTACACGACTGGTTGCGCGCACATACACCACCGAAAGCATAAAGGGAATCACCCAAGCGCATTTTTTGCAAATTGAGCTAATGGTGCGGGCAGCTTTGCGTGCGGCGCAGCCTTTTGAATACAAGACACAAAGCGCCGCATAATCTCATCCAATATAGTTTGGGTTTCTGCCTCAAAGCGCAGCACCAATACAGGCGTGGTGTTAGAAGGGCGAACAAGACCCCACCCTTGAGCAAAATCTACGCGCAGCCCATCAATAGTTGTAGTGGTACCGTCTGGAAAATCTGCCACGTCAATAATGCGTTGCATTATTTTATAATGCTCGCCTTCGCTAAAGGCTATGTTCAATTCAGGAGTGTTGATGCTATTGGGAATTTGAGCAAATAGCGTAGCAGTATCGTCACCTTGTTTGCTGATAATTTCCAATAAGCGCGCAGCACTAAACAGAGCATCATCAAAGCCAAACCAGTTGTCATTAAAGAATATATGCCCACTCATCTCACCAGCTAAAGCGGCTTTGTGCTCTTTTAATGCCTTCTTAATAAATGAATGCCCTGTACGACTCATAATCGGCTCGCCACCCTTCTGAGATATCATGCGCGGCACATACACGCTACACTTGACATCAAAAATAATTTTAGCATTTGGCACACGCTCTAACACAGACTGCGCAAACAAAATCAATTGCCGATCAGGGTAAATAATGGTTCCTTGGTTATCTACCACACCCAAGCGATCGCCATCACCATCAAAAGCCAAACCAATATCGGCTTGGGTCTGTTGTACCCGTTCAATCAGCTCTGTTAAGTTCTCTGGCTGACTGGGGTCGGGATGGTGATTGGGGAAATGCCCATCTACCTCACAGTATAGTTGATCAACAGCACAGCCTAAACGCTGTAATAGAGCAGGAGCGATGCCACCAGCCACCCCGTTCCCAGCATCTACTACTACTTTGAGCGGACGCTTCAGCCTAACGCGCTCACAAACTGCTTGTGCATACACTTCATAAATTGCCTGTATTGAAGCAGTACCCTGCCCTGTGCTAAGGTCTTGCGTCTCTATACGCTCACGTAGCCGTTGTATGCGCTCGGCTGATAAGGTTTCACCTGCTACTACAATTTTTAGACCATTGTATTCTGGTGGGTTATGCGATCCCGTTATGGCAATACAACTGCTCTCTCCGTAGTGCAGCCCAGCAAAATAAACTATTGGCGTAGGTACACAACCTACCTCTATTACGTCAACTCCGCCTTCAAGCAGACCACGCAACAAAGACTGAGTCAGTACAGGACCAGATAAACGCCCATCTCGACCAACGACAATTTTGGTGCAGCCAGCCTGTTGCACTTCAGTAGCAACAGCACGCCCAATCCAATAGACAGCCTCCTCAGTTAATGTTTGATTAACAACCCCACGAATATCATAGGCGCGAAAAATAGAAGAATCTACAGTAATAGGCATAAAATCAATATCAAGTATAGTGGTTAGCATGAACTGCCAAGCGTTAGTGTACGGCGTGTTGCGTATTAGATTATAAATCTTTTTAACCTGTTTTAATTATCTAAATAATGTACTTGCATAAGAAGTGTACCGTTGGATTACGCCATTAGTATAATAGCACTTTTTCACCAGTCCGAATAAATGTAGTACCTGAATGAAGAATAGAACTTTATATGATAAATTGTGGTTGGACCATTTGGTGCGTGAAGATGCAAATGGCACTGCCACTCTATATATAGATCGCCACTTAGTCCACGAAGTAACTTCGCCTCAAGCATTTGAAGGACTACGCTTAGCCAAGCGCGAATTGTGGCGTAAAAACTCTATCATCAGTGTGCCTGATCATAACGTGCCAACTGCTAACCATGCACAAGGGGTGGCTGGTATTCGTGATGCAGTCGCACGTAAGCAAGTTAAAGCACTGGCAGATAATGTCGCACATTTTGATTTGCCTGCTATCCCTTTAGAAGATATTCGCCAAGGCATTGTTCATGTTATTGGTCCAGAACAAGGTGCTACCCTTCCGGGCATGACGGTTGTGTGTGGCGACTCTCATACCTCAACGCATGGTGCTTTAGGCTGTTTGGCACATGGCATTGGCACTTCTGAAGTAGAGCATGTATTAGCAACTCAGTGTCTTATTCAGAAAAAAATGAAAAATATGCTGATTAAAGTGACTAATAGATTGCCTAAAGGTGTCAGCCCCAAAGATGTGGCTTTAGCAATCATTGGTAAAATTGGCACAGCAGGCGGCACAGGGTATGCAATTGAGTATGGCGGCGAAGTGTTCCGCAATATGAGTATGGAAGGACGCATGACTGTCTGTAATATGGCAATAGAAAGTGGCGCGCGCGCTGGCATGGTTGCCGTAGATGATATTACCATTGATTATGTACGTAATCGCCCTTCTGCACCTACGGGGGCATTATGGGATAAAGCTGAAGCCTATTGGCGCACTCTGCATTCAGACGCTGATGCCGTTTTCGATCGTGTGATTACAATTGATGGCAGCACTATTCGCCCCCAAGTTACTTGGGGTACCTCACCTGAAATGGTAAGCGCAGTACACGAGTGTATTCCACACCCACAAGAGGTTGCTGATAGCAAGGCACAAAGTTACGCAAATGCCCTGCAATACATGGACCTAAAGGCGGGAACCCCCATAACAAGCATACCTATAGATTATGTGTTTATTGGGTCATGCACGAACTCTCGCATTGAAGACCTAAGAGCTGCTTCAGAACAATTGAAGGGCAAACATATCAGCCCCAGCATAGAACGTGCCATTGTTGTACCCGGCTCAGGCTTAGTGCGTCAACAAGCAGAACAAGAAGGTTTAGACGAATGCTTTAAGCAAGCTGGTTTTGAGTGGCGTGAAGCGGGATGCTCTATGTGTTTGGGTATGAACGAAGATCAGCTTCCTGCTGGAAAACACTGCGCCTCTACCTCAAACCGTAATTTTGAAGGCAGGCAAGGTCGCGGGGGACGCACCCACTTAGTCAGCCCAGCTATGGCAGCAGCGGCTGCCATAGCTGGACACTTTGTAGATATAAGTGCCTAATTTTCGCCCAGTGGATAGTGCTCATCAGTGAGTGATTCCCTAATAGTTCAATATACACTGCACTTTCCCTTATAATGTCGCCTGCTTAGTATGAGAGCGTGCTGTACACATTTTGAGCGTCTATTAAAAGGCATGCCTAAACTACCATTCTTACAAAAACCACGATAAGGAGATTTATGTCTTGGAACCAATCAGGTGGCCCTAATGACCCATGGGGAGGCCGCCAGCCGGATGACTTTAATGCCTTCATACAAAAAATAAGGCAATTTTTGGGCGATAAAAACCCGAAGTCAGATGGTGACGATAATAGTGGAGAACCACCTAAGTTGCCTATAAAAACAATCAGTAGCGTTGTACTCGTAGCCTTAATCGGCTGGGGGCTTTCCGGTTTTTATCAGATAGAAAATGCTGAACGCGGTGTAGTTACCCGTTTTGGCAAATTTGTTAAGGAAACAACCGAAGGTTTGAATTGGCATCTGCCCGTGCCTATTGAGCAAGTAGAGGTTGTCAATGTATCGCGCGTTCGTAGTGCTGAAATTGGTTTTAGGCAGAACGGCAACAAGGTATTAGATGAAGCATTAATGCTTACTGAGGATGAAAATATCATTGATGTGCAACTCAGTGTTCAATATCAGGTCATCTCTGCTAAAGACTATGCTTTTAATGTGCGTGATCCCGAGTTAACGCTTCGTGAAATCACCGAGAGTGCTTTGCGTGAGGTTGTTGGACGCAACAGCATGGATAACGTGCTTACTGAGGGGCGTGAACAAGTTGCTTCTGAGGTCAAAACATTAGTACAAAAAACCTTGAATGAGTACGCCACAGGCCTGCTAGTGTACACGGTGAATATGCGTGATGCGAGCGCACCACAACAAGTACAGGCAGCTTTTAATGATGCGGTTAAAGCGCGTGAGGATAAAGAACGCTTTATCAACGAGGCACAAGCTTATTCAAACCAAATCTTGCCACAAGCACGTGGTGAAGCAGCGCGTCTGAAGGAAGAATCAATTGCCTACCGTGAGCGAGTTATTGCTGAATCAACTGGTGAGGCGCATCGCTTTAATAGCATATTAGTTGCTTATAAGCAAGCACCTGAGATTATGAGAGAACGGTTATATCTACAGACTTTAGAAAAGGTGTTTCATAATAGTAGTAAGGTAATTTTGGATGTTGATAATAGTAATAACCTGTTGTATTTGCCACTCAATAATTTGATCAGCAATAGCACCCAAACCAACAATATTGAACAGGTCATCCGTGAGAGTGCCCCATCTGCCACACAAAACATCAGCAGTCGTCTCAATAATTTACGTCAAAACGCCAGAAATAGCAGGGGGACAAAATGATCCGTAATTTTTCTTTTACCATTATCGCTTTGGCAGTATTTTTATTGCTCAATGCCTTTTTTATGGTTCACGAGCGTGAAAAGGCGCTACTATTGCGCTTTGGTGAAATTATTCGCTCAGATTTTAAGCCTGGCCTGTACCTTAAAATCCCGTTTGTAAATAATGTTCTAAAGTTTGATGCCCGTTTGCAAACTTTGGATTCGCCTCCTGAAATTTACTTAACTAAAGAGAAGAAAAAAGTAAAAGTTGATTCATTTGCTAAATGGCGCATTGTTAACCTCACTAAATTTTATACCAGTGTTGGCGGCAATATAAATGCTGCTAATGCGCGTTTGGCTGAAATTGTCAATGATGGCTTGCGCGCAGAATTCGCTAAACGCACTGTGCAAGAAGTTATCAGTGGTCAACGCTCAGCTATTATGACGATTATTTCTAAATCTACACAAAAGCTTGCAGAAGAGAAGTATGGTATTGAAGTGGAAGATGTGCGTGTTAAGCGGGTTGATTTACCCTCTGAAGTCAACGATGCCGTTTATCGACGGATGGAATCTGAACGACAAAGAATCGCTAAGGAGCTACGCTCAGAAGGTAAGGAAGAATCTGAAAAAATTAGCGCAGAGGCAGATAGGAAGCGTACGATTATCATTGCAGATGCCTATAAAAATGCCGAAAAAATTAGAGGTGAAGGTGATGCACAAGCTGCAACCATATACGCTGAGGCATTCACCCAAGATGCTGATTTTTTCCGTTTCTATCGCTCTTTAACTGCTTACGAGCGCAGTTTCAGTAACAAACGCGATATACTGCTGTTAGACACTAAGTCGCAATTTTTTGACTTCTTTAATACGAAACAAACAGTGCCATAACTACTGCTTGTGTTGTGTTAGAGGTTATTGCAGTTATTCTGATTATAGAGGGTACTATGCCCGCATTAATGCCACAAGCTTGGCGCAATACTATGAACAAAATCGCTCAACTACCTGACAGCACATTGCGTACAGCTGGCTTAGTATTCTGTGGCATTGGCGCGCTCATATTAGCATTCATACCATAACAGCTTTATGAGTACGCGCTGGCAATTACCACCCCAATTAGACGATATAAGACCACCCTACGCTTGGCAGTTTGAGCAACTGCGTAGGCATATATTGGACTATTTGGTGGAACAAGGCTTCGCTTATGTCCATCCCCCTATTGTTGAGCACTTAGAAACACTGAGCGCAGCACCAAGTGCATTGCCGCCCTGCTTGATACATGATAGCAGCACCGATACACTCGCTATCCGCACGGATATCACTGCACAAATAACCCGAATGGATGCCAGCCTACGAAATGATGGTATTATGCGCTACTGCTATGCAGGTGAAGTGCTGACACCACCAACCACTATGCTGCAATCACCACGCAATCCTTATAAGTGTGGCGCTGAATTATTTGGCGATGAAAATCTTCAAGCTGACATTGATGTAGTGCGCCATGTACTGAACATTGCCTTACAGTGTCAAGCCCATGCACTAACCCTGAATATTAGCGATGCTCGCATATTAAAAGCCCTGTTCGCTCAAAACCCTGATTTACTGCCTATCTATCAGCAACACGATAGATCACGCTTACAGGCAACCCAAACATCAAGTTTACATGGGGCAATGGATTGGTCTGGTAACTATTTAGATGCTTTTGCACAAGATATGGATGCCTGTGGCTTGGATATAAGCGATGCGCAGCACGCAGGGGCAATAATAGCAAAAGAATTTACAAACATTACACTACATTATGATTTCACCAACATTGATGGCTTAAATGCTTATACTGGCATAAACTGGCAGTTATATAGCAATCAGTGCTTAATAGCCCGTGGCGGTCGCTATGATGGTATTGGTGAAGCGTTTGGGCATGCACGCGCTGCTGTTGGCTTTAGTGTGGACATGCATAGCCTTTTATCTGTACAAAATAATACAAATGATACATAACCCAATCGAATCTCACCCTTTGTTTAGCGCTGACGCAATCGCTGTAGTTGGCACGCAGTGGGGTGATGAAGGTAAAGGCAAACTGGTTGACTGGCTGAGCGAAAAAATGGACTATGTTGCACGGTTTCAAGGAGGGCATAATGCAGGGCATACCTTGATTATTGACAACAAAAAAACCGTTCTCCACCTTATTCCCTCTGGCATATTACATTCTAATAAGCAGTGTCTCATTGGCAATGGAGTGGTACTCTCCCCTGCAAGCCTATTGAAAAGAAATAACAGAATTAGAAGAAGCTGGAGTTGAGGTCCGTTCAGCTCTAAGCATCAGCCTCGCCTGTCCACTTATTTTAGATTTTCATATTGCATTGGATAATGCACGTGAAGCGCGCCGTGGAGAGCAAGCGATTGGTACAACGGGCAATGGTATCGGACCTGCCTATGAAGATAAAGTAGCACGCCGCGGTATGCGAGCAGAACATCTTCTCAACTTGGAAGCACATAAGCCCCTGTTTGAGGAACTGGCAGACTACCATAATTTTATGCTAACTTCTTACTATAAAGCCCCTCCCGTTGATGCTGCTAAGCATTGGGAGCAGCTGCATGAATGGGCAATTGCTATCAAGCCTATGGTTCGTGATGTGACGCAGATTATCCATCAAGCAAAGCAAGACAAAAAGCGCCTGCTGTTAGAAGGCGCACAAGGCACTTTATTAGATATTGACCACGGTACCTACCCTTTTGTTACCTCCTCTAATACCACTATTGGTGGCGCAGGTTCGGGGATTGGTATCGGCGCACAAAGCATTGATTACACATTAGGCATCGTTAAAGCATACACTACACGTGTTGGCAGTGGTCCGTTCCCTACAGAGCAACCAGATATTGACGGGGAGATTGGGCATTATTTGGGTGAAGTTGGCGGTGAAATCGGCGCAACCACAGGTCGCGCACGCCGCTGTGGTTGGTTAGACTTAGTTATTCTTCGCCGCTCTGTCCTCCTTAACGGTCTTAGTGGACTGTGCATCACTAAATTAGATGTGTTAGACAATTTAGAGACTATTGATGTGTGCTACGCCTACCGTATAAATGGCAAGATATATGAGCAATGCAGTCTGTCTGCAAATCAATTAGATCAGGCAGAACCTATGTATCGCACCTTTGCAGGATGGCAGTGTAGCACTACTGCTGTCCAGAACTATTCAGACCTTCCAGATAATGCAAAACATTATCTACAATACATCGAGCAGCAGTTGAATGTACCTATAGCACTGGTATCTACAGGTCCTGATCGGAACCAGACCTTTACTACATTTTGAATTATAAAAAACACCATAAAGTCGATAGCGTCCCTGAGCGAAAAGACATTCTCCATGCCCTAAAACAGGCTGGAAAGCCACTTACTTTCCAATCACTTATTGAAATTTTACAGCCAAGCGAAGAAGCCACAAAGCCGCTTAATTTTCGCTTAAAAGCAATGGTGCGTGATGGGCAAATTCTGTTTAATCGTAGCAAAAAATATGGGCTTGCCAAATATATGGATCTTATCAAAGGGCGCATTGCTTCTAATCCAAGTGGTCACGGCAAGTTAATTACTCCTGACAAGCGTTATTTTATTGCGCCTACTCAAATGCGCAAAGTATTACATGGTGATATTGTGCTAGCTTATGTGGCGGAAAAATCTGAAGGCAGTAAAAAGGAAGGTGAAGCAACTATTGCCGAAATTATCACTAAAGGCACTACGCACTTAGTAGGAACTATCTATTTTGAAGGAGGAATTGGCTTTTTGAAAGTTGCTTCTCCTTTTGTTCACCCAAGATATGATTATCCCAGATGCTAAGCGCAGCCTAAAAGGAAAGTTAGTAGAAGCACACATAACCCACTACCCAACTACCCATTCCCCGCCCATTGGCAAAATCTCCTCCATATTAGCCAAACAATATGATGCCAGTAATGCTACAGAAGTAGCCATACGCTCCTTCAACATTCCCAATACTTGGAATAAAGCCTGCTTAACGGCAATCAAATCGCTCAAAGAAGAGATTAGTACAACAGAATTAAAGCGCCGCGTTGACCTGCGCAAAACTGCATTTATAACCATTGATGGAGCCGACTCTAAAGATTTTGATGATGCGGGTTTTTGCGAAAAAAACGCCACAAGGATGGCAACTTATGGTTGCTATTGCTGATGTTGCACACTTTGTCAAACCCGCTTCTGCATTAGATAAAGAAGCATACCACCGCGGCACTTCCGTGTACTTTCCTGACAAAGTCATTCCTATGCTTCCCGAGCGTTTATCCAATGACCTATGCTCATTAAACCCAGCGGTGGATAGACTGTGCATGGTCTGTAGTATGCAGTTAGACCATAGTGGAGAGCTTATAGATTGTGCGTTCCAAGAGGGTGTTATGCACTCACACGCACGCCTGACTTATCAGCAGGTAACAGATATGCTGGATATCCCTAACCAAAAAAACTGGCATGCTGATCCCAAAGTAGTCAGCAATATTTCTGCTCTCAATACACTGTATGAAGCACTGAAAAAGAAGCGCCAAAGTCGAGGAACTTTAGAGATAAACACCCCTCAAACAGTGGTCAATCTCAAAGACAACGGGGCAATAAAAAACATCAAACAGTATCAACTAACGCGTTCTAATAAAATTATAGAAGAGTGTATGCTGTTAGCTAACACCTGTGCTGCACGCTATATTCAGCAACACAACCTCCCACTGCTCTATCGTATTCATGACACGCCTGACCCAGAAAAGGTCGCTGCACTTGGAGATACATTGCAGAATCTGAAATTGTCTCTATCAGGTGGCAAAAAACCCTCTACCCATGATTTTTCTCATCTGCTGAAACAAGTGCGCAATACACCAAACGAAGCACTGGTAACGACTGCCATCCTACGCACCTTCAAGCAAGCAGTATATAGCCCAGAAAATATTGGACACTACGGCTAAATTTTGATCTCTATACGCATTTCACCTCCCCAATTAGACGCTACCCAGACTTAATCATCCATCGCTTAATCAAACAAATTATTCATCACAATCACACGGTGCGTTATAGCCATCATAAACCTCGTCTCTATGGGCGAATCCTGCTCACTCAATGAGCGGCGTGCTGATGACGCCAGCCGTGAAGTATTAAATGCACTCAAATGTCTATATGCTCAAAACCATATTGGCAAGAAATTTGCAGCAACTGTCTCAGGGATAGTACCCTTTGGGCTATTTGCATCTATAGATGACCTATCCATCGAAGGGCTGGTGCATGTATCATCGCTCAAGTCTGACTATTATCACTATGACCCTGTAACACATAGTTTGAATGGTGAAACGAGTAAAATGCACTATACAATTGGAACACGCTTAAAGGTTGAAATTAAAGAGGTAGATTTAGATAAACGCCGCATAGATTTATGCACTGCGCAGTAGCAGTAGCTAAACACACTGCATGATTTGCACCTGATGCAATCTCACAAGCAAACCATTACAAACACGCACTAGAATAACAGCATAACTACAAATGGCAAACTCCTTCTATCTGCCCGGTCGTAAAGCCATACACACTATTCTTACTCACCGACCACAAGCACTGCTTTCTATCTTTTCTACACACAGTGACTCGCTGAACCCTCTGTTGGAAGCCTGTCAGCAACAAGGGATTCCTATACAAAACTGTACAAAAGACACCTTGGATAAATTAGCAGAAGGCAGCAATCATCAAGGGATCGTTGCAGCAATTCGCCCTCGAGCAGAATTAGGCGAAAAAGCCCTAAAACAACATTTAGAAAATGATGCAAGCCATTCTTTATGGCTTATATTAGAGCGCATTCAAAATCCTGGCAATTTAGGGGCTGTTTTGCGCAATGCCTGCGCCACTTCAGTAGATGGAGTAATCCTAAGTCAACATGATAGTGCCCCATTCACCCCCGTAGTGCGCAAAAGCGCTTGTGGTGCCTCAGAATTACTATCTGTTTACCGCGTCAAAAACATACGTCGTAGCATACAACATCTGCAACAAGCAAATATTTGGACGTATGCTTTAGATGGTCATGCACAACAATCCTTATATGCTTGCGATTTTAGCAATCAAGCCACTGCCATAGTGCTTGGTAGTGAGGGAGAAGGCTTAAAGCAAAGTACACGCACACTCTGTGATCATACAGTCAGTTTGCCCTTAAGCGATAAAGTAGAAAGCCTTAATGTAGCAAGCGCTTGCAGCGCTGCCCTTTACGAAATCCTGCGCCAGAAAATTGCTGCACACCCCACTCACTAATCCAACGTGGCAAACGCACATCCCATTCCTCTATAGGCAATTGGGAACACTGCTGCACACTAACACCAACGCCATATACTTTAGGAGGATTGGGCATAAACTGGGTACGTGCCAAAAATTGATCATAGAACCCTCCACCCATTCCTAATCTATATCCCTGCTCATCTATACCTACAAAAGGAACTAAAATAGCATCTATTAGTGATAATTGAACATACCTACCAGTAATAGGCTCTAACATACCCAAATCATGACGCTTATAGGCACTTTTGCTGAAAGGCGCCGCCCTTAAATACAATCTACATCCGACCACAATGGGTACATAGATTTCTTTGCCTTGAGAGCGCAAACTATGTATAAGTCTGGTGATTGGCGCCTCTTCATTTAATGGGAGAAAACAAACGATGCGTTTCTCATCGCTCAGTGCACGCAAACCATGTTGCCGTAGTTGGCGTGCTAATTTGTTTTTTTTAGAAATAATAAAGGCGCTACGTCTACGGCGCAAATGACTACGTACAATACTTTTGCGCTCAGATTTTATAGAATTCTCAAAAGACACGTAAGCCAATAGAATAAAAGAAAATGGGGCTCCGCAATGCCGTTAGGGAAATTGCTTCTTTGAACCTGTTGGTTCAAAGACGGTGAAATCTGAAGCATTTTAGGGAATACCGCTTGAGCAGTTTCACACACCATTCTTCAATCAAACACCTGCAACTGTAAATTAAGGTACAAAGAATGCGTTCCTATTACGAACACCACAGAGCTTGTCTGTGATTCTACCCGCTTATAGAGTAACTTGCATATCCAAGATGACGTTTTATCCATAAAGTTGCATACTAACTCGTGCCGCCCTAAGCCCAACATTGTTGCAGAATGTGTTGTTAGTGCAAAAATAAAGCGCTACATAGTGGGTGGTAAACCACCAGGGCCACCCATCATCCCTTTTAGACCTGAAAGCATACGTTGTGCTTGCTTCTTATTTTTCATTTTTTTCATCATGCCACTCATCTGCATAAATTGTTTAAGCAACTGATTGACTTGCTGAACGCTGGTGCCTGAACCGCTGGCAATACGTAACTTGTGCGTACGCTGTAAAACATTAGGATTGCTGCGCTCATGCGGTGTCATAGAGTCAATAACGGCCATTTGATGGCGCACACTTTTATCATTCATCTGCGCTGCCACTTTCTGTTGCATTGCCCCCATCCCAGGCATTTTGGATAGGATACTATTCATACCACCCATGTCTAACATTTGCTGTAGTTGCGCGCGAAAATCGTTCAGGTCCATGCCTTTGCCTTTTCGCATTTTCTCCAGCGTTTTTTTGGCTTGTTTGGCATCCCCTTTACGCTCAATGTCTTCAATCATGCCTATCATATCGCCCATACCTAAAATGCGCGATACGACCCGTTCAGGATTGAAAATCTCAATAGCGTCTAATTTTTCACCAGTGGTTAGGTATTTAATCGGCTGTCCCACGACCTCACGCACAGATAAAATTGCCCCACCTCGTGCATCACCATCCACTTTAGTCATCACTAAGCCACTAATTGGTAATGCCTGATGAAAACTTGCAGCACTATTAACCGCGTCTTGCCCTGCCTGCGCATCACTAACCAATAAAGTTTCTATTGGCGTTATGGCTTGGTGTATGGCAACAATTTCGTCCATCATGTCAGCATCCACATGCAGGCGACCTGCTGTATCAACCAGTAAAATATCATAGAGACCACGGCGTGCTACGCTCAATCCTTGTGTTGCTATATCAATAGGTTTTACAGCCCCTTCGCATGGCTCATAACGTACATCAATTTGTTGCGCGAGTGTTGCCAGTTGATCCCGTGCGGCAGGACGATAGGTATCAGCACTGACCAGTAGTACCTTTTTCTTCTGCCCTTTGAGCAACTTTGCTAATTTAGCGATACTGGTGGTTTTACCTACCCCTTGCAAACCAGCAACCAGAATCACAGCAGGCGGCTGTGTACGCAAGTTTAATGTACTGGTTTCTGTTCCCAGTACATCAATTAAAGTGCGTTGCACTACTTTAATCAACTGCTGACCCGGCGTTAAACTACCTACGACTTCTTGACCAACCGCTTTTTGCTGCAGCGTATCTATAAGTTGTTTAACGACTGGCAGCGCAACATCTGCTTCTAACAGAGCACGCCGTACATCTCGTAGAGTATCCTGAATATTGGCTTCTGTCAGCCGCGCTTGTCCCCGTAATTTCTTGACCGTGCTCTGTAATCGGTCGCTTAGTGTCTCTAACATTGCTCTTATAAGTATTTATGCATTACACCGGAATCGGCCTCACTTTCACCATAGTCCATCATTTTTTCTAACGTATGGCGACCTAACTCTGCACCTGGCAGATTCAATCCTAATCGCTCTACTTCTTGTGCTACGATATTCAAATCCTTTAGGTGTAATGCTGCCTTAAACCCCGGAGCATAGTTTTTATCTATCATCTTTGGAGCATGTACCTCTAATACCCGACAGGAAGCCAAACCACCTAATAATGCTTGGCGCACTTTTTCGGCATCGACCTCATTAGACTCTGCAAAGCGCAACGCCTCCGCCACACCATTAATTATTTGAATGACCAGCAATTGATTACACGCTTTAGATACTTGCCCTGCACCATTGCTGCCAATATGTGTAACAGTCTTTCCCATAATATTAAATAAAGGAAGCGCGCGCTCCAAATCCTGCTCACTACCACCAACCATAATGGATAGACGTGCCTCTATAGCACCGACATCACCACCTGAAACTGGAGCATCTAACATAGACACGCCCTGCTCAGATAAACGCTGGGCAAATAGGCGGCTATCGTGTGGGTTAATCGTACTCATATCTATGACTAAACTGCCTGCTCTAAGCCCTTGAGCTGCGCCATTATCACCAAAAAGCATCTCTTCAACATCTGGAGTGTCGGATACGATAGTAATTAAAATATCACAAGTTTGACCTACTTGCTTAGGGCTGTCTAATAGCACACCGCCCTGCTCAATGAAGCATTGTGCCTTTTGAGGAGTACGTGCAAAGCCGACTACTCTATAGCCAGCATCTAATAAGTGCCCTGCCATCGGCACACCCATAATACCTAAGCCAATAAACCCTATTGTGGTATTTTTTGGTGTTGTATTCATTGTTGATTCTCCATGTTTTTGCTGACTTTATACAGCACGTGTACTAAGTGTAGCTAAATATTCTGCACTGACGGTTCCTGTGGTGTACTGCCCATTAAAGCATGAAGCATCAAATCCATCCAATTCAGGATTCAGTTGCTTCATACCCTCTAACAAGGGCTGTAAGTCTTGATAAAAGACTTCATCTGCACCAATGAGCGTTGCCACTTCATTAATGCTTCGATTATGAGCGATTAAATCGCTACATTGGGGCATGTCAATTCCGTACACGTACTGATACTTTACTGGTGGCGAAGCAGAAGCAAAATATACTTTTTTGGCCCCAGCAGATCGTGCTAACGCAATGATTTTACGTGAAGTTGTACCACGTACAATTGAGTCATCAACTAATAGCACGTTTTTCCCCTTAAATTCACTACTAATCGGATTAAGTTTATGCCGTACAGATCGCTTGCGCTCCTTTTGCCCAGGCATAATGAAAGTACGCCCAATGTAGCGGTTTTTGATAAACCCTTCACGATATGGCGCTCCCAAGCCTTCTGCCAATTCTAATGCAGCAGTTCGCGCTGTATCAGGAACGGGCATTACAACATCAATGCCAATGCTGTCCCACTTGCTGCGAATTTTCTCTGCTAACAGCCGTCCCATAAGCAGACGCGCCTGATATACAGAAATATTATCAATTACCGAATCAGGGCGTGCAAAGTATACATACTCAAATAAACAAGGGGAATACGAGTGCCGAACCCCTTGATGGGTATGTAGATTACCTGCTAAGTCTATAAAAATACTCTCACCCGGTTTAATGTCTCGCACACGCTCAAAGCCTGCTACGTCAAGCGCAGTACTTTCTGAGGCAAGCATCCACTGATCGCCTTTGGATGAGGTCTGCTTACCCATAATTAGAGGACGTAAACCATACGGATCCCGAAAAGCAACTAAACCCTGATTAGCAATCAGTCCGATAACGGTATAAGCACCTTGAGCACGACTGTGCAAACGATTAATGGCATCAAAGATGCATGATGGATGGAGATGATCATAATCTTGGTTGAGCTCATCAGCTAATATATTGAGTAGTATTTCAGAATCGGATTGTGTATTGATATGTCGCTTATTCGTATTGAATAATTGTGTTTTGAGCTTATCTGCGTTCGTTAAATTACCATTATGCCCTAATACAATACCATAAGGAGCATTGACATAGAGCGGCTGCGCCTCAGAGTTAGAGCTGGTGCCGGCTGTAGGATAGCGCACGTGCCCAACACCCATGTTCCCCTCTAACTGGACAACTTGGCTAAACACATCACGCACTAAACCATTACCTTTATGACGGAAAAACTGTTGACTAGCCTGATCCCAAGTTGCTATGCCCGCAGCATCTTGTCCTCGATGCTGTAGCATGGTTAAAGCATCATACAACACTGGTGCTGCTGGCTTATACCCTGCAATTCCTACCACTCCGCACATTTATATATCTCCGTTTTCAATCTTCAAAATGAAAGAGGTCAATTTTAGGCGCCGCTCTATTTCTCCTGCCACATGAACTGCATTTCCACGCTTTGAATAAGGGCCTAAGCGCAATTGATACAACATTTTTGCGTTATCTGCTTTCTTTCTAACTACTATGTATGCGGGGTACTGAGAGTCATTCAATTTGTCCCTTAGAACAAGAGCACGCTCCTTCGCGGTAAATGCGCCAAACTGTACTATGTAAGCAATGTTAGCATTCTCACCATCTGCTGAGCCTTCCGGACTGTTGGGCTTATTCACTTTTTCTAAAATATCCGGAGCAGGTTCAACCTGCTGTACAACTTTCTCAATTTCTTTGGAGTCTAGTTGGATAATGCGAACGGTTTCCGTAGTGGCTATTTCTTCCTGATTGACTACATCTTGCTTTACAGGTAACGTAAATAACTGCATGGCTAACACAGCCAAGCCTACCCAAATAAATGCCCCCAAAGCAACTGCTTGTTTATTCATCTGCATACTGTGATTTATCCAAAACATGTGCAATTACAACAAATGAACCATACGCCACCTTAACCCCATCGTATCGCTTAAATACTTGCCAAGCTTGCTCAAAGTCATCACAATAGGACACCCGACTATTGCATACACCTGCCTCTTGCATGGCAGCCTGTAGTTCTCCCAATGAAGCGCCTCTATTGCCATGCTGCAAATAGAAAACCACCCAGTGTTGTATCACTGGTTTTAGTAATGCAATATTAGTTGAAATGGATTTATCATTCAAACTGGCGTATAGCGCAACCGATGGTGAACCTGCTCGGATACGCTGAGATAGGAAAGCACACAACTGTTCACAGGACTGAGGATTATGCGCCACATCAACAATTATCTGCTCTTGATCAATTGTAATTTCATCCAAACGACCAGCCAAAGACACCTGCCTCAAACCATGACTGACTGCCATATGCTGTAGAGGTATAAACTGCTCAAGCGCAGCCAGTGCAGTGGCAGCATTATATATTTGGTGCACACCCGACAATCTCGGCAAGGGCAGATTGTCAGCAACAAAGTGCATTCCTTTATAGAACCATCCGCCGGCATCATAACCAATACAGACCTGCCCATTGCCTTCAGTGCTCACCACAACCGCCTGATCATGTACAGCATGTTTTTCATATAAATCAGCCTGTATACACGGTGATAAAATCACGGGATTCCCAGAGCGACTGATAGCTATTTTCTCTTCCCATATTTTCTCTAAACTGTCACCCAAATACTCTTGATGATCCAAGCCAATGGATGTAATAACCGCGCAGTCAGCATCAATAGCATTGACTGCATCAAAGCGCCCTCCTAAGCCAACCTCTAAAACTGCCAGTTGTGGTGATTCCTCAGCAATAGCACAGAAAATCATCAGCGTTGTAAACTCAAACCATGTCAATTCCTGTGCATTAGATAGGGCAGCAATCCGCTCATAACCTGCTAATAAAGTAGCATCAGACACCATCTGCTGATTAAGGCGTAAGCGCTCATTAAACCGCTGCAAATGTGGTGAGGTATATAGTGCTGTTGAACACCCGTGCGCTTGTGCAATGGACACTATAGTTGCTGCTGTTGAACCTTTACCATTCGTCCCAGCAACTGTAATAATGTGAGCTGCCAAGCGTGGTAGATTGAGCTCATCTAATGCTTGGCGCATCCTATCTAAAGTAAGATCAATATGATGCGGCTGCGCAATATGCGCCAACTTATGATGTAGCAATGCACTCTGATTTTGTACATTATGCTGCATCACACTACACTGCTTGCTGTGCACTCTATTGCAATAAATTTAAAATATCAAAAACTTTCTGACGCAAATCTTTACGCTCAACAATCACATCAATATTACCATGCTCCAGCAAAAATTCACTACGCTGGAAACCCTCTGGCAATGTTTGACGAACAGTTTGCTCAATAACACGAGGACCTGCAAAGCCAATAAGAGCCTTTGGCTCTGCTATGATAACATCCCCTAACATTGCTAAAGAGGCAGAAACTCCTCCCATAGTCGGGTCAGTTAATATAGAGATAAAAGGCAATTTTTCATGCTGCATTTTTTTGAGTATCGCTGAAGTTTTCGCCATCTGCATGAGTGAATGCATAGACTCTTGCATTCGCGCACCACCGCTGGTACAAAAGCATACATAGCCTAATCGCTTTTCTATAGCATGGGAAGCACCTTGGGTAAATTTCTCACCCACAACTGAACCCATTGAGCCTCCCATAAAATTAAAATCAAAGGCAGAAGTAACAAGCGGCCTGCCTAACAAGCGACCTGCCATAACCACCATCGCATCCTTTTCTTCCGTTGCCTGTTGTGTTTCAGCCAGTCGATCTGCATAACGCTTAGTGTCTTTAAAGCGTAATGAATCTTCTGCGCTCACGGTAACAGCTAACTCTTCAATGCCATCTTCATCCAGGAAACTCAATAAACGTGCGCGACCTGATAGGCGCATATGATGGTTACACTTACTACATACCCAAAGCTGACGCTCAATTTCTGATTTATACAAAGTGGACTCACATTTATCGCACTTAACCCACAATGCTGTTTCATCTTCTTTACGCTTTGTGGCCCGTGTGGGAATCAATTTTTCAAACCAACTCATTTTTAACTACCTCTAATCACCCTCTTTTTGCTCAAAAGTATGAACAGAAACGCTCGGTTTTTTACCGCTTTCTGCTACAGAATCTATTGCTCTACGCATTGAGCGTAATGTATCTGTTGCTTGACGAACGCCTTTTTCTATATCATCTGTATCTAAATAACTTACCAGAACGCTGCCTACAATAGCTGCATCAGCAAAACCTGTGATTTGTCTAACCTGCTCTTGCGTACGGATGCCAAAACCAACACCAATAGGCAATTGAGTATACGAACGAATCACCTCCACCCGCTCACGCACTTGCTCAATATCCAAATTAGCCGAGCCTGTAATCCCTTTTAATGACACATAATACAAGAAACCGGAAGCAGTATCGCAAATTTTTCGTATACGTTCATCGCCAGTATTCGGCGCAATCAGTGAAATAAAATCTATAGCAACAGCATCCGCGCACGCTTTGAAACGCGCTTCTACACCTGGCGGACAATCCACCAATAGCACGCCATCAACACCTGCCTGCTTAGCCCTTTGCATAAAAATTTCCACACCCATCGCCTCAACTGGGTTCGCATAGCCCATGAGCACCAAGGGCGTTATCTCATCACGCTCACGGAATGTTGTGACGGCATCCAACACCTGTTTTAAGCCAACACCTGCTGCTAATGCCCTATCATTGGCTTGCTGAATAACCTCACCATCTGCCATAGGATCAGAAAAAGGGAAACCCACCTCAATTATATCTGCCCCAGCTTCTACTAAACTATGTAGCACCGCAGGATATACCTCTATATTCGGACAGCCAGCCAGAACAAAAGGCACCAAGGCTGTACTTTTCTGCGCCTTAATGTGCTTAAAACATTCCCGAATCCTGCTCATGAGAGTTGCGCCATAATGGTATGTAAATCCTTATCGCCGCGTCCAGATAGCGACACAATTATGCTCTGATCAGGCTTCATACGCGCTGCCAACTGCTCTGCCCACGCCAAGGCATGCGCAGTTTCTAAAGCTGGAATAATCCCTTCCATGCGCGTCAAAGAATGAAAAGCGGCTAAAGCTTCACCATCTGCAATGCTAACATACTCCACCCGTCCACTATCTTTAAGCCATGAATGCTCAGGACCTACTCCAGGATAGTCTAATCCAGCAGAAATAGAATGTGTTGCTTGAATTTGTCCATCTTCATCCGCCATCAAATAGGTACGGTTACCATGCAATATACCCGGTTTGCCTGCTGATAGTGGTGCTGCATGCTCCCCTGTTTCCAAACCATGCCCTCCCGCTTCAACACCATATATTTTCACTGCACTGTGCGGTAAAAACTCATAAAACAAGCCAATAGCATTAGAACCACCACCCACACAGGCAACTAAAGCATCTGGCATACCGCCCACTTTAGCCTGAAATTGTGCTTTTGCCTCTGCTCCTATCACAGACTGAAAATCGCGCACTAACATCGGATACGGATGCGGTCCAGCAGCAGTGCCAATCACATAAAAAGTATCATCTACACTGCGCACCCAGTCGCGTAACGCCTCATTCAAAGCATCTTTAAGCGTGCGCGTACCCGATTCAACCGCGACTACTTTAGCACCAAGCGTCTCCATACGGTACACATTCATCACCTGCCGTTCAATATCCACCGCACCCATATAGACCACACACTCCATACCAAGACGTGCTGCTACCGTTGCTGTTGCTACACCATGCTGCCCTGCACCTGTTTCAGCAATAAGGCGTTTTTTACCCATCCGCTGCGCTAACAATGCCTGACCTACTGTATTGTTCACTTTATGCGCGCCCGTATGGTTTAAATCCTCACGTTTAAGGTATATGCGTGCGCCACCAATATGCTGCGATAACCGTTCAGCATAATACAAAGGAGATGGTCTGCCCACATAATCACTGAGAATTTCTTTGAATACTGCTTGGAATGTAGGATCTGCTTTTGCTTGCTGATAGCACTCAGACAACTCAGCTAATGGCTGCATGAGCGTTTCAGCAACAAATTGACCGCCATAACTGCCAAAAAAGCCATCGTTATTGGGCAACTGTGTCTTTACTGAAGATTTATTCATCGCTCTAACAATTCAATCTCATAGCCATCAGGGTCAGCAACAAACGCTAACAAGGTTGTTCCTGCATTCATTGGACCTGGAGGGCGCAGTATCTTGCCACCACAACTTTGAATATGCTCACAGGCTTGCTCTAAATCATCTACACCAATAGCAAAATGCCCAAAACCATCACCACGCTCATAAGCACTAACACCCCAGTTATACGTTAGTTCAATCACTGTGCTATCACTCTCATTCCCATAACCTAAAAAAGCCAACGTGAACGAGCCTTTTGGATAATCTTGCCTGCGCAGCAAACGCATACCCAAAGCCTTGGTATAGAAGATGATGGATTTCTCCAAATCACCAACACGAATCATCGTATGTAAGTAACGCATGGAAAAACTAAAAGCGGTGTTGAAAACCTTTAATCGGCAGCAATTTTGTCTCTGTCCCTATATCTAAATAGATGCCACAGCGGTTAATCACCTCCCCAATAATTACCGCCTCTGGGAACTCGGATTGTACCAGTTTTTTAATACACTCTTGCTGCTGTTTTCCAACAGTAAAACATAATTTATAATCATCCCCACCATACAAAACCCAATCCAG
The DNA here is from genome assembly GCA_965219665.1 of Gammaproteobacteria bacterium. Taxonomy (GTDB): domain Bacteria; phylum Pseudomonadota; class Gammaproteobacteria; order CAKMZV01; family CAKMZV01; genus CBDCOD01. The sequence goes on along the minus strand of CBDCOD010000020.1, from coordinate 9,135 downwards.
TAACTGCTGATCACTTTTAGCATATCGTGCCAAAGGCGTATCAATCAGCGCAGAACGCTGCAAACACATACCTACTCCAGACGCCACCGCAATATGATTCAAATCCTGCACCAATGCATCTGACACATCAATACACGCACTGGCACGCTGCACCAATGCCTGTGAACGCAAATCAACACAAGGACGCCAATACGCATCATACAAACAGTCATCTAGACTCTCCCCTTGACGCAACCTATCCAATGCTGCTGCTGCAAAACCAACCGAACCACTTAACACAACCCAATCGCCAACCTGTGCACCACTGCGTAACACCGGCTGTTGCTGAACCTGCCCCATCAGCGTCAAACTCAAAACACTCACCGCGCTCTGTGTCGTATCACCACCCACCAACACAATACCATACTGTGCGCAAGCAGTATTTAACCCCTTATAAAAAGCAGCAAAATCAAAACCACTGCCAGCACTCAGATTAAGCACCGCATGATGGGGAAGCGCATTCATGGCAAGTGTGTCGCTTACATTTACTGCCACCAACTTCTCCCCCAGAGCCTCATAATCAATGTGCTTATCAGGAAAATGCACACCAGCAACCATCGTATCACTGCAAATACTGCAATCTCCCTCTAATTTCACAATAGCAGCATCATCTCCGATCCCCACTAAGACATCTTTTGCCTCACTATCGGTAGAGCAATACTGACGAATAATATCAAATTCCTGCATAAAAAACTAACATCCTCATCTGCCAGCATCATTATCCACCCTTTATACAACACAATGCATTTTTTAGTACAAAGCGTTACAATACCGCCTTCCTTTTGTAACCTGCAAAAACAACAACGGTGAGGTGTCCGAGCGGTCGAAGGAGCACGCCTGGAACGCGTGTATGGGGAAACCCATCGTGGGTTCGAATCCCACTCTCACCGCCACCATCGCCTAATAATCAACATTAGTGGGATGAGAACCCACGACAATCAATAATCGGGTTCGACAAAAAGCGTCTTTGTTCTGCTTGAGCGCAGCGAAAGTTAGAACAACAGCGTTTGGTCGGCGCAGCCGACAATCCCACTCTCACCGCCACCATCGCCTAACAAGCAACATTAGTGGGATGAGAACCCACGACAATCAACAATCGGGTTCGACAAAAAGCGTCTTTGTTCTGCTTGAGCGCAGCGAAAGTTAGAACAACAGCGTTTGGTCGGCGCAGCCGACAATCCCACTCTCACCGCCACCATACGCATCACATTTCATAAAAAACCACAAACACCTAAATAATCAACATTAGTGGGATGAGAACCCACGACAATCAACAATCAGGTTCGACAAAAAGCGTTTTGCTTCTTGGCAAGCGCAGCGCGCCTTAGAAGCACAGCGTTTGGTCGGCGCAGCCGACAATCCCACTCTCACCGCCACCATACGCATCACATTTCATAAAAAACCACAAACACCTAAATAATCAACATTAGTGGGATGAGAACCCACGACAATCAACAATCAGGTTCGACAAAAAGCGTTTTGCTTCTTGGCAAGCGCAGCGCGCCTTAGAAGCACAGCGTTTGGTCGGCGCAGCCGACAATCCCACTCTCACCGCCACCATACGCATCACATTTCATAAAAAACCACAAACACCTAAATAATCAACATTAGTGGGATGAGAACCCACGACAATCAACAATCAGGTTCGACAAAAAGCGTTTTGCTTCTTGGCAAGCGCAGCGCGCCTTAGAAGCACAGCGTTTGGTCGGCGCAGCCGACAATCCCACTCTCACCGCCACTGTTTCAAAGGAACACGTAAACTCCTTCCATAAAGTGAATGAAATCTCATCCATTCTATGGCACAGTTTTTGGGGAGAAGGTCAATCGTTGGATTTGATAAACTAAATCTAACAGAGTATCCCAAATAAATTAGATGCCCATGTCAACACAGACAAGCATTAAAATCACAGTTTTTGTAGTTGGGGTTTGTCTTGTTTATCATAGGTTTTCAGTGACTTGACCAGCAAAGCTTTTAATTGACTGTTCAATATGGTTATCCATGATAATCAGTATTCATAAGTCAAGATTTAACTTAATTGCCAATGATTTGAGAATACTTCTAACAATTTCTCTTGCCGACTTATCAAATGTTCTTCTGTCCATTCGGAGGTATTCAAAACTTGCGTTGTTAGGGTATAGGAGTTCATATTTTCCAACCCTGTAAAATAAGCTTTTTTCTTTTTTTCAAAATCAAAATTTTGCGCTTGTGAGTTGCGCCTGCGGTTAAGTGGTACAAGGTTCGCTAATTTATGCACCCAATATTGTCGCTTATCAATATCTGGCCAAAGCATTTGCCACTCAGAATTTTCAGCCACAGTTTGTGGCAAAACATGTTCAACAGTAAATATATTATGATTGTATCTTGCTCCACCATCAGTAATAAAAGCATCTAAGCGTAATATGATGTAATTTCTTCTACGAGAAGATAGCTCATAGATATTTCCAGCCAATACACTCTTCATGGCAGTTTTTTCTTGCTCGTTAAGTTCGACAAATGGAGGTGGGTTATCAATGCTGTTTTCTTTTTCTAAATCAAGTATTACCCATTTATAACGCTCAATACGTTCATTAATGTTCTTCGAACAAATATGCAAATAAGCTGCAAGTCGCTCCAGTTTTTTAAAAAACCAATGAACATACTTAGGTTCATCTGTATGTTGCTTGAGAAACACCATGGCAACGGGCACCCAGTCAGAGTTATCAATACGATTAAGCCAATATAGAAAATTATTAGTCTGTTGTGCATCGGTTAATGCTTGATAATTAGAGTGAATAATTTTTGACAAAACTGATGAGTAAGGTTCTAGTAATTCATCTATTAGCATTTCTGGATTATGTATTTGATCTAACACATGTGAACGAAACTCATCTAGCAGTGATTTTCTTGCCTTTTCTTTGGCATAAATCATACGAATGTATTGAAACAAATTATTAAATCCAGTTCTACCCAGTTCCACTTCCATATCTTCCCAGCGCTCATTAAAGCTATCCTGTTTGCTTGGATCAATGTTGCCAATAATATCTGCTTTAATAATATCGGTTGGTTGTAAGTCTAGACCACGGCTATTCATTACAGAAAATACGCGGAAGGCTGACTGCTGACTTGGTGTTGATACAGCTACTAAATAACAGCGAGTTACAAGAAATCTGATAAATTCATCTAGCTGTTCAGGATGTTCCTCAAATTTACTATGCAATGCTTTCAGAAAATACTCACTATTTTTTTGAATATTTCGCTGAGATTCGTTTTCAAGTTGTTTGGTGTCAATACGGATCAACTCATCAAAATTAATATCTTGAACATATTTTTGAAAAAAATCCTTATCTCTATCACGTAAGGTTAAACGAGGCTTAGGTTCTAAGCCTCTAGACGGACTTCCAGGCTCAGTTATATACCCTTTCATATCGATTCGACGTTCTTGTTCTTTTAGCAAAGAACAAATAGTAGCAAACAATATTGTCAAGGTAGTTAATCTTTGTTGTCCGTCAATGACCTCTGAGTACTTGTCAGTTTCTTGCTTAATCAGTACTATACTGCCTAAAAAATATCCTTCTTCAGATTCTGTTTTATAGAAATCATATAAGTCATTTAATAACTCAGATGTTTGATCAATCGTCCATGAATAAGGTCGTTGATAGGTTGGGATGTGATATTCAAAATCTGAGCTGAATATTTTTTCTAAAGGGTATTCTGACCCACTAATTTTTTTACTCATAATTTTCCAAAATAAATTTACTTAAATCCACTTGACCATTCCCGATTAAATCATGCATATATTGGTTATCACTTCTATCGCTACAAACATGAAGTTTATAACAATCCCTCGATTCTTGATAATACAATAAGTCCAAGTTTAGAACATTGCTCTGTATTTTTAGCAATATTAAAGAGTTATCTTCATGGCAAAACAACAAATAAAATCCATTATTAAATTTAGGCGATGGCACATCAGTCCACCAGATATTCTTATTTTTAACCTGAGCTGTGTTGATGTTAGCAAAACGCGTATTGCTATCGTTCAGGCCAAGATTGGAAATACCATTAACTTTTTGTATCGCGTCTGATTTCTTCATAATAACTCTCAATAATGCTCACTTATATAGCCGTAGGCTTTTTCAAACAATTCCGCATCTTTGTGCAGCTGATATTTCAAAAGCGTTCTCCTCAGTACCTGCTTCATTTTACGACCACCTGCTGTCGTGTTCTGCCATCCTGGAAAACGTGTTGCTTTGACGATGTTGTCAATGTCATCAACGATGCGTGAGATGATTTTAGGCGTTTGGTCGTTTCTGACTTCCTTGAACAACTCTGACAGCGCTGTTTTATTGTCTTCAACGATCTTATCATCATGCCCAGAGTTATTATCTAAATGCACAGTCTCACGAGCGGCATCGAGAAGCTCTTTAAGCCAGTTGATAGAACTCAGTACACCAGCTTCATATTTTTCACGCAGTCGCTGCAACCTTTCGCCCAGCTCAATATAGCGTGGATCGTCTGACTTTTGTTTCACTTTAGCCAATAAGCTAATCTCAAGTTTTTTTGCTCGTTTCTTTTTCTCTGCTTCGCTAAGCACAAAAAGAGATTCTTCATCAATCACCAACTCATCAAGATCATCACGAATTCGATCAATATCTGTATGTTGATGAATCAAGCGAATGGTTTCTGGTCCAAGTGATTGCCAGATAAGTGAGCCCAAGCCACCAACAGGACGCACAGAGTCATAAACTTGCGCCAACCAGCGATAATCCTTTTGGAATGACTGTAAAAATGGATCTGGGGTCAAAGCTTCCCACAATTTTTTCAAAACATTGAACTGTGCAGCAAATTCATCCCGCACTTCATTCGATGCCAGGCAATCCTGCGCCGCAATCAAGCCTTCATATCCACCAACGCTGCGGTCAACGCCATCAAAGAACCGCAAACATTGCTCAAGAGCAACTGGCAGTTGCTTTTTGTATTCATCCAGTGCTTCACACACTTCCTTGATTTCTTTCGGATCGTAAGATAGTGCTCTTGCCAAATTTTCAAAAACGCCAAGATAATCGATGATTAAACCATGCTGCTTCGTTTCATCGTACAAGCGATTAGTGCGGCACATAGCCTGAGGTAGTGCCTGATCACGAATGGGTTTGTCCAAATACATGCAATAGCAAATAGGTGCATCAAATCCTGTTAAGAGTTTTGAGGTCACAATTAGTATTTTTAGCGGGTCTTTGGCATCACGATAACGATTTAATACCAGATCTTGTTGCGTAGATTTTGCGTCTATCGCCTGCCAGCGTTTAAAATCTTCTTTATTCAAAGGTAAATTATTTTTTTGCCACTTAAGCCAATCGGATGCTTTTGGTTTAGGCTTGCTACTGTCATCTTTTTCATCTTCGACAGAACCTTGCGAAACATTCATCACCACTTCGCAAACCTCTTCACCTAAGCGTTGAGTGAGCAAGTCGTACATCAAAACACAGGCTTCACGATCATAAACAACAACCATAGCTTTTAGCCCTTTAGGCTCAACATGACTGGTGAAATGTTCCTGTATGTCGTTAGCAATTGCTTCCATGCGCTTAGGAGCCTTGAGTAGATGTGCTAGCTTGCCAGCCTTTTGCGACAGTTGTGTTTTCTCTTCATTTGTTAAATTATTTTCTTGCGCTAATTCATCGAACGCTTCGTCAATCGCCCTTTGATCCACACGCAATTCGGCCAACCGTGGATCAAATTTCATCGGCAAGGTCGCACCATCACGGATAGACTGCTGATAAGAATAGCGATTTAAGTATCTGCCTTTATCATCATCAGCACCAAACAACTTGAAGGTATTACGGTCGGTTCGTGAAATTGGTGTGCCTGTTAGACCGAAGAAATAGGCATTCGGCAAGGCCCAGCGCATTTTCTCCCCCAGCATACCTTCTTGTGTGCGGTGCGCTTCATCGACCAGTACAATGATATTCTCGCGTGGGTTCAGGCCGTCCTTGTTGTGCTCATCAATTTCCACGTCATCGAATTTGAATATAGTGGTGACGAGGATGTTCCGACTGTCATGTTCCAGCTCTTTGGAGAGCTGTTTGCAGGACTTCACCGGGGTGACGTTTTTCACATCGGCATTATCAAAGGTGGTATTGATTTGACTATCCAGATCAACACGGTCCACCACAACCACCACGGTTGGATTTTTCAAATCAGGATCAGCTTTCAGCATCTTTGCCGCATAGAGCATTAGCAAGGATTTACCGGAACCTTGGAAGTGCCATATCAGACCTTTACGGATTTCGCCGCTTTTTACACGATCAACGATTTGCTTGGCTGCTTCATATTGTGGGTAGCGAGGCAACAGCTTGATGCGTTTGATTACATTGGTGTTGGGTAGCTTGGTGGCTGAATAAAGCGCAAAAGATTGCAGCAATTCCAATAAAGTTTGTGGCTCCAATAGGCGTTCGGCGCTGGTCAGAACCGTGTTCATGCTTTGCGGGATTTCATCGCCGTCTGTGGTTTTATGCCATGGCATCCAGTGTTTGAACCCAGCATTCACCGCACCATAGGCAAAGGTTTTACCTTCTGTGGCGAAACACAAAAGGTTCGGCACGAAAAAACTGCTCTGATTAGCCCAGTAATGCTTATCACCGCCCATAAAATCAGCGGCACCGTCTTGCCAGCTGATCGCCATGCGCACCGGTGTTTTGACTTCCCCAACCACCAGCGGAATACCGTTCACATACAGCACCAGATCAAAGAAGGCATTTTTTGCGCCCATGAACGGCACTTGCTGTGACACCACATACTGGTTTTTTTCAATGTCGTGATAATCAATCAAATTGATGGTGATATGCTCGCCATCCTTGCCAAGCGGCATGGATTTTTCACCGCGCAACCACTCGGTAAATAGCTCATTGGCGCGAACAAGGCCGCTATGGCTGGCCTCCAGCAACACACCGCGCAGTTTATAAATCACCTCATCGGCTTTTTCTTCGGTCTGGGCAATATCGGGATTCAGACGACACAGCGCCTCTTTTAACCAACTTTCGACCAGCACATCCTGAGCCTCACGCGGCAAATCTGTGCTGTGAAAAAACTGCCATGAATCGCTGATAGTAAACCCTCCATATGTAACTGACGGTTGTTTAACTTGCAGCCTACCTTGACCAGAAAAGCCACACAAACGATCGCGGATGGCTTCTTCGATGGTATTGGCTTCGTTAAATCCGCTCATGCTGCGCCTCCTAATAATTCTCTATCTATTATTTTCCTTTGCATGGAACTATAAATACTGTCCCTATTTCGAATGATTTCAAATTGATGATTCAATGAATCAAGTGCATCAGCATAAACACCTTGCTTTTCCATACTAGGAAGTGGGACTTTAATTTTATCGTATGCATCTGAAACAATGCCATATCGGGTTGTTCCTTGTGCATACGGGTAGAAACGGTGTCTTGCCCAGTAGCTATTTAGTAAGTGAAATAAAAAGCGACCATTAATCAGATTATTCTTGGGTCTCAAGATTACCAAATGATAGCCACAAACAAGGTTATCTATGTCCTCAGCAATAAAAGATGGAGTTGCAATGTCGTATGGGTCTTCCGAGTCCTTTGTGATTACAACATCACCTTTTTGAAGAGTAAAACGTAATATTTCACTACTCGACGCTGTAGCCTTCATGAAATCGATTTGGCCATGTATAGCGTTATTGGAATAGACATCCATGTAATTACATAAACGAACTGGTGGTTGGCCTTTAACCGATTTCTTGTTAACTGGACTAGCAATAACATCTGCGATACTTCGGATTGATACTTGATCACACTCAGATTTCATAATTTCCTGAATCAGAACTTTTCTCAGTTGAGAAAAATTAGCTTCACCGTCGTTATTGTCTTTTCTTACATGCTCAATACGATTCAATAAAATGACTATCTCCTCCTGCCGTGGGCGGGGCGGCAGTGGGAATTCTTGCCTGGCAAGTGTTTTCCACTTGATCGTGGGTGACAAAGAGCCTTCTGAAATTGCAACAGCACGCTCCATAAACATGTCTGATTGCATAAAGAATGGCAGATATTCAGGCACTACGGCTTCTGGGATCGCTTCCAGCACCATTGCATGCGCTGAACAGATGCCTTCAAAATCAGCAACGGCGACTTTTCGTTGATAGGCGCGGCGTTTTCCAAAGATGATCTGGCCGGGCTTCACCAAAAGCTTCTGTCCCTTCACAACACTTGGTACACCTCTACGGGTTATGCGTAAATTGTCAGGATCAAGGTGCTCAAGTCCGACATAAACTTCTAATTCCGTTTCTGACGGGTCAACGCGCTTACTCACGCTTTTGGCGATCTCCCCAAATTTAACGATGCGCCAGCCCTCTGATTTTTGTTTTTGTGTTAACTGCATACTCTAAAACTTCATAAATGATTTCTGGTTTTTTTTGAGTTCTTTCAAAAAAGATTGTTGTTCAGGTAAATCGCTTTCCTTTTCAGTAAATTCATATATAAACAGCCAAAATTTATCTTGCTCTCGTTCATCTTGTTTAATGTCTTCAAATTTTTTCTTAAATTTTTCCGTACACAATTCATTCACTTTCACATATTTCCAAGCTAACAACATAGATATACAATCATTTAGCTCTATCACTTTTTCGCTGGAAGTATCTTCGTAATATGCAATTTTTATCTTATATTTAATTGCAAAATAAAAACAATAAGCTAGAGCGTCAGTACTGCCTCTTTCAAGGGAAAATTTGAAAAGTTCCCCAAGGTACTTGTTAAAAAAATCATATAAGTAAACTTTACCTAAGATTATTTCGTCCAGTGTAATCAATTTAGAATTTTTCTTTTTCAGAATTAAATCATCAAAAGAAAAGACATAACTTTCAATTAGTGGTAGTAAATAAGCATATCTTAATGATAATGACAACACTTTTTTACTATAAAGTTCAGTAGCTCTTTTTGATAAATCCTTTTTAGCGATAGCTTTTATTGCATAATTGATGGTTGCATAGTTATTAGTCTCTTTAGCTAAAGAAATAGCAAAATTCAAATAAGTATCAATAGTCGTAAAACCTATTTCTTGGCTTTCAGGAAATTGGAACCTGTTTAATTTTTGAGGCC
>CBDCOD010000019.1:0-95730 GCA_965219665.1 Gammaproteobacteria bacterium | reverse complement strand
TTTTTTGGATATTTCGATTGTAAGCCATTGATTTTAAAGCGCACTCAACCTTTTCGTTATAATCAAACTTAAATTTTTGTTGTAAATCATTGATTTATTTGACTTTTATTTTTAGATTTTGTTGGTCAGGGTGTCCATTGATTTTAAGGGGGTGAAAAGTTTATTATCTCTTTGTTTTATCTCTATTTTTGCTATTTCTGTGGATTGGAATGGATTGTGCAGTGGTTTTTATAAAATGACGTAGGCCGGTTGCATTCCTATGGGTCGGTTGTGTAGATCATGGCTTTGGGCAATGGTTGCTTTGCTGAGATTGTAGAAGTATATTTTTGCGCTGTATTCTTTTTTTTGATTGGTGATGGCATGTAGTTTTAGGTGTAGGTGGTTTTTGTGGGCGTCTGTTCTGAAGTGGCATTGAAAAACGGAGTATTGCACACGGATTCCATATTGTTCAAGCGTACGCGCTATTTTTGCGCGAGTGGCATCGTCGCTGATGTCAAAACAGATAAGATAGCTGATCATTTTGTTTTATAGGGTTTGAAGGGTTGTTGTTTATCTATTGCTTGTTTGAGTAACTGTGCTTGGGAGTAGATATGTTGGTGCAGCGTTTGTTCTTTGCTAAATTTTTCAATGCGCTGCAAGATTGTGTAAACAAAACGGCGGCGGGCTTGTGCTTGTAGTCTGGTGCCTTTTTGTGGGTCGTGCGTAAAGTCTTCTTGTTTAATGGCTCCTTGCCTTATGATGTGCAGGCAGGCGCTTTCAATGATATGGCGATAGCTTTCCATTAAGTCAGAGGCGAGAGCGGAGTGATTAGGGCTTTGTTGATGGTATATGCCTTTGAAGGTAAGGAGACCTGCGGTGTGGAGTATGGAGTCTATGTGGGTATAGAGGATGGTGTAGCCTAAGGATAGTAGGGCGTTGAATGGGTCAGTGGGTGGTCTGCGAGTGCGGGTTTTGAATTGTGCCCATTCGGGAAGCAGGGTTTTTAGGGCGTTGAAATATTGTTTAGTTGCGCTTCCTTCTATGCCGTTGAGGCTTTGTAGGCTGGTTGCACTTTGCGTTTTTTTCTTGTGGGCAGTGAGCTTGTGGCGTATTGTTTTTATGGCGGCTGTTTGTGTTTTGCGTTTTATAAGGAGTTGCATTTGGTTGTGGATGCGAGCTTCTACTATGTTGCGTGCGCTGTGTAGCGCAAAGCTAGCGTTGTCAAAGGCTTGGATTTGGGTGAACCAGTTTTTATAACTGTTTTGAGCGGGTAGGTTGCTGGTTAATTGTCCAAGATAGACACCATTGCGGCGGGCAAGATATATGGGGATTCGTTTTTCAAGGGCGGTATGCTGAGCGGGGATGGTGATGTGGTGTAGCCCGATGAGCGTGATGGCGTGGATTTGTTCCCATGGGATGTTGTAGGTGATTGTTTTGTCTTTTTTGACGATGAGGTTGTTGTTGTCGGTGCTGAGGGTTTGGGCGTCGCCTGCTAGGATGATGTGTGTGCCGCTTTGTTCTATGTTGCCGAGGTGGTGTTGGGGTTTGTCATCTGTGGTGACAGGGGCGATGGTTTTTTGGCTGAGTGTGAGTAGCCAGTTAGGTAGGTTAGGGGGTGCGTTGTCGGCACTGTAGGAGTTGGATCCGTCTTGGGTGGTTCCTGAAATATCAATAGCAGCCTCTTCGTGGAAAAGGTAACCTAAAAAGCGGAACCCGTGGTCTATTTCGCTAATGTGGGTTTTTTCTGGATTGAGTTTGAGATTGATTTCTTTGAGATGTTTCGTTACGGCACTGCGTGCTTCTATGGCTTCAGATTTAGAGCGGCAGAGAATAACAAAGTCGTCAGCAAAGCGAATGAGTTTGAAACCATAGGCTTCAAGGTCAGAGTCAAAGTCGTCCAGAATAAAGTTTGCTAGTAGTGGGCTGAGAGGTGAGCCTTGTGGTATGCCATCGGGACGTTGGATAGTGTGCCCTTGATAGATTATGGGTCTGTTGAGCCATTGTTCCATGAGGTTCCATAGTGGGTCAGGGCCAAAAAAACTGGCAAGGCGATTGATGAGTAGCGTGCGGTTAATGGAGTCAAAGAAATCATCAATGTCGGATTCCAAGACCCACTTGTAGCCTTGCCTGTAGTATTGCTGAATAGCATAGCGGACTTGCTGGCGTGATAGTCCTTTGCGGTAGCCGAAGGAGGCTTGGCTCATGATAGCTTCTAAGGTGGGTGTGAGTGCGATGGCACAGGCTTTTTGTAGGATGCGATCATATAGGGGAGCGACAGCGAGTAGGCGGTCGGTGCCGTCTTTTTTAGGCGTGGTGAACCCAAATAAATTAGGAGGGGTGTAATCTTGTTTGCGAACTTGACCAATGGCAGATTGTATTTGGGCATGGGTTTTGTCGCTGAGCTTGTCGATGTTGGGTTTTTGCTCTAATTCTGCAATGGCGCGTTCAATCATTTGGGGGTGCGTAAAGTGCTTGAGCAATGATTCACAGCGCGTGATGGGCATGCAGTGGTTGGATAGTGTGGAGAAGTACGTATCGTTTGGGCTTGAGAGGCGGTATTTGCCAAATCCTTTTTGGTAATTAAGGCCAATGCCAATATTCTGAGCGTAGATGATGAGGGCTAATAATTTGGTGGGGGCCTCTTCAGACAGGCTAAATGTAAAGTTACCTGATATGCCAGAGAAATTGGTTTGATTTGGGTGATAAGGGGTGTCTATCCAATATAGATCGGCTTTATGTATTGCTATATGCTTGTACTGGGATTGAGTCCATAGATGAAATAAGTGGTTTGTTTCGGTGCTGTTATTGTGCTGGATGAGATCGTATAGGCTGTGTGCGATTTGTTCACAGAGGTGTTTGGCAGATAGCTCGGTTTTATCGCGGCATAAGGTGTTGCCGATAGGGGTATGGGCAGGGCTAATCCAGCGCCAATTAAGGGTTGTGGTTTGTGTGTTGCGCCAGTCTGTTGCTTGCGATAGTGCTAAGTCAAAGGTGTATTGGGTTAAGGATTGGGCATTGGATACGGGCGTGCCGTCTAAGAGGTTTCGTAGCGATATGAGGGTGCAGTTTTTGATAAAGGGCGTTGATTCTATCGGGAGTTGGCGCAGTTTGATGATGAGTTGCTGCCAGAGGGGTTGTATGGAGTCTATGCTGAGGCTGATTATGCAAAAGTAGTAGGAGGTGTTTGCAGGATAGTGGGTGCGGGCGCTTTCGGGGCAGATGAGGGTAAAAGGGGTGGAGGTGTTTGAGGGGAGCAGTTGGCGGGTGAGTGCCTTGAGTGCATTTTGAATAACAGGTTCATGGTAGAGTGGAAGATTTTGGGGCTGTATAAACTGGAGGTCAACGCTGAGGGCTTGCTGGGAAGGTAGTTTCGGTAGGGGAATTTTCATGCGTTGATGGTGAGCGTGCCAAAACCAGATGTGCGGCGTTGTCCAATGCCTACGTGTTCAATCAGTGCCAGTTGGCGGTAGTGGTCCAATGACCAGTTTTGCGGTCTTAGCGTGAGTTGTGCGTTGAGTCCGCCGCATGTTTTTTCCTGCTTGTTTTTGTCAAAGTAGGGTAGGTTTATCCATTTGCAGTATTGCGTTGTTGTGGTGGCTGTAGGAAGAGGGGGCTGCGGTGTGGCATTTATGTTGAGCGCACGGTGTAGGTGGCTTATGGTGGTGTTGATGCGCTCTAATAGGAGTTCAGCGGTTAGTTCGGTGCTGTTTTGGGCGAAGTTTTGTTCGGTGTTGCTGGTTTTTTTAAGGTGGCTTTTTTTGAGGCGTGCTAAGTTTAGGGTTATGGGGAGCTGGCTATGCGAGGCGAGTTCTAATGCTCTGTTTTCAAGGTCTATGGCTTGGATTGGGGTGAGGTCTTTAATGCTGTTGGCTTTATGACCTGTGTGCATACAGGTGGCTTGGTGGAATTTGAGGTTGTGGCGTAGCGGGGCTGTTGTGTCTCGAATACGGGCAGAGAATGGTAAGGATTTGAGTTGGAATAGTAGCCGGCTAAGCAGAAGGGCATTGTTAATGGCTGTGATGTTAAAGGTGTAGGCGTTGCCGTATGTGATGGCTTGGATTGGTGTTTGGGGGCTGATGATAAGCGTGGTGGCGTATTGTTTTTTTTGCTCTTGGCTGAGGAGTGAGCGTAGGAAGGCATCTAAAATGATGTTGTGATGGGGAGTGCGAAATGTAATAGAGGATAGGGCTGTAAGGGTTATTTGGATTTTGAATAGCGGGAGGAAGGCATTCATTCTTCTGATGGGTTGTGGCTGCGAAAGTCAAAGTAGTGAATTTTATAGTCATTGGTGTCCACGTAGCTGATGATGGCATCATCAATGGTGGAGTTGACAGCGAGCATGGCGCTCATGGAGGCTTGACCGCCTGTTACATCAACGAGAATTTGGTTGGGGCGGTATTTGTCGTCGTTGAGAACTTTTTGTTCTATCTTGTCGTAGGCTTTGGATAGCTCAGTCAAATCGGTGGATTGTAGGGTTTGATAATCTGCATCATGAATGGTTTTGTCGGGGAATATGCCTCTAAAGAGATTTAAGAAAGTCTCTTTTTGTTTACTGCTGCCATATTCGCCTGAAGTAAAGATGGGATAGATGTTTTTGGGCTGATGTTCTTTGATGGTGCTATAGGGCATATACCATTGGTATTTTTTTTTGGGTTGTGTAGTCGGTTTCGTTTCTGTGGATTCTTCTTCTATCAATTCTTGTAGGTTTTTTTGTGTATCTGGGCATTGTAGTTTTTTATCTATATCGGCAAAGTGCCTTGCAGGCGATACGATAAAAATAAGGTTTTGGGCATCTAAGCGTTTGGGTTTGTTTTGGGTGGCTTCAATGAGGAGGTTGTTGCCTATGCCTTGTGCTTTTTTATGCAGTATTTTTATAAGAAGGGATAAGGCAGCGAGTGATAGTGCTGCTATGCTAAGGTGCGTTAAGGGGGAAGCTATGCTAAAGGTGAGGGTGTTGAGTAGGCTGTCTGCGCTCCAGCCAATAAGTGCTAATAGGAGTATGGCGATTCCTATGGTTGTTAGGTCCAGACTGCCAAAGGTGCTAGTGAGTGCATTTTTTAGCTTAAAGTTTTGTGCCGGGTTGTTTTTGGGGTTCATGAGAAATTTGATTTTTCAAGCCATTGATCTACTTTGGTGCATAAGTCGGTTGTGTTTTCAATGTTGTCAATGTAGTGTAAGTTGGTGGTGTCGCTGGCGCGTTCTTTTATGGTGTCTTTTGTTGGGCGCAAAAATAGTACGGCGCATTTGGTGTAGGTGCCACCAATGGTTTCAGCAACGCTGGAGAAGCGCAGGCCTTCTTGGCTTTGTTTTTCGGGCTTTCCTGCTTTGCATTCAATCAGGTGCAGGATGTTATTATGAACAAAGGCAACGTCTATTTCATTTTCTGCATGTTTTTTCACCTTAAAGCTGCTACAAATGTCGGATACAGCAGGATTTTTTGCAAAGTGTTTTTTCAGTGTGACATAGACCCATTGCTCAAACCAGGTGCCAGAATACCATGCCCGTTTTTCAGGTTTTATCGTGCGGTTGCCTGCGAGTATGTTGTTGCTTCTGAGCCATTTTGCAATCCGTTCGTGGGGGGTGTATTTACTATCCCTCATCCATATTCTGAGCAAGTTGTCGTCGAAGAGGTAGTTGCCAAATTTTTCCCCTATGGTGTGGTCTTGGGTAGAGGGTGTGATGCTAAAGCCGTATGCTTGTAGGTAGTCTGCAATACTGATGCGGGCTTTAATAGGGGCGATGGTGTTGTGATCCTCTGAGTGGTGGACGCGTTGGATTCTTTGCCCGTCAACATAGATGGTGCGCTGATTGTGCTGTTGCATTGCCATGAAAGCACCAAGAGCGGCAGTTTTGAGCGAACAGGTGGCATTGAGAATGGTTTGCACGGCACGGTTGTCTTCAATGATTTGGCAGCAAACGTTGTAGCAACTGTGGGCTTGTTTGAGGTTGGCTGTTATGACGATGGTTGGCATGCCGCTTGGTTCACAAAAATCTTTAAGCAATTGGGCAGCTGCCAGATTTTTAGGGTTTTTATCGCAGAGTATGAAGTGCTTGCTGATTTCATTGCCGTAGTGTCGGAGCGCAAAAATATTGGGGAGAATTTGTGGTCCAATCAGTGATATGAGAATCATAAAACGACTTGATTGGACTTGATTTCTTTGATGATGACGTTGTCGCCGTCTTTTAGGTTGGTGGGGGCTGGTGGGGCAATGCTCCAGAGCGTTCCCTGATAATTGATTTTAATGCCTTGATTAGTGGTGATTACGCTACCTGTTCCACCTGTAGTATAGGAGTCTAAGTGTTTATTTTTGGTGCGTGATGGTTTGTATTTTTTATGATACATGAACAGGGCAGTGCTGCCGATTAGTGCAATGAGTAGTAGTTGATATTCGCCGTGAGAAAAGGGTAAAAATAAGTTGAGGGCACCAATGAATATGGCTGCCAGTCCAAACCAGAGTATGACGAATAGGTTCATGAAAAACAGTTCAACACCAACAATGGCTATGCCGATGATGATGAGATACCACGCGGGTATAGCTGGGATGAGTAGAGTGGTCATTTTTTATTAGTAAGGTTCTCAGTGATAATTGAGAGTGCGCCAACGAGGGCACTGGCTTCGTACGGTACGATAACTTTGTCTTGACTGGTGTTTTTGGCAAGGTCATTGAAGGCTTTGATGCGGTCTTTTGCAAGTAAAAAATCGGCAGCTTGGGGGTTGTTTTCCATTGCCAGGTTGATGAGTTCCATCGCTTGCTTTTGTCCTTCGGCAAGTTGAATTTGCTCATATTGTTTAGCGTCTGCCGTGCGCTCAATAGCTTCAGCTTCTTTAAAGGCACGTTGCCGCTCGCCTTCGGCTTGAGCAATGGCGGCGTTTTTATCGCCTTCGGCTTTGGTAACAGTGGCGCGGCGTTCGCGCTCGGCGCGCAGTTGCAGTTCCATGGCTGTTTTGACTTCGCTGGGTACGTCAATGTCAGATATTTCTACACGCGTTACTTTGACACCCCAGCCACCTGCAGCATTATCTAATGCGGTGAGGAGTGCGGCGTTAAGGTGGTCGCGTGAGGAGAGGGAGTCGTCTAAGTCCATTTTGCCAATTTCGGAGCGGAGCGTGGTTTGTGCCAATTGTGAGATGGCGTGTCGCATGTCTAATACGCCATAGATGGCTTGTTTGGCGTTGGTGATGCGGATGAATACGAGTCCATCAATAGAGATGGAAACGTTATCACGGGTGATAACGCGCTGCGAGGGAATGTCAATGACTTGTTCTTGTGTTTGGTATTTGGCGCGTGTAGAGTCAACGATGGGTATGATGTAGTTGAGCCCACCGTCTAAGGTGCGATTGTAGGAGCCTAATCGCTCAATAACCCATTGCTGTGCTTGCGGTACGATTTTTATGCCCATCAGGAGGTAGATGAGCAGAAGGGTGATTAAAGCGAAGACGAAGAGGCTAAAGCCGAATTGTTCTATTAGTTGCATAAGTTCTAAGTTCATAGTTGGTTAATAGCTGTGTGCATTGAGCATAAGCATTATGGCGTATTGCTTTTATGTGTTCAGGATTATTTCATTTTTTTGAGTGAATCGTTGACCTTTTTGCGTATTGTTTTGTCCCAGAAGGTGTGGGAATAGGGTTTTTCTTTATGCACCTGTATGACTTCAATGACCGCCTTCTTTAACTCAAAATTTGAGGATAAGTCAGGGTCTTTGAGTGCCTTGTTGGGCTTGGTTATTTTGAAAACCAGGGCATCGCCATCTGGAGAGCATTCTGCATAGTTTTTCTCTAAAAACCATTTATCTGTTGTAGATAGGGTGCTGTCAAATGCTGCTCGCTTTGCTGCTTCTGCCTGTTCTTTTGCTTTAGTTTCTTTCCATGCATTCTCTTTAATCTCTTTTTGCTTCTGCTCTTCAATTTTTCGCTCGCGCTCTTTCTTTTCTTCGGGGGTTAGCGCATTTTCTTCTGATTTTTCAGTTTGTTCTTCATTAAAAGCCATATAACCGAAGCCGGTGGCAGTTTTGGCACCAGCGCCAAGGTGCATGAGGATGCAGTCGAGTCCTTTAAAGAGAAAGGAGAGGTAGTCAGGCTGCTCGGTTGTGCCATTGCGCGGGGCGATGGCAAAGAGGAAGGTGGCGTTTTTGACAGCAAGGAATTGGATAGGGATTGGTTCGTGCCAATCGCCTGGGATGATGTGTCGTTTTTTGTATTTTCTGTTTTGTCGCCTCCTTTTGCGTACCAATCGCCGTAGTGCGGGGTCATGATTTCGGTGTGCATTGTGACGGTCTCGGTAGGGAGGGCATCAAAAAACAGGTAGTTTCCTATGGCGGGTTGCTTGGGATTATCGCTGCCGAATACTTGGTTGAGGAATGTTGCTTTATCTTCATTTCCCCATTGGTAGTGGTGGGTAAAGAAGTGGCGCAGCATGCCTTTGACACTGCTGCCGGGGAGGTAGGGGGTGCCGTAGGTGGGGTGAAAAGCAAAGCCATTTTCTAAGGGGTGATCTTGCCCCATGCCGGTTACAAAGGAGGAGGTGGTTTTGAAGGCTTTGAATGTGCCGTTTAATTTTTGGATGAGTCGTACTTGATTGATGTTGGCATTTTCAAGCGATGGTGGGATGTTAGCTTTGTTGAATTTTTTTAGAAATTCTTTTTTGTTTTCAGGTGCGGCTTCAATGTTATTATTTGGAGAGCGGGAGTAGGAGAAGTATTTATCAAAGTAGAGACCAAGGTGTGAACCTGAGAGACCAAGGTGTGAATCTAATTGCTTGGCTGCGTCTTTACAAGATTTGTGTAGTGGCAACATTGATGGGTTTGACATGGGCATTTTCTTAGAAGTTGGGTTAGTCGGTGTTTTTAGTCTGTATCTTCAATGAGAGCGGTGGCGAGTTGCTTGATCCATTTGCATAGAGCAAGGGCTTCGGCAGTGGCGAGTTGATATCGGTGTTGGTCAAGTTCAGTAATGGCGGCAACGATGTCTGAGCCACCATTAAGCAGTTTTTGCGGTTCAGCCCCAAGCCATTCAAAGATGCCTTGTTGCAGGGCTGTATAGGCTTGTTCTTCATTGCTGTTATTCTTGCCGCTTTTAGATAGGCAAAACGCCATGGCTTGCCCAAAGCCGTTGGTGAGTATCATGCCTGGTAGGTTACGGGCGTAGGCTTTGAGTCGATCGTTCTTTTTATGAGCTGTGACTAATTGGTATGCAAACGCTGCGCGCTGTTGCTCAATGGTTTGGGGTGTAATCGTATTACTCATTGTGCACCTCCAGTTACCGTCGCCTTGCACCAACCCATGCCCACGGTTTCGTTGCCGCCGACTTGGAGATAGCTTTCTGTTAGAGGCTGCTTGAATGCGTTAAGCACTTCAGTCGCTTTTAATGTTGTGTCTTTATGTCGAGCATCAACCGCGCTGATGAGGCTGTAGAGGAGCGTTTCGGGGGGTAGGGTTTCTTCAAACCAGAGTGCGCCGCCTTTGACGGTTTTGTTTTTATTGTCAATGGCAATGTGTGGGGCAATGGCAGTGGCGGTTTGGCAGATGTGAGCAAACTGGTCATTGGAGATGACGGATAGGTTTGCTAACTGTTCGCTGTTTTGTCCGGTGAGTTCCGCTATTTGTTGTTGCCAGTGCGGTAGTTTCCCACAGGTGCGTACGGTGTAGCGGTACTCCTCTAAGAATAGGTTTGTTTGATCTTTTTGATCAGCGGTGCGAATCTCAGTTTCATTTTTAACGCTGGGTATTTCTAATGTATTCTTGCCAATTTGGGCGAGGTCGCGGTTGAGGCGTTCTAAGAGGTGTGGGCAGGTTACAAGGCGAAAGTGGGTGGTGAGTGAGCGCACCGGCAGGGCGATGAGCTTGGCATCGCTGATGCGGATGGCGCTGGCGTGTTCCGCATTTTCTGAACCGTAGATGGTGCTGAGGTGTTCAGCGTTGTTGTGGTCAGCATGGGCGCGCAGGGCGCCTTTGAGCGATGAACCAAAGATAACGGGGTAGCCTGAGTGGGCTTCGCGCTGAATGGGGAGGTCGATGACATCCAATGATTGCCCTGATCCTGCGTGGATGGCGGTTTGTGCGTGTAGTCCAAGTATGGTGTTTTTCATATTATATTCCTCAATTTTGGGGTGTTTATAGGTGCTGCCAGGTGCCGCAACGGACGATGCCAAAGCCTTTAGTTGTTTGCTCGCCAATGGCGGCAGGGGGGCATGCGTTAGGGCTTGCCTCAACGAACCACGTGCTGCCAGCGGGAATGGCTGAGATGGCTTCTCGTGGTTGATTTTGGGCTAAATTCCAGCCGCCCATTCGGGTGGTTTTGCCTAAGCAGGCGCTGATCAGGGTGCCGTATTGCGCTATTGCTTCATGCAGTGCGTCTGTGTTTTTGAACAGTGCGGGGGTGGTTAAGATTAGGCTTATTTTGTTATTTTTAGGGGTGGAGGTGATGCTTTCGGGCGATTCGATGATTGTGAGTTGGGCACTTCTTCCTTCTGCGCCTAAGCGGATGGTTCCGTTGTTGATTTGTATGTCTTTACGGTGTCGGAGCGTGAGATGCAGCTGCATGCCTTGCTTGAGGCGGGTGTGCATGCTTTGATAGAGTTTGTGGTCTTCTGCGGTGTTGCTCTCTTTGTCAATGCTGATGCCAAGATGAAACTCATCCTTAAGGATGGCGCTTTTTTTAAGGTGGCTCGTGGGCAGTTTGCCTTGAAGGACATTGGTGTAGTCTTTACTACTCAGCCAAGCGTTTTCTAAGGGTTTATAGCCCGTCTTCTCTTTAGGGAGGGTGGGTAAGTGTACGTTGCCTAAATCGCATTCAGTTGATTGCGCACTGGGTTGAATGAGAGCATATTGCTTATCGGTTTCGCTGTAAGCCACAAAGAGAGGGGCAGGGTAGTAGTCTGTGCCTATGCCCGTGTCTTGATGGCGTAGTGCCATATCGGTTATGGAGAGGTCTGCGTTGCTGTCACCAAAGTCCATGGTGAAGCCCTCTTTTGTATAGGGCTTGCCCTTTTTAGTGTTTTCGCGAACGGTTTTAAAGTCCACACCATATTGCTCGCCAACATAGCCTTTTAGGGCGCCAATAA
The DNA here is from genome assembly GCA_965219665.1 of Gammaproteobacteria bacterium. GTDB lineage: Bacteria > Pseudomonadota > Gammaproteobacteria > CAKMZV01 > CAKMZV01 > CBDCOD01. Next base: position 84,691 of record CBDCOD010000019.1, on the reverse strand, counting down.
GGGTTTGGGGGTTGGGTGGAAACTGGCTTTCTAGGATAGCGCCGCCGACTGATTCCATAGGGCGGGATTCACGAAAGAACAGGCTGTCGTTGGGGGTGAGGGTGATGTGGGTGGTTTGCATGGTGTTGTTCATGTGCGGTTCCCTCCGTCTATGCCATCAGTGGCTAAGAAGCGGGCGAGCATTACGAAGGCATCACTTATTTGGTCGCTTTGTATGGGCTGCCCTTTGCTATCTGATTTATAAATCCAGGATTGATCGATGATTTGTTTGGCAAGTTTTTGTTCTGCTGCGCTGAGTTCAGCAGCGCGCCCTTTGCTTTGTTGTAGGTTGCTGATCACTAAGGCAGTGAGCAGATCTTTGCTTATTGCCTCATGGCTGTTCTTATCTTTGAATAAGTGATAACTATTGCGAAAGTGATAGAGGAATTTGGTAGAAAAAGAGGCATCGGCTTGATTTTTCTCTTTTAATGTCTCGCTAATAGTGCTAATCATCATAGCGCTGTTATCATCGTCATCGGCTGCCTTGTCCCAAGGCATTGCCCATTGTGCGGTACGACCAGAGGGTTTGTTGATTTCACAGGCGATGGCATTACGCCCGGTTTGTTCTTTGGCAATGTCGTCTAAGACCTCATGGGCGCGGCTTATGCTTTGCATCAGCGGCATTTTGAGGTGGCTAAAGACGATGCCGGCGCTGATGGTGGGCAGTACGTTCTCTCCGCCCTTATTCAGCTTACTTTGAAAAATTGCAGTAAATTCTTGTTGCAGCTTATGGGCGCAAGCAATGGCTTGGCTAATGGGGAGCATGGCAAGCACATCTTCACCGCCGGCATAGAGGGTGAAGCCTGTATGTTGTTTTACTATTTTCGGCACTTCTTTAGTGAATGCATTTAGCCCTTTGCTGATTTTGGCGTGGTTTTGTGAGTTGCTCAGGAATTGCCCAAAGCTGTCGCCATCCATGCACAGTATTGCATAAAAGGCAGTGGGCTTTTTGTCTACGCGCTCGCATAGTGCGTTGAGGTTGTCGAGCAGCTTTCGCTCGTTGTCGGGTGTGAGTTCCAAGTCTAAGCGGGAATTGATAAGGTGTGGATAAAACAGACTGGCTTCACAGTAACTAAGATTATTAAAGTTAGAATTTTTTCTGTTGTCTTTAATGAGAGTCGAATTGCTTTCGCTTTTGAGTAAATGATTGGTTTGGGGTATGCCTTCAATGGATTCGATCAATCTACGGATGTTGGTTTTGATTTTTTCTTCGGCTGTTTGATCATCTTGCATTTTGTTTTTAATGGCTTTTAGCCAATCGACGGCGGCAATGTGAGCGGTGGAGGGTGCTTGAGAGCGAATGTCGTCTTCGTTGGCATCACTTGGATTTATTTTGAGGTTTAATTGCCATCCTGTTAATTCTGCCTGGATACCTTCTTTAAGAGCAATGATTAGGCGGCGTTTGATGTAGGCAATGGCACTTAAATGTTCTTTGGCGCTTATATCTAATCTCTTGCTTACTTGTGCTTGTTTTTTCCAGAATGTTTGTCGTTCTATAGTGCTTGCCTGTAGGCTGCCGGAGAGCTCTTGTAAGCTGTCCATGAGCATACATTTATTACCGGGTTCTGCAGGGGGGATGTGGCTGCGCCAGTTTTTGCGCCGATCTAAGGCACTGGTGTCTTTTCGGTCATCTGTCAGCACCCAACTTATTTCCCAGTAATGTGCAACTTGTCTATCCCAGATTGCTTTGGTTTCTGCGTTGGCGTTTTGAAAGTCTGCTGTCCAGACTGCATTGGCGATTGATTGCCACGCTGCGTTGATGTCTGTAACTACGGCTTGGGGGTTAAAGTCTGCTGGCACTTCTGCCATAAAGCGGTTGGGGTAGTTAGGGAATCGTTCAGGTTGGGTATTAGAGGGTTCCAACCATTGCAGAGAGCCCTTATCAGCAGCGGGGAAAATGATTGTTGTGCTCTCTTGAGCGATAGCGGAGCGCATGGCAACGGCAGATAGCGTGGAGAGGATGAAGGATCCTGCCCATAAATCGCGGGTACGGCGCGCGCTGGCTATAAACCCTTGCACGGGGCCGATGGTGAGGTGAAAGTATTTTTTTGTCATGTTTTAATTTTGCGTGGTTTGAGCTATATTGTTTACATAGTTCTTGACGGCAGCCAGCCCCTTCTTTTCATCTATGGTTGTTTTCTCAAAGAGCGCAGGTGCTGGGTGAAGTACATGTTTGATGGCATAAGAAGTAACGTATATTTGGGTCTTGAACTGTTGTTGATGGAATGTGGAAAAAGACGGGCGCGCTATGACGATCGTTTATCGTTAATGTCTTTAATCGTTAAGACCAAGCAGTTGACGTTTATTTTTCATGCCTTCTTTTTGGCGGTTGCCTGAGGAAAGGCACCACTCATTTGTTCTAGCTCTTTCAGGTAATGACCTTGTCAGGAAGCGGAGCAATGCAGTTGAGTCGTTTTTTTTTGTCACTGCCTGCCAGCTACGTATTTTATTAGTTTGGAAAATGCAGTGATACGGAGCGCGCATGTCATATCTGGTTGTAGGCATTGAGAAGTGCATTTAGTACTTTTTCTTGATATTACCTGCGGGTGAGAGAAAATCATCTTATTTCTGAATAGAACTGCCGAAACCTTTGCGTGATTTGCGACTGCCCAGACTACCTACCAGTTCCAATTAGGTCTAAGTAAGTCGTTGTCAAGTTGTTGCGTCTATGGTTACGTCATCATAGCCTTGATGCTTCAGCTGTCAACTGTACTTGTGTCTATTAAAGTAAGCTTGAACTGCTTAAAAGTGCATTTTTTTGATTCGTATGTTCTTTTGTGCGTTCTTGATGTATCCTTTTCGGGATTTGCTTTTTTGAACGATTGCATTGCCGTAGGCAAGGTATTTGAATTTACTCTGCGTGTTCTCAGTTGGTCAGTTTTTCGAGCTCCTCGTGGCGAATGATTATGGAGTAAAGGCACCTTGACCGTAGAGTTCCTTTTTGTCTTTTGTGTTTGGTTTTGGTGCGCTGGAGCCAAAGAGTAGGGCTTCTTTGTGGTGTAGGTCAGCCAGTTTTTCTGAATCGTCGCTGCCCTTGGCATGTTGCCACTGCCATGCGCGCCACCAAAAGCGCATGAGCCCCTTAAAAGATTGGGGGGTTATGGTATCTGCACAGCCATCGGCACCGCCTAAAAACATGGGGGTGTTGATTTGATAGGTTGCCGTTAGCGTGTTGTTTGCAAAAGGATTGATAAATTCCATAGTTTTGGTGCCGTTTAAGAGGTGATTTGTTCAATGTGATAGCGGATTATTTTAGCCTTATATTGTTCTAAGTCTGAAACGCTGAGTTCTTTGCCGCGTATGGTTTGAGGTAAATCAAGGTCAATGTGCCAATACTCGCCACCTTGCTGGCATACTTGTGCGGCAATGGCTGGAGGGACATTGCCAATGAGTTTTACCGGGTGGGTAATGCTGTCAGACGATACATGATCGACCTGTTCTGCTGCAATGCCTTGACGGGCAAGCCATTGCACAGTGGCAGGGTGTCTGGTGGTGAGTATTGTTTTCATAGTAGAGCACATTTTATTTATTTTTTTATATGATAGCCTATTTTTTTTTCTACTTGGAATTTTTTTGCTTGTGCTATTTATTTTTTTGAAACAGTGGCGTTTCGGATGTCCACTTGCGCTTGAACCATAGTGGCAAAGCCACTTAAGAGCGCATTCCATGCAATGGCTATGATACAAATTAATGCGCCGTATAAAAGGCTCGGTAAGCCTGCAAGTAAACTGACTTGGAAATTCTGTAGCCCTATGATCATAATCATTATGCCGAGCGTCAACCCTGTACATAATCCGGTTACTCCAATTGCAGGTAATGCATTGTTGCTTGGGGGAACGGTTATTGTTTCTTGTGTTGTAGAGTTCGCTGTTGATGTTTTAGTTTGATTATTCATAATTTGTCCTATAGTGGTTGATGTTTGCGTTAAATTAAGGTTAAAAGTGTGGTTTTTTTGAAGTAACTTACCAATCATCGTCAAAAGAGGACGATGAAAAGCTGTCATCGAAGGATGAAAAGCTGTCATCGAAGGATGAAAAGCTGTCATCAAAGGATGAGAAACTATGATCAAAGGTATCGGAGTCGGTGCCATAGGTATTGCCTCCAATATCTATGCTACCTATTCCATCCACCATGGGCAGTCCACTTGCAGGGTTTATGTCAAAACTGGTGGTGTTTGAGGAACTATCATCAAAGGTATCGGAGTCGGTGCCATAGGTATTGCCTCCAATATCTATGCTACCTATTCCATCCACCATGGGCAGTCCACTTGCAGGGTTTATGTCAAAACTGGTGGTGTTTGAGGAACTATCATCAAAGGTATCGGAGTCGGTGCCATAGGTATTGCCTCCAATATCTATGCTACCTATTCCATCCACCATGGGCAGTCCATTTGCAGGGTTTATGTCAAAACTGGTGATGTTTGAGGAACTATCATCAAAGGCTGTAGAGGTGTTTGATGAAGCGATAGCATCATCGCTGTTGGATAGGGTGCTGTATGCTGCCAATCCTGCTGCACCCGCTGCCATGCCAAGCCCGACATGGTTTAACCCTCCTCCACGGCTTGAGCCGCTTCTTCTTGCTTTTCTGATTTTGCCAGCATGGCTTAATCGTCTTTGCTGGTTTTTCTGCAAGCGCATTTTGTGCCGCTCCTCTGCTGAGGGCAGGCTTTTGGTTTTTATTGCAAGGACAATGCAGAGTGTAATAAAAATAATGAAAAATAGTGTTTCTGACATAATATATCTCCTTTTGTATGCTGTTGGTTACCGATCGCCTGCGGCTGTGGTAACTTTTGTGTGGTCATATCGTCCTCTTATGGCTCTTGGTTGGTATTCTTTTATAAAGTGTGGTGCAACTTGAGGTTTAAGCAGCACCACACGCTGGAAGCTATCGCGTAATAGGGCTTAGAAAATACCTGATATGGATTTTGCTAAGCCTTCTTCTAAAGCGGGTCTTGCTGCCTCCCAGTCTAAGTTGACTTGGTTAGCACTGGATAGAATGCGCGTTTGGTACTTTTTGCGATTGGTTTGCCTACTACTGCTTTGCTTCACGCTGGAGGATTCGCCTTGCTTTAAATTGCTTTCTTGAGTCTGAGCAACTATTTCGGATGAGCGCTCTGATATTTGAATATCGGTTAGCATGGAGTAGGTTACGTTTTCTACCAGCGAGCCAGAGATGACTTCAATAGCGCCGCCAACGACCGCGCCTGCTACAGCAGCTTCTCCACGGTTTCCAGATCTAGACGCCAGAATTCCGACTGCAGCTCCCGTTGCAACGCCTGCACCATTAGCACCATAGCCTGCTGCCATTTGGTCTTGTAGTGCAGAGGGGCTTTTTTCGCCGACATATAAGATGTTGCCCTGTAAGAAGTAAAAGGCATCTTTGGGTTTAGTAACGATTGTGTAGCCTTTTTTCTGAAGCGCCGTTTGGATGGCTGGAGATACATTGATGGGCTTGTCACTGGTGTTGCGGATGTCAACGTATATGGTTTTTTCTAGCGTATCACTTATCTCTAAAAAGATGGTGCTAGACATTTTGGTTTGCACCTCCAAGTCACTGTGTTCAATTGCGGTTTTTATGGCAGCACAGCCAGAAAGCAAGAAAGCTCCAGCGAGCATAGTGAGTGCCGCATATCTTTTTAGGTGAAGGTTTTTTTGTATAAATTTTTGCAACATGGTTTTCTGTGACATTATGAGTTTCTCCGTTGTGGCTTTTTATAAATGAAGCAAGTTGTATTCTGCTCAAACTTGGGCGGCACTATACTTGAGCATCGAAGCAAGTTCAATAAGCGCAAGTTTGCTGTAAAAAAAGGACAATGTTGTCAAAATAGATGGAAATGTTGTGGTTATTTGAAAAGCTGGTGTGAAGGGGCAATAGTTTAGATAATACGTGTTATTGCAATTACGTTGCTGCTGTCGTAATGAATGACGATAATGCAGGATAATAAAAAGGGCTGTAATACCAGCTGTAAATACGAATGCAAACCAGTACTAAAAATGAATACTGAACGGAAAATTTTATTGTGTGTGGCAGGTGTTAGTCCATCTGTTATTACGGAGACACTGTATGCTTTAGTTAAGCAAGAGCCTGCTTTTATACCAACTGAGATCCATGTGGTAACCACACTGGTGGGTGTGCAGCGATTGGGTGTGCTGGATCAAGGGGGTGTTTTGCGCCGATTTTGTGCCGATTTTGGGCTAAAGGATATGCCTAAAGATTGGCTTAAGATTCATTCTATTATGTCAACAGATGGTATTATTGAGGATGTTAATAGTGTGGAGAACAGTGTGTTATGTGCTGATTTGCTTGCCAGTTTAGTGCAAAAATTTACGGCTGATACCGATAGCATTTTGCATGCCTCACTTGCAGGGGGGCGCAAAACGATGAGCTTTTATCTGGGCTATTTAATGTCTATTTATGCGCGTCCACAGGATGTGTTGTCGCATGTTTTGGTTGATAAGCAGTATGAGTGCTCTGATTTTTATTATCCAAGAGAAGAGACCGTTGTGACAGCCAGCGGTGAAGCGTTAGATGCTAAAGAGGCGCGTGTTTCACTGATTAGTTTGCCGATTTTGTCAGCGCGTGATAATTTATCGCAAGCGTTTTTACAGCGTATTACGCGTTTTGGGGAAATTAAAAGCTATATAAGACAAATGCAGCACCCCCCCAGCATTCATTGGGAGAGGGGGAAAGCGTCCTTTATGTTGCATGGTGGTACAACACTGGAGTTACCGCCACTACAGGCTGCTTTTTATCAGTTGTTGTTATGTAAGACTGAGGTGAATGAGCGGGTCAGTTGGACTGCTTTTGATACAGCGTTGTTCCTTAAATTATTAAGGCCACTTACTAGTGCAGGGCGTTTTCAGGATGTAAAGAAGACATGGGGGGTAGGTGAAGGTGATCAGCACGAATTATCCCCCCGTATATCTGAAGTGGTGTCAAAAATCAATAAGCGCTTAACGGATATATTAGGGGAGTCTATAGCGCGTTATTACCGTATTTGTAAGATAGATATGGGTTACAGCATACAGAGTAGTGTGCAGTTGACCTGCTCAGGTTAAGTGCATGAGGGGACTATAGGCAGTTAGTTTGGTTTAGGCTGTTATTTGGTGGGGAGGGTGTCGTGCTTAGGGAGTTGATTCGTTCCAGTGTACCAGCAGGCTTTAGATGCCCAAAAAATATTCTGAGTGGGGATTATGTCTATGCTATCGTCTAATGTGCCCATAGGGATAACGATGACTTTTTCTGTTTTCGCTAGCCAAGGAAGAGAGCTGCCACATTCGGTACAGAAGCAGGTAGTGAAGTGTTTGGTTTCTGTTGGTATATGGCGTTTTACGTATTGCTCACCCTTAAGCCAAGCAAACTGCTGTGGGTTGACCATGAGATTGGCTGAGTGTGCGCTGCCCGTGAATTTGCGGCAACGTGAGCAGTGGCAGTATTGAAATATGCCGATATGTTCGGTTATTTGGTACTGGACTTTACCGCAAAAACAGCTGCCTCGTGCCTGCATGGTGTTCCTTAAATAGTATTCAGCATGGTGTCTGCTGCACTGGATTTATGGGAATACAGTGCAGCAGGGGGATATAGGTATGCCTACTCTGCTTCTATCATAGGAGGGCAGGAGCATACTAAGTTCAAGTCGCCATGCGTATTATCCACACGCGCAACGGTTGGCCAGTATTTGTTTTGATCTTGATCTGGTAAGGGGAATGCAGCTGTTTTGCGCGAGTATGGGTGCTCCCATGTGTCGTCAAAGACCATAGACATAGTGTGTGGCGCATTCACAATGGGATTATCTTCTTGGCTCCATTCACCTTGTTCAATGCGTGCGATTTCTGCGCGGATGCCAATCATGGCATCAATAAAGCGTTCCACTTCAGAGAAGGGCTCGGATTCGGTTGGCTCTACCATGAGTGTGCCAATGACGGGCCATGACATGGTCGGTGCATGGAATCCGTAGTCCATGAGACGCTTGGCGATATCTTCACCGCTTACACCAACGGCTTTGTATCGGCGAGGGTCTAAAATACATTCGTGCGCAACACGTCCTTTTGTGCCTGTGAATAAAACAGGGAAGTGATCGTGCAGGCGTTTGGCGATGTAGTTAGCGCTGAGGATAGCCACTTCACTGCTGTGGCGCAGCCCTGCAGAGCCGAGCAAGCGAATGTACATCCACGGTATAGGTAGTATGGATGCAGAGCCATGAGGTGCTGAAGCAACGGGGTGCTCACTACCTAATTCTTTGTGGCCTGGTCCAAAGGGTGCTAAGTGGGCGGCTAAGCCAACAGGACCGATGCCTGGACCGCCGCCACCGTGTGGAATGCAGAACGTTTTGTGTAGGTTTAAGTGGCAGCAGTCTGCACCAAAGTCTTGCAGGCGGCATAAGCCTACTAAGGCGTTCATATTCGCACCATCTAAATAGACTTGTCCGCCCGCTTCATGGACGAGATCACATATATCAGCAATGCTTTCCTCAAAAACACCATGTGTGGAGGGGTAAGTTATCATGATGGCGGCAACGTTGCTTGCGTGCTTGTCTAATTGTGCTTTTAGGTGGTCAAGGTCTATGTCACCACTGGGGTCTATGCATTTAACCGCAACAACTTTATAGCCGGCCATTTGTGCGGAAGCTGGGTTGGTGCCGTGTGCTGAAGTGGGGATGAGACAGATGTTACGATGCCCTTCTCCGATAGATTCTTGGTAGCGCTTAATTGCTAAGAGACCAGAGTATTCGCCTTGAGACCCTGCATTGGGCTGGATGTTGACGGTTGCAAATCCCGTGATTTCGCTGAGCCAAGTATCGAGGTCTTCTATCATTTTTTGATAGCCTAAGTTGTGCGAAAGGGGGGCAAAGGGATGACAGGCTGCCACATGCCTCCATGATACAGGGCGCATTTCAGCTGCTGCATTGAGTTTCATGGTGCAAGAGCCTAATGGGATCATCGCCCGATTTAACGCCAAATCTCTGTTTTCTAATAGTTTCAAGTAGCGCATCATTTCTGTTTCAGAATGATAGTCTTGGAAAACTGGTTGGGTGAGAAAGCGTTTTATATCACGTGTGCTAGGGAGTTCGGCTGTTGCTTCTGTAGCGCAGGTTACATCAAATACTTGTGCTATTTTTGCTAAGTCCTCTTCGGTAATGGACTCATTAAAGGATAGGGCTATGGTGTTATTATCAATAAGGCGTATAAGGAATCCTTCACCTTGGCAGCGTTGTTGCCATTGGATTGCTTGATTGGGTACTGTAACGGAAACGGTGTCAAACAGCATACCGGTGGAGACCGTAAAGCCTTTTTCTTGTAGGGCTGCTCTAAAGCGTAGCGCTTGGGTATGGATGCGGTGTGCTATTTCATGCAGACCTTCGCTACCGTGCCATATAGCGTAGGCGGTTGCCATATTCGCTAATAGCGCTTGTGCGGTACAGATATTAGAGGTGGCTTTTTCACGGCGAATGTGTTGTTCACGCGTTTGCAGGGCTAAGCGATAGGCTTTATTCCCTTGTTTATCAATGCTTTCACCAATCACGCGACCGGGCATGATGCGTACAAAATCTTCTGTTGTGGCGATGTAGGCAGCATGCGGCCCCCCATTGCCCATGGGTACGCCAAAGCGCTGTATAGAGCCGACTGCAATATCTGCTCCTAAAGCAGCGGGTGCTTGTGTGAGTACAAGCGCAAGTGGGTCTGTTACCATGATGACTGTTGCGCCTGCTGCCTTTGCTTGCGCAATGAGTTGCGTATGATCGCCAAATATGCCTGAGGTATCAGGGTATTGGATAACACAAGCGCAGGTGTTGTCATCTATTGGGTCTGTACTTAGATTAAAGCCAATGGTGCTGGCGCGGGTTTGTAGCACATCTAACGACTGGGGGTGTAGGCTATTGGCGATGACTACTTTGCTTTTTTTGCTGCGCGCTTGGCGATATGCCATGCCAACAGCCTCTGCAATGGCGGTTCCTTCATCTAAGAGTGAGGCATTGCTGATGGGCAGTCCAGTCAGTTCAGTGATAAGGGTTTGAAAGTGGAATAGCAGCTCCAGACGACCTTGTGAAATTTCAGGTTGATACGGCGTATAAGCGGTGTACCAGCCTGCGTTTTCGAATAGATTGCGTAAAAGCACAGAGGGGGTTTCACAGGGGTGGTAACCTTGCCCAATCAAGCAGTTGCTGGGATTGTTCTGTGTCATTATAGCGCGTAGCTCTGCCAATGCTTCCGCTTCTGAAATGCCTTCCGGTAGATTAAGGTCTCGATTGAGGCGAATAGACGCAGGTATGGTTTGATCAATTAATTGCTTTATATTATCAAGTCCAAGAGCGTTCAGCATGTGCTGTTGTTCTTTTTGGTTTGGACCAATATGACGATGTGTAAAAGAGGGCAATGTATTCATATCAAACAAGTTTTTTAATAAAAATGGGCATAGACTCGGCAGCTTTTGAAGGGTGCCGAGCCAGCATTAAAGGGTAAAAATTCCTGATTTTAGGTGGTGCAAGCAGGGCTTGCTGCGGATAGGAGCCGTGTCAATCAATCTAATTGCGCTTGGTAAGCTTCCGCACTGAGTAGATTGTCCAACTCGCTTGCATCAGCAAGGGTCATTTTAAACAACCAAGCGCTTTTCTCATCCTCAGAAGAACCACTGGCAGGCTCATCTGCTAAAGCGGTATTGACGGCTGTTATCACACCACAAACAGGTGCGTAAACTTCTGATGCAGCCTTAACCGACTCTACGGTTGCGCATTCATCGCCTGTTTCAAATTCGGTGCCTTCTTCGGGCAGTTCAATATAGACTAAGTCCCCTAATTGCTCCAAGGCAAAACGTGCTAAACCAACGGTTAGCTCGTCTCCATTTTTTTCAACCCACTCGTGTGTTTCGGTATAGTACATTGTCATCACAACTCCTAACGTTTATAGTTATGTTTTACAAAAGGCAGTGCATGGGCTTGTAAGCGCACTTTTTTAGAGCGTACTTCTACCCATGCCTCTTCCCCCTCAAAATCTGCTGATACCTGAGCCAAAACCATTGGCTTACCTAAGGTGCTGCCAACGCTACCTGAGGTAACCTTACCAATTATAGTGCCTGAGGCATCGATTAAATCACCTGAACGAACCGGAACGCGGCCATCTACCACGAAGCCTGCTCGTTTGCGCTTGCGTCCCTCTGCAATGCTTTGGCTAATAGCGGCTGCGCCGATATAGTTAGCATCTGCAGTGCGCAGTTCTTTAGGAATAGCCCAGAGTAAGCCCGCCTCATGTGCGGTTATATCTTGCCCTAAGTCTTGTCCGTATAAGGGTAAGGCGGCCTCTAAGCGCAGTGTATCGCGAGCGCCTAAGCCTATCCACTTCACTTCAGGCTCTTGTAATAATTTTTCTGCAAAAGCGGCTATTTCATCAGAAGGGGCTGCGACTTCAAAGCCATCTTCGCCTGTGTAGCCTGAGCGTGCAATATACCATCCAGCGTTTTCCATAGGCTTCATAGACATAAAGTCCATATCGGAAACCGAAATGCCTAATCGTTCTAATACGGTTTCTGCTTTAGGACCTTGGACGGCTATAAATCCACAGGGCTTGACGGTGATGGTAGCGTCTGTAAAGCTTTTTTGTTGCTGCTGAATATGTGCCAAGTCCGCTTGAGCGCAGGCGGCGTTTGCTACAATTAAAAAGTGTTCTTCACCTAAGCGGGTTACGATTAAATCATCATGCAGCCCCCCTTGTTCATTTAACAGGAAGGTATAGCGAGAACGCCCTATTTCTTGTGTGCTTGCAGGTATTGGACAGCAGCGCTCGATGAGTGCTGCGGCTTGCTTGCCGGTTATGTCAATATGGCACATATGCGAAATGTCAAAGAGTCCAACTTCAGCTCTGCAATGTAGGTGTTCTTTTACAACGCCCTCAGGATAGAAGAGGGGCATGTCAAAACCAGCGAAAGCGCCCATTTTGGCACCTGCTTGTACATGCAAATGGTGCAGTGGTGTTTTTTGTAAAGTACTCATGAATTTTTATTCCATCTTGCTACGTAATATTTAGTGCGCATAAAACCTTAATTTTGTTTGCTAAAAAATGAGGCAGTTCATTTTCTCTGTTTTTAATTTGGCTGTCAAGCATGTTGTTTTATCGGAGCAATGTTAAAAATAATTTTTTGGCAAATCTGAGCGCTGCGGTTACGCGCAGCCGGTGTTGCGCATTGGGTGTTTTTTTATATACAGCGTGCTTGGTGTGCGTTGCTTTAGCAGCCTCCTTTCATAGTGATTTTGCTGCCAGTTGTTCGGTTAAGTTGTTGCGAAAATGAAGACTGCACCTGACTTTTAAATCCTAATTTATTTAAGTGTTTTTGTAGGGTGGTTCCCCATGGCACCTGATTGATGTTGTGCAACTGAATAAATGCATTACACCATTGTAGGCGCTGAGGGTAGGTGGCGCGCTTGTGCTCAAAACTTGTAGCAAGGTCTGCTGTATTTGAGCGGAAATCATCGTTCTTAGGATTATACACCTGTTGCATAACAGCCAATAGAGCAGCTTCTATGCTGTCAAAGGTGCTAATATCTATAGATAGCGTGGATTGGTTTAGCGGTATTTGAGGGGGCGTATAGGGGATGTTTTTATAGGCGTGCCAGTGTTTTGCTACATGTGCAGTTCCTTGCCACTTTCCTTCAAAAGAGTGTCCAGCAATATGTGGGGTTGCAATAGTAGATTTCATTGCCAGTTGTGCATAGACATGTGGTTCACTTTCCCAGCAGTCTATTGCCAGATACTGCCAGGATTTTTGCAGTAATGCGGCTTCGTCTACCACGTTGCCTCGTGCAGCCTGAATCAGCATTTTGGCAGAGCTCGTTTTTAGATTATCCTGATTTAATAGGTGGTATGTTGCGTGTTTGCCTGCACTGTTCAGAGGGGTGTGCAGACTCACAATGTCTGCTTGCAGACAGGTTGATAAGTCACAGAACTGATTGAAGGTCTCTGTTTCTGCCCGTGGGGGGTCACAGAGTAGTGTTTGTATGCCCAGTGTATTGGCAGCCTGAGCAACGTGACTGCCCACAGCACCTACACCAACTATACCCAATGTGAGCGTGCGCAAGCATTTGCCATGCTGTACAGCGTAGTCTAGTATGTTAGTGATGACGTATTCGGCAACGCTTTGTGCGTTACAACCTGCTGCACAAGCCAGTTGAATGTCTTGCAAGCATGTCTGATCAATGTGATCTAGTCCTGCAACGGTGCTCCCAATAAAGTTGATTGAGGTGCCTTTTAGTAGCTTAGCATCTATTTTTGTGCGTGAGCGCACCAGTAGTGTATCAGCCTGTGAGGCTCGAAGTAGGGCGTTATCAATTGCACTGAATGGGTAGTAAGTGATTTTTTCATTGAAAAAAAAATCGTCTAAGCCGATTATGGCATCATCTGCAATAATCATCCAATTGCTTTGATGGCAGGATATTCAGTCGTAAATAGCAGCCAATTGGTTAGCAGCGGCAACTTTGATGGCGCTTGCTTAGGGCTTGATGTATACGTATCCTTGGGCTTGTAGTTTTGCCAATTCTGCTACCCCACTGGGTACTCTGTCCGCTTCCGTTACTTCATACAAATCACGTTCTAAGTCGATTTTACGACCACGAAGTGTGTTGTTGCACACACTAAATGATACTCCTTGGTGCCTTAGGGTATCAATAGCAGATTCTAGAGTGCCTGCGTTGGCGTGTTTAGCTTTTTTGACTCGTGCAAGTGCTTCCGGTTTCAGTAGTAATGATAAGCCATTGCCATGTAAGACAACTTTCAAATCTAAGTTGTCAGCACCGACTGCATTAATATGGTTTTGGATATTTCGCAACGCGCCCCGTTGTTTTTTAGGGTTATCGTAGTTGATGTGATAGACTACCTTCTGTTTTCCGTAGCCTTCAGCCCAAACTTGGGTTTGGAAGCCGACTACAAATAATGCCCCTAATATGATTAAATAAATTTTTTTTAGCATGCTCAAAGCCTCTTAGTTTAATGTTTAGGACAACTCTTTTTGAATGGTTGTCCAACAATTGATTATACCTATTTGCATGCGTTGTTTGTGTTTTTTATTAAAGAAAAAAGACACTGTTGTAATATTCTCTAATAAATAGAATAGTATTTTTTGACTCAAAACCATATAATTTAGCAATTAACTACGCCTTAGTATGTGGATTTCATATCAAAATCAATAAGAGCAAACCATGCGTTACATATCCGTTGCTTTACATTACAGAAAAACTTTACGCGTTTTGGGCCTATCGCTGTTTGCAGTACTTATAGGCTGTTCTTCGTCTCCTGATGAACATATAGCAGTAGATGCTTCTGTAGAAATTAATGATGAACAAGCATATTTGCATCGTTTTGAAGTAGAAGGTATCTCAGCGAAGCAATGGACAGTTGAACGTTTTAGTCAGGCGTGGCGGCGCACTACTAATCCCCAAATTGAGCTCTCTGCTTCTGGGGAGTCTGTTGTGCGCATAGCGGTTTCTCAAGATGGAAAATGGATGGTGGGGGCTGGCACTAGTCTAATTTTATGGAGTTTGGACAGTTTTGAGGTAATTCATTCTGTACCTTTGGATCGGCAAGTGAGTGCGGTTGCAATCACAGCAGAAGGACAATCTGCTGCTGTTGCTTATACTGATGGTACCGTTGATTTATTTGACTTGGGGGCGAAAGCACTGCTGTATACTCTACGTGGACATGGTGGCGTTAGCACCATGCGTTTTTCTCCTAAGGGAACAAGACTTGCTGTGGCGGATACGAATAAAACATTATTTATTTGGGATGCGCGTACAGGTAGCCTGCTATTTAATGTTGATGATGTTTCGGATGTTAAAGCGCTTGCATTTTCGCCCAATGGACGCATGCTTGCTTCAGCTGGCATCACAGGTGAGCAAAAGAATACCATTCAAGTATGGGATACGCGCTTATATACTTTGCAAGCCAGTTTGATTGGCCAAAGTGCACCTATTAATGCCTTAGAGTTCAGCGCAGATTCTCAAAAAATATTCTCTGCAGGAAATGATAATTTGATATTTGCTTGGAGTGTTAATACGGGATCGGTTATCCATCGTTTTAAAGGGCATACTGATAACGTTACTGGACTGACTGTGTCGTCAAACGGTAGGTGGTTATTTTCTGGTGGTTTAGACAATACTCTTCGTGTTTGGAGCACGGAGGGCAAATTACTTCGGGTTTTAACTGCCAGTTTACTACGTCCTAATACACTAGCTTTTGCTAATAATAGAAACTGGTTATTTGCTATAGCTGGGAATAATAGTGCTGTGCAGGTTTGGTCTGCTACAGGATACAGCTATATGCCCTGGGACGATATCCAAGCCAAAGTATCTGAGGGTATCGCCAAACTTAATCAGCGCAATGACATCCCCTTTGTTTCCAAACCATTGCTACCTCCAGCGAAAATTTTTCAGAAAAGTCCTTTTGAAAGTAAGTCTACATTCATTAGGCGTATGTCTGGTCAATATTTAGATGCTGTTGATCAAGTGCTGCGGCAGTATCGAGAGCAAGTTGATGAACGGAATCGCCGCATCGCGGCCTTGAGGGACGGAGCCAAATCATTTAATGATGTGGCTATTCAAGGGCGTTACGTATTGGTGAAGGATGTTGTACAAGAGATATTGGGGAATACGCTTATTCTGCCGTTGGAATTGGATGGGCGCCCGCGTTATGATGCTGAAAAGCAAGTGATGATAGTGCGGGTATCATTTGGGCGTGCGTACTATCAAGAAGACTTCTCTATTAGTGTGCCAGAAGGATCTGTTGCTTTTAATTTCTATGAGCAGTTAAATCGACAAAATCTTGTTGCTACCGCCCATTTTGGCTTTACCAGTAATAGTCGTGTTCGCATATCACATATAACCGTGCCTTTTTCTGGTCGGATTTTTGTAGGCAAGCCACTGTTTTTAAGTGGTGGGTTTAGAGTGATTGCTGAAGAGGATTTGAAGCCTAAGGTGCCTGATTATACGCTACAAAATTATGACTTACCTTACACTAATTTCCAGGATTATATAGAGTATATACTCAGTAATCCACGGGTTAATGCAGAGTCACAAACAAGCACCGATTTACAGCCAACCCAATCTAATTAATATGCATACAACAGCTGATTTATATGATGCCCATAGTGACCAAGTACAGGTTTTAACGCCAGCCTTGTGCCATTTTGGTCAAAATCGTCAATTTTCTGGTTATATCGTGACGCTAAAACTTTTTGAGGACAATACGCTGGTTCGGGATACTCTGGGACAAAATGGGGACGGACGTGTTTTAGTTGTTGATGGGGGTGGCTCCCTGCGCTGCGCTTTATTGGGCGATAACATTGCACAGTTGGCGGTTGATAATGGCTGGGAGGGTGTTGTTATTTTTGGTTGTATTAGAGATAGTGCGGTGATTGGCACAATGCCTATCGGTGTGATGGCGCTTAATACGAACCCGACCAAGAGTGTAAAGCGCTCAGAGGGTCAGATTAATATACCGCTACATTTTTTAGGGGCACATATACACCCGAACCACTGGATTGCTGCTGATGAGGATGGGATTTTAGTTAGCGCAACGGCACTAAACGGGTAGGACAGATACGAAACATTAACTATCTGATTGCATCCAGCTCCTACAAAGATCTAAACGCTCCTTTGTACCGACATCCAACCAACGCATACGAAGCAGTTGCCCACTGATTTGCTGAGTAGTCATTGCTTGACGTAATAGGGACGCTAATGAAAATTGTGTGTTATCGGCAGCGCTTAGGGCAAATAGTTGGGGTGATAAGATGCTCATGCCGCTAAAGGTATGACGCAGTCCATTTTGTTTGCCATCATGCACTAAACCGTCATGCAGCAAAAAATCTCCTGATGGGTTATGTGGTGGATTATCTACCAAAAAAAGATGCCCTAATTGTTGAGAATTTTCCTGACAGTTTTGTAGATGATGTGCTACAAAGCCGAAATCTTCTTGTATCCAAATATCAGCGTTGACAACAAAAAAAGGCGTTGTAGTCAGGTAAGGTAATGCTTGTTTAATGCCACCACCGCTACCTAACATTTCACTTTCACGCGAGTATATAATGTCAATGCCATAGGATGAGCCATCACCAAGGTAGTTCATGATTTTGTGCGCCAACCAATGTACGTTGATGACTATTTGTCTGAATCCTGCCTTAGCTAAAGCAGTTATATGTCTTTCAATCAACGTCGTATTACCTACAGACATAAGAGGTTTGGGTGTGTCGTCCGTTAGTGGCCTGAGACGTTCACCACGTCCTGCTGATAAAATGATTGCGTGCATTTAGTTCTCTTGTGCTATAAGGGCGTGCTTGATTTGCGTTATCCAGTGTTGCCATGTATGCTCGCCAACCATGTGTAAAGAATCTGATAGGTAAGTCAATACACGCGGTAGATAGGGTAAGTAGTTTGCTTTGCCGTCACGCCAGTGCAGGCGTGCAAAGATACCAGCAACTTTGAGCTGTCGCTGTATATTTATCCAGTTAAATTGTTCTATGCTTGTGGATAGATTGTTGTGTGTTAAAGTGCTGTGTTCATGGTAATACTGCAAATAGGGCTCTATAGCGCTTACTTGAGCATAAGCATCGCGTAATAGCGACGCTAAATCGTAAAAATGGCTTCCTATACAAGCATCCTGAAAGTCTATCACTCCAAAGAAGTTTTGACAGTGCATAAGATTGCGAGAATGAAAATCCCGATGTACTAAGCATGTATTTTGTGTACTAATTTCCTGTAGTATACGATTTTGTAGTGCTGAAAAATCTAAGTTCTCAGGAATATTCATGCCCAGATGCGTATCAATAAGCCACATGTTAAATAGCTGCATTTCTTCTTGGAGGAGTGCTGGTGTATAAAGGGGGGTGGCTGTATCTGCTGTAAAAGACTGTAATTCAATCAGTGCATCAATGCAATGATATAGGAATTTTTCATCTTGTTGCAGCTTCTCTAAAAGCATGATGTTTCCAAAGTCTTCAATCAGCGCAAATCCTTTTTCAGTATGAGCTTGGTAACATGCGGGGGAGCGCAGAAGTTGTCCTTTTGCAAATAGAGTGCTGCGGTCAATGAAGGCTTGAATATTTTCTAATGGTGGCGGGGCATCAACAGCAATAGCAGTGCTGTTGCCCCATTTAACACGAAAAAAGCGGCGATTACTTGCATCACCGGCTATTGGTTGCATGTGTTCGGGTACACCAATAGATAATAGCCAGTTGTGTAATTGCCTATCTCTTAGCAGCTTATCTCGTAAAATGTCGTCTTGCTTATTCATGCACTATGTCAACTACTACAGTCTATCTCCGGTCAAACTATTCGTGTACTATTTTGGTGTGTAAAAAAATTCGCTTCATTTTAATATCATATATGCTTTGTAGCCTAACTTTGACTGCTTTAGCTGAGTCAAAGGTGGATCTTAAGGAGGGTTTATTTGCGCTATGTCCTCCGCTAACTTCCAGGCCTGAAAATATTAGCATACAGAGTCAAGTGCTTTTGGGTGGTCAAAAGGTAGGCTATACAGCACAAGGTAGTGTATCAGTGAATCACCCTGAAATGGATATAGCATCGGATAGTCTCCAATTTACCCCTCGAACAGGTCGCTTTCATGCCTTAAATAATGTTTTTTTGCAGCAGGGACGCTACCGTATTTGGTCGGATGAGGCCAGTTATGAGGACACTCATGCAGTTGTTGAACCATCCTATATTACCGTATGTCCTGGGAGGCGCGAGACAGTTGCTTGGCATGCGGCTGCTTCTAAGTTGCGTTATAACCGTGAAGAGGAGCGTGTTACTGCGTGGGATGCTACATTGTGGTTCCAGCAGGTACCATTTTTCTACACCCCATACCTGCATTTTAGCCTCAAGCGGACTTCAGGGTTGTTATTGCCTACCTTTGGTACTTATACGCCTGCAAATAGTAACAATGAGCAGGCTGCCTTCTATCATCAAGGTGCTTACTTTAACTTGGCTCCTAATTATGATGCGACGCTATATGCAACATGGTTAGATAATCGTGGTACGTTGTTGTCTGGAGAAGGACGTTATCTTACTGCTTCTTCAAAAGGTGTTATTCGGGCTTCTGTTTTGCAAGATGATCCGATATTAAATAGCACCAATAACCAATCAAGAGATTTCAGTCGTTTTTTTATTAGGCATCAAACTAATTTTACGAAAGCACTCACATTTAATACGCGTTTTGCACGCTATACGCCGAGAAATTTTCATGACAACGCCCCTAATGTTTTTGAAGATAGACCATCAGGTTCATTTGAGCGTTTTGCATACTTAACATTCACTCAACCTGCATTTCGTACACGGTTATCGGTTAGAGATAATTTGTCTCTTAGTAATCCACAATTAGACTCATTTCAACGTTTGCCTCAAGTTGATCATACACAATATATTGATAGAGAAGGCCGTTCTACTTTTACATTCAGGGGTCAATACGCACAGTTTGTCAATCCTGATACAGTGCAGACAGAGCGCGCTGAAGGGCAGCGTTTTGTGCTGAATCCTTATTGGCGCTGGCATTATACTAAAAGTAGTTACCGCATAGAAACCGAAGCAGGTGGTCGCTATAATCACTATCAGCTGCTGAGAGAAAATAGTGATGGGGACACAACATTTAGTTTTGCTAATGCTTACATGCATACGGGAGTTGATTTCTATATTGAGAATACTCCTAGCTGGCTGCGTGGAGATTTTCAGACCACACTGATTCCAACAGTCCACTATATTTATGTGCCTTTTGTTCGCCAAGATCACTTGCCTAGTTTTGATGCTAGTAACAGAACGATTACTGTATTACAGCAACTATATGACCCTTTAGTTTTTAATGGTGAAGATCGGATGGGTGATGCTAATCGTTTTGTGCTTGCGCTTAATCAAGAAGCCATTCACCTGCCCTCCCAAAGCTACATTCGTGCCAGTATTGGTAGAAATTTCGATATAACAACCCCAACGGTTACCCGTTCTAATAACCAGCCTTTTGAAGATATATTTACTGAGATTGTATATAGACAAAATATTTGGAATATAGATACCGCTGCACAATGGAGTGATGATTTGCAGACAGTCAATTTTTTCAGTGCAAATATTTTAGTGGAAAAACGTAACAGTGCGGCACGTCTAAATTTCTTGCGTGAGGGTAATGTGGAGTCTAATAATTTGTTCCGCTTTCTTGCTTTTGGTAGCAGCGTGGCACTTGATGCTAACTGGCGTTTCTCTCATTTAGTAAATTATAGTATTGACGGAAGTCGCTTAAATGATTTACTGCTTGGTTTTAGTTATGATGACTGTTGCTGGCAATTGAATTTTTTTGTGGATAGTCGTTTAGGCAGTTTAGAAGAGACCAGTTTGGATGAGAGACCCAGCGAATTTCGTATTGAGTTGGTTTTCAAGGGCTTAATATCAGTGGGGCATAAAGAGGCGGGACAAATTTTGTTTGATCGCTCTCAAGGATTTAGTCAATAGTACGCTACAATAAAAATAATGAGAGGTATCAATAAAATTGACTTAATTAATATGCCGTTGTTGGCGCAGCAGGTGCGTCCTGTATGTAAGGGGGATAGTGTACTCAATATTCCATTAATAGATGGGCTCATGCAGCAGATTCCGAACTGGCAGGTATCATTAACGTATCGCTCTATAGAGCGTACATTTTATCAGCCATATATTGAGCTGTGTGCTTTGCTTCAACGTGTCGTATTGCTAGCAGAACAGTATAACCACCATCCCAAAATGACTTTGGAGTATAGTTGCTTGCGTGTTGAATACACAACACATAGCATCCAAAGTCTCAGCATAAATGATCTTATCTTAGCTGCAAAAATTGACCAAATCGCATAATAGTTATTTAACAGATGGAGCAACCCATAAGGTGCTTGCTCATTTTGGCTTAGATGCCTTGTGCCAACCTTTGGAGGCGGTTCAGGCATTAGATGTCCCTAAAGCAGTAATTTTGAAACATCCTGCATCATTACGTCCTATTGCAGGGGATTTCGTTCGTGCAGAATCAGGTGTTATTCGCCACATTATGGCGCGTCAGAATGTTGTGGCCAGATTGCGTCATAAGCGTGAAAATAGGGTGGTGGCTGCGAATATAGATATTCTCGGTATTGTCATTACTTGTGCTCCTAAAGCCTCTATGGATTTTATTGATACATGGATATTAGCGGCGAAATTGCAAAATATAACCCCGGTGCTGCTACTAAATAAATCAGACTTGGCTTGCTTTGAGGAGTGGAGCCAAGCTATCAAACAGCGTTTTTCTGGAACTGCTGTGGATTGCTGGGTAGGTAGTATCCATTGTGCTGCCAGCGTTGATGCCTTACGTGTTATGCTAAAGAATAGTACCGTTTTGTTGGTTGGGTTATCAGGTGTTGGAAAATCTAGTTTAAGTAACGCGCTCATTCCAGGATTGCACCTGAAGACTAAGCAGCTTTCAGACTATTCTGGCTACGGAGTGCATACAACAACGCATACCATTCTACATCCGTTCCCTAGCTCATCGGGTAGTGTAGTTGATGCCCCAGGTGTGCGTGAGGTGGATATTGATGTGCCTGAGCATTTAGATGGGTACTGGGATGAGTTTGAGCCGTATTTGGGGCACTGTCAATTTCGTGATTGTAAGCATAAGAACGAGCCTAAGTGTGCTATTCAAAAGGCGGTTGCAGACGGTTATATTGACCCTGATCGCTACCGGAGTTATGTAAGGCTGTATGAAATTCTAGGTAAGATAAACCCTTGGGAATCACTGCCTTCTTAAAGGTGTTTCCGTGCTCATTGCTGATATTGAGCGTCTAAGCACTTTGTTATTTTTTTAGCCAATTCTTCCCAAGATTGAATTTGGTAGTCTGTCGTGTCTTGCTCTTTTGAATAAGTTCCTGCTTGTTGTAACGCCTTTTGTATGCTGACCTCAGAACCTTGCTGGTAATAGAACGTATTAGGGCGGCTGGTTTGCAAAAAATCGGGGGCGACAATCGCTAAACCACAGTGGGTATATTGCAGCACTTTGAGGCTATCGGTTAGTGTTTCAGCCCCTGGTGCATATTGGCATGCCTGTAGTCCAATATGTGCGTGCTGAATGAAGGGAATGGTCTCCTCAAAAGGGATTTCACCATGCAGCGTAACATTCTCGCTGCTTATGTTTTCCTCTAAGGGGCCAATATAGTGAAAAGACCAATCAGGAAAAACAGAGGGGGCATGGCGTAGAAAGTGATAGTCTATATGACTAATACCAACAAAAACAGCGTGTTTTTTATACTGTGAGTTTGCGAAAGGATTGACGGTTTTTTGTGAAAAATAAATTTTGTTAATCCCATGGTAGTCTAAGTAGATGCAAGCCTGCTGATTAAAGCGCTGCAATTTGGCATAAATCGCCTGGCAGGGACAACTGATATAGTTAAATAAATGGAGGTTGTGCCGCTCAAATGCTTTGGTGTCCTGATGTACACGCAGTATATCTAAATCATCTGATACCCTATAGACAAATTGTGCGTTTGGATTTATTTTTCGGATATGTTTAGCCCATTCTAAAGGAGGGGCACTTTCATATACGATAATATCTGCTGAGGCAATGAAAGCATGACTTGCGCCAAATGAGAGAGGTGTTCTGTCGACTAGCCAGGATAATAGAGGGTTGATCCATTGCCCCAATTTTTTGAGTGGAGACTGTGATAAGTCTACTTTATGCAGCCAAGAAAAGTGGATGTAAGAGAAAAATGAAGGTTTATATTCGGTCCATTTATTACGATTTTCCCACAAACCGTACTGTAAGCGGTTATCGCGATTGAGTATAGATATAAAGCTAAAAGGTGCTGTAAAGAAAAGCACCTCCCAGCCCAATTGATGATAGCCATCGGCAAGCCAGTAAAACCCTGTGCGGCGCTTCTGATTTACGTAATGTGGCGTAATAAAAACTATTTTTTTTGCCATGATACTATTCACTGATAGGTTAGCAAGGTTGCTGTAGTAGCGTCTTTACAATGCGCTGACTGGCATGACCATTACTATGTATTTCTGCATTATAAGCAGAGCGGTCTGTTTCTTCTAATATTTGCCCTGTGGTTGCCTCGTGCAATTTTGCTTTAGGAGAACCTGCTTTGATAAATTGGGAGTACGTTCCTATGATGGTTATGCGTTTCATTTTTCGTTTTCCGTGTAGATACAAATGCAGGGTTTTACCAGTGGCATTCTTAATATTTATTGGTGAATGAGCGTATATGACTGTTCATGTTAAAGGGGTCAGAAAATATAGTTGCCAATGCCGTACAATGACTACAGATTGTAACTGAAAGATCATGTCTCATTTTTTTAAATATTTTCGTCTATTTGTGCAGATAGGTATTGCAGGAGCTGTGCTGGTTCTTGGCAGTGCGACTTGGTACTATTATGCGGAAATAAAACCTAGTTTGCCAGATGTTGCTAGTATTAAAAAAATTGATTTGAGCGTGCCATTGCGCATATATACTGCGGATGGAAAACTAATGAGCGAGGTAGGTGCAACTAGGCGCTATTTGCTCTCGTATGAAGAGATTCCACAGCACTTAAAAGATGCTTTGCTGGTTGCAGAGGACAAAAGATTTTTTGAACACTTTGGTGTGGATTTGCGAAGCTTAACGCGTGCAGTTGTAGCTTTGGTGCGTACGGGGAAAAAATCACAAGGTGCAAGTACTTTGACTATGCAGCTAGCGCGCAATTACTTTCTATCTAGAGAAAAAAGTTATTTACGTAAGGTACGTGAAATTGCTATTGCACTGCGATTAGAGCAGCTATTGACTAAAGAAGAAATTCTGACGCTTTATATGAATAAGATTTTTCTGGGTTATCGATCGTATGGTTTTGAGACAGCAGCACAGACCTATTATGGTAAGTCAGCGAAAGAGCTCACTATTGCGGAAGCAGCTATGTTGGCTGGGTTGCCCAAAGCACCTTCAGCCTATAATCCTATTATCAACCCATCGCGCGCTAAACAGCGTCGAAATCATATCCTTAAACTCTTGCTTAACGAAGGGCTAATTGATAAGCGGGAGCATGATAAGGCGTTAACTACATCTGTGCATGCCTCACTGCATGGTGCGGATATTGAGGTGGATGCAGGGCATGCAGCAGAAATGGCACGTATCAAGGCTAGGGAGATATTGGGAGAAGATGCTTATATAGGCGGCTATAAACTGTTTACTACAATTAGCTCGACACGCCAGAGCGCGGCGGCTACTGTCGTGCAGAAACAGCTGCTCAACTATAATCGAAGGCAGCCGTATCCAGGACCTGCCAAGATTTTTTCATTCGGTAACACGGGCGATTGGGATGAGCAATTACTCAAGCAAGCTATTCAAACAGTGAAAAGAGTGGAGCATTTGAAGCGAGCCGTTATTGTTGATAACAGTGAGAATGGTGTAGCATTAGCTGTAGAAGGCAATCAAATTGCGATGCTTAGATTGCCTAAAGAAAGTGTAGACTGGGCACTGAGTGCTGACTTAAGCACGTATCCAGCGGTAGAGTCTTTAGTAGAGGGAGAGGCATTACCCGGTGTGGTCGATGAGCCACAGTACACAACAGTTACTGTAGTTCTTGGACAGGCCTCTACGCTCATCGCCGTCGTATCAACGGATGGGACACATGTTGAGTTGGTTAGCACTTTAGTTAACGTGGTTGAATACCAAAGGCAGCTGATAGAGAAAGAGAGTAATGAGGTGAGTATAGAGCACGTTTTGCCTATTGGATCAGTCATCTATTTAGAGCAGAATGAGGGGCAATATCGCTTAAACACTGCGCCGATAGCACAGGCTGCTTTGGTGAGTATGCGCGTGCAAAATGGAAAAATTGATGCTTTAATTGGTGGATACAGCTTTCGTGACTATAAATATAATCGTGCTGTGCAGGCAAACCGCCAGCCTGGTTCCATATTCAAGCCTTTTGTTTATACCGCAGCGTTGTCGCGAGGTTACAGTGCTGCCCATGTCATTAATGATGCGCCAGTCACCTTTGAAAATAGTGTAACAGGTAGCTTATGGCAGCCGTCAAATTATTCAGGTCGTCACTATGGTCCTACGCGCTTGAGGGAGGGATTGATTAAGTCGCGCAATGTGGTGTCTGTGCGCTTAATGAACCAGGTTGGTGTACGCTATACAATTGATTTTCTGGAGAAATTTGGATACAAAAAATCCACTTTCAGGGAGCATAATGACTTATCTATTGCATTGGGTACTGTTCCCATGTCGCCGCTGGATATTACTTTAGGTTATGCTGTTTTTGCAAATGGGGGCTATCAGATAGAGCCCTATTTAGTGGCAAGAATAGAAGATTCTGAAGGTAATAGTGTTTATGAATACAAAGGGTTAGAGGTTTGTACCCTTTGTGCGGAGGGGACCCAAGGTACAGCAAAACGAGTATTAGATGAAGATGTCATGTACATTATGCGTGATATCATGCATGATGTTATTCAGGTTGGAACAGGGCGTAAAGCACGTGTATTGCGGCGTAAAGATCTTGCAGGTAAAACAGGCACGACGAATGATCAGGTAGATGCATGGTTTGCTGGATTTAACAGTCAGACTATCGCAACAGTTTGGGTTGGTAAGGATTTGCCTGCTCCATTGGGCAATAAGGAATCAGGTAGTCGTGTGGCGTTGCCTATTTGGATTGATTATATGCGTAGTGCATTGCAAGATGAAGCAGAGATACTTCCAGCTAAGCCCAGTAATATTGTATCGGCGCAAATCAATAAAAAGAATGGCTTGCTTGCGGGCCAAGGCATACGTTCAAAAGATGTTACCTTTGAAATCTTTCGTAGTACAAACTTGCCTCAGCAAGAAGTTAGGCAGTTAGAGCCCGCTATTGATGTGCCGCAAAGTGAGGAAGAGGCACAGAGTTTGCGCCGCAAACTTTTTTAGTGCAGAACGTCCTTCTAAATAATGTCTAAGTAGTGAGGCGGGGGGGATGCCTCTCCTGTACACGGCTAATAGCCAGAGTCCTGCATTTGTTTAAGAATATCGGGGTTTTCAAGAGAAGAGGTGTCCTGCGTCACTTCTTCGCCTTTGCCAATGACTTTGAGCAAGCGGCGCATGATTTTTCCAGAGCGTGTCTTAGGTAAATTATCAACAAAGCGGATTTCGTCTGGTTTTGCCAGTGCGCCTATTTCCTTAGTAATGACGTCACGCAACTCCTTTGCCAACTGCTCTGCTCCGTCTCCTTGAGGGCGGTCACCGATAGGAATAACAAATGCTAATACTGATTCACCTTTTACATCGTGTGGGCGGCCAATAACAGCAGCCTCAGCTATGCGATCATGGCTTACGAGGGCGGACTCAATTTCCATAGTTCCTAAACGATGCCCTGAGACGTTGAGTACATCATCCATGCGTCCCATAATCCAAAAGTAGCCATCTTCATCAAAACGAGCGTTGTCTCCAGCTACGTAATAACGGTTATTAAATAGCGACCAGTAAGCGTCTATGTAGCGCTCATCATTGTTAAATACGGTACGTAGCATAGATGGCCAAGGTTTGGTGATGACCAGTGCACCGCCGCTGTTAGGTTCCTGTATGGGCTCGCCAGTTTCATCTACTACAGCCATCGCAATGCCTGGTAGGGGACGTGTACATGATCCAGGCTTGGTTGCCACTACGCCAGGTATTGGTGCAATCATATTCGCACCGGTTTCAGTTTGCCACCAAGTATCTACAATAGGGCATTGTTCGTTACCAATAACACGGTGATACCACATCCAGGCTTCAGGATTAATGGGCTCACCAACGGTTCCTAATAAGCGGATTTTAGACAAATCATATTTTTGAGGGAACGCATCGCCTGCTTTCATCAATGCACGGATAGCGGTAGGGGCAGTATAGAAAATGCTGACATTACGTTCTTGGCATATTTTCCAGAAGCGGCCAGCGTCAGGTGCCATAGGACCGCCTTCATAAATCATAATGGTTGCTCCGCAGGCTAATGGACCGTAACATACATAGGAATGTCCAGTAATCCAGCCAACATCTGCCGTACACCAAAAAACATCACTATCAGGCTTGATATCCATTACCCACTTCATAGTTATGATTGTATTGAGCAAATAGCCTGCACTGGAGTGTTGCACGCCTTTAGGTTTCCCAGTAGAGCCAGAAGTGTATAGTACAAAAAGCGGGTGGTCTGCCGCAACAGGAACGGGAGCGCAGTCATCAGAAACACCATTTTCTGCTTCATGCCACCAAATATCACGTGATGCAACCATATCAACATCATTGCCGTAATTTTTGAGGACAATAACAGTTTCAACACAGTCTGCTCCATCACTAATAGCAGCATCTACAGTGTTTTTTAATAGCACAGGACGCCCTCCTCTCAAACTGCCATCGGCGGTCACAATCACCTTTGCCTCTGCATCAATGATACGATCTTTTAATGCTTCTGAAGAGAATCCGCCGAAAACAACTGAATGCGTTGCGCCGATACGTGCACAAGCTTGCATAGCAAAAACAGCATGTGCTGTCATTGGCATATAAATAATAACTCGATCTCCTTTCTGCACATTTTGCGCTTTGAGCACGTTAGCAAATCGACTAACAGCGCGGTGCAACTCCTTGAATGTGTAGGTTGTAGATTCACCAGCTTCATTTTCAAAGATAATAGCAGTTTGGTCGCCCCGTGTTGCCAAATGGCGGTCAATACAGTTAGCAGATACATTGATTTTGCCATCAGAAAACCAGCTAAAATAGGGTGTGTTGCTGCTATCTAAGGTTTGAGTGAAAGGGGTGTTCCATGTGAGTTCCTCACAGGCCAAATCCCCCCAAAAGCCTTCATAATCTGCTTCTGCTTTATCATATAGAGCTTGCAGTTTCTCTGCGGTTATGTTTGCCTGCGCTTTGAAGGTATTCGTGGGTTCAAAGCGACGAAGTTCTACTAAAGTTGATTGGACATTATTCATACTGTTGCCTCCATAATAATGTGATAGTGTCGCTGTTCAGGATAGTTCGTTTATGCCGATTTTTAGATAACCTTACTAAATGACAGTTTAGGTTATTCATGTATTTTAGCCTTATTAGCCCTAGGTATTCTTAAATAATTATAAAGGAAGTTAGGTGAAAAAAGACCATCGATTTTCAGGAGGAACCACTGCATTGGCTAAATGCTGTTCAAATTTAATCACTACACCTTCATCAGTTAGCCGGTTATATTTTGTACGTAACGCGGTATTGTCTGTAGATTGCGAAAAGCCATACAATTGAAAGCGCGCATTAACTACTCTATGGCAAGGAACATGGGGAGGACACGGGTTGTTCGCCATCGCCTGACCAACTGCGCGAGCAGCCTTTGGCCTACCAACTGCGCGCGCCAATTGCTGATAAGATACTACCTTACCAGCAGGTATGGCGCAGCATGCATCATAAATACTTTTGCGGAAAGTACTCACCTGACTGAGGCTATGCCAGCCCTCTAAGAGAGGTGTATAGCCAGTGAGGCAGTCTGGGTGCAAGAGTGCAAAGCCTGTTTGTAGTAGCTTTGTGCTATTGGCGCGCTTACCGTGAAGTGTTGCACTATTAGATGAGCTAACTGGACTAGGTATATGGAGTGTAGCGGCAGCATGTTGCATGAGTGCCTGTATTGTGCATGGGCTATTATCTGATAGGTTATAGAGCGTATTGCATTCAGGATACTGCATAAGGTGTGTGATGGCAGCGGCAACATCCTCAATATGAATGCGGTTACAGTAATGTTGGGGCGGTAGGGGGTAAGTACCATTAGCGAGCCATCTATAAATGTGACTGTATTGCCATCCATATATTCCACTTGGGCGCAATATAGTTGTGTTGATACCACTATCCAAGCCAATTTTTTCCATATCTAATAAAGGCGATGCAGGATTGGTCGCACTGTATTCATCAATAGGTGCTCCCTCATTTTCCTCATAAACACTTGTGCTCGATATAAGCCATAATTTTTTAGGCTTTTCAGTAAAAGCATTTAAGAGGTTTTTGAGCCCTTGAGCATAGAGTGCTTTGGGAGCACATTTTCTGTCTGCGGGGCAGTAAATGACATGGTCAACACTGGGAATGTTAGGGAGTGAATCTGCGTGGCACAAATCAGCCCCAATGCCTTCTACTCCATGAGGTAAATAGGCTATTTGGCGGCGCAGACCAATGCAGTGGAATTGGTTATTCAGTTTTAAGGCAAGTAAACTACCTAATCGACCACATCCTGCGATGAGTACGCTAAGGGGCATGTTCTAATTTTCTAGTTTGAGACTGAAAGGCCAGAGGCGGCGCAATTTAGAGGATTCAGTCGCTGACTCATGCGTCTTTTCAGGGGGGTATTCTATGTCGTTTTGCGGACCGAGTGCTTTACTGTAGTCGGGGTCTTCCCATTGCAAAGGCAGATGTTGATCAATATCAAATAGATAACCTACTTCTTCTTCTAAGGCAACAATGGCTGCTACAGAGGTTAGTGGTAACTTAACAGCAAAGGGCATTCCTCTAAATATCGCCTTAAAGGAAATAGCATCGTCAGTAACGAGTAGATTCGTGATTGCTTTGGGAGAGATAGACAAGATAATTTCTGATCTAATTAGCAGATAATCAGGCAAAATGCAGCCAGAAATTAGCGGGCAAATTTGAATCTGAGGCGTGTACTGGTAAGTTATCATCCAATCGTAGATGGCACGAATTAAGAAGGGCTTTTGTGTTTCCAGATTAACTCTGGTATTACTCAGGTCTTGTTGTCCCATATTTTTCCTTGTGGGGAACAGAGATCATCGCAGGTGCATAGTACATCCTGCATTGTGAGCTGTTATTCTAACAATCTTTTTTTTGTAAAGGTGTGGAAAAAAACAATTTTTTTCGTAAAATGAAAGTGCTATATTAAAGAAAATAAGCTGGATTATTCCAAAATAATATCCACAGCCCTACTAATAAAGTGCCATGGGATTAGCGCATTTTCCTCTCAAAGAGGGATAAACTTGCCAGGAAAGCTTTTCGCTTAAACAGTCTGTTACAGTAGTTGTTGAATGCCCCCCCCAGATCATCTTCTTTAATGCCACAATGCTTGAGGCGCCATAGTAACGGAGTCAAAGAAATATCAATCATAGTGAAGTGGTCAGTCATGCAGTATTTGTACATTTCGAAAGAAGGCTTTAGCTGCAGCAATAGTGCACGAATAGCAGTGCGCGCTGCATCCTTTTCTTCATCCGTACTGTTGAGATCATTGAGGATATTAAACGAGGGATGCCACTCTTCTTGGATAGTTCCGAGCATCATGCGTACTTTGGCACGCCCAATAGGGTCAATAGGCATTAGAGTAGGGCTGGGGAAACGCTCGTCCAAATACTCCAGCATGACGACTGCACTACGTAAGGTCACATCACGGTCAGTTAGAGTAGGTAGATTGCCGTAGGGGTTGATTTTTAATAAGTTTTCTGGTGGATCGTGAGGAAAAGCATCTACGATTTCTACTAAATTTTCTTTTTCGGCAGACAAAAAGCGCACACGGTGACTATCAACGCAAGTTGGATTTGAGTACAGAGTCAGCAGGGTGTTTGTCGGCATGTTCATAATGTAGTTAACCTCATTAGTATGTAAAATTGTTGTGCTACGGGCTTTATGCTATTAACGATCGTAAAGACAAGGTATTGTAGCATTTTTGAATAGCGGCTTTCAAGGAGCAAAAAACCTAAAAATGAGCAAAAACACAGCCGAGAACAAAACTCGTGACTGAGTTATTATGTGTTTGATTGGAGAGCTGCGATTAAGCAGGGATAACGCTTACAAAGGTGCGCATATGAGGCCCTTTTTTTGCAAAGGATACGATACCATCTGCTGTGGCAAATAATGTATCATCCTTACCACGCATAACATTATCACTTGGGTGCATTTTAGTGCCGCGTTGGCGTACTAGTATGTTACCTGCTTTAACTTTTTGTCCGCCAAAACGTTTAACGCCTAAACGCTGAGCATTAGAGTCGCGTCCATTCCGTGTACTACCAGCTGCTTTTTTATGTGCCATAATTTTACCTCTTAAAGATTAAGCAGTAATCGATTGAATTTTAATGCGCGTGTAATCTTGGCGATGCCCTTGTTTAGTCATGGAGTCCTTACGACGACGAAACTTGAGTACCGTAATTTTTTTATCACGCTTGTGCGCGAGCACTTCAGCAGCTACCACTGCTCCTTTTACTGAGGGTGTGCCGATTTGGGTCTTTTCACCACCTACAGCCAAGACTTCATTAAACTGCACTGTTGAACCGATTTCTACATCCAATAATTCAACATTTAACGCATCGCCCTCTTGAACACGATACTGCTTACCGCCGCTTTTAATAACTGCATACATAACTACATCTCCGAAAAAATCTACAACTTTGTAACGATAAAACTGCATTAACTACAGTCCGTTAAGAGTTGGGCTGCCGAAAGGGAGGCGCATTTTATCCTATCACGCGCTTTTTTGCTACTTTAACTTGAAGTAAATTAGCATGCTTCAATGTTCGGCGGGAAACCAGCTGTCTCGTGTTCTTAAGTTGCACGCATAGCGATAGCGCCCCGTTCATTTTTAATATATTTAGGTGGTGACTGTAAAAAGAATCAGGCAGGAAGAAACGAAAAACAAACTGCAAAAGACTGTAAAATATGAACGTTAAATTAAGTTGCTTGCTTTTTTTAAGGTGCATTGCGACTAAATAATTTGTATTTACAGTTAGGATAGGATGCCTTGATTTACTATGACACCACAAGATTTACAGTTATTTTTTGTTGAAAATTGGCCTATTGCTGCTGCAACTGTGTTCTCAGGAATTATGACTGTATATGGTTTTTCATCGCTGATTAAAGGCTATAAAACCATTGATGTTACCGCAGCGGTACGTCTGATTAATGACGGTGCGAAGATTATTGATGTGCGTGCAGATAGTGCCTATGATCAGGGGCACATTGCAGGAGCGAAAAATTACGCCTTAGATGCTTTAAAATCACGTTTTGATACTATGGACAAAGATGCGTCCTATCTACTGTACTGTAATAGTGGTAATAGTGCTTCGACTGCTTGTGCCGCTATGAAAAAGGCAGGCTTTACAAATATCCATAATTTGCAGATGGGGTTAGGTTCTTGGCGTGCAGAGAATTTTCCCCTAGTGCAGGGTGTCAGCAAAGTTAAACCAACCAAATCAACAAAAAAACATTCGCGACAAGCAACCAAGTCTGCTAAGGGCAGTAAGGATGCTGCGCAGAAACACTAAGTATCATGCTTTTTTTGCGCAATGCTCTACCTGCACTCCTTTTGAGATCTATCTTTGGTGGCAGGGGTCAGGGAGAATTAATTATGCATAAAAAAATTCTATTATATACATGGGCAACTTGTCCCTTTTGTATTGCTGCAAAACAGTTATTGGTGGAAAAAAATGTTGCGTTTGAGGAGCGTCAAATTGATGGTGATGACGTCGGTTGGGCACAAATGCAGCAGCGCACTAATGGGGCAACCACTGTGCCACAAATTATCATAGGAGATCACTTAGTAGGTGGTTTTAGCGAGTTGCGTGCACTGGAAGAAGCAGGGCGCTTGGATGCACTAATACAGGCATAATTTAGAGTCAGAACCTATGAAGAATTCTTCTATAGAGCGCGCAACTAATGCTTCCCAAGCAGAGAAAACAATCAATATACAGAAAATTTATCTTAAAAGTTTTACGCACTCGTCCCCGCAAAGTCCTCATGTTTTTGGAACAACGATTCACCCAAAAACACGATATGATTTGAATGTTGAGGCAAGCGCTGTTGGGCACTTGCATGAGGTGGTGCTTTCACTAACCGTTTCAGTCGAGTCAGATAGCGATGATATTTTGATGCTTATTGAGGCAGAGCAAGCAGGACTTTTTTCTCTGAAAGGTTTTGATGAGGCAGAGCAAGATCGGGTTTTAGGCATATTTTGTCCTGCACAACTATTTCCTTATCTACGTCAAAGTGTTTCAGATATGGCAGTTAAAGGAGGATTTCCTCCTTTATTGATTGATCCTATCAATTTTGAGGCACTGTACTTACAGCGTCAATAAATTATGAGCATGCCTATTGCTGTATTGGGTGCTGGAGCATGGGGCACTGCTTTAGCAATGCAACTTGCTGTTAATGGGCATCAAGTCAGGATTTGGGGTAGAAATCAGTCTTTAATCAATCGTATTAATGAGCAACGTACTACGGATGTTTTCCCACAGTATACTCTGCCGATATGCGTTAGTGCTACCACGAATTTAGCACAGGCTTTAGATGGGGTAGGTGGGGCGGTCATAGCCACACCGAGTTCTTTTTTTAAACGTATATTAGAAAAAATTAAGCACAGCAGTGACTGTACGAATATTATTTGGGCGTGTAAGGGCTTTGCTGAGGGTGGATATTTGCTTAGTAGTCTTGCTAAGGCAGCAGGATTTGCACCACATGTTCTATCAGGTCCAACCTTTGCACAAGAGGTCATGAGTGGGAAACCAACAGCTTTGGTGATTGCTGGGCAGTCTGAACAGTTAGCCTACTGGAAACAACTGTTTCACCATGACTCCTTCAGATGTTATATGAGTCGTGATACTATTGGAGTGGAAGTGTGTGGTGCCTGTAAAAACATCGTAGCGATTGCAGCAGGAGCTAGTGACGGACTCAGTTTAGGTGCGAATGCACGTACTGCTTTGATTACACGAGGTTTGCATGAAATTCGACAGTTAGGACAATCTTTAGGTGCGAAGGAGCAAACGTTTACTGGTTTAGCAGGATTAGGTGACTTGGTATTAACTGCATCAGATAACCTGTCGCGCAATAGGCAGTATGGTTTGAGTTTGGCGCATAATCAAGATGGGACCAATGTGCTTGTAGAGGGAATAGGTGCCGCTCGTATTGCTTATCAGATTCAGCAAAAGCACCAGCTGGATTTGCCAATTTTATCTGCTGTGTATAACGTTGTCTCAGAGCGGGTTACACTTAAGGAAGCTTTGAATGGCTTATTAAGCCGTCATGTGGGTTTTGAATTCGAGGGATAAATGCGTACTTGTGGATTGGTTATTTTAGATGGTTGGGGTTGCAGTACAGTGACAGCACATAACGCTATTGCGTTAGCTCGGACACCTCATTGGGATTCACTATTATCCCAGCATCCACATACGCTTATCAAAACACATGGTGAGGCAGTTGGATTGCCAGAAGGACAGATGGGTAATTCTGAGGTGGGGCATATGCACCTTGGTGCAGGGCGTGTCATCAGACAAAATTTTAGCCGCATTAACAGTGCTATTGATACAGGTGATTTTAATAAAACTGCTGTTTTACAACAAGCATTGCAGCAGGCATTGCAGCACAATCGCGCCGTACATATTATTGGTCTCTTATCTACTGGGGGCGTGCACAGCCATCAAAATCATATATTTGCGGCGTTGAAAGCGGTTCACCAAATGGGGATTGCACGTTGTTACGTACACGCTATAACCGATGGAAGGGATTGCCCACCACGCAGTAGCATGGATAGTGCCGATGCACTTGAGCAAGCGCTACAGGAGAGTGGTGCACAGCTGGCATCAGTGATCGGGCGTTACTATGCGATGGATCGGGATAATCGCTGGGAGCGTGTTGAGCAGGCATACAATTTGTTTATGCATGCGCAGGCAGCCCATAAAACTGGAAGTTTTGAAGCAGCTGTTGCCGCTGCCTATGCACGTGATGAAAGCGATGAATTTATTGAAGCGACTGCTATTGGAGATGGTGCAGTGATGCAAGAGGGTGATGTGGTGCTGTTTATGAATTATCGTTCTGATCGGATGCGTGAGATAGTAAGCGCATTGGCTGCCCCCGATTTCAAGGGTTTTGAACGACACCAGCAAGTGCCCATTTACGCAGTGACTCTCACACAATATCATGAACTGTATCCTTATCCGGTTATATTCCCACCTCAGCGTATTACTAATACACTGGGGCACTGTATCTCTAAGGCGGGTATGAAGCAACTACGCATTGCAGAAACTGAAAAATACCCACATGTTACATTCTTTTTAAATGGCGGGGTAGAGCAGCCTTTTGAAGGAGAGGAGCGTCAGCTCATTCCTTCTCCAAAAGTGGCTACGTATGATTTACAACCTCAGATGAGTTTGCCTGAAGTGACAGATTGTTTGATAGCTTGTATTAAAAGTCGGCAGTATGGGGTTTTTATTGCTAACTTTGCCAATCCTGATATGGTTGGACACAGTGGTGATTTAACAGCAACTATTGCAGCGATTGAGGCTTGTGATGCAGCGCTTGGAAGGGTTTTAGGGGCACTGAAGCAAACCGATGATTTGCTCATTTGCGCTGACCATGGCAATGCTGAGCAGATGTTTGATGCACAAACAGGTGATGCGCACACTGCTCATACAACCAGCTTAGTTCCACTTGTTTATGTTGGGGAAAATTCTGTGACCCTTCGAGATGGTGGAAGCCTGATTGATGTTGCGCCTACACTATTAGCGTTATGTAATATTTCTAAGCCTACTGAAATGACAGGCAGCAGTTTGCTGGAGTACTCATGAGTCGATTTGCTGTCTTGTTGATGATTTGTATGGTCACTGCAGTCCATGCTGAGGAGAGCAAGAATATTGATGCACTACAGAAAAAATTTGATGTGCAGCAGGAGCGTTTAAAGGCAAATGATCTACAAAGTGCTCAGTTACGTGTTGAGATTAAGGAATTGCAGGAACAGCGTAGAGAATTGCGTAAGAAGCATAGACATTCCTTAGAGAAACAGCGGATGTTGGCTGCAGATCTCATGCAGCACAAAAATCAGTTAGCTAAGCAATTACGCTTCATTCATCGTCAAAGTTTTCATGAACAGATTCCCAGCTTGGCAAGTTCTGAGCGCTATGCAGCAGAAATTAATAGTAGAAGGCGTTATCGTCATTATTTTGAAAGCATCAGTGGCTTGCAAATTGCGAATATTCAGGCTATTGAACTAATAAGTAGCCAATACCAATCAATTAGTTTAGAGGCGCGTCAAGAAAGTGAAAATTTAGCAGCGCATCAGCGTGCATTGAGTGAACGTCAAAAAACCCTTAGCAAGGAGCGTAAAGCTGCAATTGCTTTAGTTAAGCAGTTAGAACGAGCTATTGCTCAAAATCAAAAAATAGCAGCTTATTCGCGCAGCAAAGCGCGCAAAAGCGTCCGTAGGGCAAGTAAACAAGCCTATCAACAGCGTACTCCACTGACTCATCAATCTCTGCAAAGCCGGAAGCGGCTGATTAACTGGCCTGCCATGGGTATTCCTACTAAAATTGCATACTTTGATAATGCTTGGCTCGTTCAGCAGAATAAACCTACAGAGGTGCGAGCCATCGCCTCAGGGATTGTTACAGCTATTCAGTGGATACCGAATTTGGGGCTAACTATTGCGGCCAACCATGGTAATGGCTTTATCGCCTTTTATGCAAGAGTAGATGCATCATATGTTAAAGAAGGTGAGAGCATTAGCGAAAACCAAACGATTGCAGTGAGTGGACACAATGTGGAGCTAGCGCAAAACAACGGCTTGATTTTTATGTTGATAAAGAAGGGGAGACAACTTAATTTGGCGCAATGGCTGCGCCCTATTGGACAATCTTAGTATTATGACTACTTCATCTACTCTACTTATTACTGGCGGCGCTGGCTATATTGGTTCGCATGCTGTACTGCAT
Source organism: Gammaproteobacteria bacterium (assembly GCA_965219665.1). Lineage (GTDB taxonomy): Bacteria > Pseudomonadota > Gammaproteobacteria > CAKMZV01 > CAKMZV01 > CBDCOD01. Next base: position 47,999 of record CBDCOD010000019.1, on the reverse strand, counting down.
TTTTTAGAATTAGGGTACCGCATAGTTGTAGTTGATAATTTGTGCAATAGCTACCGCGATTCACTCAAGCGTGTTTGCAGTTTAACCCAGAAGTCTATTAGTTTTTATCATGCAGATGTGCGTGATTATCAGCGTTTGATTGATATTATGCATATACATAAGCCAGAGGCTGTTGTACATTTTGCTGGGCTTAAAGCAGTTGGTGAGTCGGTAGAGAAGCCAGAATTGTATTACGACAACAATGTTGCAGGGAGTATCAGTCTGCTGCGTGCTATGCAGGCATGTGGTATTAAGCGCTTAGTATTTAGCTCATCAGCAACCGTGTATGGGACAGTTGAACCTCCTTTACACGAAGATTGTCCTACTTCAGCTATCAATCCTTATGGACAGTCTAAAAAGATGGTTGAGGATATTTTGATGGATATGTCAAGTAGTGACCACAGCTTACAAATAGCGCTGCTACGATACTTTAATCCAGTTGGGGCACATGCCAGTGGCGTAATAGGTGAAATGCCGCAGGGAACGCCCAATAACCTGATGCCGTTTATCGCTCAAGTGGCAATGGGTCAGCGTAGTAAATTATCTATATACGGCGATGATTATCAAACTTTAGATGGCACTGGTGTGCGCGATTACATCCATGTTATGGATTTGGTTGAAGGGCATAGTGCAGCATTGGATGCTCTAAAGGATTTTTCGGGTCAGCCGCTTGTTTGCAATCTTGGTGTCGGGCATGGCTACAGTGTTTTACAGGTACTGCGTGCCTTTGAGCAGGCAAGTGGTAAGATAATTCCTTTTGAAGTAGTAGGTAGACGCAGTGGCGATACCGCCATCTGTTTTGCTGATACCACGCGTGCTACCCAGCTATTAGGCTGGACAGCAAAACGAGGTTTGCAGGCTATGTGTGAAGATGCATGGCGTTGGCAAAGCCAAAACCCTAAAGGGTTTGCCTGATACGTGCTCGTAGGCGTTTTTTTGAAAGGAGTTTTTGGATATGGGGGAAATAGCAATTATTCTAACAGGTGGAACCTTTGATAAGGACTATGATCCATTGCGAGGTACGTTAGCATTTAGAGACACTCATTTTGCACGAATAGCACGTAATTGCCGAATACAAAATGCAATCTGTATTGAAAAATTGTTCTTAAAAGATTCTCTGGATTTTAGTGATGCGGATAGGCAACTGCTCAGGACAACTGTGGAGAATAATTCTGCAAAAAGAATTGTTGTAATACACGGTACAGATACGATGGTAGAAAGCGCAAAAGCATTGACAATAACTGATAAAACTGTTGTATTTACCGGCGCAATGCGCCCCTGGGCATTGGGGAAAAGTGATGCTGAGTTTAATTTGGGTATGGCATTAGGCATTGTACAAACGCTTTCTTATGGTTGCTATATAACGATGGGAGGCATGTATTGGTGTGCAGATGAAGTAGAGAAACACTATGCTTGCGGTCTATTTCGTGGGATTTAGATTCTACTGATAGTGAGAGTAGAATAATTTTTATAAAAAAACTTGACTGGTGCTGCACCGCAACAATATAATGAGTTCTACCAACATACATATTTTATGAGGTTATTCCTCATACATTACTTAGGTTACTCATCTAAGTTACTTTCGTCACAAACTCTAAGTGATGTCTCATTAAGGTCTAAAAACTAACTACAGTTTTTTGGATTTTCTAATGGAATATATTTGGTGCGCACTACATTTGCTGCACCGCAACATTATTCGTTAAAAATGATAGGCATATTTATCTCAATTATGGAGTTATGATTTATGAAAAAAAGTTACAACCGTCAAATTAGTATTGCTCAGTTAGAGCAAGAATGGGCAGAAAAATCTCGGTGGGAAGGCATTAAGCGTGGTTATAGTGCAGAAGATGTTGTGCGCTTGCGCGGAACTGTTCAGGTAGAACATAGTTTGGCCCGCCGAGGTGCAGAACGGCTATGGGATGCTATTAATGGCGATTCTAAAAAAGGCTATATCAACGCATTAGGTACGCTAACTGGTGGTCAGGCTGTTCAGCAGGCTAAGGCAGGCATGGAAGCGATTTACTTATCAGGATGGCAGGTTGCTGCAGATAATAATTCGGGCATGTCTATGTATCCGGATCAGTCACTGTATCCTGTAGATTCAGTTCCTACGGTTATTGAGCGTATTAATAATGCTTTTGAGCGAGCAGATCAAATTCAATGTCAGCGAGGGATTGGTCCCGGCAATGATGGCTATATAGACTACTTTTTGCCTATTGTTGCTGATGCTGAGGCTGGCTTCGGTGGCGTACTGAATGCTTACGAGTTGATGCGCTCTATGATTAAAGCAGGTGCTGCAGGGGTACACTTTGAGGATCAACTGGCCTCTGTTAAGAAGTGCGGTCATATGGGTGGAAAAGTGCTAGTGCCGACGCAGGAAGCGGTTCAAAAGTTAATTGCAGCACGCTTGGCAGCTGATGTTGCAGGAACGCCAACCATACTGCTAGCACGCACAGACGCAAATGCCGCTGACTTAATTACGTCTGACTGTGATCCTTATGATGCTCCATTTGTTGAGGGTGAACGCACTGCAGAGGGCTTTTATCGTACACGTGCAGGTATAGATCAAGCTATTGCACGTGGTCTTGCCTATGCGCCATATGCTGATGTGCTATGGTGTGAGACAGCCAAGCCTGATTTGGATGAAGCACGTCAGTTTGCTGAGGCAATTCATGCTCAGTTCCCTGAAAAACTATTGGCTTACAATTGTTCACCATCTTTTAATTGGAAGAAAAACCTTTCTGACGCGACTATTGCGAAGTTCCAAGATGAGTTATGTGATATGGGCTATAGATTCCAATTCATTACATTGGCAGGTATCCATAATATGTGGCATAACATGTTCAAATTGGCTTATAGCTATAGCCGAGGTGAGGGCATGAAGCACTATGTAGAGATGGTTCAAGAAGCTGAATTTGCTGATGCAGATAAAGGATACACCTTTGTAGCGCACCAGCAAGAAGTTGGAACGGGCTATTTTGATGATATGACAACGGTTATCCAGGGCGGTCAATCATCGGTAACAGCTCTGACTGGCTCAACGGAGGAGCAACAGTTTGCAGGCTAGCTTGTCAAAGTAGTTGAGGTAGATAGAGGGCAGTGTTTTACACTGCCCTCTTTTTTATAATGCTTTTTAAGCGCAAAAAATGGTTTTATTTTTGGTGAATTTGCATGTTAAGCCAACAAACTAAGCTGCGACATATGTCCAAAAAGGCGCGTTGTTTTTTGCTACTTAACTTAGCAAATAATTTATGCAACTCTAGTTCTGCATCATAAACAATGGGTGTGTTTTCTTCAGTGCTCAAACTGCCGCTGATAAGCCATTCTAGTGAGACATTGAAATATTTGGAAATGCTCACTAAGTTATCTTTGCTGGGAACAGATGTTCCATTTAGCCATCTGTGTAGCGTGCATGCAGAAACATTGAGCTGATTAGCAAGATAGGGCACATTTATGAGTGAGTTATTGTGCCCATAACACAGTTGTCGCAGTCGTTGTGATAGGGTATGCCTGAAATGAAGGAAGCGGATATAAGAGTTATTCATATTAAATACCTTTAGTGAGATGTTGTTGATTTTTAAATGGTTTGTTTTAAGAGTGCACCTAACTCTTGTACCAAAAAGGCACGATGTTTTATAGAAACATTATTCAGGAGCTTGACTAATTCTTGGCTATACGGATTATTTTTAATGCCGGCATAAGTCGTAGTGTTCTGTGCGTGCGCTTCACCAGATATCAGCCATTGCATAGAAACGTTCAATTCATATGCGAGCGCTTTAATATTATCCTGCTTGGGGCAGTTATTCCCTTTTAACCATCTACTTAATGTTCGTTCAGAGACGCCAATTTTGTATGCTAACTGTTTACGGTTAATCGGTTCATGTGCTTTTATGGCTTGTTGAAGGCGCAATAAAAATTCGTAGTTGTCGTGCTTACTCATAATCATTTTGTTCGGTTAGTTGAAAAGGATGCTATTTTTAGCACAATTATTCGTTATTATCAAGCGGTCAAGTGTTCGAATGCGACACTAGATGTCGCATTCGAGGCAATCAGTGAAAAGGTGCGTTTCAGAGTATGACGTGTTGATGGTGGCTTCCTGTTGTTCTTAACTACATGATGAAGCGTACTGGCAGAGGAGCGGTCCAAGAAGTATAATGGCAGCTTTGTGTTGGCCTTATTAATCTTTATATTATTTCTATGTCTAATCCATTCCAAATTGACTCACTTCCGTTAATTAACCAAGGGAAAGTTCGTGATATATATGCTGTTGGTGATGATAAATTGCTAATGGTGTCCACGGACCGAGTTTCAGCTTTTGATGTAGTGCTGCCCGACCTTATCCCAGATAAAGGGATAGTGTTGACCGATATTTCTAAATTTTGGTTTGCTAAATCAAGCCATATTGTCCCTAACCATCTATTAACGGACTTTGATTTAAGTTCTGTGCTGACAGCTGGTGAGGTAGAACGTGTAGGACGTCATGCAATGGTCGTACAGCGCTTAAAGCCACTACCTGTAGAAGCAATTGTTCGTGGTTATTTAATTGGATCGGGTTGGAAGGATTATCAAAAAACAGGCGCGGTTTGTGGGCTTGAATTGCCGCAAGGATTACAGCAGGCGCAACAACTGCCCCACACCCTATATACACCATCCACTAAAGCAGCAGTGGGTGATCATGACGAAAATATTTCATTTGAGCAGACTGTTGATATATTAGGTGAGGGGCGTGCTAAGCAAATACGGGATATTAGTGTGCAGTTATATGACTGGGCGGCAGCGTATGCTTTAGAGCGTGGAATTATTATGGCAGACACTAAGTTTGAATTTGGATTAGATGAGGATGATAATTTGGTGCTTATGGATGAGGCACTAACACCCGATTCTTCGCGCTTTTGGGATGTGCAGCATTATCAGGTGGGCACGTCGCCTGAAAGTTTTGATAAGCAAATTCTACGAGACTACTTAGAGACACTTGATTGGGATAAAACGCCACCAGGCCCCATTTTGCCTAGTGAAATCGTGCAGCGCATACAAGGTCGCTATTTTGACATTCAGCGTATTTTGTTGGGTTAACGCTATACTTTCTATTGCCTGATGCAGGGTTTGTTTGTTACAGGGACCGATACTGAAGTAGGAAAAACGGAAGTTGCTGCTGCTATAGCACACTTATTGCGTGGGCAGAAATATAGGGTGGTGCCACGCAAGCCAGTTGCATCAGGCTGCCTCTCTCAGGCAGATAAGACGCTCATGTGCGAAGATACGCAGGCTCTCATAGAGGCAAGTGGTACTGACAATAATCCAGATATGGTAACTCCCTTTGCTTTTGAGGATGCAGTTGCGCCTGACTTGGCAGCTCGTAGAGCAGGGACTCCCATAACGATTACACAGTTACAGGATGCGGTTTTGCGAGGTGTTACAGCGGACGATTTCTTGCTGGTTGAGGGGGCAGGTGGTGTGTACTCACCAATGGCAGAAGATGGATTATGTGCCGACTTGGCAAAGCGCTTAAAATTGCCTGCAGTTTTGGTTGTGCGTAACAGGCTAGGGTGTATCAATCATGCTTTGTTAGCACTCAATGTCTTGCAGCAGGAAGGTATTGCACTGCATAGTGTTATAGTCAACGATGCGGCAGGAGAGTCTAAGCTGTTGATGGATAACATGGAAGCCATTAAGAAATTTAGCGGTGCCAGAATCTTTCAGTTATCGCATTTTCCTGAAAAACGCACGCGTTGGCCTAAACTGGCGGGCCTACTCAGAAATCAAGGCTGGCAGTTTTAAGAAGGCTCGCCCTCCTAAAATTAAAATTAGAAGTAACAATCTACAAAATGATAATTTTGTGATTTATCGTCAAAAATTGTAAGGGTTGTAATGAGTTTTTCATTAGTTGATAAGAAAGAAATTGAGGCAATCGGTGTTGAGTTACAGCACTATAAGCATCAGCGGTTAGGCTGTTCGCATTACCATTTTGCCTGCGATAGTAAGGAGCAGGTCTTTATGGTAGCGTTTCGTACGGTACCGACTGATTCTACCGGTGTTGCGCATATTTTAGAGCACACGGTGTTATGTGGCAGCAAGCGTTATCCAGTGCGTGACCCATTCTTTCTGATGACACGGCGTTCTCTGAATACCTTTATGAATGCCTTCACCGCCAGTGACTGGACAGCATATCCTTTTGCCAGTTGTAATCGTACTGATTTTTACAATTTATTAGATGTGTATTTGGATGCGGCATTCTTTCCTATATTATCTGAGCAAGATTTTAGGCAAGAAGGTTGGCGTTATGACTTTGCTACCAGTGGCGATACGGCATCAGAATTGGTATATAAGGGAGTCGTATTTAATGAAATGAAAGGGGCGATGAGCACTCCTGCACGGGTGTTGTGGCACGAATTGTGTAGTTATTTATACCCGACTGTGACGTATCATTACAATAGTGGAGGAGAGCCTGAAGCCATTCCAGATTTATCCTATCAACAGTTGGTCGATTTCCATAAAAAGCATTATCATCCGTCTAATGCGATATTTCTAACTTTTGGTTCGGAAACCCCTACAAATCTACAAGCAGTTTTTGAAAAGCGGGTTCTAAAGGCTTTTGAACCGGCTGAGGCGGTTCCGTTAGTGCCTTTAGAAAAACCTATTACTACCCCAATATCTGCACAAGGAGAGTATGCCTTCGATGAGGAGGATAGCGCCCAGAGGACACATTTGGTTATATCTTGGTTGTGGGGAGAGAGCGCGGATATTAATGAGGTATTGCGTGCCCACCTGTTAAGTGGGGTGCTATTAGATAATGGTGGCTCACCGTTACGTGTGGCTTTAGAGAACAGTGACTTAGGGCAGACACCGTCACCATTGTGCGGGCTAGAAGATGAGCATAGACAAATGCAGTTTACAGTTGGCTTAGAAGGCTGTGAAGCGGGACATATAGAGTCTTTGGAGGCCTTGGTTCTATCAGAATTGGAGAAGGTGGTAGAGGGTGGTATAGATGTAGCATTAGTAGAAGGGGTCATGCACCAGTTAGAGCTAGGGCAGCGTGAAATAGCTGGAGGGGGGTACCCTTATGGTTTAGGGCTTATTTTGTCGGGCTTAACTGCAGCAATTCATGGTGGTTCAGTGGTTGATCGTGTAGATATCGATGCGGCACTAGAGAGGCTACGCAAAGAGTGTACAGATCCACGTTTTATTCCGAAATTAGTACAAAGTTGGCTACTCAATAATTTGCACAGGGTATCACTACAGTTAGTGCCTAGCCTTAAAAAATCTAAACAAATGCTCGCGAAGGAGCAGCAGCGCTTACAACAAGTTTCGCAGCAGATGGAAAAGCAACAGAAACAGGATATAGTGCAATTTAATCAGCAACTGCAGATGCGTCAAGAAGCAGAAGAAGATGTATCAGTATTGCCTAAAATCCACGTAAAAGATGTTGAGCGCACGATTACGGAAGTACAGCCAATTGCTAACAGTGCTCAGGTTTTTTCAGTGCGTACGAATGGGTTGTCATATATTCGCGCTATTCAGCCTATGCCATCCTTAAATGCTCAAGAAATAGAAACATTGCCGTGGCTTATCAATGTGGCGGCTCAGTTGGGTTCTGCTGGGCGCGATTACAAGCAGACACAAATTGCATTGGCGCGCTATACGGGTGGCATTAGCATGAATGCACATATTGGTATGCGCCCTGAGGATGTGGAAAAACATAATGCTTATTTAGTCTTTTCAGGGAAGGCGCTTAATCGTTATGTGCCTAAATTGGTTGAGTATATTAGCGATTTGCGTTCCACAGTACATTTTGATGAGCATGAGCGGTTAGGAGAGTTGTTTGCTCAGCTGCGCTACCAAAGTGAGCAAGGTGTAGCGCAGAAGGGGCATCTATTAGCTATGGATGCTGCAGCAAGTGGGCTCAATGCTCATGCCCAATTTAATTATCAGTGGTCGGGTCTGAAGGCAGTCCAACGGATAATTAAACTGCATAATAGCTTGCAAAATAGTGGAACAGAAATTTTGGCGCAGCAATTAGAAAATCTATACCGTAAGTTTGCATGTGATAAGCCATTGTGGTTGCTAATAGGGGATGAGGAAGGCGTCAATATTATGCAACAGCATGTGGTTCCTCAATCTCAATCTATCTCAGGGCATCCTCTATTTAAGCAGTCTTCTCCCAAGCAACAGAATGTAGTCTGGACAATGTCTACACAAGTTCATTATTGCGGACAGGCACACGCAGCAGTTCCAGCTTCTCACCCAGATGCAGCGGCACTTGTTGTTTTATCGCATTTCTTACGCAATGGGTTCTTGCACACTGCTATCCGCGAGCAGGGAGGGGCTTATGGAGGGGGAGCGCAGTATAGTGCTGACACTGCTAGCTTCCGTTTCTTCTCCTATCGCGATCCTCGTTTGGAAGATACACTCCAGGACTTTGATAATTCAATTGACTGGTTGGTCAGTCAAACTCATGACACTAAACAATTAGATGCGGCAATTTTGGGTGCGATTGCCAAAATGGATGCGCCTCTAACGCCTGCTGCAGAAGCAAGCCGTACGTTTTTTGGTGCATTGCATGGCCATGACTTGGAGTGGCGTTCGCTTTATAGGGAGCGCATTCTGGATGTTTCTATTAATGATTTAAGGCGTACTGGGGAGCTGTATTTGACAGCAGATTGTTCTAGAGCAGTGATTAGTAATATGGCGAGCGCAGAACGGTGTAGTGCTCAGGGGTACAAACTTGAAAAATTAGGAGTGTAACTAAGGAATATGAGTGCAAAAATTTTAGATGGCGTTGTGGTGCGTGATGAAAAATTAAAAATTTTAGAAGAAAAAATCAGTCGTGCGGTAGATCAAGGTAAGCGCAGACCTGGTCTGGCAGTGATTCTAGTTGGAGGTGATGCCGCTTCTAGGGTTTATGTTAATAATAAAGAACGCACTTGTGAAAAAATAGGCATCCAGTCGCATGCCTATCATTTGAATGCAAAAACGACAGAAGGTGAACTGTTAGAATTGATTGATTTGCTCAATGAGACTGAGCAAGTTCATGGCATTTTGGTGCAATTGCCATTGCCGCCGCATATGAATTCTGATCGGGTGATTGAGCGCATTAAAGTGAGCAAAGATGTAGATGGCTTTGTTCCACACAGTATGGGGAGTTTGGCATTAAATAAAGCTGTGTTGTCTCCTTGTACTCCTCGTGGTGTGATGCACTTGTTGGCTTATTATGATATTAATTTGCAAGGCAAAGATGTGTTGATTATCGGTGCTTCTCGTATTGTTGGGCGACCAATGGTATTAGAGATGCTTAATGCTGGGGCAACGGTTACTGTTTGTACACAAACAGTGCAAGATTTGCGTTCCCATGTTGAACGTGCTGAGGTGCTGGTGGTTGCAGCGGGTGCACGTCATTTGGTTCAAGGCGCTTGGATTCGTGAAGGCGCCGTGGTGGTAGATGTTGGTATCCATCGTAGTGATGATGGTACATTTTATGGCGATGTGGATTTTGAGAGTGCATGTCAGCGTGCTGCATGGATTACTCCGGTCCCTGGTGGAGTGGGACCCATGACAATTGCTCAGTTAATGGAGAATACGGTTATAGCTGCAGGGCTATAGAATGCGGCTATGATACATAGTATATTGGGTAATGTGAGGACAATACTCTATAAAATAGAGAGGCAGGATGGATAAGGTTTGTGTGATCGGCTTAGGTTATGTAGGGTTGCCACTGGCAGTGGCTTTCGCTCGAAAAATGCCAGTAGTAGGCTTTGATATAAACCAGAAGCGTGTAGATGAATTAGTGAATGGTCATGATCGCACTTTGGAGATTGAGAATGCGGTTCTGGCTGAGGTAAAGAGCAATATACATTATTGTACGGATATTGAAGAGGCACAGGTATGCAATATTTATATTATAACAGTGCCTACACCTATAGATGCTTCGAACAAGCCTAATTTAACACCGCTCATTCAGTCCTCTCAAACGGTTGGTTCAGTGTTGCAATCAGGGGATATAGTGATTTACGAATCTACTGTTTATCCTGGCGTGACAGAGGAGGTATGTGTGCCTGAATTGGAGAAGGCATCAGGCTTGCAGTTTAATCAAGATTTTCACTGTGGATATTCCCCAGAACGTGTTAATCCTGGTGATAAAAAATATACGGTTGAAAATATTGTTAAGGTAACCTCTGGATCTACTCCTGCAATAGCACAAAAGGTTGATAGTCTGTATAAAAAAATCATTACGGCTGGGACGCATTTGGTTTCTAGTATCAAAGTGGCTGAGGCATCCAAAGTGATTGAAAATACTCAACGCGATGTCAATATTGCCTTAGTAAATGAGCTAGCACTCATTTTTGGGAAAATGGGTATTGATACGAATGAAGTATTAGAGGCAGCAGGTACGAAATGGAATTTTATTAAACTGCTACCAGGTCTGGTTGGTGGGCACTGTATAGGGGTTGATCCATATTATTTGACATTTAAGGCAGTAGAATTGGGTTATAAGCCTAACTTGATTTTGGCATCTCGGCAAATCAATAATGATATGAGTAGGCATATTGTCCGTGAGACAATTAAATGTATGACTAAGGCCGGAAAAGCGGTCGAAAGTGCTACGAGTATCTTAATTTTGGGGGTTACTTTCAAAGAAGACTGCCCAGATATGCGTAATACGAAAGTCGTTGATGTGATAGAAGAGTTAAAAGAATTTGGTATGCAGGTTGATGTGTATGATCCTTGGGTGCAGACGACTGAAGAAAGTAAGTGGTATAAGCATGGCATTATTGATGACCCTATGCAATCAGATAAGAAATATGATGCTATTATTGTTGCCGTGGCGCATAGGCAGTTTAAGGCATATACGATGGCAGATTATGAAAAGATATCACATGGTGCCCCTATTATTATGGATGTTAAAAATATTGTTGAGAACCCAACTTGGAGGCTTTAATGCGCTATCCCATAATTAAAGATCGAAAAATTCGTATTGCTATTGTTGGGTGTGGTCGTATTGCCAAGAATCACTTTGATGCCATTGAAGCGCACTCAAAGGATTTTGATTTGGTGGCTGTCTGTGACAGTGATGCCGCAGCATTACAGTCTGTTACAGAACAACTGCAAATCACAGGATATGCCACTATAACTGATATGCTTAAATCAGAAAATCTTGATGTAGTATCTATTTGTACTCCGTCTGGGATGCATCCAGAACAAGCGATTGAAATTGCAGCAGCAGGTGTGCATGTCATTAGTGAAAAGCCTATGGCTACCCGCTGGCAAGATGGAGTAGATATGGTAAAAGCGTGTGAGCAGAACAATGTGCGCCTGTTTGTTGTCAAGCAGAACAGAAGGAATACAACACTTCAGTTATTAAAGCGCGCCATAGAAGAAGAGCGTTTTGGGCGCATTTTTATGGTGAACTTAAATGTATTTTGGACACGCCCTCAAGCCTACTACGATGCTGCTGACTGGCGCGGAACCTGGGAGTTGGATGGTGGCGCGTTGATGAATCAGGCAAGTCACTATATTGATTTAATTGATTGGTTAATAGGACCAGTAGAAAAAATTCAGGCTATGGCAGCAACCTTAGATCGTGATATTGAGGCTGAGGATTCTTGTGTCCTTAATATTAAGTGGTGCAGCGGTGCTTTAGGCTCAATGAATGTTACTATGCTAACGTATCCTAAAAACTATGAGGGATCTATTACCATTCTGGGTGAAAAAGGCACTGTGCGTGTAGGTGGGGTCGCTGTTAATGATATTCAGCATTGGGAGTTTGCAGATGAGCAGCCTTATGACAAAGAGGTATTACAGGCAAACTATGAAACCACGTCTGTTTACGGATTCGGCCATCCGCTATATTACAAAAATGTTATTGAAGTATTACGCGGTGAATGTGAGCCTGAAACCGATGGTAGAGAGGGATTAAAATCGCTTGAACTCTTAATTGCCGCCTATCGCGCTGCGCGTGATGAAAAAACCATCTCATTACCGTTAGGCTATTAAACTAAGCAATAAAGCGTGTATACCAGACTAGCTAGTATAGAGATAGCTGATTATTAATAATAGGATAGGTGAGGTGAGCCGCTTGAGGAGCAACCATTGAATACTTTTAATATAGATGCTTTTTTTTCTGAATTGGCTGCACTTGATGTCAAGCCTCACGATACGGTGTTAATCAATCTTAGTCTAGAAAAATTTGGCTTAGTTAGTGGCTTTAAACGTGCTGACTATGTGAATATTTTTAAGCAATATTTTGCTCAGGGAGGAGGAACATTTGTTGCGTTGGCTTTTACGCGGCCCAAATTTTCTGTCTTAAATCGTAAATTACCGTTTTTTGATGGCACCCAACCTGCTTATACAGGGGCATTTGCTAATGCCATGCTAAAGGATAAAAAATCCTATCGATCACAACACCCCACCAATTCAGTTGTTGCTATTGGCCCAAATGCGAAACATATTGTCAGTGGTCTTGATGAAAACGCTGGAGCGTATGAGTTTGCACGGCGTGTGATTGCGATGAAGGGGAAAATCCTGCTGATGGGAATGTCCGACTATCCAGGTTTTGTAACCCATCTGGTAGAGCAAGATCTAAAGTTATATCGCCAATATTGGCATAGATTTTTTCTGAAGGTTCAGGTTAAAGACAAGGTGTTTACGCGGATGGATCCAGGAGGTTGCAGTAGTACATTCGGGCGCCTATATCCTGAATATATAAAGCAAGAAGTGCTTAATATAGGTTGGGTGAGAGGAGCGTACACGTTATCGATAGACGCGAGGAAAGCATATGAAATTGACTACCAGGTAGTTTCTCAGAATCCTAAAATACTGATTTGCGATAGTCTTGACTGCGCTGCATGTCGTGTGTTTAGGTGGAAAAAAATATGGTGGTTGCCGTTTTTTATTTTGCGAAAAATAGTTAAAAAAATATAAAGTAATGCAAAGAAATGTACTGGAATATTTAGAAGATACAGCGCATCGTTTTCCTGATAAAGTTGCTGTTGAAGACCCAAATGGTACTGTTACCTTTAAGACCTTACGGCAAAAAGCGCAGCAAATCGGTTGCTACCTAAAATCACAAGGGCTTACAAGGAACAAACCTGTTGCCGTGCTTTTGCCCAAATCTATACAGGCGATAGAGGCATTTTTAGGCGTGTTATATGCAGGGGGATTTTATGTTCCCTTAGATACTTTTAACCCTCAAGCTCGGATCATATCTATACTGAATAATATTAATCCAGTATTTATTTTTTCTGAAAAAAAATATCAATATTTGTTGGATGATGCGAGCAGTCAAAAAATGATATGTATTGAGCATATTGATGCTTCTAGCAGTGATGAGATTGACTTTGATAGAAATATTGACACCGATCCAGCATATTTGATTAACACATCAGGGTCCACTGGTTCTCCTAAGGGAGTAGTTGTTGCACATAGGTCAGTAATAGATTACATAAATTGGGCAACAGAAACTTATCATGTACATGAAAAATTTGTGCTAGGCAATCAGGCCCCATTTGTATTCGATAATTCTGTTCTAGACATTTATTTAATGCTTGCTACTGGAGCTAAACTCTGTTTGATACCAGATAAATTATTCATGTTTCCGGTTAAGTTGATCGAATACGTTATAGAAAAGCAGGTTACATTCATTTTCTGGGTTCCATCAATAATGTCGAATATTTGTAAATTGGATATTTTTTCTGAAAAAAAGCCTACTAAGCTATCACATGTTTTATTTGCTGGTGAGGTGATGCCCAGTAAAGTTTATATGTATTGGAAAAAACATTTAAGGGATTCCCTTTTTTCAAATTTGTATGGTCCTACAGAAATTACTGTTGATTGTACTTATATAATTTTAGAGCGCGATTATCTACATTCGGAGGCACTCCCAATTGGATATCCTTGTAGAAACACAGATATTCTTGTTTTAGATGAGCAGGATCAGTTAGTAACCAAGCCAGGTGTTTTAGGAGAGCTTTGTGTTAGGGGCAGTTCGTTGGCACTGGGGTATTACAACAATCCCGAGAAAACTCAGCAGGCTTTTACGCAAAATCCATTAAACTCACATTATCCTGAGCAAATTTATCGCACAGGTGATGTGGTGTGCTATAACGAGTTGGGTGAACTGATGTACCAAGGGCGCAAGGATTTTCAAATCAAGCATATGGGTTACCGTATTGAGCTTGGGGAAATTGAAGCAGCTGTTTTAGCACTGGAAGGCATTGATAAAGCGTGCATTCTATATGATTCGGAAAAGAAAAACATTGTGCTGATTTATGAATCTAATGCGCATAAGGCATTCAAAGATATTGTGCTGGGACTGCATAATCAATTGCCAAAATATATGCTCCCGAGTAGATCTGAGCGGGTTGAAACAATGCCGCTTAATCATAATGGGAAAATTGATAGAGTGGCTTTAAAAGAGCTTTATATTTAATGCGTTCTGTACATGATACGGGGAATTTACTAGGATTTATTGGTTCGGGTTCCCTACTGGCAAAGGCTGTACAATTTTCAAAGAACAGTGGCTATAAGATTGGTTTTGTATTGGTGCCACTAGCAGATAGTGCGTTGCCTATTCTTAAAAAATTAGAAGTAGATGTTTTAGAGGTTGTTGGGCGTGATGTAGACGAAGTATTAGTTCGTTATCAGAGTGAGAAGCAAGCAGATATTCTATTCTCTATCAATAACCGATTCATTATTGGTGATCAGTGCTTATCGTCTATTAAGGCTCCGCTCATAAATATACATAATGGTCTGGTGCAAGACTATAGAGGAGTTGCAGAAATATGTGTGGCTGCAGCCTTATGTGATAATCAACGAGAATATGGCGCTACATTGCACCAGATTTTACCTGGTCAAGCAGTTGATACAGGCAATGTATTTTTTCAGAAAAAATTCATAATTAAGCAGAGAAATTTTAGTTGGCTCATGACACAATCTATTGTGAATTGTCAGCAATTATTCGAGGAGAATTTAGTGCAAATTAGCCATTTTGGAGAATTAAAAAAAATGGATATAATGTTTTCTAGTGTGGTATATACTTATCACTCATTAAAGGAAGGTTTTTTTCGTGAACGTCTTAAAAAAAACATAGATTCCTTAGGGGTATACACGGCGTTCTTCAAAACATTAAACCGTGTTTTGACTGATAGGTAGTTTTAGAGTGTGTCATTAATTAAGAAAAAAATTATAGTATGAAAAATAAGATATTAGGCATTTTAGAGTCTCTTAGGCCTGAGTTTGATTTTGGCAAAAATGACAACTTTATTGAGGAGGGATTGTTGGACTCATTTGATTTAATTTCATTAGTTTCGTGCTTAGATAAAGAATTTAATATCTCAATAGATGGCGTGGATATTGTTCCAGAGAATTTTATGAATATAGATGCCATTGAGTCAATGCTACAAAAATATATAAAGGAATAGAATGTATCTGTCATTCAGTGGAAAAAAAATAACGCATTTGGTTGCGGTGGTTCCAAGCCAGGTATCAAGATTCATAGATGAATTGGATCAATATACTTTTTCAAGAGAAAAATCATTAAAGCTCAAGGAAATTATGGGTTTTGATGAACATCGCATTGCCCCTGACAGCATCACAGCATCAGATTTATGTGAGTTTGGATTTAATAAACTTGTATCAGATAGTGAATTAGATGCGTCACGAGTAGATGCTTTAATTTTTATCTCGCATACACCAGACCATTTTCTTCCTCCAACCAGTTCTATCTTGCACGGGAAACTCGGATTAAAAGAAGATTGTTTATGCTTTGATATTAACCATGGTTGTGCTGGATATATCGTGGGGTTACAGCAAGCATTTATGTTATTAGAAAGTGAGGGTATTAATTGTGTCGCCTTACTGAATGGAGATACTTTGAGCCGTAAGGTCAATAAGCAAGATCGCAATAGTTACCCTATTATTGGGGATGCAGGAGCGGTGACCATTATAGAGAATGATCCTGATGCTAATACCATACAAGTTTTTACCAAAAATCGTGGGAAAGACGCTTTGGCGCTAAA
This sequence comes from Gammaproteobacteria bacterium, assembly GCA_965219665.1. GTDB lineage: Bacteria > Pseudomonadota > Gammaproteobacteria > CAKMZV01 > CAKMZV01 > CBDCOD01. The sequence continues at coordinate 31,950 of CBDCOD010000019.1, read as the reverse complement.
AATACCGGCAGGTGGTTTTAGGATGCCCTCAACGAAAAATACGGCTATTGCACAAGATACAGGCGATGGTAATTTCAGAAGTCTTGACAATTTAAGTATGGAAGGGGCATCAGTTTTTGCTTTTGTTCAATCAGAGGTCCCTAAGATGGTGAATGATATTTTAGAAACTGCATCTCTAGTTAAGGATGATGTGGATTTTTATATTTTCCATCAGCCCAATAGATTTATGCTGGAAAAATTAGCAGACAAAATAGGCGTATCAAGGAGTAAAGTGCCTAATAATATTGTAGAAAGGTTTGGCAATTCCAATTCTGTGACGATTCCAATTAATTTGTCACATAACTTGCCGGAGGAGTTGCAAGGTAAAAAGAATATTAGGTTAATGCTTGCAGGCTTTGGAGTTGGGTTAACTTGGGGAGGGATGATTTGGGACTTAGGGAATCTTCAAACATGTGAAGTAATAGAATACTCAGGAGAAAAATCATGGAAAAATTAAATATTGAAATGGCAGATATTTTAGAAGTAGACAGTGTTGCCGATACCGATCAGTTGGCTGGATTTGATTCTTGGGACTCGCTGGCTATATTATCTTTACTAGACTGTATAGATAGAGACTATGATGTTCAACTATTTAACAGCGATTTGGAAAATATGCGAACACTTGCAGACATTAAACAGTTGATTCAATCAAAAAAATAATGCAACCATACACGCTTATTACGGGCGCCACTTCTGGTATAGGGTTAGCAACTGCAAGAGCCTTAGCAGATGATAACTGGTTGATTTTGAGCGGTAGGAACGAATCAAAATTACAGGAGGTAGTGCGCGAGTTAGGCCTAAAGCATCTATATTTTGTCTGTGATTTAAGCAATACACAGTTCATTGCAGAAACTTTATCTTATTTTCTAAAATCTAATAATGCGCTGATCAGTAAGTTAGTTCATTGTGCAGGGCAGGATCAAACCTTGCCTGCTAAATCTATTCATGCCGAACCTTTACATGAATTAATGCGTGTTAATTTTTACTGTGTCGTGGAAATAATTCGTACGTTGCTGAAACGCTCTGTCAATCATTCCGCTCTATCTAATATTCTATTTATTTCTAGTATTAGTGCCATTAGAGGTTTTAGAGGGAAAGGAGCTTACTCTGCTTCTAAAGCGGCTTTAGATGGCTATATGCGTGCTTTAAGTAAGGAACTGGCCCCTAAGGTTAGCGTTAATTCTATCCTTCCTGGGGCAGTGCCCACCCCCCTGAGTAAAAGCAGTTTTGACAGTGAAGAGTTAGTGGCGCACTTTAAAGAAATTTATCCCTTAGGTATTGGAGAGGTTGAGCAAGTGGTCAGTGTTATAAAGTCCTACCATGATGCCTCTGATCTTTGGGTTACAGGGCAGCAAATTATTGTTGATGGTGGTATGACCAGTTAGGTTGCAGGTCAATCTGTCTTAATAATGTCGTTCGTATGGGCAGATTATGTTGATAGTTAAAATACCCAGCATATGCTTGAATGAGCAGCACTATATATTGGACATTATTCTAGGCGATTTTTTGGGTTTAGTGTACGAGGTAGAGTACCATAACGGTTACGTCATTGAAATAACGGCCCCTTCGTGTACAGACGGCAGTATCGATGTGTTGACACTTGATGCCAGCTTTTTTTGTAAAGCTGAAAAATATTGGCTAAAGCCCGAGTCTATGCCTGTAATGCCCCTGACCAATTGGAACCCCGCCAACGATGGTATCGTAGCTAACCTGGTTCAGCAGACTGTGCCCGTTCTATATGGCAAGCCAAGCATGGTAAAAAATGAAGAGCACGTTCATTTGAATGTGGATATTTTTGGCAGTATATTTTTTATGTTATCGCGTTATGAAGAGCTTGTGACCTCTGATCGGGATGCTCATGAGCGCTTCCCTGCATGGGCATCTGTAGCGTATAAAGCCCATTTTTTAGATAGACCAATAGTCAATGAATATGTAGAAATTTTCTGGGAATGCTTACGTTGGATTAATCCAAATTTAGTACGCATAAAACGTCAATTTAGAAAGCTCATTAGTTGTGATGTCGATAACCCTTTCGATTCGGCTGCCGATTCTTTCATGCGAACCATAGTAAGGATAGGTGCCCGTTTAATTCGAGACAAGAGTCCTAAATTTGCCTTATACGATGGGCTTAACTATCTATTCAAAAAAGGGGGATCAGATTATTTTGATGCTTATCGATACAACATTGACTGGATGATGGAGGTTAACGAAGCTGCGGGGAATATAGTTGCCTTTTATTTTATTCCCATTCAGACCCATTCTAAATGGGAGGATGCATATGATATTAGGTCTCAAAAAATAGCCAGTTTGTTGAGACATATTGTAGATTCAGGACATGAAATTGGGTTCCATCCGGGCTACCAAACATACAAAAGCCCCGATACTTTTAGGCAATCAACAGAAGTTTTTAGAGAGGCTTGTGCAAGTCAAACCATAGACTTGCCTAATATAGGAGGTCGCCAGCATTATTTACGATATGATATAGCATGTACGCCGAGGCTATGGGAGGAAAATGGCTTTACGTACGACTCTTCTTTAGCATACGCAGATAGAGCTGGTTTTCGCTGTGGGGTCTGCTACGAATATACAATGTTTGATTTGATTGGCAGGCGCAAGATGAACCTTAAACAACGACCATTAGTGACCATGGAAGGGACAATCATTGGGCATGCCTATGAAAATCGGGGATATAGTCAAGAGGCTGCTAAACGTTTTGAATACCTGATGTCAGTTTGTCGACAGTTTGAGGGGGACTACACACTACTGTGGCACAACTCCTTTTTTATATCCAGTTTTGCCAAAAAAACGTACCTCAAACTCATAAATACATAGGGTGAAATACCATATTCACTCTATGTATGTTTGGAAAGAAGTCTTGATTGTGTTGGGCTACAATAATCTGTCTTAGAATGATTTGAATGCAGGTATGCAAATAAATGAAAATTACAGTAGTTGGGGCAGGTTATGTGGGGCTTTCTTTAGCTGTTTTGTTAGCACAAAAAAATAAAGTGGTTATTGCCGATATAGTGCAGGAAAAAATAGACTTAATTAACGCAAAACAATCACCGATTCAAGATGAAGGCATAACTGATTTTTTAAGCAATAAGTCGTTGAGCTTAATCGCTACCATCGATCCGCGTCACAGTTATAAAGACGCTGACTTTGTAGTGATTGCCACGCCAACCGACTATGATGTGGAGACCAACTTTTTTGACACTTCATCAGTAGAATCAGTGATTGCTGATGTGCTGACTGTAACCACCTCAGCTTCTATAGTTATAAAATCCACAGTTCCAGTTGGCTTTACCGAACACGTTAAGCGAAAATTTAATTGCAGTAATCTGTTCTTTTCGCCTGAGTTTTTAAGAGAGGGCAAAGCGTTGCATGACAACTTGCACCCATCAAGGATTGTTATTGGGGATGCCTCTGATCAGGCACAAACGTTTGCACAATTATTATTAGATGGCGCAGAGAAGACCAAGCAAGAGGTTCCCGTTTTACACACGCAGTCAACTGAAGCAGAAGCTATCAAATTATTCGCCAATACCTACTTGGCGATGCGTGTAGCCTATTTTAATGAGTTGGACTCGTATTGTTCTGTTTATGAGCTAGATAGTAAGCAAGTGATAGAGGGGGTTGGCTTAGATAAACGGATAGGCAGCCATTACAATAATCCTTCTTTTGGCTATGGTGGCTACTGCCTGCCCAAGGATACCAAGCAGCTATTGGCGAATTATCAGAATGTGCCGCATAATTTAATTGGCGCAATTGTGCAGTCTAATGCAACCCGTAAGGATTTTATTGCCAGTCAAATTATTCAGATGAACCCTAAGGTGGTTGGAATCTATAGGTTGGTTATGAAAAGTGATTCCGATAATTTTCGGGCAAGCGCCATCCAGGGCATTATGAAGCGTGTTAAGGCAAAAGGGATTCAGGTTGTTATTTTTGAGCCTGCTTTGAATGAGTCTGAGTTTTATCATTCGCAAGTGCTAAATGACTTAGGAGCCTTTAAGAAAATGGCTGATGTCATTATAACGAATCGCAGAGACAGTGCGTTAGATGATGTCAAAGATAAGGTATATAGTCGTGATCTATTCGGTAGCGATGAATAAGTGGAGCAGGTAGCATCTATGCAAAAAATATTGGTAACGGGTGGAGCAGGGTTTATAGGCTTTCATGTTATAAAAGCGTTATTAGACAAAGGTTGTACTGTTGTGAGCATTGATAATCTCAATGATTACTATGATCCTATGCTCAAAAAAACACGGTTGGTTGAATTAGATAAACACGAATATGCAAAAAACCATCAATTCATTCATTTAGATTTGTCTGATAGAGAAGGTGTATCAGCGCTGTTCTCAGAGAACGCTTTTGATGTTGTTATTCACTTAGGTGCTCAGGCGGGTGTGCGTTATTCTATAGATAATCCACATGCATATGTAGATAGTAATTTAGTCGGTTTTGTTAATATTTTAGAAGGTTGTAGGCACAGCCCAGTTAAGCATCTGGTATATGCTAGTTCCAGTTCAGTCTATGGTATGAACATAAAGCAGCCGTTTAGCACGCTTGATACTGTGGATTATCCAATTAGTTTATATGCTGCTACCAAAAAATCTAATGAATTAATGGCGCATACATACAGTCATTTATATGGCGTTCCGACTACAGGGCTGCGTTTTTTTACGGTTTATGGACCATGGGGTCGGCCAGATATGGCCTACTATTCTTTTACCAAAAAGATATTAGCAGGGCAACCCATCGATGTGTTTAACAATGGTGATATGCAGCGCGATTTTACCTATATTGATGATATAGTTGATGGGATTATGCGGGTAACAGATAGAGCACCATCCCCTAGAACAGGCAAGGGCACCAATGCCCAAGCACCCTATAAGATTTACAATATCGGCAATAATCAGCCGGTTACATTACGCCGCTTTATCACCGCAATAGAAAAAGCTTGTGGGTGCAAGGCTAAAGAGGATTTATTGCCTATGCAGCCTGGAGATGTTCCTATTACCTATGCAGATATAGATGACCTTATCGCAGACACAGGTTTTAAGCCGAGTACCACTATAGAAGAGGGCATTGCCTCATTCGTTCAGTGGTACAAAACATATTATCAATGTAGATAAAGTAACCTATGCAGGTCATTTAGAGTGATAGCGCAAAAGTGCGCATTATGTATTCTTAGCGACTTAAGCCCCTAGTGTTATTGTTGGGTGTTGCTCCATTGCTGAAAAAATTTCGCAGTTGAGATAGCCATCCGATCTCTCCTTAAATTAGTTGGTCTAATTTTCTTGCAAATTTTAGCACCATATTTTATGTTTAAGTATATGATGAATATAATAAAAAGGCCTTTTGCAATGTCAACTAATTTAAGCATGCATTGTCATCCTTTTGAATACTTCATTGGTTTTAACTAGATGCTGATAAGTTCCTTGAGCGATTACCTGTCCTTTGTCCATAAGGAAAATATTATCGCACTTTTGAATTGTTTTGAGACGGTGTGCAACCATGATAATGGTTTTTTTTACCAGCAAAGTCATGAATGGCTTCCATAATAAGTCGCTCAGTTATTCCGTCTAACGCGCTGGTGGCTTCATCAAAAATCAATGCCTCAGCCTCATGATAAAGTGCTCGTGCAATGCCTATTCGCTGACGCTGCCCCCCCGATAGTTGAATGCCGCGCTCGCCTATGGTGGTATGGATGTTTTGGTCGAGGGTTTGGACTAAATCATCTAGGTGTGCAAGGGTGAGTGCATGTCTAACTTGATTTAAGTTGATTTTATTTTGTGGGATACCAAAGGCAATGTTTTCTGCAATAGTTCCCTCTGAAAGAAAGATGCTTTGTGGCACAAACCCGATTTTACTTTGCCATAAGCGACGATTTTGATCGGTAATGGGGGTATTATCAATGCAAAATTCACCATGTTGCGCTTGTATCAGCCCAAGAATTAAGTCAATCAAAGTGGATTTTCCAGAGCCAGATGATCCAACAATGCCCGTTACACTGTTTACTGGGATTGAGAGGTTAATTTTGTCTAGCGCTGGTTGTGGCTTGTTAGGATAAGTAAAATTGATGTCTTTGAGTGTTATGTGTCGCTTGAAAGACAAAGGGCTGTGTTGAGTCGCTACCATCGGACTATTTATTGTGTGTGTTGAGTCTATCAGGTCTTGTTTAATTGATTCAAAGGCTGAAATATTACCCTTTATTCCAGCAATACTAAAATATATGTTTTGAAAAGCAGGCAAAAGCTTAAAGCCTGCGAGCGCATAGACGGATAGTATGGGCAGTACCGCGCCAAGTTGACCTTGATGGCTGGCAATCAAATAAAGTACAAGAGAAATTACTGATCCAAAAGCAACTAATTCCATGAAATAGCGAGGTATGTGAGCTATTCCACCATTAGTTCCTTGGGTGTGAGCCAGCGCAGTTCCAGTAGCATTAAAACGAGAGATAAAGTCCTCGTCTCTGCCTAGCAATAAGACATCTTTGATTCCACCAAACCCTTCGTTCATTAACCGAAAACGGCTTTCAGTCACTCTTGATATTATCTGGCCATTCTGATGAAGTTTTTTTCTAACTAATTTATAAAGAATCCAGTAGGCTAGTGCAAAAGCAGAGAGACCGATAATCGCAACAAGCGGGTCAAATGCAAATAAGCCAACGCTCATCATTAGGGTTAGCACAACGCGTGCATTCATATGCATTAGAGGGAGCAAAACCAGATTGGTTACTCTAGTGGTTTCATTGGAAATTTGCTTAGTTAACTGGGCACTGCTGCCGGTAGCATGAAAAAGCCAATCTTGCTTCAAATAATGTTGATAGAGTCTATCAGCAATTTCGGTCCCAATTTTTTCTGCAAACATGGAAAGCCTCCATGTGGTGAGTGCAGAAACTACTGCTGAAATACATAGCATTGCTAAAACGCCAATCCCTAGCAAAAAAACAAACTGAAAGTCAGTTTTTACTCCGCTGGCATTGTATATACTTTTAATTAGAGTGTCCTGTTGTAGCAGACTGATGTCTCCCACCAAAGCCATAAATGGGACAATTGATGCAACACCAATAATTTCTGAGAATGCCATTATGACAACCAAAACTTGCAAGACATAAAAGCGTTTTCGTTGCTTTGATGTGAGTAATGAAAAAAGTTGTTTTATTAAGTTAAGCATTCAGCATCCCTCACTTTTGTGGGGGAATATTTATTTTGTGGGGCATTCTACCGTACTAGGTCAAGTCTTGGTATGCGAAGGTAGCAACAAAGCAGCCCTACTTCAATTTATATCGGTTACCCCAATGATTTATCCTGAATTCAAGTCACTAACGCAACACCTTAAAGACGGCGGTTAAGTTATACTCATAACCTTGAAGCTGAAAAATTTAGGAGTGTTATGAGCAAGTACAAACGGCTAACCACCGGTGAGAGATTTTACATTTATACGGAAAGAAAAGTTGGTATATCTTTACGCAAAATTGCTACCGCAGGCGCTATGGCAAACTGTATTTTGCCCACTCTATTGCCTCAATAACATCGGCGAGCATACGCTTCTTTTGTATGCTAAAATGGTCTCTATACTCTTTTTGACGTATCTCTATACTCTACTTCTTTTTGACGTAATTACATGAAAAATATTTGCTTAATTATTCCCAGTTTGGAGGGAGGCGGTTCTGAGAGAGTTATGTTAAATCTTGCAGAGAAATTGGCAAAATCAGGGCATCGTGTAGAGGTGATTCTATTGCTTGAAAACACACGGGATTATTATGTAAGTACGTCTTTATTTAATGTTCATTCCGCCATTTCAGTGGAGTTGAATGACCGTGAGTGAGCGCCTTTTCTGCGTAGACTGCACCTCTGCGGTTTCGGGATTACAGGGCTTAAGCGTCTCTATCAAGGGCAAAAATTGATTACGGTCTCTAAGGGGATAGAAGGGGACTTATTGGCATTAGGGCTACAACCTAAAAATGTGCAAACCATCTATAACCCCTTTAATATTAGCGGCATTAGAGAGGCAGCTAAGGCGTATGAGGTTGAAGAAAGGGATTATCTTGTTTTTGTGGGACGTTTTTGCCGACAAAAGCGGATTGATTGGCTTATACATGCATACGCACAGTCAGGTATAAAACAGAACTTGCTCTTACTTGGCAAAGGGCCAGATTGGTCGGAAGTGACAGAGTTATATAGCTCAATTGGGCTTACAGGATAGGGTGGTCATGAAAGGCTTTATCTCAAATCCGTTTCCGTATATCAGAGCGGCAAAGGTGTTAGTTCTTAGTTCAGAGATGGAGGGGTTGCCAACGGTACTTATTGAAGCATTGATTTTGGGAACGCCAGTTGTGAGCACTGATTGCCCTTGTGGGCCAAATGAAATTTTAATTGATGAACTCGCCCCATTTTTATCACCAGTTGGGGATGTTAAGACATTGGCGCGCAATATGAAGAAAATGGTAGATAATCCAGTTAAAATTACTGACAAATATATCAACAAATTCTCAGATAAGGCAGTAGCGGAGCATTATCTGTCTTTGTGTGAGTAAACTGAAATTAAATAGGATAAGAGAAAATAATGGATAAAAAAATAGCAAGTTTTGAGTATCAGCATTCTACCAATTTGGGCGATGAAATTCAAACCATTGCTGCTATACATGCACTCAAAAAATGTGGCTTGGAGTTAGGGGAATTAGTCGATAGAAAGCAAGTAAATACGACTAAATCTATCCGCTTATTAGTGAATGGCTTTTTTGAAGTGAGCGAGTTGCCCAATCTGCTTAAAAAGAACATCACTCCACTATTTTCTAATATTCATATAAATTGCCCAGATGGCAACATGGATGCTCGCCTTATGCAGTCTTTTAAGGCATACGAGCCAATTGGTTGTAGAGATAAATGGACACAGCAAATATTTCAAAGGTATGGAGTTGAGGCATTCTTTAATTATTGCATGACGCTGACATTAGATAGGCGAGACCAGTCTATTAAAGGGGATCGGGTTTTTATGGTAGATGTGGATTCTTCCTTGCCGCTACCTGAGCACATTCGGCACGAAAAGATAGAATATTTGACGCATCACAGTGGTAACATTTATTGCCATGAGACGAAGATGCATTTGGCAGAAGAACTACTAGAAAAATACAGGACGCAAGCCAAGTTGGTTATCACCTCTAGGTTGCATTGTGCACTCCCTTGTATTGCCATGGGAATACCAGTCGTATTTTTTGCTGATAAAGATGATAAACGACTGCAACTGGTAGAAGAGTTTATTCCTATTCATCCATACTACAATATAAGTACACCATTACAGGAATATGTCAAAAGCAGGAGGCGGCATCCAGTGCTTCTGTATATTAAAATGGCTATAATTATTATGAGAAGAATAATTTTCGATATGCGACTTCTGTGTCGAAACAAACATCAGGTAAATTGGAATCCTGTACCCCAAGATATTGAGAAAATCAAGCAGTCTATCCTCGATAATTTGCGCAAATTAAGCGCGAAGTAGGGAAAGTTTACGAAGATAAGCAATCTATAATAGCACTGTGTTTTGTAGGCAGTTATGTTGCATGTACATGTATTATTTGTGTTGACCTCTTCTCCAACGTGAGTTAGTCAATTATCTGCGTGGTAGTTGGGGAGTTAGTATCAAGCGTTATTGTTTGACGATGCCATTAGAAGACTACTTGGAATTAATGAAAAGGCAAAATATTATTATCAATCCAATCAATAGTTGTTCGTTAGCCATGGGGGAAATAGTAATGGGAAGAGCAGAACAGGAGAGTCTAATGAGTTTAGATGTTGCTTCGAGTCCTGTACCTGTAATTAATATAGAGTCAAGTGTGCAGAGTATTACTGAAAAGATTGAAAACTTATTAGAGCGTAGGAAAAGAATTTCAACAAGTGGGTTATAAAAGCTGTATGTTCGCTGAAAAGGCACATGATCACACAAAAGTGGCACGACAATACATTGAAGTTCGGAGAACAAACTAAATGTGCGGTATGGCAGGCGTAGTTGATCTTAGGCGAAAGACCAAAATGGATGTGCTTAAGAAAATGACGGATGTGTTATCGCATCGTGGACCAGATGATAGCGGATATTTTTTTGAAGAATACGAGCATGCTCAAGTGGGGCTGGGGCATCGTCGCTTATCAATTATAGATTTATCTAGTCACGGCCATCAGCCGATGGTGTTTAGTTCTTTGACCATAGTGTATAACGGCGAGGTGTATAATTTTAAAGAAATTCGTGCAGAGTTGGAAAAAATCGGGTACACCTTTGAATCACACTCGGATACTGAGGTCATCCTAAAAGCCTATCATAAATGGGGTGCAGAGGCGGTGCATCGGTTTAATGGTATGTTTGCGATTGCAATTTTTGACAATCAAGCGCAAACCCTAACGCTGATTCGTGATCGTGCTGGTGTCAAGCCGCTGTATTGGTATCAAAAGGATGGCTTGTTTATGTTCGCGAGTGAACTTAAAAGTTTTCATAAGCATCCTGCGTTTGTAAAAGAACTCAATCATAATGGTTTGGCACTGTTTCTCCAATATGGCTATATCCCACAACCGCACACTATTTTTGAAAATACCCATAAACTAAACGCTGGGCATTCACTGATATTAAATACTCAAAATTCAGAATCAAATATTAGCAAATACTGGGATGTAATTGACTGTTATAACCAACCCAAATTGGACATTTCTGAGCAAGAAGCGATGGACGAGACTGAACGTTTGCTTAAATCAGCGTGTGAATACCGTATGGTCGCTGATGTACCAGTGGGTATGTTTTTAAGCGGTGGTTACGATTCTTCAGTCGTAACGGCACTGTTGCAGTCTGAGCGTACTGAAAAGCTCAAGACATTCTCAATCGGATTCCATGAAAAAAAATTCAACGAAGCGCATCACGCTAAAAAAGTGGCAGAATATTTGGGTACAGATCACACTGAATATTATTGCACCGCAAAAGATGCGCTAGATATACTTCCAAAATTACCGGAAATTTGGGATGAACCGTTTGGCGATTCTTCTGTAATTCCGACCACGTTAGTGAGCCAGTTAGCGCGTAAAGATGTTACTGTCTCGCTCAGCGCGGACGGGGGTGATGAACTTTTTGGTGGTTATAATAAATATGTGCATGCCGCTTATAATCAAACATTATTTAGCAAAATACCTGCGCGAGACTTGGTGACCAAATTTTTATTGGGGATTTCGCCCGAAAAAACAGGATTAGATTTATTAATTAGCAATTTTTCAGCAAAGTACCGTAGGGTTATGTCGGTTATGCAGGCGGATTCACCAAACAGAGCAATGGAAAATTTACAGAAAGTTTTTTCCGATGATGAACTGGTAAGTTTGCTAAGTTTTAAGGTAGAAGGAGTCAAAACAGGCTTTGATTCTTTAAGCTGTTTGGATTCTAAGTTGTCTGATTTAGATAAGATGATGGCTATAGACTTTAAAACCTATCAACAGGATGATATTTTAACCAAGGTTGATCGAGCCACTATGTCGATGGGCCTTGAGGGACGGGAGCCTTTGTTGGATTATCGCATAATGGAGTACATAGCCCGCCTTGACCCCTCACTGAAAATTAATAAAGGCAATAAAAAATATTTGCTTAAGAAGATAACGCATAAATATCTACCAGAAAAAATCATGGATCGTCCTAAAATGGGGTTTGGTGTGCCAATTATTGAGTGGTTTGGTGATGATCTTAAACACTATTTGGAGCATTATCTTGATGCCGGTCTGCTTGAAAAGCAAGGGCTATTTAGTGTTGATTACCTTACTAAAATAAAGAAGCAATATTTAGCTGGTCAAAAACATTATATAACTAAACTTTGGGTGATTTTGATGTTTCAGCTGTGGTATATGCAATGGATGCGGTAATAGCAAGAGCTGCTTTGTTTTATTATGCTCGCTACTTGCATTCAGGATTTGTAAGGGTATTAGTTAGATGAAAAAAACACTCTCCTCCCAAAAAACTGCAGTGTGTAAATTAATTGGTGTGCAAAAAATGCTGGGTCATTTACACGCCCGTATTCATCACTGGAAAATAGGACTTCTATGGAGTACTGCCAGCAATCCCAAATGTGCCCGATTTTCTAACTGTGCGTTCAGTTGAATGGGAGGACTCATCAGTTAGCAAAATGAAAATTTATTATAGTACAAGTAAGTTATTATGGTTCACTTTTGGGTTGCTAAAGGTTTTGTATATGTTTTTGGCTTTGTTTGTGTATGCAAAATTTACTACTCTAGGCGATACACAAAATTATATCAGCGGTCAGGCGTATAACTACTCGGATTATGTGTTCTTTAACTCTACGAATATAATAACTTTATTGGCGCATAACTTTGCTAAGTTTTTTGGACAGGTTGGGGCAAATTTCCCCTTTGTATTGCTATCTTTTTTTGGAATTTATTATGCCGTAAAACGTTTGGCATTAAGTAATAGAGAATTGTTTTTTTTGTTAGCTTTACTGTCTCTACCGAGTTTTGGTATATGGACATCAATCGCCTCAAAAGAGGCTATGGGTGTTTTTTTTATGGGTATTATTTTAGGTTTTTTGATTGATATAATTAAACAAAATCCTATAAAAAATTATTTGTTGGTTGGTTTTGCATTTTATCTTTGTGCTGTTTTCAAACCTCAATACCTAAGTGGTATTTTCGCTCTCCTTATCTTTCTATGTGTATATAGAATATTTTCTTTGAGGGCGGTTGGCCAATTAGTCCTGTTAGGCTTGTTCTTTTTTTGTTCGTGTCTAGCCCTCTATATTTTTAGGCATCAAATTAACGAATTAAGTTTTACGATTCCAGCCCACTTTAGCACGGAAGCTGGTTCAACGAGAGAAAATACGATATGGGTGAATGATTTTGATGTTTTTTGGAATGCTCCTTATGGCATGTTTATAGGATTCATAGGTCCTACTATCTCTGAAGCTTTAACTAAACCTGCTCATTTTTTAGCATTTCTTGAAAGCTTATTTATTTTGGCGATTTTTTTATATGCTCTACTGAGATTATTGTTCATTTCGGTGAATACCGGACGGTTAAATATCTTTTATGTCAGTGTATTCTTAATTCCCGCATTATGGATATTGTTTGTTCATTACCCTTTTGGTGCATTAAACCCAGGTTCTGCTATACGTTATAGAGAAAATTTCTATGCCTTTTTAGTTATTCTCTTTTACTTTGGCTATATTGAAGAGAAGCGAAAATATTTTTATTATAGAAGCAGAAAATAAAGTGAGTAGCTAAGTTGAAAACCATTCTACACATAATTACAGGTCTTGGTGATGGTGGAGCGGAGGCGGTTTTGTATCGCCTTTGCAAATATGATTATTCTGCAACACACATAGTTGTTTCTTTAATGGATGAGGGAAAATATGGTGCTTTATTGAAAGCAGAAGGTATAGAGGTTTTTTGTTTGGGTTTGCCGACTGGTAAAATTTCATTATCGGCATTGTGGCGCTTACATAAGCTTATCAAGTCTCGCAAGTTCAATGTGATCCAAACCTGGATGCCTCATGCAGATTTAATCGGTGGTGTGATTGCACGGTTAGCCAGTGTTAAGAATGTATTTTGGAATATTCGTCATACAACACTAGAACCCGGCAAGTCAAAAAAATCCACGATTTTAATTGCAAAACTTTGTGCGCGATTGAGTGGCTTTGTTCCTAGAGGCATTGTGTGCTGCGCAGAAGAGGCAGCAAGGGTGCATTCTGAGTTAGGCTATCAGCAATCAAAAGTTACTGTAATTGGGAATGGCTACGATTTCACACAATTTACTGAAAATATGGAATTGCAAAATAATTTTAGAACTGAGTTAAATATAGAAAAAAGTCAAATTTTATTGGGAATGGTCGGGCGCTTTGATCCACAGAAAGATCATTTGGGTTTGTTAAAAGCTTTATCGATAGTTAAACAGACTGTTAAAGACTTTAGGTTTGCTTTAATCGGCAAGCAATTGAATGGAGATAACGCAGAATTAGTTGAGAGCATAAACAAATTACAATTACAAAATAATGTTGATTTATTAGAGCAAAGAACTGACATCCCAGCCGTTATGAATGGTATGGATGTTCATGTGTTATCAAGTGCTTTTGGTGAGGCTTTTCCGAATGTGCTTGCTGAAGCTATGGCATGCGGTACACCTTGTGTGACAACGGATGTTGGCGATGCGGCAGTAATTGTTGGTGAAACCGGTTGGGTTGTTCCTCCTAAAAATCCCGAAGCTTTGGCTGAAGCAATAATCAAGGCAATTGAAGAAAAAGAAACTGCTCCTCAAGCGTGGAAAGCAAGAAAGCAGGCGTGTCGTAGGCGTATTGTTGAGAACTTTAGTATTGAAAAGATGATAGAGAACTATCATCGTGCTTGGAGTGGAGATTCAGTTGAGTAGAGAGATTGTTTATGTTGTCAATAACCCCGACTTCTTGATTTCTCATCGCCTGGAGATATGCTTAAAAGCACAAGATGAGGGATATCAGGTTCATATTATTTGCCCTGAAAAGCCTTCGGTGCACAAGCTCATAGATTTAGGTTTTCAGGTGTATTTTATAGATTTTGGGCGTAACCGATTGAATCCTTTTGCAGAGTTAAGGACGATTTTTCAGTTAAGTATTGCACTTAAAAGGCTTCAGCCAGATGTAGTGCACTTAATTACTATTAAGCCTTACCTATATGGTGGGATTGCTGCTCGCATTGTAGGCGTGAAGTCTGTCGTGTCTGCGGTTGCTGGCTTAGGGATTGTGTTTTCATCCAGTCAGTTGAAGTATAGATTATTACGATTGGGACTGTATCCACTGTTTAAGTGGGCTTTCGGGCATAAAAACCAAAGCATAATTTTTCAAAATGCAGATGATTGTAATGCTCTGGTAAATTGGGGGATAGTGTCAGAAAATAAAGTGAGAATGATTCACGGATCTGGCGTTGATTTGGCAACGTACACGATGGTTGAAGAGCCTTCTGGAGTACCTGTTATTTCATTTGCTGCGCGCTTATTAAAGGATAAAGGTGTTGAAATTCTTGTGGAGGCTTCGCGGTTGTTAAAACAGCGTAGTATAGATGCCCGCTTTTGGCTTATTGGTGAGTTGGATTCAGGTAATGCTACCTTTGTGTCGCAAGCGCAATTGGATAATTGGGAAGAGGAAGGGGTAGTAGAATTTTTGGGTTTTCGCAAAGATATTCCTGAATTATTTGCTAGGTCAAATATTGTGACCTTACCCTCGTTTTATGGGGAGGGTTTACCTAAGGTATTGATTGAGGCAGCTGCTTGCGGTCGCGCTGTGGTTACTACCAATCATTCCGGATGTCGTGATGCAATACTACCTAATAAAACGGGTATTTTAGTCCCCGTTCGTGATTCTCAAGCCCTGGCTGATGCGCTTCAATATTTAGTTGAAGATCCAGATAAGCGCAAACTTATGGGGCAGAAAGGTAGAATGATAGCTGAAGAATTTTTTGATGTAAAGCAAGTGGTTGACGCGCACATGAAAATTTATAGAGAACTTTTAAGAAAATATTAATTTGAGAGAGATGATTTTAGTTGGAAGGGCAATATTGTTTTCAGTGCTCGTATTATTCAATCATTAGGTTCACAGATGTCGTAATAGCATGAAAGAGTTGTTTTTAATAGGCTTGTCATACGCGGTGGCTTTTTTTGGTGGCTTTTTATTGCTATCGCTCTTGATTAAGCCAGCGCATAGGTATAAATTAGTGGACAGCGCGGGGGCACACAGGATCCACTTAGGTACAGTGCCGCTTATTGGTGGTATTAGTGTTTTTTGCTCTTTCGTACTAGGTGCGTTCATTCTGCAAAGTCAATTTGGTATGGCCACATTCCCTACATTTATGTTTTGTTCGCTTGTGGTAGTGCTGGTTGGTGTGTTAGATGACCTGCACGATATAAGTGCGGGGCTTCGCCTGCTGGCGCAGGTATTTGTCGGCTTGATTATGTTTGCTGCTGCAGATAATGGCATATTTAATTTTGGCAATGTATTAGGGATTGGGACGATTCAGTTTGTGGACTGGGCCTTACCAGTAACCGTATTAGCGGTGCTCAGTGCGCAAAATGCCATGAATATGATGGATGGTGTGGATGGGCTATCATCAGGGGTGGCGTTTACTTCCTTATTAAGCTTAGGATATGTTGCTTACCAAGGGGACCGTGTGGTAGATATGCATATTGTATTGCTCATTGTGGCGGCCTTAGTCCCCTTTATGTTTTTTAATTTGCAAATTATGGGTCAGAATAAACGCGTATTTCTGGGAGATGCAGGCAGCACTTTTCTAGGGTTTGTTGTAGTGTGGCATTTAATCAGTCTGTCACAAGGACCAGATCCTGCTATGCGTCCAGTAACAGCCTTATGGTTATTTGCGATCCCTTTGATGGATATGGCTTCTATTGCTTTACGGCGTATATTGAGGGGGCAGTCGCCTTTTGTGGCAGATAGAGAGCATTTACACCATTTGTTTGAGCGAATTGGATTAAGTAAGGCTCAAACGTTGTCTTGGATTTTGGCGCTTAATGCTTTTTTTGCGGTTATAGGTTTAGTCTCAGAAAAATTACAATGGTCTGAATTGGTGCTGTTCCTATTATTTTTGCTGATTTTTTGTGGTTATTTCTATACCTTGCGACATGCTTGGAAAGCCAGTCGTTTTTTACGTAGCCATTGGCAGTGGCATAAACGGAAAACAGGTCGCTAGTATTGGTATATTTTTAGTTGTTGCATTCAATTTTCTGATGTCCATAGGGTATAATTTCTGCCTGTCATGCAGGGATTTTCTAAGGTTATTTTTATTACAGGAGGGGTGGTCTCAAGTCTTGGGAAGGGTATAACGGGGGCATCTATTGGCGCGCTTTTGGAAGCGCATGGTTTTTCTGTTTCTATGCTTAAGATGGATCCTTATATCAATGTGGATCCGGGAACGATGAGCCCTTTTCAGCATGGTGAGGTTTTTGTTACAGATGATGGTGCTGAGACTGATTTGGATCTTGGGCACTATGAGCGCTTCGTTGGTGAGCGCCTCAGTAAAAAGAATAGTTTTTCGGCAGGGCAAGTTTATCAAACAGTTTTAGATAATGAGCGCCGTGGGGATTATTTAGGCAAAACGGTTCAAGTCATTCCACATATTACTGATGAAATCAAGCGTCGAATACTACTGGCGTCTGATTTGAATGGGCAGCAAGCAGATGTGGTGATAGCAGAGGTTGGTGGCACTATCGGTGATATTGAGTCACTGCCTTTTCAAGAAGCGATTCGTCAATTACATGTGGAGTTGGGGCATGCGAATACGGTATTTATTCACGTGACGTTGTTGCCGTTTGTTCGTGCTAGTGGAGAAGTAAAGACTAAACCTACACAGCATTCGGTTAAAGAGTTGCGCTCTATTGGTATCCAACCTGATTTTTTGATTTGTCGATCTGAACAAACCATTAACACAGATCTCAAGGAAAAAATAGCCTTGTTCACTAATGTGTCTAAGGAGCATGTTTTTTCCGCAGAGGATGTTGATACCATTTATCGTTTGCCGCAGTATTTTCATGATCAGGGATTGGATAAAAGTATTCTTCAGCGTTTGGGTCTAACCGCTGGAGTAGCAAATTTAGAGGATTGGGCACGCGTTTTGAGAGGTATTGAGCAGGCTACTCAGAGCGTTAGGGTTGCAATGGTTGGCAAGTATGTCGAGTTGGCGGATGCCTATAAATCTGTCAATGAGTCTTTGTTGCATGCTGGCATTGCTAATCAGGTGCGCGTGGATATTAAACATGTAGAGGCTGAAGATATTGAGCTAAAAGGTGTTGATTTGCTCAGAGATTGTGATGCGGTATTAGTGCCTGGTGGATTTGGTGAGCGTGGTTTTATGGGCAAACTGGAAGCAGTACGCTATGCGCGAGAAAATAAAGTGCCTTATTTGGGTATTTGTCTGGGCTTGCAGTGCGCAGTTATTGAGTATGCACGGCATAAAGCAGGCATGGCAGATGCGAGTTCTACAGAGTGGCATGGTGATACATGTTATCCAGTTATTTCTTTGGTAGACGAGTGGCTTGATGAGGGTGGCGATCGTCAGCAGCGCAGTGCGTTGGACAATAAGGGAGGTACTATGCGTTTAGGACTTCAGGCTTGTGATTTGGTTACGCAATCTTTGGCGCACGCAGTCTACGGTATGCAGACTATTTTTGAGCGGCATCGTCACCGCTATGAGGTAAATCCGCATTATTTTGATACATTAGAGCAGGCAGGCCTGCATATTAGTGGGCGTTCAAAAGATGGTTTGGTAGAGATGGTCGAGTTGCCTAGAGCAGATCATCCCTGGTTTTTGGCTTGTCAGTTTCATCCAGAATTACGCTCTACGCCGCGTGCCCCCCATCCTATATTTGTTTCTTTTATTCAAGCTGCTATGAAGCGAGGTATATGAATGCGTTTATGTGGTTATGAAACGGGCAATCAGGAACCGTTTTTTCTGATTGCAGGACCCTGTGTTATTGAGTCTGAGTCACAAGTTTTAGAGATAGCTCATGCTGTTTCGGCATTGTGCCAAGAATTAGGGATTCACTATATTTTTAAGGCTTCTTACGATAAAGCTAATCGAACTAGTCGTGATAGTTTTCGTGGTCCAGGCTTAGATGAGGGGTTGCAGATTTTACAGAAGGTGCAGTCACAGGTTGGTGTGCCAGTATTAACGGATGTACATGAGGATACGCCAATAGATGAGGTAGCATCTGTTGTGGATGTCTTGCAAACGCCAGCGTTTCTTGCACGGCAAACGAATTTTATTTTGCGGGTAGCAGCAGCAGGCAAGCCTGTTAATATTAAGAAGGCGCAGTTTATGGCGCCTGGTGATATGAACCATGTAGTTGCTAAGGCTAAAAGTACCGGAAATGAAGCAATTATGGTATGTGATAGAGGAACGAGTTTTGGCTATAACACGCTTATATCGGATATGCGTGGTTTGGCGCAGATGCGTTCTACGGGATGTCCTGTAGTATTTGATGCCACACATTCCGTGCAACAGCCTGGGGGGTTAGGGGGTTGCTCAGGCGGTGATAGGGCAATGGTGCCTGTATTAGCGCGTGCAGCAGTAGCAGTCGGTATTGCCGGTTTGTTTATTGAGACGCATCCTGATCCTGATCATGCCAAGAGCGATGGGCCCAATATGGTGGCGCTTAAGGATTTAGAAGGGCTGCTGCGTGTGTTGCAGAAGGTAGATGCTGTAGTTAAAGCTGTGGGTGTTATGGATGAGTTTAAGGAGACTGCATGCTTACAATAAGTGATATATTAGGACGAATGATTATAGATTCACGTGGGAATCCAACCGTAGAGGCAGAGGTAAAACTGAGCGATGGATCACATGGTCGTGCTGCGGTTCCATCAGGAGCATCTACTGGATCACGTGAAGCGGTTGAAAGAAGAGATGGGGGAAGTGCGTGGATGGGCAAGGGTGTTGATTGTGCGGTTGCAGCAGTTAATAACGCGCTTAAAGACGTTTTAGTCGGGCAGGCGGCTGATTTGGATCAGGCTGACAAGGCAATGCTTGTGTGTGATGGTTCAACTAACAAATCTCAGTTAGGCGCAAATGCTATACTGGCAGTGTCAATGGCTTTAGCGCGAGCAATCGCCGTTAGTGAGAAAAAGCCGTTATATCGTTTTGTTGCAGATTATGTCGGTAATGGTGACTTAGTATTACCAACCCCGATGATGAATATTATCAATGGCGGCGCGCACGCTAATAATAGCGTTGATTTTCAAGAATTTATGATTATTCCAGTAGGTTTTAATCGTTTTACAGAAGCACTACGTTGTGGTGCTGAAGTATTTCATACCCTAAAGAAAGTGCTGCATAGCAAGGGACTAAACACAGCAGTGGGTGATGAGGGCGGTTTTGCTCCAAATTTGCGCTCGAATGAGGAAGCACTAGAGGTTATTTTGCAAGCTATTGATGCAGCTGGCTACTTAGCAGGGACAGATGTGGTATTGGCACTGGATGTTGCCTCCAGTGAATTTTATCAAAATGGGCGCTATGTTCTAGAGAGTGAGGGGCGTGATTTTGACTCAATTGGTTTTGCTACTTATTTACAGAGTTTATGTCAAAAATACCCGATTGTTTCAATTGAGGACGGTCTTGATGAAAATGATTGGTCAGGCTGGAAAGCACTTACTCAACGTATTGGTGATGATGTGCAGTTGGTTGGTGATGACTTGTTTGTAACGAATGCAGAGATTCTGAAAAAGGGTATTGATATGCAGGTTGCTAATGCTATTTTGGTCAAGGTGAATCAAATTGGCAGTTTATCAGAAACTTTTGCTGCAATGAATTTAGCCAAGAGCGCTCAATATAATGCCGTGATGTCTCATCGATCAGGTGAAACTGAAGACGTTATTATTGCAGATTTGGCAGTGGGAACTGGATGTGGTCAGATTAAAACAGGTTCAATGTCGCGTTCTGATAGGGTGGCAAAATATAATCAATTACTCCGCATAGAAGAACAATTAGGCAGTAGCGCACAGTATGCTGGTTCTGCCCCATTTGATCAATAATCTTGTGAAATTGACATTGATTGCAGTGGTTATCTTTGTTCTGTTGCAGTTGCAGTTTTTCTTTGGAAATGCTGGTTTTTTTCAGTGGCAGGATAAGCAAAAAGTGCTTGCAGATCAGCAGCAAGAACAGCAGCGGCTCATAGAGCGTCATCAGCAGTTGCAGAACAGGCTAAGTGTTTTAAAGGATAATCCTCAGGCGTATGAGAACATCGTGCGTCGCGAGTTGGGGAAAGTAAAGGCAAATGAGGTGTGGTATCACATTGTTGCATCTACACAGCATGCAGCAACAAGTACCTTAAATCAGAAGTAATTGTAGGGAGACAGCATGACCGATATACCGCCAGACACAGGTCCTACTTTATACCATAATGCTTTTTTGGCTTTATTGCCTGATAGCCCAACGATAACAAACTTACAAAGAGCGTTGTCAACTCATAAAATCCAGCAGTCAGATTGCTTGCTGGTAGATGATTGGCACATGACGCTTGCCTTCATCGGCGATATCACCGCTCGTGGTCGCCAAAATTTGACCGGTTTAATACAGTCATTAGCATGGGTAGAACCTCCACCTATGGTCAGATTAGATACATTAGGTGCTTTCTCCTCAGATTCTCCCACAGCCTGCGCTGCATTTGGCGTAGCAGGTG
The DNA here is from genome assembly GCA_965219665.1 of Gammaproteobacteria bacterium. Classification (GTDB taxonomy): domain Bacteria; phylum Pseudomonadota; class Gammaproteobacteria; order CAKMZV01; family CAKMZV01; genus CBDCOD01. Next base: position 10,725 of record CBDCOD010000019.1, on the reverse strand, counting down.
AGGCATTAAATGCTTGGCAGGCGAGTATATATAATGGCGTTTCTGCTTTGGGGTATACGCTGGATAAGCGCCCTTTCGTGCCTCATGTTACGGTGAAGCGAGACTGTTCGGGGGCGCGGCAGCCTTTAATAGATGTTTGCATTCCATTTACAACGCGTTCTGTTGCATTGCTGGCAAAAGCAGATGCATCGTCTAAACAACGCTATAAAATTTTATCTGAGGGCACCTTGCTGGCTCTCTAATAATAAACTACAGATGCATAAAGAAGATTACATTAATGCCATATTAAATGCCCCTGTATATGAGGTTGCGAAGCAAACGCCGCTGCAGCATGCTCCGCGGTTATCTCAACGTTTAGGGGGTACAGTATGGCTCAAGAGAGAGGATATGCAGTCTGTGTTTTCTTTCAAACTGCGTGGGGCCTATTGCAAAATAGCTAGCCTGAGTGCAGAGCAACTTGCCGCAGGTGTTGTGGCAGCATCAGCAGGTAATCATGCCCAAGGTGTTGCACTTGCTGCGCATAAAAAGGGCGTCAAAGCTCATATTGTGATGCCAGTTATTACTCCACGTATTAAGGTAGAGGCAGTGCGTAATTTGGGAGCAGAGGTTATTTTACATGGCGATTCCTATGACGAGGCTTTTTTACATGCAAAAGCTTTGTGTGAACAATATGAGGCTACGTTTATCCCACCGTATGATGATCCTTTAATTATTGCAGGACAGGGTACGGTTGCAATGGAAATATTGAATCAATGCAGTGATGCCCCTCAGGCTATTTTTGTACCAGTTGGTGGTGGTGGCTTAGCGGCAGGTATGGTCGCATATATTAAAGCGGTTTCTCCAGAAATTAAAGTTATTGGGGTTGAGCCTGACGACTCTGCCTGTCTAAAGGCAGCCTTAGATGCAGGGGAGCGTGTTGTCTTACCACATGTGGGTATTTTTGCTGATGGTACTTCCGTTAAGCAAATAGGGCTTCACCCTTGGCGTATTCTACAAAATAATATAGATGATGTAGTTACGTGTAGTTCAGATGAGATATGTGCTGCTATTCGTGATGTGTTTGAAGATACGCGTTCTATTTCCGAGCCATCAGGTGCATTATCTATTGCAGGCATGAAAAAATATATGTACACGCATCCAGAAATTCAGAATGTGGTTGCTATAGTAAGTGGTGCTAATATGAATTTTGACCGTTTGCGTTATGTTGCAGAACGGGCAGATATTGGTGAGAACAGAGAAGCTTTATTTAGCGTCACTATTCCTGAAGAGGCAGGTAGTTTTCTCAATTTTTGCTCTATGTTAAAGGATTATCCCATCACTGAATTTAACTATAGAGTATCCTCCCATAAATCTGCGCATATATTTGTAGGTATTGCTTTACGTTCCCCTGAAGAAGGGCTATTATTATTGCAGTTATTCAAAGAGGGGGGCTATAGTGCTGTAGATATGAGTGGCAATGATTTGGCTAAAAATCATGTTCGCTATATGGTCGGAGGGAGGGCCAATGTAGTCAATGAGCGAATATTTCATTTTGAATTTCCAGAACGTCCTCAAGCATTACTGAATTTCCTGAATAAGATGGGCGCGCGCTGGAATATCAGCTTGTTTCACTATCGTAATTTGGGAGCTTCGCATGGTCGTGTGCTTGTTGGCGTGCAAATTCCTGAAAATGATGCGATTAATTTTCAAAATTATTTGAACGATGTAGGCTATGAGTCTACAGAAGAAACGGACAACCCCTCCTATCAGTTTTTTCTAAAATAATACTTTATAAATTTGTTGCAAATGGTTGTATTTGCAGTAAAATAGCAAAATATTTTTAGGAGAATTATGTGAATAAAATAGTCTGTGCTCTTTTGTGTGCTATCGTCTGTTCTAAAGGGGCCTATGCTGGAGTTGGTTTGGATCTTGGTCTGTCTAATAGTGACCTACGGTTCGGTGTTTTTTCTCATGCAAATTTTGAGGACCCTGAAAAGTTAGATGAGGAAATACTTGGTAATTTGGCACTCAGAGCAGATATACTCATTGCGGATGAGGGCGATAGCCGTATGTTGAGTGGCAATGTTGAAGTCAGCCGCCAAATTCCTTTGGAGAAAGGGGGGTGGCTTTTGGGTGTGGGTTTAAGACCTGCGCTGCTTACCGTGAAGTTTGGTGATACTGATTTGAGCGCCTTAGCTATCCAATTAGGTGGCATTGCGCGGTATCGCTACCCTATAGGTAAAGCATCAGATTTTTTCGTTCAAGCACGTGGCTATGTTAGCCCAAATATATTAACAATTTCTGATGATTTGGCTAATTTTAGAACGATAACTGGTAGGGCAGGGTTTTCCATTATTTCTGATACGGCAATTTATATTGAAGCTCGAAGTGAAGTAGGTGCAGTGTCAAATGAGTCAGATAGTGCCACCCTTATTGACAAGGTGTTATTAGGCATATCTATAGGGTTCTAACTATCCATTTAAAAGCCTCACGCTTCAGTGCAGAAGCAAAGCGTACTCACAGCATATCACAATCTATAATTTATCTGCTTTGATAGCGGATTGAGCACGTTAGTTGGTCTTGCTGATTTTCAGGTTCAAGATTATGTGTAAAAAGCATGTTCAATCCAGAGTAATTTTTTGCCATTTGTAGCAAAAAAATCAAAGCGGGTAGCACAGTCTCTCCATTGAGAATTTTCGGTTAAAAAATATTGCGCAGTCTTGATTAGACGCTGCTGCTTTACATGTGTAATGCTCTCTATAGCACCGCCAAAATGCTCACTGGAGCGGTAGCGCACTTCAATAAAGCATATGGTGTTATCAGGTGATAGGGCAATAATATCTATCTCTCCCACACGGGCTTGATAGTTGCGTATTATGATAGTGTAGTGGTGACTTTCAAGGTGATCAGTGACCAATTGTTCGTAGTGTTTTCCTAGGAGTTTCACTGTAGGAATGGCTGATTGGGGATGGCGTTGGTTGGTGGCGGAGGGGCACTATCAGGTGTGATGCCGTCAGTCCAGTTTGTATGGTAACTATGTAATAGATGCCAATCTGCTTCACGTGCATTTGCTGTGCGTACATTAAGAGGCAGAACAGGGAGAGGTATGACTTGTTTCACAGAGTCTGAAGAGAAGCGGTACCAGTTCAATTTGCGCACCATAAGTGGTTCCTCTATACTTTGGAAGGTATATCGCCCTGTTTGTCCTTGGTAAGTAAAATCACTGGAGATGCTTAGAGCATCAGCAATAGATAAGGCGTCTACACCTAAGTTAAATAGGAGGTTTGCTTGATCGGCAACATCATAGCGAAAAGGCATGTCTAAGAATTGGATGCCAATTAAATCCGGTTCACTGCTTTTGTTAAATTGTGTGGAGTCTGTAAGCTCAGAGGTTGAGAGAATAGGCGCATTACTGCCTAACAAACGCGTGACAGGGACGACTAAACGAGCTTCTTGCGTGGGCAAACTCATTAAGATTACATCTATATCATGGCGCGCGAAGGGGAAATCATCATTTTTAGAGTCCACCGTATTTAGGGGCTCAGAAAAGACGTTTTTGAGCATTTGTGTTGCTTCAATAATGCGTCCACTAGGGAGATAGACAATGTCCACTGTTTTACCACCAAGGCGTGTCCAGTTAGCATTAATCGCTTGCGTGACTTGTTGCCCACGTTCTGTGTTCATACCTATGATAATCGCTCGACAATGCCCTTGAAAAAAGGCCTCATTTGTTAGCTGGACTGCTTCTGCGTTGATGCTGGCATCTATGGGGAAGATGTTATAGCGTATATCAGTTTGGTTAATCGGAATATTGAGAATGTCCTGATTGAATGTGACTTTAGCAATATTTTTGCGTAGCATGGGCCCGATAACCACATTAAAATGCTCTTGCACATATTCATAAATGGCAGGGGTTGTATCGCTGTTTGTATCAAAAAATAGCATAGGTATGGTAAGATTGCTATCATAGTATGTTTTCAGAAGTCCTTTTTGTACGGAAAGGCCTGCCTCTTCGAAAGTTCCGCTTAAGGGGAGTAGGACAGCTACTTTTTGGTTAGAGAGTTGACTAAGATTTGTCTTTTTTCTTTGTTTGTTGAGGGCTTTTGCTCCTGGGGTGGCAATAGATGGTAATGCTTCAGGTAGAGGTGCCTGCTCTGTTTTCGGCTTTAATACTTCGGGAACTTGCTGCTTTGGTGTAGTAGGTGGGGCTTTGACTGTTCTTAATTTCATGGGCCCGCTACTACAACCAATAAGAGTAGATAGTAAAAGACCTGTGCTTACTAATGCGACTATTCTGTTAGATTGAAAAGACATTTACTGGGATAATTGACTATGTGAATTGTTTATTGGTAATAGGGAATGCTTCAACTATTAAAGTACATCCAATTATACAGTGAGCTGTATATGATTTTATAGCATTGAATTATATGTGTATAGGTACGCTTTATATTGTTTCAACCCCTATCGGCAACATAGGCGATATAACAGTGCGTGCGCAAGAAGTTTTACAGCAGGTTAATCTTGTGCTCTGTGAAGATACCCGCCATACTCAAAAACTACTCAATCAATTAGGGATACGAGCTTCTCGGCTTCAATCTTTACATGAGCATAATGAAAGACAAAAGAGCCCTGGATACATTCAGGCTATGCTCAATGGGGAGAAAATAGCATTAGTAAGTGATGCGGGTACTCCCTTATTGAGTGATCCTGGTTTTTTATTAGTGCGATTAGCACGGCAGGCAGGTGTTCATATACAGGTTGTTCCGGGAGCTTGTGCGGCTATTGCTGCACTGAGTGTATCTGGTGCTGCAACAGATTCCTTCTATTTTGAAGGTTTTTTGCCTCATAAAACAGTTGCCAGAAAAAAAGCACTGCAACGGATCGGGGATATCTCTTGTACGGTTGTATTGTATGAGTCAGTGCATCGCTTATTGGGTACTTTGAACGATATGCAACATGTTTGGTCAGCGCAAAGAGCCATTATCATAGCCAAAGAGCTTACTAAATTACATGAACGTGTTATCAGTGGTACTATTTCAGAAGTTATTGGTGCCTTTGAGCATCACCCTGAGTGGTGCCAGGGTGAATTTGTGTTGGTTATTCCTGCGCTACCAGCCTCACCAGATTCAGGTGTAAGCGAGTTGGGAAAGAAAATAATGCATGAGTTGTCATCAGAGTTGGGGTGCTCTAAAGCAGCAAAGATAGCGGCGCGTATTAGCGGTGATTCGCGTAATGATTTATATAAACTGGAGTCCCATCACATTAGGAAAGTTTAATAAACATTGGTTAAAGCGGTGGTGAGATATCCTTGCGAATAGGAATGAGGTGTACAGTAGAAGAGGGCACTAAAGATGGATCTACAGTAGTGATTACTGTCTGGTAGGGTAGTGCTTGAAGTATCTTTAGGGTTAAAGTGCGATGGTGTTCATCTAATTCAGAAGAGAAATCATCCAGTAGCAAGATGGCTTCTTTGTGCTGCTTCGCCATTACCTGTAACTGTGCCAAGTGTAGAGCAGTTGTTACAATTTTTAACTGTCCACGAGATAGAGATAAATTTACAGGATCGTTATTAATAAGCCACTGTATATCGCCGCGCTGTGGTCCGCTGAACGTAAATTGCTGCCGAATATCTAATTCACGTTGCTGTGCTAATATTTGGTGAAAATCTGTATTTTTGTTATAACCTACCTGATAGATTAGGCTGCTTTTGCTTTTGGGTATTAAGGCATCAAGTGTTTCTTGCAGAATAGGCTCAAGTTGTTTGATCCACTTTTGGCGGCTACTGGTTATACTTTCTTCATAGTTTACCAATATGTTGTCCCATGTATCTAATTCCGGATGCTTGCCTGCTCGTAAGCAGTGATTCCGCTGGCTCAAAGTTCTATGATAGTTGCGCCAAGCGTCTAAATAAGAGGGGTTGATTAAAAAAAGTGCACGATCAATAAATTGACGACGTAGTTGTGGCGCATCGGTTAATAGCCGTGTGCTGTCTGGACCAAGAAAAAGTAAGCGAACATGTTCAGCAATAGTGCGCGATGAGGGAACTGTTGTCTTATTCCAGGAAAATTGCTGTGATTCGCTCCTAATGTGCTGCCCGGCACTATATGTTGGTTGTGCAAATTCTAAGTAGACACTTGCCTCTTCTTGTCCGTACTGAATCCAGTGTGATTTTTTCCCTTTCCGAAAAGAAGTCGCATTGACTGTACACCAAATGGCTTCTAGGATGGAAGTTTTGCCACAAGCATTATTGCCATGTAGGACATTAATACCTGGTTGTAACAGTATTTTTTGCTCAGAAAAAATCCTGAATTGCCTGAGGTGTATTGATGACAAATACACTATACTGCGGCACTCAACAGGAGGTGAGGTGTGTGCTATAAACCAATAATGTAAATATGAGCTATTATGCTACTTGCGTATCCAAGTGCTATGACAGGCGTCCAGCGTAAGTGTGAACCAAAAGTATAGTGTCCTTTGGCTTGCCCCATCAATGCGACACCAGCCGCAGACCCAATAGAGAGCATTGATCCCCCAACGCCAGCTGTTAGGGTTACCAGTAGCCATTGTTCATGCGACATATCAGGCTGCATGGTTAAAACAGCAAACATGACGGGAATGTTATCAACAATTGCCGAGAGTATGCCTACCATAATATTGGCAGTTGTTGGTCCCCAATCTAAGTACATGATTTCTGACACAAAAGAGAGGTAGCCAATAAAGCCCAGCCCACCAACGGATAAAATAATTCCAAAGAAAAAGAGTAGCGTATCCCATTCTGCGGCTGCTATTTTTTTGAACACATCAAAGGTTTGGGGCTTACTGGTGAATATAACACCACCAATGTCAAAGGTGCCATAGTCGCTGTTATCAGGTGTTGCTTTTCGAAACAAATAATAACTATAAAATTTCAAGTAGCCAAGACCCAGCATCATGCCTATTACAGGTGGCAGATGGAAAATATTATGCGCAGAAACAGCAGTAAATATAGTCAGTCCAAATAGCCCTACGGTGATGAGCCCACCATTTAGAATTTCTACTTTTTCATTACTAATCATGGGTTGCTTGTTAGGTATAGCAAATGACATAATCACTGCGGGGACAATCCAGTTGACTAAGGAGGGAACGAATAGCACGAAAAATTCCTGGAATTGGACAATGCCTTTCTGCCAAACCATCAATGTGGTAATATCCCCAAACGGGCTAAAAGCCCCACCTGCATTAGCAGCAACAACGATATTGACACACCCCACAGCAATAAATTTGCTATTGCCTTCTCCAACTGATAGTAGCACAGCACACATAATCAGTGCAGTAGTTAGATTGTCTGCAATGGGAGAAATGAAGAATGCTAATACACCTGTAATCCAAAATAATTGTCGAAAGCTAAAGCCTTTAGATACAAGCCAGGCTCGCAGCGCATCAAATACACGCCGTTCAATCATGGTATTGATGTAAGTCATAGCAACTAGTAGGAACAGCATGAGTTCAGCAAATTCTAAAATGTTATGTCGAACAGCCGCTTCTGCTGCGTGGGTTATTCCATGCTGTTGATATACCCAAGCGACTAGCATCCAAATAACAGTGGCAGATACGATGACAGGTTTGGATTTGCGTAGATGAATCACTTCTTCCAGCATAACCGATGTATAGGCAACAACAAAAATAACTAATGCCGTATATCCGACCCAACTGGTTGTCAGATCCAAATTTTCATGTGCTGCTCCCCCTGCGGCAAAGGCTGTAGTACAGGCAAATAAAGCAAAGAGAAAGGTTAAGAAGTGGGCAGATATATTCATGATTTTTATATATTAGAGGCGAATAACAAATGTGGTAAACAAAAAGTTTTCTTTATTAAATAAAACCTTACCACGTGCGAAAAAATTTTATTTGGCTACGCTGTGTTGCCACCAGTTTGGCGTGGCTTCCACTGTGCCTGTTTCATGTAATTTGTTGGCGAGCATTAGGCCTTCTATACCGGGGGGAGAAGAAACCATCCAGATGTTTTTACGCGCAACCAGCGGCTCTGCATTAAGCCCTTGGTTGAGGAGCCAATTTTGTTGCTCGGAAAGGTTCATTTGTATCGGGAAACGGATAATAACGCCTTGTTGTATCGCGCGCGGTCTGCCATTAAGCGTATCAGAAAACACCTCAGATCCAGTTACTCCGATTTGTTTTGTGGTAGATTTTACTTTATCCATAGCATCCTTACTATGCATAATCCATAGTGTAGCATTTCCCATTTTTTTGTTAAAAATTGCTCCATCTATATGCCTGGTATCACCACTGAAGGTAAGAAATTGGTTTGTTTTTTGATAAATAGGATGCTTTTGGTTACCATCATAGTAATATAAAAATTTGTCATCAGAAAAACCTATGCCTGGAAAAACTGTGCAAACTACTAGAGCAATATATTTTAGGTTAAATGGTAATCTCATAACCACTATTTTAGCATTCTGCTGGTTATTTTTCTTTTGAATTTATGCTAATATGTTGCCTATTACGTATAAATCTACGTCTTTATGCAGCCCGTATCTATATGGGTTGGTAGTATTATTCTGTAGTAATTTTTTTTAGTAAATAGTGCTGATTTGATAGCGTTATTTCTTGTGTATGTAGTTGTGCCTGAGCTAGTAGTAAGGTGATTTTTTTACCTTGCTGCAGTACAGTTGATCTGATAGGTTTATCTTTAGCATTTTTAAGAATTATGTTTGACTCTAACTCATAAGAGAAATCACCAATGAGAGCAAAGCAGCGCTTACTTACTCTGCCTCTATAGTAGAGGCGGGCAATAAGTTCTTGCCCAACATAGCAGCCCTTTTTCCAGTCTAAGGCTTGAAAATAATCTAAATTAAGGAATTGGGGTGGGTATTTTCCTGTATTTTCAGCATTGATTTTGACCAGCCCTGCCTCCATTAGCATTTGGGTTCCGTCCTCAAGTGCTTCTGTTTTTTCAGTGCTGAGGGTAAGAAAATAGGGGTGTAAGGGTATTGCATTTGCCTGTTCAGTAGATGATAGCATTAAGTGATAGTCTACAGGCTGGATAGAGACATCAGAGCGCAGAACAAATAATTTTAGACGTGCAATCGCATCTGCAGCCTTTTCATCTTGGCTAAACAGAACGATTGTATTTTGATAGTGGAACAGTGCGAATATACTTAAGACTTCACCTTTAGGTGTGTTATAAGCATTAATCCCATTACGATTAACATCGTTGCTTAATTGTCCCTGTAAAAATTGTATAGCATCGCTACCAGTTACTTTCCACGCCTGAAAAGTGGTTTTATAAAGTGTGTGTGCCATCAATTAATTAGCAGTTAAATGTGTATCGGTATCTGAAAATACTGAGATTATAGAGCATGCGTTAACGTACTGTTTGCTATATTCAGAAACAATAAAAAATGCATGGACTCTTCAGATTAAGAAGCATGGGCTAAAAGGCTGGTTAAAAATCAATCACACTCTTCATCACCGGCTGCCGCCTCGCTTTCATTGCTACTGCCGTAAGCTTGTTGGCAATTACCAATACAAATAGAATCTTCACCACAAACTGAATAACAAACTTCTAATTTTTCTTTGCGCTCTTCAGGTGTTAAGTCTTCTTCTGCCACAGAAGGTAGACTAAGTATGGTAAGCAAAGGTATTAGGAGTAGAAATTTGAGTGTATATTTCATAATAGCTTAAATATTGTTGTGAGCACATATTAATACGCACAAGAAGATCCTTGCCAACCTTGACAAGGATCCTGATTTAAATGACGTATGTAGCCAAGTAACTTAGCGTACGATACGCGCTGATTTAACTGTTGAAAAGCCCAAAGCTTCCCAGTTCTGCATGCCACCACGATACCACTTGATTTTAGCAGCAGGGTACCCCATACTCAACAGAGCTTTAATATTGGTTGGAGATTGGCCACACCACATGCCATTGCAAAAGAGTACCAAAGTTTTAGCGTTGGAAAAATTCCAAGGTCCATCTTCATTGACTTGCACATTAAACTCTTCCTCCAGAATCCGCATAATTCCTTCTGGTGAGGCTCCTTTGGCAGAGTTCAATGCAGTCCATGGTAGGTTTATCGCACCAGGAATAGTACCGCTTTTCGTCACAATCCAGTCAGATGTACGTGAATCAATGAGTAGGATGCTTGAGTCATTCTGCATGTTTTGAACATAGTCAATTAACTCGACTTCACCGATAGTATCCACTTGGTGTGGTGCAAAGGGTTTCGAAGGTTGCACACAAAAGGGAGGGCATTTGCGTGAAGTAGGTGCATAGTACTTACTCACTGTGTTCTTTTGGTTCTGATTGCGGACAATGCGAACTTTTTTAACGCTCTTTCCGTCGTCATGATTAACTGTTATAGAGTCCAGAGAAGGGGTTATTTTAACTGCCAAATCCGCTTGAACAGCGCCTGTGAAGAAAGCAGCGAAAAGAAAGCTGCTAATAATAATTTTTTTCATGATTACCTCAAAATAGTTTTAAATTGATTAAGTATAGCCCTTAAGCCCTGATAATATAAGACACTGAACTAAGATAAAGGCATTCTCACGTGCCAAACTAACATTGTAGATAACAATATAGACTTATTCACAAACAATAAAAATATTTTAGTAGGCGTAACGAAAAAATGGTTGGCAGTTAGGGCAATAAAAACTATTTCTTTGATTTATGATTATGGCTTCAATAGGTGCTGAGCAGTGTATACAATTGTTATTTTTACGCCCGTACACCTTGAGGTTTTGGGAAAAA
>CBDCOD010000018.1:0-96776 GCA_965219665.1 Gammaproteobacteria bacterium | reverse complement strand
AAAATGGCAGTGGTGGCACTCCCGCTTCCTGTAGCTCAGCAAAAGAAAGTATAATTCTAAAAATGCGCGCTCAATGAGGGGCGGATTCAGTACGCTTGATACCGTTAAAAAACCCATTAAAATACAGAGGTGTAGACATGAACAGAACAGGCCGATTAGTATCCTTCAAAGTCGCGGCATTGCTTACCGCTGTAATGATTGCCTCTTGTGGCGGTGGCAGTAGTGGCTCAGGCGGCAATGACCTCAGCGGCGATGGTTCAAATGGTGGTCAAAGCAATCCACCAGTGCTAACAGTGCCAAGCGATGCTTTTGTTTTTACGCTTGATGTGGCAAGCACTAACACGGTTGCCGGCAGTGGTGGCACTCCCGCTTCCTGTAGCATAGCAGGCTTGCCTGCGGGATTGACTGCCACAGTCGCAGGTAACGGTTGTGCTATCAGCGGCACAGCAACTTCCCCGTTAGCACAGAGTAGTTACACACTGAGTGCCCGCAATGATGATGGCACTGCCACCATTACTATTGACCTTAGCGTTATTGACCCGCCAGTGCTAACAGTGCCGAGCAACGCTTTTGTCTTTACAGTTGATGTAGCAAGCACTAACACGGTTGCGGGTAGTGGTGGCACGCCCGCCTCCTGTAGCATAGCAGGCTTGCCTGCGGGATTGACTGCCACAGTCGCAGGTAACGGTTGTGCTATCAGCGGCACGGCAACTGTCCCGTCAGCACAGAGCAGTTACACCCTAACCGCCCGCAATGATGATGGCACTGCCACCATTACTATTGACCTTAGCGTTATTGACCCGCCAGTGCTAACAGTGCCGAGCAATGCTTTTGTTTTTACAGTTGATGTGGCAAGCACTAACACGATTGTGGGTAGTGGTGGTATTCCCGCCTCCTGTAGTATAGCAGGCTTGCCTGCGGGATTGACTGCCACAGTCGCAGATAACGGTTGTGCTATCAGCGGCACAGCAACTGCCCCGTTAGCACAGAGTAGTTACACATTGAGTGCCAGTAATGATGATGGCATGTCAACTGTCACGATTTCCTTGAGCATTATTATTGTGCCGCCTGTGCTTGCTGTGCCAAGCGATGCTTTTGTTTTTCCGCTTGATGTAGCAAGCACTAACACGGTTGCGGGCAGTGGTAGTGCACGCCCGCCTCCTGTAGCATAGCAGGCTTGCCTGCGGGATTACTGCCACAGTCGCAGGTAACGGCTGTGCCATTAGTGGCACTGCAACGACCCCCTTAGCACAGAGTAGTTATATCTTGAGTGCTAGTAATGCAGCGGGCACCTCCACCACTACTATAGAGATACTAATACCGGTTGATCGTGATGCCAATGGCTTGATTGAGCTATACACGCTCACGCAATTGCATAATATGCGCTATAACCTGAGTGGCAGCAGTTATAAAACCAGCACCGCTGATACAGGCAGCACGACTGGCTGCCCTAACGCTGCTTGTAACGGTTATGAATTAATGAATGATGTGGAGTTTGACACAGATGGCGATGGGCAATCATGGACTCAAGACAGCTCCGGTAATTACAGTTTAGATAGTGGGGATAGTGCGGCCCCCTATTTTGTCATAGACTCTTCGGGCAGTGGTGGTTGGCAGCCTGTTGGTGATTCAGTACGAATAATGCTTTCAATGCCATTTTTGACGGCAATGGCTATGTCATTCGCAATCTGGCAATCAGAAGTGAGCTTACCAACATTGGCCTATTTGGCGTCACTACCGCTAATGCTATCATTCGCAATGTAGGGTTAGTCAATAATTTATCCGATTATACAGGTAGCAGTAATGTTTATATGTCGGCGGCTTGGTGGGTTGGCAAAATGGTGGTAGCATCACTGGTAGTTATGCTACGGGCAATGCCGATGGCGGCGATGGAAACCTTGATTAGTCGGCGGCTTGGTGGGTTTGCAAGGTAGTGGTGGCAGTATAACGGCCAGCTATGCTACGGGCAATGCCGATGGTGGCGATGGAAACAATGATTAGTCGGCGGCTTGGTGGGTTTCCAACTTGGCGGTAATATAATAGCGAGTTATGCTACGGGCAATGCTGATGGCGGCGATGGAAACCAAGATTATGTCGGCGGCTTGGTGGGTTTGCAAGGTAGTGGTGGCAGTATAACGGCCAGTTATGCTACGGGCAATGCTGATGGCAGTGCTGGAGACAATGATTTTGTCGGCGGCTTGGTAGGTCAGCAACAAGGTAGTATAACTGGTAGTTATGCTACGGGCAATGCCGATGGCGGCGATGGAGACGATGATCGTTTTGGCGGCTTGGTCGGTCGGCAATTCGGTACTATAAGTGCCAGTTATAGTTTTGGCAGTGCAATTGGGGAGACTGCTGGCAGTGATGGCACTGGCAAGCCTACTGGTGTCACTTCGGCTGCTGGTTTAACGGCTGCTAATGTGGGCAGCAGTTGGAATAGCGCTAATGATGGCACGCTTGGTGCGTGGGATTTTGGTGGGGGCGCACAACCTCCAGCCGTAGTGTTCAATGATTACGATGGTGTTAGTACAGGTACCGATTATGCTGCGCTGTTTGCAGGATATACGACCCTAACCGCACTCATCCCCAGTCAACGCCCTGCCAGCTCACCACAAATCGGCACGGCTACTACGGACATACAGTTGAATGATGGCGATACTGCCAATAGTATTAGCGGCAACATAGACCTGCCCACTGCCTTTAATGGCGAAAATCTGACTTGGTCGGTATTCTATGACCCTGCACCTACTGTTAGTCAAGTCAGTGTTGACAACAATAACAGCGTGCAGGTCAATGCTGCACATCGCAGCACTGCCCGCACCTTTATCCTACGGGCAGTAGATAGCAACAGCAACATCGTCAACGACTACCACCTGCGCATCATTGAGTGAGCTGCTATTCCTCGTTCCCACGCGGGAGCGTGGGAACGAGGAGACAACCCCAAATGGGGTGGACTTGTTTTAGGTCTGTCAAGGCTAAATGCTCTAAAATGTAACAGTCTTATTATCCCATAGCCTTATCGCTCCTTGCGAATTTGTGGGCTGATTGTAGCGTTTATAATGGAGGCTATATTAGTGGTCGATAGCGTTAATTTCACTCTTAATCAAATTTTAGCACACATGCTTTATCGCTCTAAGCTATATGATAAATATAATAAAAATACTGTATTTGCAATCGTCAACTAGTGTATGAGCGACTCAAGCCCCAATTGCTCAGCCAGCAGCTCGTTGGGTATAATCTGCGTAGGTGCGAATTTGCATAAAAACATCTTGCTCGTTGATGTGGTGCCCATCGCCTTTACAGATCATTTGATAGTGGGTCCAGTTGTTATGGCTCCCTTTTATTCGTTTATAAGGGAGCCTCTTATATCACATGTTAGATTTCAACTTTGCCAAAGGGTGTTAGATTACTACTTTGCCCCCCCGATACATATCAGCAAAAGAATGTATAATTCTAAAAATGCTCGCTCAATGAGGGGCGGATTCAGTACGCTTGATACCGTAAAAAAAACCATTAAAATACAGAGGAGTAGACATGAACAGAACAGGCCGATTAGTATCCTTCAAAGTCGCGGTATTGCTTACCGCTGTAATGATTGCCTCTTGTGGCGGTGGCAGTAGTGGCTCAGGCGGCAATGACCTCAGCGGCGATGGTTCAAATGGCGGTCAAAGCAATCCACCAGTGCTAACAGTGCCAAGCGATGCTTTTGTTTTTGCGCTTGGTATAGCAAGCACTAACACGATTGTGGGCAGTGGTGGCACTCCCGCCTCCTGTAGTATAGCGGACTTGCCTGCGGGGTTGACTGCCACAGTCGCAGATAACGGTTGTGCTATCAGCGGCACAGCAACTTCCTCGTTAGCACAGAGCAGTTACACCTTGAGCGCCAGTAATGATGATGGCACTGCCACCATTACTATTGACCTTAGCGTTATTGGCCCGCCAGTGCTAACAACCCCAAGCAATGCTTTTGTTTTTCCGCTTGATGTAGCAAGCAGCAATACGGTTGCTGGCAGTGGTGGCACTCCCACTTCCTGTAGCATAGCAAACTTGCCTGCGGGACTGACTGCCACAGTTGCAGGTAACGGTTGTGCTATCAGCGGCACAGCAACTGCCCCCTCGCCGCAGAGTAGTTACACATTGACCGCCAGCAATGATGTTGGCACTGCCACCATTACTATTGACCTTAGCATTATTGACCCGCCAGTGCTAACAGTGCCGAGCAATGCTTTTGTTTTTGCAGTTGATGTGGCAAGCACTAATACGGTTGCCGGCAGTGGTGGCACGCCCGCCTCCTGTAGCATAGCAGGCTTGCCTGCGGGCTTGACTGCTACAGTTGCAGGTAACGGCTGTGCCATTAGTGGCACTGCAACGACCCCCTTAGCACAGAGTAGTTATATCTTGAGTGCTAGTAATGCAGCGGGCACCTCCACCACTACTATAGAGATACTAATACCGGTTGATCGTGATGCCAATGGCTTGATTGAGCTATACACGCTCACGCAATTGCATAATATGCGCTATAACCTGAGTGGCAGCAGTTATAAAACCAGCACCGCTGATACAGGCAGCACGACTGGCTGCCCTAACGCTGCTTGTAACGGTTATGAATTAATGAATGATGTGGAGCTTGACACAGATGGCGATGGGCAAACATGGACTCAAGATAGCTCCGGTAATTACAGTTTAGATAGTGGGGATAGTGCGGCCCCCTATTTTGTCATAGACTCTTCGGGCAGTGGTGGTTGGCAGCCTGTTGGTGATTCAGTAAATAATGCTTTCAATGCCATTTTTGACGGCAATGGCTATGTCATTCGCAATCTGGCAATCAGAAGTGAGCTTACCAACATTGGCCTATTTGGCGTCACTGCCGCTAATGCTATCATTCGCAATGTAGGGTTAGTCAATAATTTATCCGATTATACAGGTAGCAGTAATGGTCTCAATTATGTCGGCGGCTTGGTGGGTTTGCAAAATGGTGGTAGCATCACTGGTAGTTATGCTACTGGCAATGCCGATGGTGGCGATGGAAACCAAGATTATGTCGGCGGCTTGGTGGGTTTCCAACTTAGCGGTAATATAATAGCGAGTTATGCTACGGGCGATGCTGATGGCGGTGCTGGAGGCTCTGATCGTGTCGGCGGCTTGGTGGGTGAGCAAGGTAGTGGTGGCAGTATAACGGCCAGTTATGCTACGGGCAATGCTGCTGATGGCGGTGCTGGAGACAATGATTATGTCGGCGGCTTGGTGGGTTTCCAAAATGGTGGTAGCATAACGGCCAGTTATGCTACGGGCAATGCTGATGGCGGTGCTGGAGACAATGATTTTGTCGGCGGCTTGGTGGGTTGGCAAACAAAGCGGTAGCATAACGGCCAGTTATGCTACGGGCAATGCTGATGGCGGTGCTGGAGTCCAAGATTCAGTCGGCGGCTTGGTGGGGAGGCAATTCGGTAGTATAAGTGCCAGTTATAGTTTTGGCAGCAAAGTTGGGGGAGAGTTTGCTTTTGGGCATTGATGGCACTCCAATGCCTACTGGTGTCACTTCGGCTGCTGGTTTAACGGCTGCTAATGTGGGCAGCAGTTGGAATAGCGCTAATGATGGCACGCTTGGTGCGTGGGATTTTGGTGGGGGCGCACAACCTCCAGCCGTAGTGTTCAATGATTACGATGGTGTTAGTACAGGTACCGATTATGCTGCGCTGTTTGCAGGATATACGACCCTAACCGCACTCATCCCCAATCAACGCCCTGCCAGCTCACCACAAATCGGCACGGCTACTACGGACATACAGTTGAATGATGGCGATACTGCCAATAGTATTAGCGGCAACATAGACCTGCCCACTGCCTTTAATGGCGAAAATCTGACTTGGTCGATATTCTATGACCCTGCACCTACTGATAGTCAAGTCAGCGTTGACAACACTAACAGCGTGCAGGTCAATGCTGCACACCGCAGCACTGCCCGCACCTTTATCCTACGGGCAGTAGATAGCAACAGCAACATCGTCAACGACTACCACCTGCGCATCATTGAGTGAGCTGCTATTCCTCGTTCCCACGCTCCCGCGTGGGAACGAGGAGACAACCCCAAATGGGGTGGACTTGTTTTAGGTCTGTCAAGGCAAAGTTAAAATCTAACACCTTGTTATCCCATAGCCTTATCGGCTTGCGAATTTGTGTGCTGATAGTAGCGTTTATAAGGGTGGCTATTGGGTGGTCGATAGCGTTGGTAAGGCTCACTCTTAATCAGCAGCGGCGTAAAGCAGAGCGATTTTGAGGCGGTCAAATACTTCCGCAAAGCGTGTACCTTAGAAGATGGTAAAGGATGTACCGATCTGGGCGTTATGTATGCAAAAGGCAGCGGCGTGAGGCCGAGCACTCAAGAGGCGTTAAAGTATTTTGGAAAGGCGTGTGACTTAAGAAACAGCCGTGGCTGTGAATATTATAGTAAACTAAAAAAGGTAGCAGTACACTAAAAAAAGGTCGCTAAGCCCCATGATGGGCGCGTTACAACGCCTTTGCACTAACCATGCACTGCCTTTGCAACCGCGCTGAAATGGTCTTGCGCTCTTTACACTGTGCCGGTGCTGCCAAAGCCAACGGAAGAAAATGGATAGGAATTGATCAATCTGAACACGCAATTGAAGCTACTAAAGAGAAACTTGAAACAGTTGAAGGAGGCTTGTTTATAGCCAAACCTGAATACGAATATAAAGAATTAAAAGAAAATACTGTTGCTAACAAAGTGTATGGTTAATGATAATGGTTTTTGTATTTTTTCATTTCCCAAAGTAGCACACAACATTGTGGTGACTTTGGTATCTTCTGTTAGACAATTATTCATTGTTAGCCTTCGTATCTGATTCACCGTCCTGCGCATGTTTTTTTTCAAAGAATGTAATGACCCAGAGAATGACTGCACATGTTATAGTGGCTTCAACGGATAGGAGATACACATGTCAAAAGATATTGAAATCAAGCGTTGGACAGCCAAACGCAAGGCTGAGTTCATCAAGGACGTGTTTCGTGGTAAGACGACTTTAGCACAGATTGCTCGCGAGCATGATTTGCCTCTTTCAGAGGTTGAAGGTTGGATGTTAGAAGCACAAGCTGGGATGGAAAATGCCTTGCGCTCTAACCCTAAAGACGTTGCCGAACGCTATGAAGACAAGATAAAGAGCTTGCACGAGGCTTACGGTGAAGCTATGTTACAGGTTAAGTTTCTAAAAAAGTTGCAAAGCCTGACCGAGCGGGACGAGAAGTGATTGGTCAGGCAGTCAAAGAGATGCATAAACAAGGCGATAAGATAAGCATTGTTCAGGCTTGTAAGTGGGCAAACATATCAAGACGTAGTTGGTACTATTGCTCACATAAATCCAAACCTAAAGTGAATGAACACTTAGCAAGCCAGATTAAGGATCATATTGAGCGTCATCCTAGCGATGGTTATCGCAGTGTTGCTTGGTATTTACAGCTTAACAAAAATACGGTTCAGCGTATTTTTCAGCTGAAAAACTGGCAAGTACGCAAGCGTCGTCTTGGTAAGCGTCCACCCACGGGTTGAAACAAATCCATCGGTTAGTGATGCTCCAAATAAACGTTGGTCAACAGACATGGCACGTATATGGTGTGGTTCACAGGACAGGTGGTGTACTTTGAGTCTTGTTATGGATTGCTGTACGCGCGAATTGCTTGGTTGGCGTTTATGTAAATCTGGTGATGCTAAGGGTGCTCAAGCAGCGCTTGAGGAGGCGTTAATTAACCGCTACGGCACATTATTGCCTTCAAAGGATGCAATCACTTTGCGTTCGGATAACGGCTTAGTATTCACTTCCAAACATTACACAAAGACTGTTAGGGAATACGGACTTAGTCAAGAGTTTATTCGTCCTCATACACCGCAACAAAACGGCATGATTGAGAGACTGATCCGTACAATTAAAGAACAGTGTGTGTTTTTACATCGCTTTGAATCCTTGCAGGATGCAAGGCGTATTTTAGGTCAGTGGTGCAAGCATTACAACAACCACAGACCACACCAAGCACTGGGAATGAAAACCCCAAGTGCATTTTATAAATGTGCCGCTTGATGTGTGCAAAAAACGCTGGGTCATTACACTCATCCCCAATCAGCGCGCGTCAACTGCACCACAAATTGGCACTGCTGCTACAGATATTCAACTAAGCAGCACCGATACAGCGAATCATATCAGTGGGGATATCCAATTACCTGCCGTGAACAGTATGGGCATCACGTGGTCAGTATTCTACGATCCAGCGCCTGCCACTGAACAAGTAAGCATTGACAGTAATAATTTAGTGCAAGTAAATCAGGCGCATCGTAATACGACTCGGGTTATTATTGTGCGTGCAGAAGATAGTAGTGGCAATATTATTAACGACTACTATCTGCGTATCATTGCAGAGTAAGTCCTTTTTTAAGCTTTTGCAGATAGACAAGCGCAAACAATCAAGCAAATATCGTATGAGTGCGTGTTTACGCTAACTATTCAGTAGATGCCATAAGTTCTGCCTGATGCTCACGAATAAGGGGGTCTATGATAATCTCTAAATCACCTTCTAAGCACTGCATCAGTTTGTACTCGCTCAAGTGGATGCGGTGATCCGTAATCCGCCCTTGGGGAAAATTATAGGTGCGTATTCGATCAGATCGATCACCTGTCCCCACTAAACTTTTGCGCTGAGCTGACTGCTCAGCCACTAATTTTGTTTGCTCAGCATCCAAAAGGCGCGCTTGTAAAATCGCTAAGGCACGCGCCTTGTTTTGATGTTGAGAACGCTCTTGTTGGCATTCCACCACCATGCCGGTTGGCAAATGCGTAATACGGATAGCAGAGTCGGTTTTATTAACGTGTTGCCCACCAGCACCAGATGCGCGAAAGGTGTCTATACGCAAATCTTTATTTTCTATTTCAGGTACTTCTGCCTCACTGGGCTCAGGAATGACCGCTACAGTACAAGCAGAAGTATGGACTCGGCCTTGTGACTCGGTCTCTGGTACGCGCTGTACCCGATGCGCACCCGACTCAAACTTTAGATGTGAGTAAGCACCATGCCCGATAATACGGGTAATTACTTCTTTGTATCCGCCGACTTCCCCTTCACTCAAACTAAGCGTTTCTATCCGCCAGCCCTGTTTTTCTGTATAGCGTTGATACATGCGCAGTAAATCCCCAACGAAGAGAGCAGCCTCATTGCCACCCGTTCCAGCTCGAATCTCCAAAAAAAGATTACTGTCATCATGGGGGTCCTTTGGAAGCAAAAGCACATTAATCTCTTCTTGCAAGCGTTCTAACTGCGTACGCAATGTAACGCACTCTTCATGAGCCATCTGTTGTACATCGGCATCGCTATCCTCATTAGCAAGCTCTATGGCTTCTTGTAGGTCTACCTCCGATTGTTGGAAATGCTGCCATGCAGTGGTAATAGGCTCTAAATGGGCTCGCTCTTGTGTAGTGCTGCGTAGTTTATTTTGATCATTGAATATTTCTGGGTCCAGTAATGCCTGATTAAGCTCATCAAAACTTTTCTGTAGTGCATTCAGTTTATTGCGTATGGATTCTTTCATCGTAATTGTTTATCATTGTTATTCGGAGCATAGTACTTACTAATGCGCTCAATGTGTTGTTCATCTCCAGAAATAGCAGCATCTCGCAAAATATTCAGCGGCTGGTGCAATAATGTATTTGTGAGATGATGTGCTAAAATAGTTAGAACCTGCTTGGGATCGTTCCCTCTATCAATTGCCTTGAGCGCCTCAAGCAGGCGCGTTTGTTTGGTGAAGTTGCCGTGTGTCACAATATGCGCAAACTGATCACTAATCTCGCGTATGCGTAGCCACTGATCAAATTGATTACTGTGCTGCTCCACAATAATTTCTGCTTCTTTTGCAGCCTGTTCACGATTTTTTTTATTGCTATCGATGATACCGCCCAAATCATCAACCGTATAAAGATAAGCATCCCTTACATCCGCAACTTCTGGTTCAATATCACGTGGTACAGCCAAATCTACTAAAAAAATAGGCTCATGATGGCGATGCTTAATGGCGGTTTCAATAGCCCCTTTGCCGATAATAGGCACAGCTGAACTGGTAGAGCTTACCAGAATATCTGTCTTAGGCAGATTAGAACTTAACTCACGAAAGGTTATAGCCTTAGCACCTAATGAGCTTGCCAGTTTTTCAGCATGTTGCTGTGTTCTATTAACGATAGTGATTGAGGCAATACCACGGCTTTGTAAATGGCGCGCTACCAGCTCAATCGTTGCTCCTGCACCAACTAACAAGGCATGACGATTCTTAAAATCATCAAAAATTTGTGTAGCTAACTGTGTCGCAGCATAGGCAACAGAGACGGATTGCCTACCCACAGCCGTTTTATGGCGAATTTCTTTTGCAGCACGATACGCTGTCTGTAATAACCTATCCATTCTGCCGTGAATAACGCCGACCTCCAATGCCATTTGATGGGCATTCTTCAACTGCCCCAAAATTTGCGGCTCACCTACAATAAGAGACTTCAGACCTGCTGCAACGCGAATAATATGTTTGATACACGCCTCATTTTTGTGGGTATAGAAATAGCCGTTTAATGAACCCTTATCCAACTGATGCTGCTCATGAAGCCAATCAATAATTATTTGTGGGCTAGCATCTTCGCTCAGATGACAATATACTTCTGTGCGATTGCATGTTGATACAATTCCTGCTTCCTGCACTTCAGAATATGTGTAGAGTTGTTGTAAGGCGGTAGGCAGAACACCACTGTCAAATACCACTTTTTCGCGAATATTTACAGGGGCTGTCTCATGGCTAATCCCAATAGTGTAGAGCATAGTGGCATTATACCCGTCCATCCCTTCTGCGCGAAGCGAAGCGCTATCGCAGCACTCACCTATTCTGTTGATTCAGGGGGGGTGAATCCTTAGCCTTCACTTAGGAATCATCTTGCTGATGAATTAGACGCTTGGCAACCAATGCTGCGGCTACGCACAGTACGACAACAATAGTGCGCTAAAATGTTAAGTCAAGACCTATTTGACCACCTAACTGCCCAGTACCATCTGAATTTTTAACACCAGAAACACTTGTAAGATTAGGTGTAGCAATGAAGTCTAATGTCATAAACCCCCAAGTGAACCCCACGTTATAGGTGTTCTGTTTTAGCCCCACCATGTTTTTGTTATAGCCAAGACGTATAGCAGGGATCCAATTGGTTGTATAGTAGCCAATTTTAGGGGAGGGCGTAAAGGTAAATCCAGCATTAACCCATTGGAAGCTATCAGCAAGTGGGTTAAGATACTCAATTAAGTCATAACTGGCTGAAAGAACAAAGTCTCTATCAGAACTATATAGAGCACCCTCTATACGATAGCGCGGTGCAACGACATACGACTCAGCCAAACTAATCTGGTCAGTAAAAGATTGCGCCAAGAAATCATTCGTATTATCTCCAGTGCCTATTTCAGGATACTGTACTTCTGGTGCATTGATATTAAAAGCAGTAAATCCAAAGGAAGCGTAGTCCCATTGTGCAATCAAGCCAAAATCTATAGCAGTTGCATCCACATCAAAGGCAGATTGCCTTCTCGAATCACCTCTAAATTCTGATAGATTATCTTCAATGATTTCAGTAGCAGAAGCTACATCAGAAATAAAGGAGCGAAAAGCAATAACATCCTTGCGCAAAGAAATGCCCATTAGCTTGACACGTGTCCCAAAGCTGACGGATGCTCCCCCCAATAGGGAGCGAGCTTCTGGGATTGCCCATGAATAGTTGATTGCAAACTCATCAATACGCGCAAATTTAGTGTAAATAGCTCCGTCTGTGGCGAAAGTGTCCGCAACATCATCACTATTCACTTCGTTATCGTCTCCAGTGATTGTTTCCTGAAGTAAATCCCCTAAGACGGTTTGGTTCACAACAATTCCTTGACGAGCAAGAAAGCGGGCATTTGCATAGTCTGAAACATTATAGGCAAACGACACTGTGCCACCCAATAGCGGAAAGCCAATAACAATCCCAGAAGAAAACAAACCTGCGCCACGGAATTGATCATTAAGCAACAGCTCATTATTGACCAAATCAACCGTCTCTCCAACTACGCTTAAATCTAAATCTTCGTCATCGTTATCAAGCAGCGTTGATAACTCATTCTCCGCATTGAGTAAGGAAAGAACACCTCTGAACTGCACTGAAACAGTGTTATGTATTCCAATAGAAAAATCGCGCTCTGCAAACTGCGTACTTGTATCGCCCCATGCAGGATTCCCCAAAAAATTACTGGCAACGGGGGGACTGCTACTTTGCATGGTTGCGTTTGTTCCAAGAGGGATGATTCCAATATTGGCTAAGAGCACAGTAGGCGCAATAAACAGCAACGCTATAGCAGCATGTGCTATGCGTAAAAACAAGTCATTATTCATGAAAAAATCACAGGCAAATCAGCACGTTAATAGCATCTTGCCCCTCTGAATGTAGCAATGGCAGAGGAAAAGTGAATATTTTTTAAGACCCGCTTGATGCAAGGCTATCACAGGCATCGCTTGAGCGTGGTACATCCGCACTAAATGTTCGAACATCCTCCTCCGCAACTATGCCAACAGAAACAGGAACTTCTGCATCGTCAACTTCAGAAATTGGTATATTAGAATTTATTCTACGAACATAAGTATCGCTTAATGTCCGAATGGACGAAAGTCGGTAAGCAACGCCTTCATATTCCAACACGATTAGTGAATTACTGCGATCAGGTCGGCTCCACTCTCCAGGAATATGTTGGGTATCTTCTGAGGCATCTTCAGGGTGGAAGAAGCAGATTTGTGCATTGCCATTTTCCTCAAAAACAATCGTTATTTGTATTCTTGAGTCAGGCACATCAATACTCAGAATATTATCGCTATCTAAATCCAAGCGGTAAGGGAAGTTGTCAAAAACTGGCAAATCGCTTACAGTTGCTTGCCGCGTTGCCTCGCTTAAATTGCTTGTACTTAATGCTATATTGGCCAATTCATATAAATCTAGTGTCAGTAGGGTTGACGTAGTAAACTCTGAAGCTAACTCTTGTGCATTAATAAGTGCGGTCAACTCAGTAGTGGATATATACACTTGTGCTATAAACTCGGCGGTACGCAATACTTCAGCAGGACTTCCTTCTGCCTCCTCAATGGTCTGCTGAAGGAAATCCAAGCGTACGGCAATGGCTTCTGCCTCGTCCAGTCCAAGCAAAGCAGCTACTGTGGTCAGGGCCTCGGTAGAGAAAAGAGTTTCAACAGTCAAAGCACTCATATCCACATTATCCAAATCTAAAGCGGCCACAAATGAGCGGATTGAACTGGAGGATGCAGTACGAATGGATGAGGATGTTCTAGTGCGAACGACTTCTTGTGATAACGCCTCTACTGTTTTTTGGAAGCGGATAGATAACCTTGTCAAAGCAGTTTGCTCTGTTCCTGAAGAAGGGTCTGTGCGTAGTGCCACTGTCACACTGGAGCTGGTTAGACTTTGTAGTACCGCCTCTGCATCATCCCCTAAGGCATGTGCCAGAGTAGATAAAGGCGAAACTACTAAATCCGTATTACCCTCTACCTGTTCTGTATTCAATCTTAGAATGCCACGAAATGGTCCATCGGTTGTCGTATCAATCCCTCCTACAACAGTGAGAACACCATGCCCAACAAATCTTATAGAGAAACTACCGTCCTCTCCCACACTTTCTGGAGCAGGGAAATCTCTATCACGATCATACTCTCCATTACCGTTTCGGTCCACAAAAATTTGTGCACCAGTAACAACGCCATCAACTACACGACCACTATAATTGGTTGAACTGCTACTCCCTTCATCCCCACTTCCTCCACATGCACTGAGTAAAGCAAGGCAGAAAAGACCGCAAAAAGCCGCAAAAATCAAGGTGTTTTTTGTTAAAGTTCGTGTGAGCATGGTTGCTTGTACTCCTATGTTAGTTTAATACCATCTACAGTTTCATTCTCATAAGAGTGAAGTATATACCATATACGCTGAAAAAGCAAAAGTTATGCAAGGCTTTGTTGTAGGCTGCTGCATTAGGGTATAAGCCTCAAATGTCCTCTAAAAAATTTCAAAATAGTTCCCTGCTTGAAGTCAAGACACAGGAAAAAAATTTAATCTATACAGTGACTTTGCTGCTTTTACAGAGCATTCAATTTTTGCAAAATCTTACTCCATAAGCTATTCTGACAGGTTGGTCATATTAGATGCCTTAAGAAAATAAATGCCTGAGGCTTATTGATGGTTATCGAATAGGATTAGTGTTTTCATATTGCCTTTTGATTGATTACATTTTCCACAAGCTGGCACCAGATTATGAATTTCAGATATGTATCCTGTAGCTTTCTTATTTAACACGAGAGGGCGAAGGTGATCCCATTCAGTAGCAGAAGCACCACAATATGAACACTGGAATGTTTATCACTGTGGAGTATATTCCGATGGGTGTGAAGTAAGCTGAAAGCTTATTTGAATAACATGGATACTACACCATTGTACTGTTGCTATTACGCAATGATACTATTTAAACCAGAGTGAAAGTTCTGGAACGAATGTGACGACAATCAATGTTATAAACATTGACAAAATAAACCATTTGCAATATCCCATTACTTGTTCAATCTTTAATCCAGTAGTTGAACATACTGTCAGCAATACAGAAGCAACTGGTGGTGTCTGCTGACCAATGCCTAAATTGAGGCAAACAATTACCCCAAAATGAACCGGGTCAATACCAATATCTATAGCTACTGGAAGTAACATTGGGACAACTACAATAATTGCAGCTGAAGCATGTAAAAACATTCCTAAGAATAAAAGGAATATATTGATTAATAGTGTAAGTAAAATTGGATCAGTAGTCAGGCTGGTCAAACCCATAGCGATTTTCTGTGGCAACTGTTCATTGGCAAGAAACTGACCGAGCACAGCAGAACCTGCAATAATCATCATAACTACAGATGTTTGACGAACTGTGATGACTAATAATCCCCCCAACTTTGATGTAGATAAATCTCGCTGTAAAACAACTCCGAACAATAGTGCCGAAAAGGCACCTACCGCTGCCGCTTCTGTTGGCGTAACCAGACCAGCAATCAAGCCACCTACAACAATAACCGGAATCATCAATGGCACCGCAGCCCGCATAAATGTTTGACCTAATCGAGGCAATTCAAAGTGCCTATCTACGGGATGATTCTCCTTGCGCGCAAATATATAGCTGGTCACCATAAAGGCACTACCCAGTAAAATACCGGGCATAATGCCTGCTAAAAACAATTCTTTGATTGAGGTATTGGTGGTTACACCATAGAGAATCATAGGTATCGATGGCGGTATGATGATACCCAGTGTTGCACTGGTTGCCGTGATAGAAGCAGCAAAGGTCTTGGGATATCCCTTCTTCTCCATGTTCGGTACGAATATCTTACTCATCACAGCCGCATCAGCGACAGCTGACCCACTCATCTCTGCCATGAACATGGAAGTTACAACATTTACATGACTCAGCCCTCCGCGTATCCAGCCAACCAATGCAGAGGCCAGATTGATGATGCGCTCAGAGATAGACGTAGCCCCCATTAATTCACCCATTAGGATAAAGAATGGAATCGCCAGAAGAACTACAGAGTTGGTTCCAGAATACATCTGTATCGGAACCACGACTAAATCTATGCCTTGTATGGCCATCGCAATAGCAGCGGTGATCATCAGTGCAAATCCAATGGGGAACCCCAACAGTATCAGGGCGAAAAGTATCAGTATAACTGTCCAGGCCATTGCGCTAATCCTGTTCTGAACGAGAGCGCTGAATGATATCCAGCACCAGCGCTAACAATAGTAATACCGCAGCAATTGGAATAATGCTCATGAACCATCCTTGTGCGATTTCTGCGGTTTCGATTTCTGTCTCCCCGTCGACCATGATCATACGTACAGACTGAAACAACAATATGCCTAGAAACACCATAACAGTGCCATCAGTGAAGACTGCCGTCAGACGGCGTAATCTATCGGGAAAACCTTCGACGATCATATCAAATGAGATATGCCCACCTTTACGATAAGCCAGATAAGCACCTAGAAAAGCTATCCATACCAATAGCAATCCGGGCACTTCGTCCGCTGTTGCACTGAGTGGAGAAAACAGGTTATCCGCAAACTCAAAAACTGATACCAACACGTCTGAGTTTTCACTGCCCGTTCTTAACCATCCAAGGACTACATATCGATTGAAAACATTCAGAAGAATCATCAATGTTGCTGCTACCAAAGCGGTAGCAGCAACTATTTCAATAAGTCGATCAACAAAACGGGCGATTTTGTTCATTATCGAGTGGCTTCAACCAGATTTAACCATTCATTACCTTGAGTCTTTTTATACTGGTCGTAGCTTTTGCTGGTAGCTTTTTGAAATGCCTTGAGGTCAACAGTATTGATGCTGACATGTTTTTTCATTTCAGCAAAGTACTTGTCTTCCAACTGACTTGCTCCCTCATAGGCCTTGTTTGTAATTGACGCACCGACCTCTGCAAATACTTTTTTCTGTTCAGCATTCAATGAATTCCAGAACTTTTTCGATGCCACCAAAAAGCTTGGCGTATAGACATGCCCTGTCAGGCTTAAATGTTTTGCCACCTCGTATTGCTTTTGTTCATAGAAACCATAAGTGGCTGCTTCTGCTCCATCAACAACACCGGTTTGTAGAGCCGTGAAAGTCTCTTTCCAAGCCACTTTCTGTGGTGTCGCTCCCATTTGCTGGAAAACACCCTGTCTGAATTTTCCGCCTGACACTCGGATTTTTAATCCCTTTAAGTCAGCTGGCTTCGATACCGCTTTAACTCCATTCAACACATGTCGAAATCCGTTTTCGTACATTCCAATTACCTTGATGCCTGCTTTGCTCTCAATTCGTGCTTGTACTTCTTGACCCAACTTACCCGCCATGGCTCGGCGTACGTGGTCACGATCCGAAAACAACCAGGGCAGATCAAATAGCCCCAGTTTCTTGTCCAATTTCATAATCCCAGAAGCGACATTAATCATTTCAAGTGATCCAGCCTTTACATTAGTAATCAAGGCTTTTTCCTTGCCTAACTGGCCACTTGGATAAAGCGTGAATTCGAACTGCCCAGGTAGTCGCTTTTCAATTTCCTCTGCAAACATTTTTGATTGTTGATGCAATGGAGAAAGTTCAGAGACGTGACTGGCAATACGAACTTCTTTGGGCTTAGCGAACGCTGAGTGTGCCACAACTAGCGAAAGCATCGCAATAACAAATTTATTAATTTTCATCTTGTTTCCTCTTTAGATTATGTATTTAAAATATAATGATTTTTTGATTGTTTTCCTTCTTAGCTTAGCTTGGTTAAAATATAGTTATTTGTTTCATGGTTTTCCTTCTTAGTTTGGTTAAAATATACTTATTTGGTAACGAAACTTTTTAGCAGCACCACGACTCCTGCGCCACTCGATTGGTGTTCCTGTTACATCAACTGCTAATCGTTTGATTAAGACAACAGGATCGTTGACTTCAATACCCAAAACTCTTGCATGTTCCGCACTGGCTTTTTCAATCATCAGTTCTTCTTTTGCAGATACCACAGCTAAGCCACACTGTTTTTCATAAAGTGGATAAAGAAGTGCTGGGAAGTCAGAAGGTTTCAATTCAAGTAAAGATGTAAACCTATTCAAAGGTAACCAAATATCTTCTATTAGAACTGGCTTTCCCTTCATTAAACGTAAACGATTTATCCAGATTACTTTGTCTTTATGAGCTAATCCTAGTTGATTGGCTTGCTCCGAAGAAGCCTGTGTGACTTGAATATTCAGAATCCTGCTTTCAGGAATTGTTCTTTCTCCACTGTCATCACTAAATCTAAAAAAACGGAATAGCGAATTGTTGAAATCTGCACGTCGAACGAATGTTCCTATTCCGTGCCGACGCTCAACGACGCCACTATTTCTCAATTCCTGCATAGCTTTGCGCATGGTTCCTAAAGCCACTTTGTATTCTGTCGCTAACAAAGACTCTGCGGGTACGGCATCACCAGGCTTCCATTCGCCGTCCAGAATTCTCTGGTGAAGGTCATCGCTGACTTGCAAGTAGCGAGCAAGCCGAGTGTCTAGCCGAGTGTCTAGCCGAGTGTCTAGCCGAGTGTCTAGCCGAGTGTCTAGCCGAGTGTCTAAAAGAGTTTCCATATTTAAATTCAACTTTTAAAATTAATATATACATCTATTACTATAGTATAATACACTTATAGAGGACTGAAGTCAATAAATAATTATAAATATCATGAATTCAATCATAGATACGCACACCCACGCATGGAATGAGCAGTGCCTTTTGATTGATGATCGTCGTTACACACCCTCGCAATCACATTCAATGGATATGCTCCAAGATCAAATGAAAGATGCAGGTATTGAACAAGCCGTTTTGGTTCAGCCAAGCTTTTTAGGCACCAATAATGATTACCTACTGAAGCAACTTAAGCTTTTCCCTAATACATTAAAAGGAGTCGTCGTGGTTGAGCCAGATATAGAACACAAGAAATTCTTACAGTGGGTATCTATAGGGGTTACTGGAATCCGGCTTAATATTTTTGGGTCATCTATAAGTGGAGAAGAATTAGTAGCCCAATATGCTGGTTTAATGGCTATTATTCGTGAATCTGGTTGTCACCTTGAAATTCATACTTCGGGTGATCATTGGGTGAAGATTCTTCCTGCCTTGTTGAGCTGTAATGTTGATATAGTGATTGATCACTTTGGTAGACCCAATAGTGATATGGACTTAGGATTCAATACTATTATTGATTCGATTGATTCAGGAAAAATTTGGATTAAGCTTTCGGGTTGGTACCGATTTGAAGCATCGCCTAAAAAATTGACCAAAAGGTTTCTAGATGCATCGTCACAGCGATTGGTATGGGGTAGCGATTACCCATGGACTCAACATGAACAAGGCAGGTCTTACGAAGAGTGTCTTGGACAACTGAAAGAATGGGTGGACAATCAATATTTAGAAGACGTTTTAATCCACAACCCTAGGGTTTTATACAAATTCTAATCAATTGCATGTGCTTGCAAATCAGCATGATAGGACGAACGCACCATGGGACCAGAAGCCACATTATCAAAACCAATAGAATATCCATATTGTGCTAAGCCATCGAATTCATCTGGTGTAACATACCGAGCAACGGGTAGATGAAAGCGTGAAGGCTGCAAATACTGCCCAATGGTTATCATATTAACATTATGTGCGCGCAAATCACGCATAACCCCTTTTATTTCCTCTATTTCTTCACCTAAGCCGACCATAATCCCTGATTTGGTTGGTATATCAGTGTTGCGCGATTTGAAGTCAGCCAGCAGCGATAGAGAGGCTTGATAGTTTGCACCTGGGCGTACTGTTTCATATAAACGGGGCACCGTCTCTAAATTGTGATTAAACACATCAGGCAGTCCTTGCTGCAACAGCTGTAGCGCACCCTCTGCATTACCGCGAAAATCAGGCACTAAAATTTCAATTTTAATATCAGGGGCATGTTGCCGAATATGCGTAACGCACTGGGCGAAGTGAGCAGCACCGCCATCACGTAAATCATCTCTATCAACCGAAGTAATCACCACATAGCGCAACCCTAACTGCCCTATAGCCTCTGCCAGATGTGCAGGCTCATCTTTATCTAATGTTTGAGGACGACCATGCGTTACATCACAAAACGGGCACTTGCGTGTGCAGATATGTCCCATAATCATAAAAGTGGCAGTACCGTGGCTAAAGCACTCTGCTAAATTAGGGCATGAAGCCTCCTCGCACACACTATGCAAATCCAAGCGCCGCATTAACTGTTTGATTTCAGCAACTTTCGCCGTTTTGTCTGGCTTAGGCGATTTGGCTTTAATCCAACGCGGTTTACGCAAACGCTCTGCATTCGGGTCAGGGCGGTTACGCAATTTACTCATTTTGTACTCTGCTTTGGTTAGCCCTGCCTTGACTTCACTCACTGGCAAGATAGTAGGGGATATACTCTGTTGGCTCATAATTACTATACTATTTTTCTATGGAAGGTAAACGTGTTATCATCAGATGCTTCAGGTGCATAGCGATAGCCTGCCATGTCAAATTGCTGCAAATCAGACAGATGACGCGCACGTGCTTGTGCTGCCCAGCGCACCATCATGCCTCGCGCTTTTTTTGCATAGAAGGCAATAATTTTATAACGCCCATTCTTCCAGTCCTTAAATACGACCTGTAAGAGCTTATTCTGTAATTTATCAGGATTGATTGCCTTGAAATACTCATTTGAAGCCAGATTAACCACTGGTGTAGCATTCGCGGCATTGATAGCCTCTGTAAGGGTATCGCCCCAAAAATCATACAGATTGCTGCCTGCGGGCGTGGCTAAGCGTGTGCCCATTTCCAGACGGTACGGCAGGATAGTATCAAAGGGGCGTAATATGCCATAAAGCCCTGACAAAATACGCGTATTTTGATTAACATGGCATAACTCTGTGTGACTCAATGTATCTGCATTTAATCCTGCATATACATCTCCGCGAAACATATGCAGCGCAGGGCGCGCTTGCTCACCTTTCAACGCAACATTCCACTGCTGGTAACGCAGCCAATTCAAATGGCTTAACTTATCGCTTATCCCCATCAATTGGCCCAGTTGCTGTGCATCATATCTGCGTAACTGGGTAACTAAATCATGGGAATACTGTAAGAATTGAGGGCGCGAAACTTCGTCAAATACAGGCTCTGAGATACAGTCCAAAGTCTTAGCAGGAGATAATAAAAACAGCATAGGAACAATAGCAGGCGTATGATTAGATTTAGAGGTACTTTGCTGGTTAAAATTATAAAAAATAACAAAATAGTTTACGTGAGGCATTGAAAATGCGTCACAGGGTGCGCCTAATCAACAGCAGTATTTTAGCACATAATCCAAGCCATAGCATAACACTACCTGTCATACTGCGTGAAATTACAGCATCCAAAGTAGCGGCAGGGGGCTGGTAAGACTCTGTGCTTGTGCTGTGTTTGCACAAAATGGTAGGGGCAACTGACACAGAGCTAATAAGGTAGAAACAATGAGTACGGACAGGATAGTGAATAGGTATAATGATTCTGCTCTGCGTGTTTTGTTCTTCTCATTTTTGAGTATAATCTAAACAAGCGTAGCCAATAACTATATAACCAATAAAGAGGATATACCATGCCAAGCATCAATACGATGATTCGTAATCTCGCCAAACAGATTTTACTATTATCCGCTGTGTTTTCAGCGAATGCAATGGCTGGCAACCCGCCTAACTTCCAACTATCCACCACCACACTCACACTACAAGAAGACTTTGGTAGCACACAAGTAACGGTCATCAGTAGCGATGATGGAGATGGCACTACGCAAACGCTCACCTACAGTTTATCTGTGCTGAGCACCTCCTTTGCAGAGTTATCCATTGATCCGCAAACGGGCACCTTAACCATCACCAGTTTGCAAGATGCCTTTGGCGGTCCCGCCACAGTTACGGTAACGCTCGCTGACTCTTCAGGTCATCAAACCACTCAATCTGTTCGTATTACAGTCCTTGCAGTGCCCGACCCACCCATGCAGGCAGATCAATTGATTGTGGGCACCTTTCATAGTTTTCCATTTACCACTGGACCTTTTGGGATTGCCGTTGCACCAGATGGGCGGGTGTTTGTATCTGGTTTTGTGAGTGATCAATTGTATGTAAGTGATGGTGTGGGCGCTCTTGTACGATATACCAATGCCGCCAGTGGTGATTTTGAAACGCCGGCTAGAATAGGACTTTCAACCGATGGACGCCTATTCGTTGCTAACGCTAATACAGATATCTTTTCCGTAGTTGACAATAACGGCAGTTCGATTACTACGTATTTTGGCAACGTTGGACTTAATGGTCCCGAAGGTATAGCGGTTGCACCGGACGGGCGCGTTTTTGTCGCTGATACATTTAATCATCGTATTCTCGTGATTAGTGCGGACGGTAGCACGATCTCTACCTATGCGGGCTCTACGGATGGCAGTGTTTTTGTTAACCCTACAGATATGGCTTTAGCGCCAGATGGGCGGCTGTTTGTTGCTGATAGTGGCAGGCGTGTCATTCGCGTGATTAGTGCAGATGGTAGCACAGTCTCTCTCTATGCTGGTGTTAGTGCTCAGTCATCATCTGGTATTATTCCAGTAGATGAACTAGTAGATAGTGCTGCATCTGATGCAGTTTTTGCTAGTATTGCAGGCTTGGCTTTAGCGCCAGATGGTCGGCTGTTTGTAACAGATTTGGATTATCAGCATATACGGGTTATTAGTGCGGATGGTAGCACAGTTTCCGTTTATGCAGGTTCTGGCGCTTCGGGCTCAAGAGACGGTCTTGCGAGTACAGCGCGATTTAATCGGCCTAGGGACGTGGCAATTACAAGTGATGGGCGCGTACTGGTAACAGATTTCTTCAACGATTCTGTTCGTGTGATAGCGCGAACTGCGCCACAACCAGTAGTGCTTGATCCAGTCAGTGTGGTTGTGCAGGAGGCAGGAGAAGAGTTGCTGGGTGCAGATAGCGTTCAAAGCCTCTTTCAGGAAGTGGATGGTGACACACTGACCTACAGCATAATCGCTGGTAATAGCTCCGATGGCACTAGTACTTTATTTGTTATTGATAGCTTAACGGGTGTGCTTACACTTGGGCTAACTCCATCAGTTCAATTCGCAGGGAGCACATATACGTTAACCCTTGAAGCAGCAGATGATGATGGTGCTGCTACTGCTACAGTCGTTGTTCGTTTACAAGAGCCAGACAATTACCCACCATCGTTCACATTGTCCACCACTGCCTTGACATTGGCAGAAGACTTTGGTACTGCGCAAATTGCGGTAGTTGATAGTGCAGACGGTGATTCGGATGTCACGCAAACGCTCACCTATAGTATTAGCAGCAGCAACCTTGGTTTTGCTACCCTCGCCATTGATCCCCAATCCGGTACTCTAACAATCACCAGTGTAGATAATGCCTTTGGTGTGGCAACGATTACGGTAACGGTTAATGATGGTGCTTCAGTTCATAACCGTGCCGAAAACCTTTTGACACTCACGGTATCGTCCGTTCCAGATCCCATCATACGTAATGTAAATGTATCCAGAGTAGTGAGTACGTATATAGGAACAGGTTCCATAGGAACGGCTAACGGACCTGCCCTGCAGGCGAGTATCAGTAATGTTTTTGGTTTGGCTTTGCATGATGATGGCCGCTTGTTTTTTGCTGACTTTTTTAATGACGGTATTCGCGTGATTAGCGCTGATGGCAGCAACGTTTCTGTGCATGCAAGCGGTGCTAACCAGCCTATAGCGCTTGAATTTGCCTCAGATGGGCGGTTATTTTTTAGTTCAGTAAGCAATCGCATTTTCGTGCTTGGCACAAATGGCGGAATCTCTCGCTATGCTGGTAGCGGTGGATCAGGCTTTTTTGAAGGAGGGTTTGTTGAAGGCGATAGCCTGGACACTGCAGAATTTAATAGGCCTGCGGGGCTTGCACTTACTACTGATGGCAGGGTATTCGTTGCCGACCAAGGTAATCATCGCATTCGTGTAATCAATGCGGATGGCAGCACGGTCTCTACCTATGCTGGTTCTGGTACAACTGGTGTTAGTGCTGGAGGGTTTGCTGACGGTGATAGCCTAAGTACTGCACAATTTGACACTCCTAGCCAGATAGTTCGTGCTCCAGATGGCAGGTTCTTTGTTGCTGATACGCGTAATAATCGTATTCGCGTGATTAGTGCAGATGGCAGTATGGTTTCCACCTACGCCGGTTCTGGTAGCGTTGGTGGTTTTGCCGATGGCAGCACTTCTACTGCAAGATTCTCCAATCCTAGAGGTATCGCACTTGCTGCGGATGGTCGGCTCTTTGTTTCTGATGGGGGTAATCATCGTATTCGCGTGATTAGTGCGGATGGCAGTATGGTTTCCACCTACGCTGGTAATGGTCAAGCAGGCTTAGTTAATGGTCCAATAGAGGAGGCAGTTATTGAAAATCCAGGTCCCATACTGCTTGCTGCGGATGGTCGGCTCTTTGTTGCAACGACAGGCAATGGAAACCAGTTTATTCGTCTGATAGAAACGCTTGACAGTGCGCAGACTTATTCGCTTAGTGGCTCTGAGCAGTTTGTTGGGGCACAAATTGTTCCAGCCTCGTTCTTTTTAGGTTTATTCACCAATCCTGATAGCGATAGCAGCTTAATTTACAGTTTTCAAAGTGGCAATGATCAAGGTCTTTTTTCTATCAATAGTGCTGATGGTAGCATAACGCTTAATGCCTTACAAGCCGATCTTTCTCAAGCAACTACGTATAATTTGGTTGTTGCTACTGACAATGGTGGAGGCGCAACAACCACTACTATCATTATTCAGTTATCACCTTTAGATAACTATGCGCCCAGTTTTACGTTATCACACACTGCGCTCAGTTTGATTGAGGATTTTGGCAGCGCGCAGATTACGGTTCTCAACAGTGATGATGGTGATTTGGATGTCACTCAGACGCTAACCTATAGTATTAGCAGCAGCAACCCTGGTTTGGCTACCCTCGCCATTGATCCCCAATCTGGCACTCTAACAATCACTAGTGTAGATAATGTCTTTGGTGTGGCAACGATTACTGTGACCGTTAATGATAATGAAAATTTTAACAACATTGCCACACAAACTGTTAGCCTTACCGTTAATTCAGTCAATGATCCCCCTATCTTTACACTCTCTACCAATACAGTCGTCCTGAACGAAGACTTTGGCAGCGCACAAGTAACAGTGAGCAGCAGTGATGATGGCGATGACCTCGTTATACAAACCCTTGCCTACAGCATCAGTACCACTAACGTAGGCTTTGCTACACTAACTATCAATACCCAATCTGGGGCAGTAACCATTAACAGTGTTGCCAATGCCTTTGGACAAGCAACTATTCATGTCATTGCTGACGATGGCGGTGCGATAGATAGTCGTAGTACGCAGTCGTTCACGCTGACGGTTAATAATGTGAATGATGCGCCCAATTTCGCACTTTCTACAGCTGCTTTGAGTTTGGCAGAGGATTTTGGTAGTACGCAAGTAACGGTAGCCAGTAGCGATGATGGCGATGGTACGAGCCAATCGCTGAGTTATAGCATTAGCAGCAGCACCCTTGGTTTTGCTACCCTCGTCATTGATTCCCAGTCCGGCACGCTAACAATCACTAGTGTAGATAATGCCTTTGGTGTGGCAACGATTACGGTAACCGTTGATGATTCCTCTGCAACCAACAATAACGCCACGCAGGTCTTTACCCTAAAGGCAAACAGTGTCAACGATGCCCCTCGTTTTGTACTGAGCAGTGATGCGCTCATTTTGGACGAAAATTTTGCGACCACAGCAGTAGTTGTAATAAGCAGTGATGATGGCGATGGCACTACTCAAACACTCAGTTATAGTATCAGTACCACTGATGTGGGCTTTGCTACGCTCTTGCTTGATGGTAGCAGTGGTAGGGTAACGCTTACTAGCGTGTTAGATGCCTTTGGGATAGCTACAGTGACAATAACAGCAGACGATGGTGCCGCAGTCAACAGCATCTCTACGCAGTTATTCACCGTGCGTGCTATAGAAAGAAATGGACAGCCCAGTTTTACGCTATCCACCACAGCGATCAGCGTAGATGAGGATTTTAGTAGCAGTGTACAAGTTGTCGTATTATCCAGTGATGATGGGGACTTAACTGCCAATCAGGTGCTGACCTACAGTATTAGCCCAACCAATACCAA
The DNA here is from genome assembly GCA_965219665.1 of Gammaproteobacteria bacterium. Lineage (GTDB taxonomy): Bacteria > Pseudomonadota > Gammaproteobacteria > CAKMZV01 > CAKMZV01 > CBDCOD01. The sequence goes on along the minus strand of CBDCOD010000018.1, from coordinate 70,895 downwards.
TTTAGTTGGTGTATCCATTGATGCGCAATCAGGTACTGTCACGCTAACTAGTGTGGCTGACGCCTTTGGTGTAGTAACTTTTTTTGTAGTAGTGGATGATGCTTCTGCTACCAATAGCATGTCAACGCAACCATTTACGCTGACAGTCCGTGCAGTTGATGATGTGGGCGTGAATGATCCGCCTCTGTTTATGCTATCTACAACGGCACTGACATTAGATGAGGATTTTGGCACTGCGCAAGTGCAGATTAGCAGCAGCACAGATGGTGATGGCACTTCGCAAACACTAACCTATAGTATCAGTACCACCGATGTTGGTTTTGCTACACTGTCAATTGATATAAATTCTGGTACTGTGACCTTGACCAGTGTTGCAGATGCTTTTGGTACGGCTACAGTGTATGTGGTGGCTGATGATAGCAGCGAGGTGAATAATCTGTCCACCCAATCGTTTGTGTTGACGGTACATAGTGTGAATGATGCGCCAATTTTTACCCTGTCCACAACGGCGCTGACATTGGATGAAGATTTTGGCAGTGTGCAGGTTTTTGTAAGCAGCAGCGATGCTGATGGCATAGGTCAAACGATAGTGTACAGCTTGAGTTCAACAAACGTAGGTGTTGCTAGCTTATCAATTGATGCGCAGTCGGGCACGATTACATTAGTAAGTAGCTCAAATGCTTTTGGCACAGTTAGTGTTACAGTGATAGCCGATGATGGCGCTGTGGTTAATAGCCAGTCCACACAATTGCTTGTCTTTGCTATTTCCCCTCTTAACGATGCGCCCATTGCGCTCTCAAGTGCTACTGTCCGACTAAGTTCTGCTCAGCAAGTAGTAGGAGCGCTTGTGGTTGATGTGGCTACTATTCAAGCATTATTTACGGATGTAGATAACAGCACATTGAGTTACGCGATTACAGCCGGTAATGCAGATGGCTTATTTGCAATTGGGACTAGTGGTAGTATAACCTTAGCAACTATACCGCAACAGGCACAGGCAAGCACCCAAGTATTGACGGTTACTGCTGATGATGGGGTGTTATCTGCTTCTACGACACTTCACATTGGCTTTGAACCGCTCAACAACTACTCGCCTATGTTCACATTGAGTGTAAATAGTCTTGCTTTAGCGGAAGACTTTGGTAGCACACAGGTTGCTGTTATCAATAGTAGCGATGGTGATGTAGGTGTTGTGCAGACGCTCGTTTATAGTATTAGCACAACAAATATTGGTTTCGCAACGCTCAGTATTGGCTCAACTTCTGGCTTGGTAGTGGTTACTAGTGTGCAGGATGCATCAGGTAGCACACAAACGATTACGGTGGTCGTCGATGACGGCGGCTTGAGTAACAATCGCTCTACGCAAATTTTCAGTATTGTAGTAGCAGCGGTGAATGATGTGCCCGTGTTCACGCTATCTACTAATGCGCTGACCTTGGATGAAGGATTTGGTATCAGTACCGAGGTGCGCGTGACAAGTATTAGTGATGTTGATAATGCAACCTCCGTGATTACCTATGCTATTAGCACGAGTGATGTCGGTTTTGCCACACTTGCTATCAGTTCCTTAACGGGCGCAGTAGCGCTTAGTAGTGTGGCAGATTTGTTTGGTATGGCAACCATTACTATTACAGCTGATGATAATGCGAATGGTCTTTCTACGCAAGTGTTCACTCTGGTTGTAAATAGTGTCAATAGCACGCCTACATTTGAACTATCTACCAGTGCTATCACTCTCAGTGAGGACTTCATCACTAATGCTGCCGTATTCGCAGTGAATGCTGATGATGGTGATGCAGCAGTGGCACAGACGCTAACCTATAGTATCAGCACTACTAATATCGGCTTTGTACATCTTACTATTAACTCATTATCGGGCACCATAACACTTACCAGCATTGCTGATGCTTTTGGGACGGCAACGATTACGGTAACTGTTGATGACTCCTCTGATACGAGTAACCAATCCACCCAAGCTTTTGTGCTCAAGGTGCTTGCGGTAGATAATGATCCACCGCAGGCAGTGAAAGTTATACAAAGAGATGTTAGCACGTATGCGGGCAGCGGGATTGCGGGGTCAGCTAATGGCAGTGCCGCTATTGCCTCTTTCCGTAGCCCAACAGACGTGGCATTTGCCCCTGATGGACGCTTGTTTGTGGCAGATGCAAATAACCGTCGTATTCGTGTGATTAGTGCAGATGGGCTAAATGTATCTAATTATGCGGGTAGTGGTGTATCTGGTTCTGTGAATGGACTTGTTGCCGATGCACAATTTGTAAACCCACGTAATCTTGCTGTTACCACAGATGGTCGGGTTCTGGTAAGTGATAATGGCGCCGTTCGTATTCGCGTGATTAGTGCAGATGGTAGCAGGGTGGACAACTATGCCGGTACGGGCTTTAGGGTTGCTGGTGGCACCCCGAACGATGGGACACTCTTGGGCACAGCCTTTCATGGAATAGACGGCCTAGCACTTGCCCCTGATGGGCGTATAGTGATGACAGAGAATGGTCTAAGTCGCTTATTGCTTCTTGAAGGTAATAGTATACGCCATCTTTCGGGTTTCGGCAATGACTATCGCGACGGCACTATTGGAAGCGCACTGTACGATAATCCGCGTGCTATGGCGTTCATGGGCAACGATGTCCTGTTTATAGCTGATGCTTTTAATCATGCGATACGCAAACTTGATTTTGCTGCGGGCGTAGTCTCTTTGTATGCAGGTAGGCCTGAATTTAGCAGCACTAGCGTAGTAGATGGTGCTGTTACTGATGCAACATTTCCTTTCGCCCGCGGTGTTTCTGATAGTAATGAGTCGCATGGTCTTGCGGTAGCTGCGGATGGTCGCTTGTTTATTGCAGACCCATATTCACATAGGGTGCGGGTGATTGACTCCAGTGGCCAGACCATATCTACCTATGCTGGCGGTGGTCCTACTCAATTCCAGGGACCTACGGTGCGCTTTGCTAATGGGGAGGCGACACAGGCGCGTTTCAACTTGCCACAAGGCATTGCTATTTCAACCGATGGGCGGGTGTTTGTGGCAGATACTAACAATCATCGTATTCGTTTGATAGAGGAAGCAGTGCTGAATGAAATTCCTTCAGAATTATCAGTGGCTGAGCAAGTCGTTGGGGCACAGGTATTTGCATCTGCTTTAGTGCAGCAAGTGTTATATGATCCAGATGGCAATGCAAGTTATAGCATCATTGATGGTAATGCAGATGGTCTATTTACAATGGACCCTCAATCGGGTGCTATCACGTTAGCAGCAGTTCCAAGTGGGCTACAAATAGATGAGCATACGCTTATTATCCAAGCAAGCGATGATGTTGGAACAGCGACCACTGTTTTGACTGTGCGCTTTGAATATGTAAACAGTGCGCCGAGTTTTAGCCTATCTACTACAGCAGTTACCTTAGATGAAGATTTCTCTTCTATAGTCAACGTGATGGTAACTGATAGTGATGATAATGATGTGACAGTTACCCAAGTGCTTACTTATAGCGTTTCGGACGTGGATTTTGCTGACATTTCTATTGATCCGAACACAGGCTTAGTAGCCATCAGCAGTATTACAGGGCAATTCGGGGTGGCTACGGTGCATGTGGTAGCGGATGAAGGTGCGGACGTTAATAGCTTCTCTACCCAGTCCTTCGTTCTTACTGTGCACAACATCAATGATCCACCAATTTTTACGTTATCTGCAGCGGCGCTGAAGTTAGAGGAGGATTTTAGTAGTGTATCGGTTACGGTAGCCAGCAGTAATAATGGTGATGGCACTTCGCAAACACTAACCTATAGTATCAGTACCAGTGACGTCGGCTTTGCCACGCTGAGTGTTGATGGCAGTGGTACTGTGAGTATTAGTAGTGTGGAGAATAGTTTTGGAGTGGCGACGGTGTATGTGGTCGCTGATGATAGCAGTGCGGTGAATAATCTTTCTACGCAGTCGTTTGTGTTAACGGTTGTGTCTGTTAATGATCCGCCAGAGTTTAATCTGTCCGCAGCAACGCTGGTTGTGGATGAGGAGTTTGGTCGTATATCGGTTACGGTAACGGATAGCAACGATGGCGATGATTTGGCGACTGCGCAGGTGTTAAGCTATAGTATTAGCACCGAAAATGTTGGTTTTGCTACCTTATCCATTGATGCCCAATCAGGCGTGGTTACGATTGATAGTGTAGTAGATGGTTTTGGAGTGGCGACGGTGTATGTGGTCGCTGATGATAGCAGAGCGGCGAATAATTTTTCTACGCAGTCGTTTGTGTTAACGGTCAATAACGTCAATGACGCGCCGATTTTCACGCTTTCTACAGCCGCTGTGGTTTTGGATGAGGATTTTACTACCACCCAAACCATTACCGTAGCCAGCAGTGATGATGGCGATGATGATGGTGTTAGCCAACCGCTGCTCTATAGTCTGAGTACGAGCCATGTCGGTTTTGCCACGCTGTCTGTTGATGGCAGTGGTACAGTGAGTATTAGTAGTGTGGCTAATGGTTTTGGTGTCGCGACAGTGGTGGTTACGCTAACTGATGATGGTTTAGTCGATACTCTTTCTACACAGTCGTTTGTATTGACGGTGAATAATATCAATGACGCGCCGAATTTCGCGCTGTCCACTACTGCATTGGTTGTGGATGAGGATTTTGGTAGTACGCAAGTAACGGTAGCCAGTAGCGATGATGGCGATGGTACGAGCCAATCGCTGACCTATAGCATTAGTACGACTGCTGTTGGTTTTGCCTCGCTGTCGATTGATGGTAGCGGTACGGTGAGCATTAGCAGTGTGGCAGAAGCTTTTGGTACAGCTACGATTTATGTAGTGGCTGATGATGGCGGTGCGGTAGATAGTCGTAGTACGCAGTCGTTTGTGTTGACGGTGAATGCGGTGAATGATGCGCCCAGTTTCGCCCTATCTGCCGCTGCTGTGGTCTTAGATGAGGATTTTGCTACCACCCAAGCCATTAGCGTAGTTAGTATTGCTGATGGTGATATTGATGGTGCTACTCAAACTTTGAGTTATAGCCTGAGTACGAGCCATGTCGGTTTTGCCACGCTGTCTGTTGATGACAGTGGTACGGTGAGTATTAGCAGTGTGGCAGATGGTTTTGGAGTGGCGACGGTGTATGTGGTGGCTGACGATGGCGGTGCGGTAGATAGTCGTAGTACGCAGTCGTTCACGCTGACGGTTAATAATGTGAATGATGCGCCCAATTTCGCGCTTTCTACAGCGGCTTTGAGTTTGGCGGAGGATTTTGGTAGTACGCAAGTAACGGTAGTTAGTAGCGATGATGGCGATGGTACGAGCCAATCGCTGAGTTATAGCCTGAGTACGAGCCATGTCGGTTTTGCCACGCTGTTGATTGATGGTAGTGGTACGGTGAGCATTAGCAGTGTGGCAGATGGTTTTGGCGTAGCGACTGTATATGTGGTGGCTGATGATGGCGGTAGTACGGATAGTCGTAGTACGCAGTCGTTTGTGTTGACGGTGAATGCGGTCAATGATGCGCCCAATTTCGCGCTTTCTACCGCTGCTGTGGTTTTGGATGAGGATTTTGGTAGTACGCAAGTAACGGTAGCCAGTAGCGATGATGGCGATGGTACGAGCCAATCGCTGAGTTATAGCCTGAGTACGAGCCATGTTGGTTTTGCCACGCTGTTGATTGATGGTAGCGGTACGGTGAGCATTAGCAGTGTGGCAGATGCTTTTGGCACAGCCACGATTTACGTGGTGGCTGATGATGGCGGTAGTACGGATAGTCGTAGTACACAGTCGTTTGTGTTGACGGTGAATGCGGTCAATGATGCGCCCAATTTCGCGCTGTCCACTACTGCATTGGTTGTGGATGAGGATTTTGGTAGTACGCAAGTAACGGTAGCCAGTAGCGATGATGGCGATGGTACGAGCCAATCGCTGAGTTATAGCCTGAGTACGAGCCATGTCGGCTTTGCCACGCTGTTGATTGATGGTAGCGGTACGGTGAGCATTAGCAGTGTGGCAGATGGTTTTGGCATAGCGACTGTATATGTGGTGGCTGATGATGGTGGTGCGGTAGATAGTCGTAGTACACAGTCGTTTGTGTTGACGGTGAATGCGGTGAATGATGCGCCCAATTTCGCCCTATCTGCCGCTGCTGTGGTTTTGGATGAGGATTTTGCTACCACCCAAGCCATTAGCGTAGCCAGTATTGCTGATGGTGATATTGATGGTGTTACCCAAACTGTGAGTTATAGCCTGAGTACGAGCCATGTCGGTTTTGCCATGCTGTCTTTTGATGGCAGTGGTACGGTGAGCATTAGCAGTGTGGCAGATGCTTTTGGCGTAGCGACTGTATATGTGGTGGCTGACGATGGCGGTGTGGTAGATAGTCGTAGTACGCAGTCGTTCACGCTGACGGTGAATGCGGTCAATGATGCGCCCAGTTTCGCGCTTTCTACAACTGCTTTGAGTTTGGCGGAGGATTTTGGTAGTACGCAAGTAACGGTAGCCAGTAGCGATGATGGCGATAGTACGAGCCAACCGCTGAGCTATAGCATTAGCACGACTGCTGTTAGTTTTGCCACCCTATCCATTAGTACCCAATCAGGAACGATAACTATTGCGAGTGTAGCCAATGGCTTTGGTGTTGCTACGATTACTGTTACGGTGAATGATAGCAGTGCAGTGAATGGTCTATCTACCCAAGTGCTGGCTATAGTAGTAAATGCGGTGAATGATGCCCCAGTATTTACGCTCTCTACCAGTAATTTGGCTTTGGATGAGAATTTTGCCACAGTTACGGTTACGATAACAGATGCCAATGATGGTGATGTTGATGGTGTTACGCAAGCTTTAATCTATAGTCTCAATACGAGCATTACTAACTTTGCGCGTCTTTCCATTAGTAGTCAAACCGGCGAGATTACTATTAGTAGTATTCTCAATCAAAGCGGTGGCGCTACGGTGTATGTAACGGCAGATGATGGTGGTAGTGTCAATAGCAGTGCAACCCGTGCGCTGGTTTTATCGGTTGGTGCGGTTAATGGTGCGCCTAATTTCACGCTTTCTACGACTGCTTTGACCTTAGATGAGGATTTTGCTACCACGCAAATAACGGTGGTGAGCAGTGATGATGGTGATGGTACGACACAGGTATTGACGTATAGCGTGAGCAGCACAGATACGGGTTTTGCGTTGCTTACTATTGACGCGGATTCTGGTACGTTGACCATTACGAGTGTGGCTGATGCCTTTGGCGCGGCAACGATTACAGTAACGGTGGATGATGGTGCTGCTTTTGATAGTCAATTTACACAGGCAGTACGTGTGGTAGTGAACGCGGTGAATGAAGTGCCCAGTTTCGTTCTGTCTGCAACGGCATTGAGTTTGGCGGAGGATTTTGGTAGTACGCAAGTAACGGTAAGCAGTAGCGATGATGGCGATGCGTTTATTGCTCAAATACTGTCCTATAGCATTAGCACGACCGATTTGGGCTTTGCAACGCTCTCTATTGATAGCAATTCTGGAGAGGTTACGCTCACCAGTGTGGACAATGCTTTTGGTGTTGCAACGGTTATGGTAACGGTTGATGATTCTTCTGCTACGGCTAACACGGCGGTGCAAACAGTAGTGGTTACGGTGCAGTCGGTGAATGATGCGCCGATTTTCACGCTTTCTACGACTGCTGTGATCTTAGATGAAGATTTTGCTACCACCGAAGCCATTACGATTGTTAGTAGTGATGATGGCGATGGTACGAGCCAACCGCTGAGTTATAGCATTAGCACGACCGATGTTGGTTTTGCTACATTGTCAATTGATGCAAATTCTGGTGCGTTGAGTTTGACGAGTGTTGCTGATGCCTTTGGTGTGGCTACGGTGTATGTCGTGGCTGATGATCGCGGTGCAGTAGATAGCCGTAGTACGCAGTCTTTTGTGTTGACGGTCAATAGTGTGAATGATGCGCCCAGTTTCGCCCTATCTGCCGCTGCTGTGGTCTTAGATGAAGATTTTGCTACCACCCAAGCCATTACGATAGTTAGTAGTGCTGATGGTGATGGCACGACCCAAACACTTACCTATAGCATTAGCACAATTGCTGTTGGTTTTGCCACGCTGTCTGTTGATGGCAGCGGCACGGTGAGCATCAGTAGCGTTGCTGATGCCTTTGGTGTGGCAACAGTTACGGTAACGGTTGATGATCGCGGTGCGGTTGATAATCTTGCTATGCAGTCGTTTGTGTTGACGGTGAATGCGGTCAATGATGCGCCCAGTTTCACGCTTTCTACAGCTGCTTTGAGTTTGGCGGAGGATTTTGGTAGTACGCAAGTAACGGTAGTTAGTAGTGATGATGGTGATGGTACGAGCCAAACACTCACCTATAGCATTAGCACCGAGAATGTTGGCTTTGCCACGCTGTTGATTGATGGCAGCGGTACGGTGAGCATAAACGGTGTAGCCGATGCTTTTGGTACGGCGATTATTACGGTAACGGCTGACGATGGCGGTGCGGTAGATAGTCGTAGTACACAGTCGTTTGTGTTGACGGTGAATGCGGTCAATGATGCGCCCAGTTTCACGCTTTCTACAGCAGCTTTGAGTTTGGCGGAGGATTTTGGTAGTACGCAAGTAACGGTAATCAGTAGCGTTGATGGCGATGACACGACCCAAACACTCACCTATAGACATTAGCACCGAGCCATGTGGGCTTTGCCACGCTGTTGATTGATGGCAGCGGTACAGTGAGCATTAACGGTGTAGCCGATGCGTTTGGTGTGGCAACCGTTACGGTAACGGTTGATGATGGCGGTGCGGTTGATAATCTTGCTATGCAGTCGTTTGTGTTGACGGTGAATGCGGTCAATGATGCGCCCAATTTCGCGCTTTCTACAGCGGCTTTGAGTTTGGCGGAGGATTTTGGTAGTACGCAAGTAACGGTAGTTAGTAGTGATGATGGTGATATTGATGGCGTTAGCCAAACTTTGAGTTATAGCCTGAGTACGAGCCATGTTGGTTTTGCCGCGCTGTTGATTGATGGCAGCGGTACGGTGAGCATAAACGGTGTAGCCGATGCTTTTGGTACGGCGATTATTGCGGTAACGGCAGATGATGGCGGTGCGGTAGATAGTCGTAGTACACAGTCGTTTGTGTTGACGGTGAATGCGGTCAATGATGCGCCCAATTTCACGCTTTCTACAGCGGCTTTGAGTTTGGCGGAGGATTTTGGTAGTACGCAAGTAACGGTAATCAGTAGCGATGATGGCGATGCTACCGAGGATCAGCTTCTGTCTTATAGTCTGAGTAGCGGCAATGTTGGCTTTGCCACGCTGTTGATTGATGGCAGTGGTACGGTGAGCATTAGTAGTGTTGCTGATGCGTTTGGTGTGGCAACAGTTACGGTAACGGTTGATGATGGCGGTGCGGTTGATAATCTTGCTATGCAGTCGTTTGTGTTGACGGTGAATGCGGTCAATGATGCGCCCAATTTCACGCTTTCTACCAGTGTTTTGGTATTGGATGAGGGCTTTGGTCTAAGACAAGTTTCGGTTCTCAGTAGTGACGATGGCGATGGTACCAATCAGGTGTTGACGTATAGCCTAAGCACGACTGATACAGGTTTTGCTGAGTTGTCTATTAGCAGTCAAACAGGCTTGATTACTATTAATAGTATTGCTAATCAAAATGGTGGTGCTACGGTGTATGTGATAGCTGATGATGGCGGTAGTGTGAATAGCAGTGCGACACAGGCATTGGTGTTGGCAGTTGGTGCGGTCAATGGTGCGCCGAATTTCACCTTGTCCACGACTGACTTGACCTTAGATGAAGATTTTGGCAGTGTCCAAGTAACGGTTCTCAGCAGTGATGATGGCGATGGTACGACACAGGTATTGACGTATAGTGTGAGCGTTAGTACGGCGGCTTTGGGGGTTGCCACAGCAGATATTGATGCGGTTTCTGGTGCTTTGACGATTACGAGTGTGCCAAATGCATTTGGCGTGGTAACGGTTACGGTAACGGTTGATGATGGTGCTGAATTTAATAGTCAGTCAGAGCAGTCTATTCGCTTGACGGTCAATAGTGTGAATGATGCGCCGCGTTTTACGCTTTCTACCAGTGCGTTGATAGTAGATGAAGGCTTTGTTAGTGCGCAGGTTTCTGTAGCGAGCAGTGACGATGGTGATCTTGGAGTTGTGCAGTCATTAAGCTATAGTATAAGCACTACGGATGTTGGTTTTGCGACGCTGTCGATTGATGGTCAATCAGGCGCTGTAACGCTTAGTGGCGTTGCAGGTGCTTTTGGTACTGCGATTATTACGGTAACGGTAGATGATGGCGATGCGGTTAATAATCGCTTTGAGCAGACATTTACGTTGACGGTTAATAATATCAATGATGCGCCCACTTTCACGCTTTCTACCACAGCTATTAGCGTGAGTGAGGATTTTGGTAGTGTTGAAGTGACGGTTGCGAGCAGTGATGATGGTGATGGTGGCATACAGACCTTGAGTTATAGTTTGAGTACGACCAATGTTGGTTTTGCAACGCTATCTATTGATAGCAATTCTGGTGCAATAACCCTTTCGAGTGTTGCCGATGGATTTGGTGCGGCAACGGTTACGGTAACGGTTGATGATGGTGACATTGCAGATAATATAGCTACGCAGGTGTTGAGTTTGACGGTTGTTGAGATTGTAGATGGTCTTATGGCATCGACCAGTTTAGTAGTCTATGTTGGAGGTCTGCATACACCGGAGCATGTTTTGGTGCTTAGTGATGGTCGTTTGTTAGTTGCTGATAGTGGCAATCATGTTATTTATGAGGTGGTTAGTCAGGGCGATGGTACTGGTTCGGCGACTGTGTATGCGGGTAGCGAAGGCGCTTCTGGTAATGTGAATGGTGGCAGTGCTTCGGAAGCGCGCTTTAGTGCGCCTGTTGGTTTGGCGCTGGCATCAGATGGTCGTGTATTGGTAGCGGATAGGGATAATAATAGTATTAGAGTGATTAGTGCTGATGGCAGTTCGGTTGCAGATTATGCTACAGATGGTTTGGATGCTCCTATTGGTTTAGCGTGGGCAACAGATGGTCGTTTGTTTGTTGCAGATAGTGGTAATAATCGGATAGCGGTGATTAGTGCTGATGGCAGTGCGGTTACGGGTTATGCTACTGGTTTGAACAATCCTCAGGGTATTAGTTTGGCATCCGATGGTCGTTTGTTTGTTGCAGATAGCGGTAATAGTCGGGTAGCGGTGATTAGTGCTGATGGCAATACGGTTTCCACTTATGCAGGTGCTGGAGAGGGTGATGCCGATGGTTCTGTTGCTACTGCGTTGTTTGGTCAGCCGCAAGGGGTTGTTATTGCAGGTCGTACGGTGTTTGTTGCGGATACGAATAATGATTTGCTTCGGGTGGTTGATGTTTCGGCTTCAACGGTATCAACCTTCGCTGGCTTGTCAGGTTCTGAAGTGGTGTTAGATGCTCCTGTTGGAGTTGGTGTTTCTACGGACGGTCGTACGGTGTTTGTTGCGGATCAAAACAATGCGCGTATAGTGGTTGCTCAGACGGGTAATGCTTTACCGACTATAGTGCTTTCTACAGAGAATGTTAGTTTGTCAGCAGGTTTTGCTGATTTCACGATTAATGTATCGGTTATGGATGAGGGTTCGCCGTTGTCTTGGCAGGTTACGGTTGAGGATAACACGGTGTTGACGGCTACTAATAATGGGTTAAGCATTAGGTTGAGCAGTGTTGCTAATCAGACAGGCAGTGCGCGTCTTACGGTGCATGCTATGGATGATTTGGGAGCTATGGTTTATCGTACGATAGAGGTTACGGTTGAGGAGGCAGCACCTGCTCCTGAACCTACTACTGGCTGGCGGCGGTGGCGGCGGTGGTGGTGGCTGTAGCCTACAGCCTGCGACTGGCGCGAGTGATTGGACGCTCTGGTTGCTGCTCTTGCTCAGTTTGTTAGCGTTGCGGTTACGTCCACGCTATCTGTAAACCACTCTCGCGCTGTTATGCCCCTCCTTGGGAGGGGCATAACGCACGAATCCTTTCAGAACAAAGCACATCTTCACAGGGGTGATAGTTTTGGATTAGCTTTTTGCTACCAAAAGCTAACCAAAGAATATTCTTTTGGTGGCGCGCAGTAATGCAGAGAGTGGGACAGGCTTATTTGAGGTAGATGGCGGTGTATCCTAACTGGATATAGTTATTGCGATTAGCTGGTCCTGAATCAGCAACGCCTATGTTTTTCCCGTAGTCACTGGCATCTATGCCTTGGTGCTGAGAAGCTACGGCGCAGACATTGAGTTCTACCCCTGAGTTTGCCAGTTGCTGGAGTGTTGAGGAAATACCTTTGTAGGGCTGATTAGAAGTACTGGCTGTTGCCAGTTGTTTTAATTCTCTACCGTGTGAGACTATGACAATGTCTAAGTCAGGGTATTTAGAGCGGAGTGCGTTTATTTGCTGGCGAACAAATGCCCCTTTGTTTTTCCAGTAGTTTGGATCTGCGCTTTCAATATCAAAAACAACACCTTCTGGTGTGTCAACTTGGTTTAATAGGCGTTGTACATCGGGGTGTATGTTGCTGGCATGTGCAGTATTAGCAAAAATTATCATTCCCAGTAATATCCAGCTTGTCTTGATTGTGTTCATAATCTGTTGTTTTATATGTCGCTTTATGTGCATTTGTCAGGTTTATGTGTTTAGTTTGTCTTATTGTATTACGTATTCTATAATCGTTGTATGCGCTTCTCCTTTATAATTCAACTAGTTTTTGTGCATTTGTGCACACTTGACACTCTGTCGTGATTTGTATGTCGTTTTTGTAACAATTAGGTAATTATGATACACTTTAAGCCTGAGTTGCTATCTCCTGCGGGTACTGTGCGCAATATGCGCTTTGCTTTAGCGTATGGTGCGGATGCTGTTTATGCTGGACCGCCACGCTACTCACTGCGCGCGCGTAATAATGAATTTTCTATTCCTGTGTTGAAGAAGGGTATAGAAGAAGTGCATCAGCAGGGCAAGAAATTTTATTGCACGGTTAATTTGCTACCGCATAACGCCAAGCTTAAAACCTTTGAGCGTGATATATCAGAAATTATTGAGTGTCAGCCAGATGCTTTGATTATGGCGGATCCTGGCTTGATTGCTCTTACCCGTAAACGGTGGAAGGATATTCCTATTCATCTATCTGTACAGGCAAATGCGGTTAATTGGGCAGCAGTTCAATTTTGGCATGAAAGTGCTAATATTGAGCGCGTTATTTTGTCGCGTGAGCTATCGCTGCAAGAAATAGCAGATATTCAGGAAAAATGCCCATCGGTAGAGTTGGAGGTGTTTGTGCATGGAGCATTATGTATTGCGTATTCTGGACGGTGTTTGTTGTCAGGGTATTTTAACCACCGCGATCCGAATCAAGGTACTTGTACCAATGCCTGCCGCTGGAATTACAAGGTATATTCAGATAATGATGAGCACAATCGTGCTGCTAATCCTAATATTCAAGAAATAGCTCCTCCTCAACATACGCCATTGCTATTAGAAGAGGAAAAACGTCCCGGTTCATTTATGCCTATAGAGGAAGATGAGCATGGCACTTATATTATGAATTCTAAAGATCTACGTGCATTGGAGCATGTAGAGGCATTGACAAAAATGGGAGTGCATTGCCTGAAAATAGAGGGACGAACGAAGTCCCATTATTATGTTGCGCGCACAGCTCAAGTATATAGGCAGGCAATTGACGCCGCTGCATCGGGAGGTCAGTTGAATCCTGCTTGGTTTTCTGATTTGGAAAATCTGGCTAATCGTGGTTATACAGATGGCTTCTTTCAGCGCCACCAAACCGAAGAATACCAAAACTATATAGATTCTCATTCTAGAACGCGTAAGCAGCAGTTTTGTGGTGAAGTGCAAGATTTTAGCAACGGTATAGCGACTGTATTGACAAAAAATAAGATAGCTGTCGGGGATAAAATTGAGTTAATACAACCTGAAGGCAATCAAGATGTTGTCGTAGAGTATATTGAAGATGAGAAGGGCAACCGTTTAGAGGAAGCTAAGGGGGGAGGCATGACTATCCGGATGCCACTACCTGAAATAAAAGCTCCTGAGCTTACGCTTATGTCGCGCTATATACCTGAGGCCTCACTTATAGCGATGGGTCTATGATGGATATATTATCATCTTTGCCTCAGGGTGTATATTGGCTGTTTTCTCTGAGCATCCTGTTTTGGGTGTGTGTTGCTGCTTGTCGTATGGTACTACAGTCTAAAGATTTTTATGCGGTTGCTCCGTATCTTAGGGCTTATCTGCTGGTTGTGTTTGTGGTGATATGCTTTGTGAGCAATGAGGCGTTTATTACTGCTTCGGCTGAGCGTTATCTGATTACGCCAGCACCTGCGTTAGCGTTATTACTGGGCTTGTGTTTTGGTCCCTTTTGGTTTGCCGTTTCCCAGCATTGGAGCTGGTTACAGCGCGCACCTATTCCAATTTTAGATACAAACTATAAGAAGTTTTTGTTCTTGTTCTTGATTCCGCTGTTAGAGGAGACTGTGTTCAGGGTATTAGCGGTTGAGTGGTTGCAAACATTGCCTTCATGGTTAGGGGTGATGATTTGTATGATTGCTTGGATGATATGGCGTTTGACTCCAAGACCACGAGAGTGGGCTGTTCACTTCTTAATGGGATTTATAATGTTGAATGTCGTTTGGCTTTCGCGTGACATATATAGCATTTTTATTGCACATGCTTCCATGAATATCTTGCTGTATTTGAAACAGAGAAAGAACGCTGAGGGATGAGCGATACTGTGTATTATTTGCCAATTCCAATGCAGTGGGTGGGTCCAGTACTTATTGATGGTGATATTATCCGATCCGAGCACGTTGAGTTGCCGTTAGCGACTTTTGAAACGCCGATGTGGCCATCAGTCAATCGTGGTGCGCGTGCTATTAGTCAATCAGGTGGGGTTACAGTGAGCCTATTTGATGAAAAAATGACACGTTCCATTGTTATGCGCGCCCCTACCGCTGCGGAGGCCATTGCGTGCTCACAGTCATTACAGCAGCGTTTGCCGGAGATGCAGCAGGTTGCTGCTCAGCATTCGCGTTTTGTGCAGCTAATAGAGGCTACCTATCATCATTTTGGCAATTTGTTGTATATTCGTTTATGCTATAAAACGGGTGACGCCAGTGGGCATAATATGGCAACACTTGCCTCACAAAATATACAAAATTGGGTTTTACAACAGTACATGCAGTTGCAGTATGCTTCAATTTCTTCTAATTTGTGTACTGATAAGAAGGTTTCGGCTGTTAATGGCTTGCTGGGTCGCGGTAAGTCTTTGATTGCTGAAGCGGTGATTCCTCAAAAAATATTGGCTCGCTATTTACGTACTGATGCGCAGAAAATGCAGCAACTGCACATCCATAAAAATCTAAATGGTAGTATTTTGGCGGGCTCTTTACATTCTGCTAACGCTCATTTTGCGAATATGCTGTTAGGCTTTTATTTAGCGACCGGACAAGATGGTGCCAATATTATTGAGGGATCTCAAGGGTACACCCATGTGGAGCAGCGTGCAGAGGCATTGTATTTTTCTGTGACGCTGCCGAATGTGATTGTTGGTAGTGTCGGTAACGGTAAGCACTTGCCTGATGTGCAGAAAAATTTGCAGCGCTTAGGCTGTATGGTAGAGCGGTCGGTAGGTGATAATGCGCGCAGGTTGTCGGCTATAGCTGCCGCTGCTGTGATTTGTGGTGAGTTATCGCTTATGGCTGCACAGACTAATCCGGGTGAGTTGGTGGCTTCTCATTTGCAAATTGAACGTGGAAAAAACGCCCTTTTAGATTGATTAAAACGTATGAGTCAAATAGGTAAGAGAAAATTAGAGCATATTTATACGTTTAGTTCTGATGAGGCTATTGAGCGTAAGGGCAATTACTTTGAGCGTTTTCATTTAACGCACCGTGCTTTGCCTGAGTTGAACTTTGACACAGTCAGTACGGCTACTATGTTTTTGCGCAAGCAGCTGAGTATGCCGTTTCTTATTTCTTCTATGACGGGCGGTATAGGTGATGACCTGACGACTATAAATCGTCATTTGGCAGAGGCGGCTGAAGCAGTTGGTGTGGCTTTTGCAGTAGGGTCGCAGCGTATTATGTTGCGGCAAGAGCAGGCGAAAAATAGTTTTCAAGTGCGCCGATATGCCCCAAGTGTTCCAATTATTGCAAACCTTGGGGCTATACAGCTCAATTATGGGGTCAGTTATGATGATGTTATGCGCTTGGTTGAGCATATTGAAGCTGATGCGTTGTACTTACATTTGAATGCGCTGCAAGAATGTATTCAGCCAGAAGGCAATCGTAATTTTGCTGCGCTGTTAGAGAAAATTGCACAGTTGAATGATGCATTGCCTGTTCCATTGATTATTAAAGAGGTTGGCTGTGGCTTTTCAGTGCAAGATTTACGTGCATTGCAAGCGCATGGTATTACGTGGGTTGATGTTGCTGGACGCGGTGGAACGTCATGGAGTAGGGTAGAGAGTCATCGCCGCAGTGATGATTTGGGATTGCTTTTCCAAGATTGGGGCATTGATACACCACAGGTTATTCAAGCGGCAAGAATACATACCCCTTCGCTCAAATTGGTTGCCTCTGGAGGGGTTCGCAATGGCATTGACATGCTCAAGGCGATTGCTTTAGGTGCTAAACTGTGTGCTATGGCTGCGCCATTGCTTCAAGCAGCGCTTCAGGATACCCAAGCAGTGGTTCAGCAACTTACTATGCGGCAATTGGAGCTGAAGACAGCATTATTTTTAACCGGCTGTGCAGATGTTCAATCAGCATATGCTAACGAAAGCCTTTTTTTGTCACAGTGAACTCTGTTTTTCTATTACGTTTTAGGCTGTTTTGCTATAGTGCGACATTCTTTCAATTGGGTTGGTTTTTGTTATCCCCCAATGCGATTGTGCCTTATTATAGTCATGCGCTTTGGTTACTACCCAGTCTATGGCTGTTTTGGTGGAGTAGAGCAGGGCATTACAAGCCTGTCTTTTTCGTACTGGCTTTAATCATTTTTAATAACACGATTGCAATGAGTTACTTGGTTTCGTCAGAGTGGTTCGTGGCAATTATTGGTGTTGCGCTGTGGTGTGCCGCTTTTTATTATGGTTTTAAGCACCTTAAGGCAATAAAAGAAGCGATTAGCCAATCGTATAACCCTTAATATAACTGTAACGTATTTACATTGTATGACTGTCATAAACCCGCTTAGAGCATTGTCCCCGTTAGATGGGCGCTATCTGAAAAGCTGCCAATATTTATCCGAGTATTTTAGTGAATTTGCATTAATTAGAAATCGTGTTCGCGTAGAGATTGCATGGCTTATCGCTTTGTCTGAAGAGCAGGAGATTGTTGAAGTAGCCACTTTTTCTGAGCAGGAAAGGGCGTTATTGTGCTGTATTATTGCAGATTTCTCTGATCAAGATGCTGAGCAAGTCAAAGCGCATGAGCGCGTTACGAATCATGATGTAAAGGCTGTTGAGTACTATCTAAAAGATAAACTGGCAGGAACTTCTTTAGAAACTATTAGTGAATTTGTACATTTTGCTTGTACTTCTGAGGATATCAATAACACGGCTTGGGGTTTGAGTTTGTTAGAAGTGCGCCCTGTGCTAATTAAACAGGCGGAGAGCATTTGCAAGCATTTGCGTGAGCAGGCAGTTCATCTTGCAGATTGTGCTATGTTGGCAAAAACGCATGGGCAGCCCGCCTCACCAACGACTATGGGTAAAGAGCTTGCCAATGTTGTCTATCGGATGGAGCGTCAAATACAGCAGGTAGAGTCTGTGCTTATAACTGCAAAAATGAATGGTGCAACGGGTAACTACAATGCGCATATTTGCGCCTACCCAGAGGTGGATTGGGAGGCGTTTTCTCAGAAAGTTGTTCGGTCGCTGGGTATGCATGTGAATCCTTGGACAACTCAGATAGAGCCGCATGATTTTAATGCGGAGTACTTTCATGCGCTAATGCGATTAAATACTATATTGATTGATTTAAGCCGTGATATATGGGGTTATATTTCTTTTGGTCTATTTAAGCAAAAAACGGTGCAGGGTGAGGTAGGGTCATCTGTTATGCCGCATAAAGTGAATCCGATTGATTTTGAGAATGCAGAAGGTAATCTTGGACTGGCTAATGCTTTGCTTGCGCACTTGTCTGAAAAATTGCCTGTTTCTCGATTTCAGCGGGATTTAACTGATTCAACTGTTCAGCGTAACATGGGTGTGGCTTTAGGGTATGCGCAACTTGGCTGGACTGCTCTCCAGCGTGGATTGCATAAGCTACAGATTAATCATGATGCCTTGCAGGCAGAGTTAGATAGCAGCCCTGAAGTGTTGACGGAGGCAATACAAACGGTGATGCGCCGTTATGGTATTGAGAGCCCGTATGAAAAACTCAAAGCGTTAAGTCGTGGTAATCGTTTAGGGTTAGACGATTTGCGATCCTTTGTGCGACAATTAGCTATTCCAGAGGAGGCGAAGCAGCGCCTGCTTATGTTGACCCCGAATGCTTATATCGGTAATGCTGCCGATAAGGCAAAACAATCGTAATAAACCATGTCCCAAGAAAAACCACGTTATCAGGAACAATACGATATTTTAGAGCGTACTGTTCAGAAATTGCAGTCACAAGAGCATATTGATATTGATCAGTTGGTGCCTATGCTTAAGCAAGCATCTAAAGCGTATGAGTTATGTAAGACACGTTTGGATGAGGTGGAAAAGGTGCTTAATGAACAATTAGGCAAAGATCAGTCGTAGTGACTGAATGCGCTTTAATGGCTTAATTTTTGATAGCAAAAGCCAAGCAAAAACTGCGTTCCTATTATGCGCAGCCATACATCAGACGTGACGCCCAGTATGATTCGAACTCTCATTGGTTTGGGGAAGCATTCTTTATCGGGCGTTAGGTTTCAGTTTATCTTGAAATACCTGATTATAATGGTGCGCAATGCACTGCATAGCACTTTGGTGATCAACTAAGGCTTTATCATTTTGTAAGGTCAGATTAGTCAAAGTCATTTGCAATATATTGTACGCTTCAGTAACCTCTTCGGCTAGTTTTTGGTATGCTGTGTGGGATTCAGCTAAGGTTTTTAGTTGAAGTGGCACGGAGCGTGCTCGTAGTAATTTGCGGCACTGCGGTATATGACAGAGTGTGAGATATTGGCTTAAAAATTCTGCGTCAATTAGGCCACCGTGCTTATGTTTTATAGCAGCAATACCAGTGGTATTAGTGTGTGCATCGTACATTTTCTGTCGCATCGCTACGATTTGAGAGCGCATGGCATCATGGGATAACTCAGTTGCAGATAGTACACTATTGCGTACCTTATGGAATTTTTTTGCTAAGGTAGTGCTGCCTGCTATGGGGCGTGCTTTGAGAAGTGCTTGTTTTTCCCAGAGTAAAGCTCTGTTTTTTTGGTATAGTGCAAATTGTTCTAAAGAAACAACCAGCATACCCGACCCTCCTTCGGGGCGTAGGCGGGTATCTACGTTATACAAGTAGCCTTCCATAGTAGTTGCTCCGAGTATTTGAATAAATTTTCGTGCTGTGCGGATGAAAGTGCTTTCCTCATGGACAGCGTGTTCATCATAGATAATAACCAAATCTAAATCCGAATGAAAGCCTAACTCACAACTACCCAGTTTGCCATATCCGACTATAAGCATAGGTAGCGTGCCTAAGTGTTGTTCTGCGCTGTCATTGTTGCCATAGTAGTCCACCATGGTTAAACCAATTCGCAGTGCTTCACGCACAATAATGTCTGCAGTCCATGCCAATGAATGGCCTACTTTATCAACATGGATTCGTTGATATAGATGCGCGTATGCCACCTTGAAATGTTGGCGGCGCTTAAGTGTTTGCAGTGCATACAAACGCTGCTCAATGTTACTACCGCGCCTGACATAGGCTTTCGCCTCTTCTCTAATGGAGGCGCGATTGGGTGTTGTTTCAAAAACCAAAGGTGAGAGGAACAAATCCATTAGCGCGGGGCTATTGGTTAACTCTTGGCTTAGGAAAGGGCTTAGAGTGGTTGCTTTGAGCAGGGCAGAAAATGCGGTGCTATTTTCATCTAACAGTGCTAAGTAGGTGCTACGCTTAACAGCGGCTTTGAGCACATCTAAGCATCGCCGCAGGGCATCAGTGTCTGCTAACGGTTTAGTTGGGGTTGCCTCCGCTATTATCTGATTGAGTAAGTTATTGATGCGTTTTTTACTGCGCTGAGAGGCTTGCTGTACCGCATTGCTTTCGCAAAAATCAGCAAAAATGATTAGCCATGCCGGGTTTTGATGTGCCAGTTGCAGTTGTTGTTGCTCTGCAGATAATGATAGCCAATCTACTCCTTGGGTGGTGGATTTTGCTATCATGGCAAACAACGCACTGACGCGCTGACGTATTGCGGTAATAGAGTGCTCTAATGCAGCATAATTTTTGAATCCTAAACTATGCGCTAACCATACTTGTTCTAACTGTGAGGACGGCAGTGTGTGTGTTTGCTGTTCTTCCCAGTATTGCAGGCGATTTTCTAAAGCGCGTAGAAAATAGAAATCTTTTAACAGCTGTACACCGACAGGTTTTTCAATAAAATCGTGCTCTATGAGTTGCCGCAGGGCACTTCCAGCGCCTTTAGCACGTATGTTAAGGTTGCGCCCTCCGTAGATGAGTTGGAAGGATTGGAGAAAAAATTCTATTTCGCGTATGCCACCGTCTCCCAGTTTTACATTCCAATTGCCTGTAGAGAGCGTTTGCTGGACGATTAACGCTTTAGTATCGCGCAAGTCTTCAAGGATATTAAAGTCTAAGTAGCGTCTATATACAAAGGCATTGAGTAAGTTGTGCATGTTTTTAATGTGGCTATCTATACCCGTGATAGCGCGTGCTTTGCCTAAAGCAAAACGCTCCCATGCGCGTGCGTGGCTTTGATAGTACCACTCTAATGCTCCAAAATTGCATACCTTAGCTCCTGCTTTTCCAAAAGGTCTGAGTCGCATATCTACTCTAAAAACAAAGCCATTTTGACAGGGTTCGTGTAGCATCCGAGCAACCGCTTGTCCAAGGCGCAAGAAAAAAGCATTTGCTTCTGTTTTTCTGCCGCTTTCAGCAAGGCATTCGCCTTCATTAGGGTAGAGCATAATTAAGTCAATGTCTGAGGAGAAATTTAATTCTTCTCCGCCTAATTTGCCCATGCCTAACACAATCATGCGCATAGCATTCCCGTGCATGTCCCGCGGTATGCCATAGCGTTGTATCAGTAATTCATAGTGGTAATTTTCTACCCAAATAATAAAAGCATCAGCTATTCTTGATAGCTCTAAACAAGTACGTTTGCAGTCAATAGCCGCAGACAGATCTTGCACCATAATCCATGCGTGTATTTGCTTTCTAAGTCGGCAGAGGTGGTTGCGTAACTGATCTGGTGAAATGGTATCTGTTGTGATGTGCTGGTTGAGGTATGCAGACCAATCTGCCGGTAAGGGCTGCTTGACGAAAGCATTAAAGGATTCTACATTGCCTTCAAAACATTGCTTAATTGTTTGTTGTAGAAAAGGTGTATGTAGTTGTGTGTCAAGCACTATTTTTTGCCGTATTGTCGCGCAATGAACGCGCCTTCCTCATCAGTGCTCAGTTTTCCTGATTCGGGTTCTTGTTGTGCAAGAGACAAAGCAGGTGGTGGGATGTCTAAAGTCTGTGTGGGGAAGGCACACTGCGCACCATATTTTGAGATGATGTTAAGCATTTCCAATAGCACTTTCTGTTTGATTTGGTGAAATTCTACCCAGTCGGTTGTAATGGTAAAGGTATAAATAAAACATTCCAGTGCACTCTCGCTAAAGCAGTCAAAATTCACCATGAGCGTTTCGTTTTGATCAATAAAATCTTGTGCTCGCAGCCATTGCTCAATATCATGCAATATATTTTCTAAAATAGCAGCGTCGTCGTAGCGCAGCCCAAATTTTTCATAAATTCTACGATTGCTCATTCTTGAGGGATTTTCCAGCACAATGTTAGTAAACAGTGCGTTTGGGACATAGAGAGGACGTTTATCAAAAGTGCGGACTTTGGTTTGGCGAATGCCTATGTGTTCTACTGTTCCTTCAATTTGCTTATCTGGAGAGCGTACCCAGTCCCCTACAGCAAAGGGCTTATCTAAATATAATAAAAAGCCGCCAAAAAAATTAGCAAGCATATCACGTGCAGCTAAACCAATTGCGATACCAGCAATACCACCAACTGCAAGCACGCCAGATAAGTCATAGCCTAACGTTTGCAGCAAGGTCATAGTGCCAAATAGAACTAATAGGGTAATAGAGAAATTCTCAAAGCCAGATATATTAGTACGCCATTGTTTATTGTCGCGCTTTTTCTTGGCAAGCCAGTACCCTGTCCAGCGTATGGCTAATATACCAAGCCAAAGGGCAAGCGCCACACTGAGTGCTTGGCTCATACTAAAGAGCCAACTCGGAATAAATAAATCTGTTATCCAGTAACTGCTCAGTGCTATGCCAACATAGCTAACGATTAGGAAGTAGAGGAGAAAAATAGGTATGGACAGTTTTTTGCGATACTCTTCGCCTTCGGCAGATAATGTAGGCAAAATTGCTTTTAGAATATATCGCGTGCTGCGCCACAAAATAAATTGTGCAAGCAACATGCCGCAAAGGAGTAGCAGTAATGTGAGGGTGTTTTCTGTTGCTAAAATACCCATAGTCTTATAGGAAATGAGCGCATATTCTATGCAGGATTAGGCAGTGCGGGCTTAGGTGAGCTTGAAGAGGCAGCCACAGCATGAGAGATGTGGCTAGCATCCATTGTTAGATGTCATTATTTGGCACGATAAACGATACGCCCTTTCGTTAAGTCGTATGGGCTGACTTCAACGCGTACACGGTCACCATTTAATACACGAATGTAGTGCTTGCGTATTTTCCCTGATATATGTGCATTGATAGTATGCCCATTATCTAATTCAACTTTGAAGGTGGTATTTGGTAAAACTTCAGTAACCCGTCCTTCCATTTCAATAACATCTTTTGCCATAAATTTCCAATATTCTTCATTAATTTAAGAGTGTGTTATGCAGGCAAAGCATGCCTACTGTTTAATATTTCAATAAAATTGC
This sequence comes from Gammaproteobacteria bacterium, assembly GCA_965219665.1. Lineage (GTDB taxonomy): Bacteria > Pseudomonadota > Gammaproteobacteria > CAKMZV01 > CAKMZV01 > CBDCOD01. The sequence continues at coordinate 47,713 of CBDCOD010000018.1, read as the reverse complement.
AGCGTGCATTATAACGCCTACTAACAGTTTATAGCAGCGCAGCGCAGTTGCCTATACGCTGTAGCGTTTTTTCTTTGCCAAGCAGCATGGCAATCAGACCTATTGAGGGGGTGTTTTCAACCCCACTTAAAGCAAGGCGAATGGGCATGCCTATTTGCCCGACCTTTAAGGTGTGCGCTTTTGCTATTTGTTTTATGGCGCTAAAAATAGCGTCTTCTTCCCAGTCATTTAGGGTCTTTAGATTGGCTGATAAGGTAGTTAGTGCTGCTTTTAGTGCTGGATTACGGTGCTTGTCAAGCAAATGAGAGTCAAGCGTAATATCTTGCATAAAATATAAGCTGTTGGCTGCAATAGCGGCTAAAGTATGGTGCCGATCAGATAGTGCGTTAAAAATAGCCTGTAGGGGTAGGGTGTCAAAATCTGTGTTTATGCCTATTTTTTGATACTGTGCAATCAGGTCGTTTCGTATGCTGGTAAAAGTGCATGTTTTGAGGTAGGTTGTATTCAACCAATTGAGCTTGTCTGTATCAAAACTTGCAGCGGATTTGTTAATGTGTTGTATATCAAACAATGCAATCAATTCATCGCGAGAAAACACTTCTTGATTGCCATGTGACCAACCTAAACGTGCTAATTGGTTAATGAATGCCTCAGGCAAATACCCTGCCTCTTGATAGGCTAATACACTGACCGCGCCATGCCGTTTGGATAGGCGTGTGCCATCATTACCCAGAACCATAGGTGTATGGGCAAAAATAGGCGGTGTTGCGCTCAGTGCTTGGTAGATGTGTAGTTGTCTTGGTGTATTATTGATATGATCGTCCCCACGAATAATATGAGTGATGGCCATATCTATATCATCGACTACAACCGTGAGATTATAGGTAGGGCTTCCATCAGCACGTGCAATTACCAAGTCATCTAACTCACTATTGGCTATAGTGATGTCGCCATGAATAGCATCCATGTAACTGATGTAGCCTTCTTGTGGAGTCTTGAAGCGCACTACAGGCTTAATATCAGCAGGTGGCGTTTGTGTGTTATCACGCCAACGTCCATCATAACGTGGTTTTTCTCCTCGTTCTATTTGCTCGTTGCGCAAAGTGTCTAATTCTTCGGTAGAGGTATAACAATAATAGGCATGGCCGCTTGCTAATAGTTGCTGAATGACCGTTTGATAACGTGCGGTGCGTTCGCTTTGATATACAAGGGGTTCATCATAGTCTAACCCGAGCCATTCCATGCCTTGTAGGATAGCATCGATAGATTGCTGGGTTGAGCGTTGCTGATCGCTGTCTTCTATTCTGAGGATGAAGGTGCCTTGGTGGTGACGTGCGTAGAGCCAATTAAACAGGGCGGTGCGCGCGCCGCCAATGTGCAAAAAGCCAGTTGGGCTTGGTGCAAATCGTGTTCTAACGTTCAAAGTAGTTTGTATTTAGGGGGTGGTATGATTTATTGGTAACTAACCGCAGTAATTTCGTATTCCACTTTGGACTGAGGCGTATTGATAGTGGCAATATCGCCTAGCATTCTACCAATGAGACCGCGCGCCAAGGGGGAGGTTATAGAAATTTGATTTTGATTGATGTCTGCCTCGTATTCACCAACGATTTTGTAGGTGGTTTCTTGGTCAGTTTCTACATTGATTAGCGTTACAGTTGCTCCAAAAACGATTTTATCCCCTGCATTGAGCGAGGCAACATCAATGACTTGCGATGAACCGATTACGCCCTCTAACTCTTTGATCCGCCCTTCAATAAAGCCTTGCTGCTCGCGTGCTGCATGGTATTCGGCATTCTCTTTGAGATCACCGTGCGCTCTGGCTTCACTAATAGCAGTAATAACTTCAGGACGTTTGACGTTTTTGAGGTGTTCCAATTCGTGGCGTAGTTTTGTAATACCCGCCTTGGTTATAGGTAGTGTACTCATGCTTGTCTGTAGTGTGTATCTGTAGTGGAATAGTGCTATTATAGCAGAACAGATCGAATGAGGTTATAGCCCATAAATGGCAGGGAATGCTAATATAGAGGCAAGAACTAAAATTTGAAAACCAACAAAAGGTATAACCCCCTTATAAATATCGGTCGTTTTTACATCTTTTGGCGCCACACCTTTAAGGTAGAAAAGACTAAATCCAAAAGGTGGGGTAAGAAAGGAAGTTTGCAGGTTCATGGCAATCAGTATAGCAAACCACATCATACTAATCCCTAAAGCCTCAGCTACAGGTGCAAGTATCGGTACAATAATAAAAGAAATTTCAACAAAATCAATAAAAAAGCCCAGAATAAGGATTGCAATCATAGAAAAGATAAGAAAGCCCCACTTTTCTCCAGGTAGTTGCAGTAGTACTTCTTCTACAATTAAATCTCCTCCAGTGTAGGTGAATGCCATAGAGAAGGCGGTTGCTCCTAATAGAATGGCAAAAACCATAGCAGTTATTTTTGCCGTTTGCTGTGCAGCCTCATAGATTAATGATAGCTTTAATTTTCCGTAAAATTGTGCCAGAATAATAGCACCTAAACCGCCTAAAGCAGAGGATTCTGTTGGCGTGGCTATGCCACTAAAAATAGAACCTAAAACTACTAAAATCAGGAGCAGGGGGGGGATGATTGCTTTAAGTGCTTTGCTAATGATTTGTGTGCGCGTTTCATCACTAAGTGCGGGTATTCTGGGTGCTTTATCGGGATACATAAAGGCATAGACGAGAATAAAGGCAATGTAGCATCCGACTAGCACAGCACTTGGTAAGATGGCTGCTTGAAATAAATCACCAACTGGCAGTCCTAACACATCCCCTAAGATAATGAGGACAATAGAGGGTGGTATCACCTGTCCCAATGTACCTGCACCACAAATGGTTCCACAAGCTAAGGTTTTTTCATAACGATATTTCAGCATAATAGGTAGGGAGATAAGCCCCATAGCAACTACGGATGCACCAACTACACCAGTAGAGGCTGCTAATAGTGCGCCCACCAGAATAGTAGAAATAGCCAAGCCGCCACGTACTGGACCAAACAGTTGTCCCATTGCTTCTAATAGCTGTTCTGCCAGACGTGTTTTTTGCAACACCACACCCATGAAAACAAACAAAGGTACCGCCATGAGTACGGAGTTGGTCATAATGTTGAAAATTCTAAAAGGCATGAAGGCGAATATGTCAATCCCCTCAGATAACACGCCAAAAATGAGCGCAACCCCACCAAAAGTGAAGGCGACAGGAAAGCCGAATAATAGCAGGAGTAGGGCAGCAAAAAACATGAAAATGCCAATCATGAGAAGTGCTCCTTTATAGTGTTTTTCGGATTAATTACTCCACGGAGTATGCCGATGCTCTGTACCAAAATAAAGGCTGCTGCAAGTAGCATAAAAGCAGCAGACAAGGGTATCATGCCTTTTATAATCCAACGGTGCGGTAAACCACCTGGATCGCCAGAGGTTTCGCCCAATGTGTAGGCTTGGTGCGTGTAGTCAATGCCGTACCACATAATCAATGCTGCAAAAGGTATCAGAAAAATGCACGTGCCGCCAATATCAATCCATGCCTGCTTGGTGGTGCTAAGACGCTCATAGAGAAAGTCAACGCGTACATGCCCGTCATCAACAATGGCATACGTAATGCCAAAAAGAAAAGCGGTTGCAAACAAATGCCACTCTAACTCTTGCATGCCGATGGATACATCATTGAGTACATAGCGCGTAAAAACATCGTAGCATATATTCAGCATCAACAAAATAATCAGCACGCTGGAAACGGCGCCTATAAAGCGGCATATTTTTGCAAGGAATTGATGCATGGATAGTAGCATGGTCGTTATTGTAACGTGAGATAGCTATATGGGATATTTTTTCATTTCAATAAAATACTTAAGGTGCGCGAAGTTCTTGTCATGCTGCACAAAATACAGTGCAGTCTCAGTATCCAGCAATCGGAGTCGCAGTGTCTAAAGTCTTTGACCAAAAACAGCAGTGCCGAGGCGGATGAAAGTAGCACCAGCAGCAATGGCTTGTTGCCAATCTGCGCTCATGCCCATAGACAGGTGATCCCATGCCCCTTGGGGAAATTGGGTTGCCAGTTGTGCCTGTAAGGCTGCCAATTGCGAAAAGCGTTTACGTGCATCATGCTGTGCAGACGGGAGTATCATAAGACCTCTAATCTGTAGCAAATCCAGTGTGTAAACATGCTCTAAAAACGAGGTAATTTCTTCAGTTAATAGTCCGGATTTTTGTGGTTCGCGATCTAAATTGATTTGCAAAAAGCAGTTTAATGCGCCTTGCTCATGCGTGCGGCTGGCAACAAGCCGCTGTGCTACTTTAATGCTGTCAACAGAGTGTACCCAATCAACGTGTGCGCCAATGCTGGGTGCTTTGCGGCTTTGTATTTTACCAATGTAATGCCAGATGATAGGTAAGTGTGATAGCTGCTGCTGTTTCTCTGTCAGTTCTTGCCAATAGTTTTCGCCAAAATGCCGTTGACCTGCATGAAATGCCTGCTCAATGTGTTCGATGCTATGCCGTTTGCTTACCGCTAGCATGTGTACGGTGTCAGGAGAGCGTTTTGCCTGCTGGCAACACTGCTTTATTTGCTGCTGGAGGGTTGCTATATTATGTGCTATGGGGTCGCTATTGCTCATCTATGATAGAGATTATTGTTTTTCCACAGGGGTGGTTGCTCTCTAATAGTTCATGTGCCAAGTGAATGTCATTTAGTGTGTACTGTGCATGGATGTGTGCGGACAGTTTGCCGTCTGCCATAAGTGTTAGTAGGTAGTTTAAGTCGTCAGGCTTAGCAGAGACCAATAGACCCTCAGCGTGTTTATTTTGCTGTTGAGCTGCTGCTTTAACAGCATCAGCAGTGATGGTTGGTAAGGTAATTAATCTGCCGGTAGGCTTGAGTGCATTAACGGCTGCAATGCCTAAATCTGCCCCGACCAAGTCGATGATAACATCGTAGTTGTTCTGTGACAATTTTGTTTCAGTAGGATTAATAATATTATCAACGCCCAGAGCCTCTAAAAAATCGTAATGCGAGCGGGTGGTTGCATCAACTGTTGCGCCCAGGTGATGTGCTATTTGGCAGGCGAAGTGCCCCACGCCTCCAGCGCCTCCTAATACTAAGCAGGATGCTCCTGAACTGATTTGAGCTGCTTGTAATGCTTGCCATGCAGTGCAGCCTGCTAAGGGTAGGGCTGCTGCTTGTATAGGGCTAATATTGTGTGGCAGTTGACACAGTGTGTCTGCGGGCACGCTAATCATCTGTGCATGGCTGCCTCCGTGGGTAGTAACAGCGCTTAAACCACATACCCAGTCACCAGCTGCGAGCGAGCCTACTGCGCTTTGGTTAGTCAAAATCCCACAGAAGTCAAATCCCAAGATCCATGGCAATTTATCAGCAATGCTATCTGCTGCCCAGCCTAAGCCCTTGCGGGTTTTCCAGTCAATCGGATTGATGCTGGCATAATGAACATCTACAACAGCGGCGTCATCGTGGAAAGATGGTTCAGGGTGTTGTTTGACTTGTAGGACAGAAGAGGCGCCGAAGCGTTCTAATACAGCTGCTTTCATATGAGTAAGTCTTGTAAGTTATTCTTTTTTAAGAGGGCTTTATAGGATTATAAGCATCAGGCAAGTCAATACCATCGCCAAAGAGGAATTTCTCACGCTCGGATGCTAAAAATGTGCGTGCTTTTGGATCCAGTGAAGATAGGCGGTATTCATTGATAAGAATTGTTTGATAGCCAACCCATTCTTGCCATGCTTGCGCAGATATGTTTTCAAAGATGCGTTGTCCTTCGTCATTAGGGAAGGGCGCACGCTCAAGAGCAGGAAGCTCTTTTTGTAGTTTTTTGCAAAAGATTAAATGAGACATGATGTAATTTTACAGTAGCTTGGCATTTTAGGGAAACGCATTATATGAATTGTCAGAATAAAGTTGTGTAACTTATTATGTGCCTTGCTGGCGCAGAATGATGGCAAATGCTCGGGTATAATTGGGCGTATGCGGATTGTTTTCATATGTGCGTTACTTTGGAGTGGTGTGTTGTCTGCCCGAGTACAGATTGTTGATCCGTGGGTGCGCGCAGCACCGCCTAATGCTCATGTATTAGGTGCGTTTATGGTGTTAGAAAATAATGGGAATAAAGCGGTGTGGTTAGAGCATGCTCATACCAGTTCCGATTACGGCTCAATAGAGATACATCGTACACAGCGCCAGGGTGATATGATGCGAATGAGATCGTATGATCGTGTTTATATTGCTGCCAAAGATAAAAAGGTGTTTCAACCGGGTTCATGGCATTTAATGTTGATTAAACCAAAGCGCGTGCCTATAGTTGGTGAGCAGATTCCTATTTGGCTGCATTTTGACTCAGGGCAGCGTGTTCGGGTCAATTTTCCGGTGCTACGTAGCCGTTAGCATCTATATTTTAATGTTGTTTATATAAAGTAATATTCATGCGTACTCTCGTTATATTTTTTAGTGTTATTGCTGCTATTGCCGGTCTTGGTGTGGGTTGGTATGTGTATCATTATGAAGAGCCGTTAAAGATTGCTACAGTGCTTAGCCCTGCTAAGAAATTGCCTGATTTTAGTATGGTGTATGGCAATGGTACACCAATGAATCCGCGCACGATGACAGGACAGTCTTATTTGTTGTTTTTTGGTTTTACGCACTGCCCCGATGTGTGTCCAACTGAGCTGGCTAATATTGCTGCTGCCTATGATGTGTTGCGAGAGGAGGGGGTTGCACATTTGCCACAGGTTGTATTTGTGTCGGTTGATCCACAGCGTGATACTCCTGAACAGTTAAGCAGTTATGTTCAATTTTTTGATAGCAGTTTCAAGGGGGCTGTGGGAGACTTGGCTAATACGGCTATTTTGGCTAAAGATTTGGGTGTGCTTTACGAGTGGGTAGCAACTGTTGGGGGAAAAACTGTGCGCCTAAACACTAAGCAGCCTATTCCCGAATTATTTAAGGACAATTATGTCGTAAATCATGCTGCTACTATTTACTATATTAATGATCAGGCGCAGCTTCAGGCGTTTTTCTTGCAAGCAACACACAATCCTAAAGTCTTAGCATCAGAACTACGGAGATTAATTTCGTAAGGGTGTGTTATGGGATTAGAGGCTATTTCTCTACACCAAATCAATCGCAGTTTTGTACTAAGACAGGGTAGGCTGTCGCCAGCAAAGAAGGCAGCGTTTGAGCGCTGTAAAGACGATTTTACGGTAGAGTACACTGGACAGATTGTAGATTGGCAAGCCTTGTTTCCATGTCAGCAGGACCTGGTAGTAGAGGTGGGTTTTGGCATGGGTGATTCTTTGATTGCAATGGCACAGCATAATCCACAGTTTAATTTTGTTGGTATTGAGGTGCATTTGCCTGGTGTGGTAAAGACATGCTTGAGGCTGCACAAAGAGCAAGTACGGAATGTACGCTTGGTGCGCTATGATGCGTATGCCGTTCTGGAAAAAGCCTTTGCTCCTGCCAGTGTGCAGCATTTGTTGTTGCTTTTCCCTGACCCATGGCAGAAAAGAAAGCATCATAAGAGGCGAATTGTTAATGCAGAGTTTGCTCAGTTAGCTCGGCGCGTGTTGGTAGAGGGAGGTGTTTGGTATATGGCAACCGATTGGCAAAGATATGCGCAGTGGATGCAACAGGTTATGGCGAGCCAATCAGGCTTTGAGAGATTGGTCGATGAAGCTGGCGGGTTTTGCCGTATGGAAACAAAATTCGAAAGACGGGCAGTGCATTTAGGGCATGCGATTAGTAATTTGCTGTATAGGGCAGTGTAGATATGAAAATAGTCAGTTTTAATGTTAATTCTATTCGCCAGCGTTTGCATCAGTTGGAAGAACTTATCAATACGCATCAACCTGAGGTGATTGCCTTGCAGGAGACAAAAGTAACTGATAAGGATTTCCCTTTTGAGGCGTGTAAGGCATTAGGCTATCACAGTGCGGTGTATGGACAGAAAACCCATTATGGGGTTGCTTTTCTATCCAAGTCGCCGATTGAGGTGGAAAAAGGAGTGATTGGCAGAGAGCATCAAACGCGCTTTATTGCTACTACCCTGAGCTATCAAGGGCAGTTGGTATATATATATAATGGGTATTTTCCGCAAGGAGAGAATCAAACACACCCTACCAAATTTGCTGATAAACGCGATTTTTATCAAGAGCTTATGCTGCTCTTAAATGCAAGGCATAGCAAAGAGGATGCCATTATCATTTTGGGCGATTTAAATATCGCACCTGAGGACAAGGATGTGGGTATAGATAATCCACAGAATTGGTTAGCCAAGGGAGCGTGCAGCTTCTTGCCTGAAGAGCGTGCTTGGCTTGCTGCGTTGTATGATTGGGGGCTGATTGATTCATATAGACACTGTTATCCCACGCTACAGAATTACTCTTGGTTTGATTATCGAACGCGAGCATTTGACCGCTCGCATAAGCCTGGGTTGCGCATAGATCATATTCTGGTAACACCTGTATTGCAGCAGCGCATTGTTGATGCGGGTATTGACTATGCTATTCGCAGTATGGAAAAACCGTCAGATCATGCGCCTATCTGGACGCAGTTTGGCTAATGTATAGCGGGTAGTACGGTTAGGTTAATAAGGGTCTAAGGTATTGAGCTGTATGCGTGTTGTACTGCTTGCAAAAATCTTCGGGGGTTCCGCAGCCAATGACTTGACCGCCTCCGCATCCGCCTTCTGGTCCTAAATCTATAATCCAGTCGCAGGCTTTAATGACGTCTAAGTTGTGCTCTATAATTACAATGGTATTGCCTTTGTCACATAGGCGCGTTAAGACTTGAAGCAGTAAATCTACATCATAAAAATGCAGTCCAGTGGTTGGTTCGTCTAATATATAGAGCGTTTTAGAGGTGTCTCGCTTAGAAAGCTCCTTGGCTAGTTTAATCCGTTGAGCTTCCCCGCCCGATAGTGTAGTGGCACTTTGACCTAAGCGAATATAGCCTAATCCAACATCTTGTAGGGTTTGTAGTTTGCGGTGCAGTGAGGGGATAGCCTCAAAGAACTGCAAAGCCTCCTCTACGGTCATATCTAATACTTCAGCAATGTTTTTTCCGTTATACTGCACGGCTAAAGTCTGCTCATTGTAGCGTTTCCCTTGACATTCATCGCATAGTACGTATACATCTGGGAGAAAATGCATTTCAACACGTAGCAAGCCATCACCTTGGCATGCTTCACAGCGCCCACCACGCACATTGAAACTGAATCGTCCCATATTGAAACCTCTGATGCGCGCTTCTTTGGTTCCAGCAAATAGCTCGCGAACTGTCGTAAATATGCCAACGTAAGTAGCAGGGTTGGATCGGGGTGTGCGTCCAATAGGGCTTTGGTCAATATTGATGACTTTGTCTAAATACTCAAAGCCATCAATGCGTTCTACAGCTGCACACGCATGGCTGGCACGGTTTAATTCATTGGCAGCTTTGGGGTATAGAGTGTGGTTAATTAGGGTAGATTTCCCTGAACCTGAGACGCCTGTTATACAAGTGATTACGCTGATTGGAATAGAAACAAAGATATTTTGTAGATTATTACCTTGTGCTCGGATAATCTCTAAATGGTGCTGTGCTGTACGTCTTTTTTCAGGCATAAAAATGGTGCGCTTATTGCTCAAGAACTGTCCAGTAATAGAGTGTTTTTGTTGTAGCAGTTGTTCGGGCTTGCCTGCAAATATAATTTCGCCGCCATGCTCACCTGCTAAAGGACCTACATCCACAATAAAATCACCATTACAGATGGTTTCTTCATCATGCTCAACCACAATAACGGTGTTGCCAATATCGCGCAGGCGGATTAAGGTTTGCAACAGTTTATGGTTGTCGCGCTGATGCAATCCAATAGAGGGTTCATCCAATATATACATCACACCAACTAAACCTGCTCCAATTTGGCTGGCAAGACGTATACGCTGCGCTTCCCCACCTGATAGTGTATCGGCACTGCGAGCCAGATTAAGATACCCTAAGCCAACATTAACTAAAAAACTCAAGCGGTTGCAAATTTCTTGAACGATTTTTTCTGCAATTTGTTGAGCAGCTCCTTTCAGCTTTAGGCTATTAAACCAGTCAAATGCATCGCTTATGGATAAATCAGTTAATTCAGAAAGCGGTCTGTCTGCAACAAATACATGACGCGCACTTTCATTCAGACGAGCACCACCACATGCTTTGCAGGTGTCAACTACACGGAATTGCCCCAATTCGTCACGCACTTGCCGACTTTCTGTCTCTAAATAGCGGCGCTCATAGTTAGGCACTACGCCTTCAAATGGGCGTGTGTCGCTAAAGCGACCGTGTAGCATTTTGATTTTTTCTTTGCCAGAGCCGAATAGTACAATTTTTTTGTGCTGCTCACTGAGCGATTTGAAAGGAATTTCCAAATCAAACTGGTAGTGCTTCGCCACCATTTGCAATGTAGCGTAGTAATAGGTGTATTGTTTACCCCAAAAAGGAATAGCACCTTCTGCCAGACTAAGGGAATCGTCAAGCACTATTTTTTCAGGATCAAAGAAGGCGATTTTTCCTAAGCCGTCACACTTTGGGCAAGCGCCTTGTGGGCTGTTAAAGGAAAATAGGCGTGGCGCTAACTCTGCTAAAGCATAACTGCAATATGGACACGCATGTTTGGCAGAGAAGCTTAAATCAATGCTGTCGTCATCCATACTGACCAAGCGCACAACATCTTTGCCCATTCTCAAAGCGGTATCCAAAGATGCGCTCAATCGCTCTGTCAAGTCATCGCGTATTTTGAGGCGGTCAATGATCACTTCGATAGTGTGTTTTTTCTTAGGATCAATCGTAGGTGGCTCCTCCAACATAAACATCTCACCGTTGATGCGCGCACGTAAGAATCCTTGAGCCAATAATCCTTCAAATAAAGTGTGGTGCTCTCCTTTGCGCTCACGTATGACGGGTGCCAGTAGCATAACCTTAGTATCTTTGGGCAGCGCTAATATTTTATTGACCATCTGTCTGACTGTTTGCGCATCTAATGGAATATGGTGGTTGGGACAGTGTGCTGTTCCGACACGTGCAAACAGCAAGCGCAGATAGTCATGGATCTCAGTCACCGTGCCTACGGTTGAGCGCGGATTGTGAGAAACAGATTTTTGATCAATAGAGATAGCAGGCGATAGCCCTTCAATATGATCTAAATCCGGTTTATCCATCATGGATAAAAATTGCCGCGCATAAGAAGAAAGCGACTCTACATAACGCCGCTGTCCTTCGGCATAAATGGTATCAAAGGCAAGGGATGACTTGCCTGAACCAGAAAGACCCGTAATGACTACCAGCTGATTGCGTGGCAGGCTAATGTCAATGTTTTTAAGGTTGTGTGTGCGGCAACCACGCAGAGTAATGTATTCTGTTGTCATGTAAAGAGTCTATGATAGCGGTATAAGTTGATCGTATCGTATTAGCAATATTTGTGTCTTACAAGAAAGCACACTGAAATGGCGCACATTGTCGCAGAAAGGGGGTATCTATGTATTAGATTCATGGGGCTGTTGCAAAAACGATAGCAACAAATTTCTGTTACAGAACGCCAATTTTTGCTTTCTTAGAGTTCAAATTGAGGGTTACTTTCAGTAAGATCAAGGGGAGGGAGGTAAGTTTCAAATAGAGGGGTTTGTACCAATACGTCGTGATAACGCTCATGCAGCGTTGCCTGCATTGCAGTGCTTTGAGGGCTACCTTCTACGACTACCAAACGCCCTTCGTGTGTCAGCATATCTTGCCAAGCTTTTATGCAATGGTGAACAGATCCTGTTGCAATAATTACATCATATTGTTGTTTACAGGGCGCATCATAAGCTAAGTCTTCAAACTGAATGCTTTCAATATCTCCCTGCTTGAGCAAGTCTTGCATGAGGTTTCGGTGTTTTTTGCATGGTTCGCGAACCAATACACTAGCAGCGATTCTTTGTAAAAGCACAGCAATGTATACGCTGTTGATACCAATGATAAGGCACTTGTCACTGCTACGCAGTTTGAGTTCTTGTGTAAGCCGCGCTTCTAAGCAGGGCGTGAGCATATTGCGTGTATCAGAGAGTGGCAAGTTGGTATCAGCAAAGGCAAGGGCACGTTGTGAATTAGGAACAAACTGCTCTCTTGGGTACTGTGCAAGTGCGTCCAAAACACGTTGATCTAATACGTTCCAAGGACGTATTTGCTGCTCAATCATGCTATGTAAGGCTAATTCAGAGTTCATACAGTCAAAAATCCTACAATTAGGGACTATTTTTCCTTAATGTCACGCCAGAATTCTTTTTTCAGGAGGTATGACAGAAGCAGCAAGACGAGTAGAAATAGGATCACCTTAGTGCCCAAATCCCAGCGGTCTGTTTTTTGTGGCTCGCTGATGAACTCCATAAAATTGACTAGGTCGCGCAACTGTTGTTTGAAATTGCTTTCCTTTTGTGCTGCACGGGCTTTTTGATCAGCAGAGACAGGGTTTTCCGAGGGGCGCGATCCAGTGGGAAGTTTGCCGCTACCATAATGATAGGTGGCTTTACGAATGCCTTGCTCGCCAATGAATGGCGGGGGCATGGCTGTTCCTGGGAATACATAATTATCCATTTTGCCTTCATCATTTTGATAGTATGCTTGGAGGAAGGTGTATAGCCAGTCTGTGCCGCGTACTTTGGCTGTGAGCGTCAAATCAGGTGGCTGGGTACCGAAGGCGGCTTGAGCAGCTGATTTAGACATACCGCCAACCATGTGTTCTAAGAATTTGGCGCGCCCTTTAATCAAGAGTTTGTCCGTTTCTTCTTGATTCCATAGTAGTTTCTCTGCAATTACGCTATAGCGGATATATTTAGCGCTGTGGCAAGATGTGCACCGGTTGACAAATAATTCTGCCCCGCGTCTCAAAGAACCTATATCTCTCAAATTATTATTGGGTTCAAGCAGTGGTACATTGGAGCCACCAGCTGCCCAGATATTTGAACTGCATATAGCGAGAAATAAGGGAAGTAAAAAAATGTTTTTTAGGTTAGTAATTATGTTCATGCTTCTGTTATCCTATGCTTATTGGAGTCTTTCAGGCAGGGGTTTCATGTTTTCTTTAGCTGTTACGAAAGGCATCAAAATAAAGTACAAAAAGTAAACCACTGTGAATATTCTTGCCAGCAATACATACACGTCAGTAGCAGGTTGTACACCAAGCCATCCGAGAGCAATGAAAGATACTGTGAATGAGGCTAATAACATATAGGATTGCCAAGAGCGATAACGTAAAGAACGATTTTTGGCACGGTCTAACCAAGGTAATACGAATAGTATCAGAATAGCTAAGAACATAATTAGTGCGCCGAAAAGTTTGTCAGGTACTGCACGCAGCATAGCATAGTACGGCGTAAAGTACCATACAGGTGCAATATGCTCAGGTGTTTTTAGTGGGTTTGCTGGTTCAAAATTAGGTGGTTCTAAGAAGTAGCCGCCCATTTCAGGCATAAAGAAAATGACTGCACAAAAGGCGATTAAGAATACGACAATCCCGACAATGTCTTTTACAGTGTAATAAGGATGGAATGGAATGCCATCGATAGGCGTGCCGTTTGCATTTTTTTGATTTTTTATTTCAATCCCGTCAGGGTTGTTAGATCCTACCTTGTGCAGAGAAACCAAATGCAGAAAAACTAACATAATGAGTGAGAGGGGTAGGGCAATTACGTGTAGTGCAAAGAAGCGGTTAAGCGTTGCGTCAGAAATCACATAGTCTCCTTTAATCCACACAGAAAGTGTATCCCCAACTATTGGTATAGCACCAAATAGGGACAAAATAACCTGAGCGCCCCAGAAAGACATTTGCCCCCAAGGGAGTAGGTAGCCCATGAATGCTTCAGCCATGAGCACTAAGAATATAAAGCAGCCGATAATCCAGATGAGTTCGCGTGGTCCTTTATAGGAGCCATATAGCAACCCGCGAAACATGTGGAGATAGACAACAACAAAGAAGGCAGAAGCTCCAGTTGAGTGGATATAGCGGATAAGCCAGCCCCATTCTACATCACGCATAATATATTGAATGGAGTTAAAGGCTTGCTGTGCATCAGGTTTGTAGTACATAGTAAGCCATAAACCAGAAATGATTTGAATGACTAATACGACAAGGGCTAGCGAACCAAAGAAATACCAGAAGTTAAAATTGCGTGGGGCATAGTATTTGCTGAGATGGTATTCCCAAGTTTCTATTAGCGGGAAGCGCTTATCAATCCAATTAACCAATGCGTTATGTTGGTTGGCTGTTTGTGTTTTTTTGCTCATGTTGCTCTCCTAAGTTCTCCTCAAATTAAACTGACGTTGTTTCGCCAATTTTTAGGCGTGTGTCACTTACAAATTGATAAGGAGGAACAGGTAGGTTAGTTGGTGCTGGCACATCTTTATAGACCCGTCCAGCTATATCAAATTTAGAACCATGACATGGACAGAAGAAACCACCTTGCCAGTTGGTGCCGAGATCTTCGGCACCCCTATCAGGTCGGTAAAGAGGGGCACATCCTAAATGAGTGCATAGACCAACTAACACTAAAAATTCTGGATTGATAGATCGGTGTGGGTTATAGGCAAAATCAGGTTGCCTGCTTTCTTCGCTGAGCGGGTCTCGTAATAAGTTGTGTACCTGTTTGAGAGTGTTTAAGGCCTCTTGAGTACGGCGAACAATCCATACTGGGCGACCACGCCATTCAACGGTAATCATTTGCCCAGGCTGTAATGCTGAAATATCAACTTCAACTGGGGCACCTGCTGCTTCAGCACGTTTGCTGGGTTGCCAGGCACTTAGAAAGGGATAACAAGCAGCAGCCACACCGAACCCACCTACTACCGAAGTAGTGGCTGTCAAAAAGCGGCGACGGCTGATATTTTTTTTACTGACTTTCATAGATGTCTCTATAATTATTTCTGTTTAAACAAAAAGGTGGCTAAAGAAAGCGCTATAGGGCAGCATTTGTATCAAAGCAAACGAGGCTAGCCAAGCGCGTGGTGATTATATATGCGATGGTTTATGTTGCGCTGCAATATTTAATTAATTATTTAGATAAGTACTTCATTTGATTAGATAATGAAAATATCGTGCTTTCAACCATGATTGAAAAAGTGAGTACCATTAATCAGCAAATTTTACGTGGCTTGTTTTCAAGTGGCTTCTCTTCGTAATCGCAGTTTTGCTCTGATTTGATCTGATAATATAGTTTGCATGTTAGTCTGACTTATGCGTGAGGCACTTGCTTTTGTAAAGTGTTGGGTGTAGAATTCGCCCTACACTAGTTTGAGTTGTTGTTTTATCGCTGCAGTTTGGCAAGTGTCGTCTAAGCGATGTTTGACTTCATAGTTGAACATCCTCCCTGATATATTGAAAACTTTAAGGAGCAGATATGAGCGCCATTTTATCGGTTTCGGATGAAACTTTTGAAGAACATGTAACGCGTGCAGGTGGTGTGGTCTTAGTTGATTTTTGGGCTGAATGGTGTGGTCCTTGCAAGATGATTGCTCCCATTCTTGAAGAAGTTGCACAGGAGTTTGATGGAAAGATAACAGTGGTAAAAGTCAATATTGATCAGAATCCCACATCGCCTCAACGCTTTCAGGTGCGCGGCATTCCCACTTTAATATTATTCAAGGGTGGAGAAGTTTGTGCAACGAAAGTAGGAGCCCTGACGAAGTCGCAGTTGGAACAATTTATAAACGAGAATCTATAAGGTCATCCTTTTTTAATTCTCTTACGTTGGTGTGTGCAAAGGGTGTATGAACCAATAAGAAATTTAATCGAAAAATATATTTTATGCAGCAAAACATCTGTTAGTGTGTTGCTGTTCTTCTAAGCACTCTCGTGTACATGTTAAAACTATTATGAACCTATCCGAACTAAAGCGTTATCCTATAAAAAAATTACAGCAAATTGCGATTGATTTGGGCATTGAAAATACGAACCGTTCTCGTAAGCAGGATGTTATTTTTTCTATTTTGAAAGCTCAACTTGCCAAAGAAGGTAAAAGTGGAGATGTCTACGGCAAAGGTGTTTTAGAAGTATTGCCTGATGGATTTGGTTTTTTGCGCTCAGCAGAATCTTCATATCTTGCAGGACCAGATGATTTATATGTTTCTCCAAGTCAAATTCGTCGTTTTGGATTGCGAACAGGAGATAGCTTAGAAGGAAAAATTCGCCCGCCTCGTGATGGTGAGCGCTATTTTGCGCTGGCTTCAGCAGAGTTGATTAATGGTGATAAGCCAGAGCACTCCAGACGTCGTACTTTGTTTGAGAATCTTACGCCATTGCATGCAGATGAGCGGATGCGAATGGAGCAAGGTAATGGTAGTTCAGAAGATTTAACTGGGCGTGTGATTGATTTGGTTGCGCCTATAGGTAAAGGTCAGCGCGGATTGATTGTTGCTCCTCCTAAGGCGGGTAAGACTATTTTGCTACAGCAGATTGCCCATGCTATCATTAAAAACAATCCTGAGTGCCATCTTATGGTGTTACTGATAGATGAGCGTCCTGAGGAGGTGACTGAAATGGAGCGCTCAGTAAAAGGTGAGGTGGTTTCTTCTACCTTTGATGAGCCTGCTAGCCGCCATATTCAAGTGGCTGAAATGGTGATTGAGCGTGCCAAAAGTTTAGTGGAATATAAGCAAGATGTGGTTATTTTAATGGACTCTATTACACGCCTTGCCCGCGCCTATAATACAGAAACGCCTTCTTCTGGCAAGGTGTTAACAGGTGGTGTTGATGCAAAGGCATTGCATCGTCCTAAGCGCTTGTTTGGTCCTGCACGTAATGTGGAAGAGGGCGGTAGTTTAACCATTTTAGCCACTGCTTTGATTGATACAGGTTCTAAAATGGATGAAGTGATTTACGAAGAATTTAAGGGTACAGGGAATTTAGAGATTCATTTGGATCGCCGTTTAGCAGAGCGCAGGATTTTTCCTGCTATCAATGTTATGCGCTCAGGTACACGCCGTGAAGAGTTGCTCACTAAGCCAGATGAGCTGCAAAAAATGTGGATTATTCGTAAATTGTTGTCTACGATGGATGAGCTGGAGGCGGTAGAGTTTCTATTAGATAGAATGCGAACTACTAAATCTAATGCTGATTTTTTTGATGCGATGAAGCGTGTTAAGGGCAAGTAATAATGTGTACAATCCATAGCAGATGGATAAACAACGCCTCATATTCCAAAAAATTGCGTTAATTGTTTTAATAGCGCTGTTTCTATTGATAGTTATTGGTTCTTCTGTGCGCTCTTCTGGCGCGGGAATGGGTTGTCCTGACTGGCCTACTTGCTTCGGGCATTGGATACCGCCAACTGATGAGTCTCAACTTCCCGCTAATTATCAACAGATATTTAAAGGTTATGAGACGGCTAAATTTAATGTAGTAAAAACATGGACAGAGTACTTCAACCGACTTGCAGGTATTATTTTTGGTATTCTTATGATTGCGCTTGCTGTTGCATCTGTGCCGTTGCGCAACAGAAATAAGTCATTGTTTGTAGGTTCCTGGTTGGCGCTTGCTTTAGTGTGTTTGCAAGGCTGGATTGGTGCACAGGTGGTGGAGAGTGAGTTGACCCCAGGCGTGATTAGCTTGCATATGGCTATGGCGATGCTAATTGTGGTGATTGTGAGTTATTTAGTAGTGCGTAGCCGTACGGGATTCAAAGTGGACGTTGCACCACCTGTTCGTTCATTGATGGGGGTTTCTGTAGGGTTACTTCTTTTGCAAATTTTTATGGGTACGCAGGTGCGTGAGATGGTTGACTTTATTACTAACCAAGGTGACTTGTCTCGTTCAACATGGGCATCAGCCTTGCCATGGTTTTTTAATATTCATCGCTCTTTTTCGATTGTAGTCTTGCTTTTTCATATATATTTGGTGTGGCGTTTCTTTCAAATATTTTCACCGGCACATGTTATGCGCTATTTAGGTGGATCGCTGTTAGTGGGTATAGTGATTGTTATTTCTTCAGGTGCGGCGCTGAATCATTTGAATTTTCCAGCATTTGTGCAACCAGTGCATTTAGTTATGGCGATGATTATTGTGAGTTTGCAAACAGCAATATGGGTGCGTATTCGATGAAAGTAGTAAAAATTGGCTTTATAGGTGGTGGCAATATGGCTACTGCTTTGCTAAAGGGTTTGTTGTATCAGGGAACACCTGCTCACCACATTGGAGTATTTGATATTGTTGATGCGGTGTGTCAGCGTTGGAAATCGGAGGGTGTGTGTATTGCTCAAAGTGGTGATGAGTTGGTTGCACAGCATGATGTATTGATTGCTGCAATCAAGCCTCAGCAGGCAGCAGATATCTTTGATAAATTAATATCCCTTGAGGGCAAATTACTTATCTCGGTTATGGCAGGTATTACTGTGCAGCGCTTGCAGCAGATGAGTGGTACCCAGATGGTAGTGCGGGTTATGCCTAATACGCCTGCACTGATTGGTGAAGGAGCTAGTGGTGTGTATTTTTCAGAGGCAATCAATCCTGATCAAAAAGTTTTGACGCTTCAATTGCTGCAAGGCTTGGGAGCGCAGACAGAAGTAGTGAATGAGGAGCGTTTGATTGATGTGATTACAGCGCTCTCGGGCAGTGGTCCAGCGTACTTTTTTGCTTTTATGGAGGCATTAGTTGCTGCTGCTAAGCAACAGGGATTGTCTGAGGAGCAAGCATTAAATTTAACGTTGCAAACAGCAAAAGGCGCTGCCATGATGGGATTGAATTCCCCAAATTTGGCACAGTTGCGCGAAGCGGTAACTTCTCCAGGGGGGACAACAGCAGCTGCCTTAGAGGTGCTTAAACCACAGTTGGCTGATTTGGTGCAAGCCACGGTAGATGCTGCTTACCTACGTTCACAGGAGTTATCAACATGAGTGTCATCCAGCCAGTTCTTTTATTTGTTTTTCATACGCTTGCATTGATTGTTGGCTTACGCTTTATGATGCGCTTATTCTATGTGAGTCCACATGCACCGTTAGTGCCTTTTTTAATTCGTTTTACTAAACCTATAATTGGTGTTGTTGGTCTGTTTTCTCCTACGATTGGTCGTGTAGAAACCGCCTCTTTAGTGGTCTTGATGCTTATCTATGCGTTGCAGATTGGCTTTTTATATGTGCCTTTTTCCATATGGGTCGATAAAGTGGCTATTGTTATTGCTCTGTCTCTGTTACAGAGTTTGAAAATGCTATTAGATATAGTTTTTTTTGCTGTGTTGTTGCGTGCTTTGAGCAGCTGGATTACACCGCAATCCAATCCTTTAGTGGAACAAGTTTTAGTTCCACTTACGCACTGGATACAGGCACCGATTGGGCGCTTAATCCCACCAATAGCTAATGTGGACATGAGTCCTTTGGTAGTATTGTTAGTGTTGCAGATAGTAGAAAATGCAGTATTGCGTCCAGTTATTATTAATGTGGCAAGTGGCTTATGAAAGTTTGTATTAATAGTGAAGCGCGTTGTATTGAGCCATGCTCTGTTGCGCAGTTGCTGCTTTTTTTGAATATAGAGCACCAAAGGGTTGTTGTAGAGATAAATCATGAAATTATTGCGCGGTCAGCACACGGTGATACACAAATACAAGACGGGGATAGTATTGAAATTATTAAGGCAGTTGGAGGCGGTTAAATGAGTAACGATATATTGCAGGTAGGTTCTTTTAGTATTCAATCTCGTCTATTGGTGGGTACAGGAAAGTATAAGGATTTAGAGGAGACAAGGCGGGCAGTTGATGCTAGTGGTGCAGAGATTGTAACAGTTGCTTTGCGCCGTACGAACATTGGTCAAAGTGCTGAAGAGGAAAATTTATTAGATTTTCTCCCACCAAGTGACATTATTTACTTGCCAAATACGGCAGGTTGTTACACGGTTGATGATGCAGTGCGTACGTGTCGATTAGCGCGGGAATTATTAGATGATCATCGTCTGGTTAAACTGGAAGTATTGGGGGATGAACAAACATTATTTCCAGATGTACAAGGCACCATAGAAGCAGCGGAAATATTAGTAAAAGAAGGGTTTGAGGTCATGGTTTATACCAATGATGATCCAATTATTGCTTTACGTTTGCAGGAAATAGGCTGTGTAGCAGTCATGCCTTTAGCTGCTCCAATTGGTTCTGGATTGGGTATCCGCAATCCATATAATATTCTAAGAATTGTGGAGCAAGCGAAGGTGCCTATTCTTGTAGATGCTGGAGTAGGATGTGCTTCGGATGCTGCAAAGGCTATGGAGTTAGGCTGTGATGGTGTTTTAATGAATACGGCTATTGCTGCTGCAAAAGACCCTATTAAAATGGCGCATGCTATGCGCTTAGGTGTAGAAGCAGGTCGCTTGTCATATCTTGCAGGGAGGATGCCAGCAAAACGGTATGGCTCTGCCTCCTCACCAGTAGATGGATTGTTTTTCTAATGGAATTACTGCTACGCTGGAAGGGAGGTATTGCTAGCGAGGTTGTATTAGATAATGGTGCGCGCATGATAATGGATGGCTCCACAGATTTAGGGGGTAAGGATGAGGGATTTAGACCAATGCAAGTGGTTATATGCGGCTTAATGGGGTGTAGTGCCGTTGATGTGGTTATGATTTTGAATAAAATGCAGCAAAAATTTGATAATTTGCAGATTAAAGCTACAGCAGTGCGCTCTGACGAGGTTCCAGCTGTGTTCACGGATGTACACCTTCACTTTATGGTGCAGGGAGAAGATGTCAGCCTTAGTAAGGTAGAGCGTGCGGTGGCATTATCTGTTGAGAAATATTGCTCTGTTTCTGCGATGTTACGTCAAAGTGTTCAAATAACGCATAGTGCGGAGGTGCAGTAATGGCATTGATTGTGCAAAAATTTGGCGGTACTTCTGTGGGTAATATTGAGCGGATTAAGCATGTTGCCTCTCGTATTAAGCAGTGGTGTGATAAGGGACATAAAATGGTTATTGTAGTGTCTGCCATGTCGGGAGAGACTAATCGGCTCACGGACTTAACCCGCGGGCTTAATAGTCAGCCTAATCGGCGTGAGATGGATGTGGTGTTGTCATCAGGCGAACAGGTTAGTATGGGGCTTTTATGTATGGCATTGCATAATATAGGGCAAGATGCCGTGTCTTTTACTGGCTTGCAGGCTGGCATTAAAACGGATAATGCGCATACGAAAGCGCGTATTAAGCATATTAGTCCTGAGCGTATATTTGATGCACTGAAATCAGGAAAAGTGGCTGTAGTCGCTGGGTTTCAGGGTTGTAATGCCAAAGGGGATATAACCACTTTGGGAAGAGGGGGCTCAGATACCAGCGCAGTAGCGTTAGCGTCAGCATTGAATGCGGATGAATGCCAGATATACACCGATGTAGATGGTGTATTTACAACAGATCCACGCGTAGAGCCAAAGGCCAGGCCAATGAAGCAGCTTACCTTTGAGGAGATGTTAGAAATGGCGTCTTTAGGGGCAAAGGTGCTACAGATTCGTTCGGTGGAATTTGCTTATAAATATAATATTCCAATACGGGTACTATCATCGCTCAAAGATGAAATAAATTTTGAGGATATAGGTGGCACTTTGATACATGCAGATATGGAGGAAGTAATGGAAGAGCCAGTAATTTCGGGTATTGCGTTTAGTCGCGATGAGGCAAAAATAACGATTATGGGTGTACCCGATCAGCCAGGAGTGGCATCGGATATTTTAGGTGCTATCGCAGATAAGAATATTGAAGTGGATATGATTATTCAGAATATCGCGCCAGATGGTATGACTACAGATTTTACTTTCACAGTTCATCGTAATGATTGTAGCGAAGCACGGATTATTGTAGAACAAATAGCACATGATTTAGGTGCAAGAGGTGTAGATAGCACTAATGATATTGTGAAGTTATCTTTAGTAGGGGTTGGTATGCGCTCTCATGCAGGGGTTGCTGGAAAAATGTTTAAGGTTTTGGCAAAGGAATCTATTAACATTCAGCTTATTTCAACTTCGGAGATAAAAATATCGGTGGTTATTGCTGAAAATATATTAGAAAAAGCGGTTAAGGCCTTGCATGAAGCGTTTGACTTAGATAAGGATTAGCAGGGAATTAAGATGAAGAGCTTATTAAAAGGGTTGCTATTAGTGTTGGTGATGAGTTGGGCGAATCAATCATTAGCCGCGCCTAATTGGATTTCCATTTACCGTGTAGAAGATGTCTGGCAGGATATTAATGACGAATTGAAAGATTTGATAGCAGATGAGGGCATTGTCATTAGTTATACGTCTCATGTTTCCGATTTTTTGGGTCGTACGGCGAAAGATTTAGGGAAGAAATCAACAATATATAAGCATGCGCAAGTCCATTTATTTTGCAAAGTAGATGTTTCGCATCGTATGGTAAAAAAAGACCCTCATATCATTGCAGGTTGCCCTTATGGTATCGCCGTTTATACATTGAATGCAGAGCCTGATGTTGTATATCTTTCTTATAGGAATGATCAGGATACAGAGGTGCTACAGTTGCTGAAAAGTATTGTAGAAAACATAACACAAGACAAAATGCAGTAGTTATCTATGAGTATACAAGCGGAGATTGAAATTTGTTTACAGCCTATATGTCCTGTTTATCTTCAAGTGAGTAATGATAGCAGTAAGCATGCGCGTGGAACTGCTGAATCTCATTTTAAGGTAGTCATAGTCAGCACGGTTTTTGAGCAGATGGCACTGATTGAGCGTCACCGCCATGTATATGCTTGTTTGGACGATATTATGCAGCGCATTCATGCACTGCAAATACATACTTTTACGCCTGATGAGTGGCATGAAAGGCAACAAAAAGCGCCGCCTTCTTCTGTCTGCTCAAGTGGAAGCAAATAGCGCGCGCGTGCAGTTTTTTTAAGGGATTATTTACAACTGCGGCACAGGCCGTGCACTTCATTTGTGAATAATTCGGGCATGTGTCCTTTGACACGCAACTCTTCAGTGACGATGCGTGTGGATTCGGATTTGAATACAGAGGCCCATTTACATTTAGTGCAAACGAAGATAGTACTTCCCAAAGGATGTTCCGAATCCAATGCAAGAAAGCTATTGGTAGAATTGACGCGCTTAACCAGGCCAATGTTCATCCAAAATTCCAGTGTGCGATATACTGTAGGGGGCTCTTTAGAAACCACATCATCTGGTAAGGTTTTAAGTACCTCATAGGCACCGTATGGACGCTCTTCTGCTGAAATAATACGCAAGACCAATTCGCGCAAAGGCGTTAACCTTTTCTTTTTATGTGCGCATACATCACGTGCATTTGCAAGAATTCTGTCAATATCGGCTCGACTTCTCAGTCTCATGGGTGGTTACGATAGAGGGGCGTGTAGAGGAGCTTACTGGCTAAGCGATACCTTTAAGGCGTTTGTGTAGGCGGGAAATATCTCTTGCGCCTTTATTCTTTTTGAAAATGCCCTTCTGACTAGCCTTGTCCATTTCAGTCTGTGCTTGCTTAAAGGCTTCTGCAGCTTGTTCTTTATTGCCTTCCTTGATTAAGGCATCTGTTTTCTTTAAGAAAGTGCGGACACGAGAGCGAATCGTAGTATTATGCTGACGCAGAACGGTATTCTGTCTTGCTCGTTTAATAGATGATTTAATATTTGCCATAGAATTGTATGTAAATTAGCTTAAGTGAAAATAATTACGGGTAGGTTCATTATAAATGTTTTTTCAATGATAGGGGATTCCTAATGTTATTTTATGCTTAAAATCCCTAATGCCTCTATGCTTTGAGGATTTACATGGGATTGAAGTGGCCATCTAACACTTTTTAGCAAATGTATATACTGTGACCACGCATAGCATGCGCTTTTTTTTAGTCATTGTTGCGCACGCAAAGCGCACATTGCAGAATATATTCGCACATCATAATGTTTTCAAAGATGATTATGGACGTAATTTATAGCCACTACGAAGCATTAAAATGCATAACAAGAGCGTGATGGCTAAGGAAATACAGACAATGAGCATGGAGAATGAGAAGGCAAAATCAGAACTGCCAATGACTGTATAACGCAGACCATCTATCATATAGAGAAAGGGGTTATAGGTGGAGATGTTTTGCCAAAATACGGGTAGTTTATGCACAGAGTAGAAAACACCACTCAAAAAAGTTAATGGGGTAAGGACGAAATTTTGGAAACCAGCAAGGTGATCAAATTTTTCTGCCCATATACCTGCAATAAGTCCCATCGCACCTAATAAAGCCGAGCATAGTATGGTGAACACAAGCATTAACCATGGGTGTGCCAAGCTGAAATCATAGAAAAACCAGCCACACACAAGTACAGCAGCACCTACTGCTAGACCGCGAATCACAGCTGCTGCTACAAAGGCGGTCGTTATTTCGGTGGCAGATAGTGGCGAGACTAACAAGAAAGTAATGTTACCAAAAAATTTAGACTGTATCATGCTGGAAGATGAGTTCGCAAAGGCGTTTTGTAGCACTGACATCATAATCAATCCCGGTATCAAAAAAACGCCGTATTCAAGATTAGGAGCGGCACTAAATTCTGCTAAATGTTCACCAAATGGGTAGAAAACAACTAAATACAACACTGCAGTGATAACAGGTGCAAATACTGTTTGTAGTGATACTGCTAAAAAGCGACGCACTTCTTTGTAGAAGAGAGTGCATGTTCCATGAATATTCATAGGCTAAGACCCTTTAATGCGTAAAACAAATAGTATGCTAGTTATGGAGCGGATTGTGCTCTTTTTTTAAGATGTCAAGATAGACTTTTTCTAAACGATTCCCAGCCAATAAGTCGTGTTTATTTTGAAGGGCTATCAATTGACCATGATTGATGATTGCAATGCGATCGCACAATGCCTCTGCTTCTTCTAAATAATGTGTGGTAAGAATAATGGTAGTGCCCATAGCGTGGAGCTTGCGGATGAACTGCCAGAGCGTTTTTCTTAAATCAACATCTACCCCTGCAGTAGGTTCATCTAATACGATGATTTTAGGTTTGTGTACAAGCGCCATAGCAATCAGCACACGCCTTTTCATACCACCAGAAAGAGCACTGATAAGTGCGTTGGATTTATCAGTAAGACTTAATGTTTCTAATAGTTCATCTATCCAATTGCTGTTGGCAGACAGCCCAAAATACCCTGCTTGGATATTCAGCATGGAGCGAACATCAAAAAAACCATCACTGATTAACTCCTGTGGAACCAAACCTATAGATTTTCGTGTATCACGAAAGTGGCGTATGACATCCTTTCCGAACACTTGGATACTACCAGAAGAGGCAGTGCTCAGCCCAGACATAACGTTTATCAGTGTTGATTTTCCAGCACCATTGGGACCTAACAATCCAAAAAATTCACCTTGTATTAAGTCAAAATTTATGCCGTTGAGCGCCTTTGTTTTGCCATATTGTTTGTGCACATTATCAAAGCGCACCGCTATGTTATTGGTCATGGTTTAAGCGCGTTAGTCCGCGTTATCCAACAAGTCTTGCAAGGCGTACAAGCTGGTGAGCCTGTGTAAAGCGTCTGTTGATTTTGTGATGCGTAGGGTAGCGTGCTTACTGCGAACAAATTGTTTCAAATGTAGCAGCCATGCCAATAATGCTGAGGAAGGATAGGAAATTTGTGATACATCTAAGGTATAGGCTTGATTTTCCGTCACATCGGGCAGTGCTATTTGCGCAATGGCATCAGCACTGGGCTCACCTGAGAGTGCCCAGTTGGATTTTTGGGTTAAAAGCTGAAGCATATACCGTTTATTTTGTAATATTTGAGTTAGTTGTGTTGGTACTGGTGCTATTAGAGGAGGCTTTTTGCGCTTTGCTGAGTGCTTGATGCGTATTTTTCTCATCAATGGAGAGCAGAAGGGCACTAAAGCCTTCTTGAGAAATGAGGTCAGCAAAAGATTTACGATAGTTGATGAGCAGGCTTAAGCCTTCTAAGCGAACATCTATAATTTCTGGTTTGTTATTAGGCGTATAAATGTAGTACTCTAACTCAATATCTCGCGTACCTGTGTGTGTTATGGACTTTAAGGTATAAGTGTTTGCTCTTCGCCCTGGACGCTCGTTTAAAAACTCAATTTGCTCATAAGAGTAGGAAAGGAGTACTTTTGCATAAGCATTGAGCAGTAGTGTGCGAAAAGAATTAGTGAAGTGCTGCCTCTGAACGTCATTTATCTGATGCCAGTGGCGTGCTAAAACGAAGCGGCTCATGCGATTCCAATTGAAATAATGCCCTAATTTTGAATAGACCAGCTGTGATAATTCAACTGGATTATCAGTATAGAATGTTCGCATAGGCTCTAATTCAGTGTACACGGAGTATGTTTCCTTATCAATCAAATCGCGTAGCACACCAGCGTTGCTACTCAGGGCGGTTAGGGCAAGAAAACTAATGCTGAATAATTTAAGAAGTATCATAAGGGTGTATTATAGGATGAATTATTTATTGAGGAACTTACTAATTAAATTTTCTAAAACAACAGCAGATTGAGTGATGTCAATAACACTGTCGTTCTGTAAAAAATCGAGCTCTGCGCCTGGAGTTATGCCGATGTATTTTTCACCTAATATGCCAGAAGTCAGTATGCTGGCAGAGCTATCTAAGGGGAGGTTTTTATAGTGTTCTGATATGATTAATTCAACACGTGCTTGGTAGGTTTTTTTATCAATACCAATAGTACCAATTTGCCCAATGCGCACACCTGATAAAGTGATAGGAGCGCCCTTGCGCAAGCCACCAATTTCATTGAAGTAGGCGTACACGCTGTATCCTTTGGAGGCCTGTAAATTCAGATTGCTTGCCTTTAGTGCAACAAACAGGATAGCGGAAAAACTCAAAAGAACAAAGAGACCAATCCAGAATTCAGTGCGTTTATTAAACATAGTTAAAACATTATTGCAGTTAAAATAAAATCTAAACCTAAAGTGACGAGTGAACCGTAAACAACTGTTTTAGTAGTTGCTAAACTAGTTCCTGCCGCGGTTGGTTTGCTTGTGTATCCAAAAAAAAGTGCTAACACACCCACAGTTAGACCAAATACAAATGATTTAATCACACCATTGATAACATCAGCTTGCCAACTTACAGTAGTTTGCATCTGTGAGAAGAAGCTGTTGCTATCTACCCCGAGTATTTTAGCACTTATGAACCATGCACCTATAAGACCTGATGCAATAAAAATCATATTGAGTGCAGGGACAATAATGAGAGTTGCTGCAAGGCGAGGGCGAAAAATGCGCCGCATAGGGTCTACTGCCATTACTTCTAAGGCATCTAATTGCTGTGTTGTTTTCATCAATCCTATTTCAGTTGCTAATGCAGACCCTGCACGTCCTGCAAAAAGTATTGCTGTCATCACGGGTCCTAATTCGCGCATTAAAGAAAGCGCTACAAGCACTCCTAAGGAATCTTCAGCGCCAAAATCTACTAAGGTGTAATAGCCTTGCAGACCAATTACCATGCCGACAAATAGACCTGCAATAATAATGATTGGTAGTGAGAGCACTCCAATAAAATAGAGTTGCTGCATCAATAAGTGGTAGGCGTTGCGTAATTTATAAGGGGCAGTGAGTATAGAGTAAATAAACAGGTGTAGTGCTCCCAGCCATTGAATAAACTGTAGGGTTTCTGCTCCCAATCGCTCTAAGTATTGTCTCATGGTGCGTTATAAGTGCTTAGTAATTCATCTTGGTATGCCATATTGGTTGGCTTATGAAACGGAACAGGACCATCTGCTTTACCTTTGAGAAATTGCTGTACGGACGGGCTAGTATGTTGTAGCATCTGCTCTGGTGAACCACTTGCTATAACACGTTTGTCTGATAATAAATAAACGTGGTCACAGATAGCGAGCGTTTCGGCAACATCATGAGATACTAACAGGGAGCAGGTAGGCATGTTGTTACCAATAGTTTTGATAACTTGCATGAGTATACCCATGCTGATGGGGTCTTGTCCAACAAAAGGCTCATCGTACAGAATGATGGAAGGATCCATAACTAAAGCGCGCGCGAGCGATACTCGTCTGAGCATGCCTCCGGAGAGATGTTGAGGCAATGCATCTTTGACACCACGCAATCCGACCATTTCTAGTTTCATTAAAGTAATACAATGAATAAGGCCATGATCTAAATTGGTGTGCTCTTGCAATGGCAGCGCCACATTATCAAAGACGGTTAGGTCGCTCAAGAGTCCACCATATTGGAACAAAACCCCCATTTTTTTGCGTAAAGCGAGTAGGCGGCGGCGGCTCATGCGATAGACATCCTCTCCCAGTAAGCGTACTGTGCCGCTATCAGGGCGTATTTGGGCAGTTAGCAGTCGTAACAACGTGCTTTTTCCAATTCCACTAGGTCCCATAATAGCATGAATGCCATTGTTCTCAATCCGCAAATCTAGATTTTCAAAAACGGTGGTTTGATTAAAGCGCAGTGAAACGGATTCAAATTCTATTAACATGGAGTGCTCTTGTTATTTCTCTCAAAATGTGGTCGTAACATTGGGCTTAATTGTATGCTAAAGTCATTAAAAAGATGGCATGCAACGGAATGCAGGATTTTTAGCTCTTGGTGGTAAGTCGCTATATAACCGCCAAGTAGGTCCATGCCCATCGCTAATCCGCTTGAGGGCAGCGGGTAGGTTTATTAGACCATGCCCAAAGTATGGATCAACACCGGGTTCTCCAATATCGATTGCTGTTTCAAATAGGATTTCAACCAGTTGGCGCGGGGTGTAGGTTCGGTTATAAAAACGTTTTGCTTCTATTAAAGTTGCCATAGCACCACTAAAGGTTGCTGCTGCCTGTGATGTGGCACCTTTACCTGTTTCTAAAGCGGTTAGCGTGTAGTATTGGGCATCATCTGCTAAGGCTCGCTCAGTTCGGTACTGTTTGTCATCAAAATAGGCTGCTTGCATAGTGACAATAGCGCCAGTCTCTGTTTTTAAGTCCACCATGTAGGGTAGTAGGTTGGTAGGGTCTAAGCAAGTGGCTGTATCCCATGCGTTAGGGTAGTGCTTTTGATTGCCTAAAGACTTACTGATAATGAGTCCGTCACTAATGGCATCATACCAATCTGCCAAATAGTGCTGGACTTCAGAGCTAATAAGCGACACATTCAAAATGTCAGCCCCTAATTTTCGGGATAAATGCGCATAGCTCAGTGTGGCTAAATTGTATTGAGTCAATCGGGTTCTCAGAATGGGCATGGTATGAGCAGGTCCTGCAAAAACATGCAAATCAATGAGTGCGGCGTTCGGCGCGTAGTGCAATATAAAAGCTGCCATGGTACTGGCGTGATTACTGGTAGTGTTTGTCCCCAGTGGTTGAAGGTACTGGTTGGGTAAGTCTTTGAGGCGCCATATTCTACGCTGGCTGCTGGGATGATTGTTTAAAATACCGTCATCTAATAGAGCAATTACGGTATCTTTGCCAGTAAATCCAGCATCGTGCATCTGACTGACTTGATGGACTGCCAAGGATTTGTCCCAATGAGTGATTTCATTAGCATCTAATGCTATAGGGATGGAGCTGCTCAAGGGAACAGCGGTCTGCGTTGTAAATAATTGCAACCCTGCAGTGCGAAAGCGGTGCAAGACGTAGCCATGCATTTGTGCTTGGTCACTAGCGCCCATAATTGCCCTATCCAGCCTAATTTCATAGGGTGTATCAAATAACAGATTTTTACCAATTTTATGGATACCAGTGCGGTAAAAAAGTGCGGGGTGAATCGTTAAGGTGTTATTGTTGATGCGTAATAGTGAACTGGAGGCTTTAATGGTGAAAGCGGTTTGCCCTATACCTTGAGCAACATGTAGATTTTTATCTTGTGGCTGGATGACTATACTACCAGTACTTAGGCGAATAATACTTTGGTTAAAGGTGAGTATGATAGGTTCAAAAGAATGCCATACTTGCTTTGAGATATGATTGCTATTAGTACTAGGGCTTGCTTGTTCGAGAGTGAGCCCATCTTGTACAATAACAGTCTTGAGCACAGCGCTTTTTTTTTGTTTGCCACGCTGAGCTGTTATTTCAGTAGTGACAAATTCATTCTTGTAGAAAGGTCCCATGAAAGCGGGACTTTGCAATGGCGCAAGGGAGCCTGTTCTGCATTGGTCGGGTCTTTTTTCTGGGCAGGCAGACCAGAATATATGATAATTCGTATTGTCTTCGTACAACCAATCAAGGCGTACCTCACCAGGCAGTGGTGAAATATGCGGTGTGTAGATTTGGGGAAGTGGCTCTGTTGCGAAAATAGGCGAGCTTAGAAGGGAAGCCAGTAATAAAAAAGGAGCGCTCTGCCTCCAGAATAGGTTATGCATGTGGGGATTATAAGGCTGGGAGTAGGAAATATGCTAGAACAGAGATTAAAGATTATTGAGCAGTGTGATGATGGCGTGATAGTAGAGCCACCTAAAATGCAGTGTAGTACATGTAATGGGCGTTGTGGTTTTGCACTCTTAGGGAGTATGGCTCCAAAAAGGTGTTTTTTTATAGCGCAGTCTTATGTACACAAATTAGAGGGAGGGCATTGTATCATACGTCTTAATGAAGGATTATTTTTGAAAAGCTGTGCCTATTTGTACGGGCTGCCGCTTGCACTATTTGTTGGATTAGTGACGTTCAGCCAATATATGGGGGTTCATGAGGTAGTGAGCGCTCTTTTAGGGCTTATGGGTTTTGTGGGAATGTACATTTACAGCAAAGAGGTTTTACAACACAGAGGGTAATATGCAAAAAAGTAAAAAACATGGGATAAATATTGTATCAATTCTGCTTTACGGTGTACTAGTTTCATTGGGTGCTAAAGCGCATTTGATAGACTTCTCAAAGTTGGTTGAAGAGAACAGTCCCTCGGTTGTTAACATTAGTATTCTGAAATATCAGCGGCGCGATGATGCGCGTCAGAATTTGCCACAGCAGTATCGGAATATGCCTGAGGATTGGTTACGGTTTTTCTTTGATGCGCCACAGGGTGATAGAAAAGAGAGTAATCCTGATGGTCGCAGGCGATTGAACTCACTCGGATCAGGTTTTATCATTGACTCTGATGGCTATATTGTGACTAATCATCATGTTATAAAAGAAGCTGATGAAATCGTAGTGCGCCTTAATGACTTACGTGAAATGAAAGCAGAGCTGGTTGGCAGTGATAAGCGCACAGACATTGCACTGTTAAAAATAGATGCTAAAAATTTACGGGCAGTGCGGTTTGGTAACTCGGAAAAACTTAAGGTCGGGGAGTGGGTCATTGCTATAGGATCGCCTTTTGGGTTTGATTACTCGGTGACTTCAGGGATTGTTAGCGCAAAGCGCAGAAGTTTGCCAAATGATTCTTATGTGCCATTTATTCAGACAGATGCGGCTGTAAATCCTGGTAATTCAGGAGGTCCTTTGTTCAATTTATCAGGTGAAGTCATAGGTATCAATTCTCAAATTTATAGCGGCAGTGGTGGTTTTCAAGGGCTTTCATTTGCTATCCCCGTGGATTTGGTCATGCATATTGTGCAACAACTGAAAGAAAAAGGAGCAGTGACACGTGGATATTTAGGGGTGCATATTCAAGAAGTTACTTCAGAGTTATCTGAAAGTTTTGATTTAGATAAACCGCATGGTGCTTTAGTTGTTGAAATTTTGCCCGATAGTGCTGCAGATAAAGGTGGGCTTAAAGTAGGTGATGTGATTACGCATTTTAACGGTAGACGAGTCAATCAGTCATACGAACTACCTCCTATGGTCGGCATAGCGCCAGTTGGAGAAGAAGCAACGATAAATATTATACGCAAAGGTGAAACAATTCAATTGCATCCAGTCATCGGCTTGCTACCTGATGAAGCACAAAAAGCACAGAATGGACATAGTCAATCAGGGCGAAGCATAGAGGGATTAGGTGTTTATGTGAGCGTTTTGCCTGATAGCTTTAAGGAGCATATACAAACAGGCTTATTTGTAAAACGTGTACGTGCTAATAGCCCTGCGCATTATGCTGGAATTCGCTCAGGTGATGTCCTACTGCGTGTGCGTGGAGAAGATATGACTAGAGTCAGCGACTTAGAAGAGGTCATGCAGCAATTGGAGCGGGGGGTGCGTGTTCCCTGCTTTAGTATGGCGTGATGGGCGCACCAGATTTATATCCATTGTTTTGCCATAGCAATACATTGATATGATAGGGCATTGCTTAGCCTTTCTCAGCGTACATGTGCTTTGGCATGAATAGCCATCAATGTTTTACAGGGAGTGCGCAAGGTAAACTGATTGTTTTTGGGGAGTATGCTGTCATTTTAGGGTTTCCTGCGCTAGCAATTCCTTCAGATCAGAGCTGCACCTGTCAGATTAAACGTGCTGAAGGTGATGGCATCTATTGGCAGGGCGTTTTTTATAGTTGGGAAGTGATAGAGGCCCTATATCAGAGCGTCAATTGGCGTCATGCACGTTTTTTGGCTGGAGAGTTAGCAGCACAAGATATTCTACAAAGCACAGCAGACTATGTGTTTTACTGTGTAGCTCTGTATATGAATCATGCAGACTGTAGAAGGCAATATATCTTACATAATGGGTGGGAAATAGTGATTGATAGTACTATCCCTATGGGTTCTGGCATGGGCTCATCAGCCGCACTGGCAGCAGCCATTATGCGTTGTTGTATCAATGCCTGGGGTGAAATCTCCAATCCTTTGACACAGGTTGAGTGCGCCGAAAATATTGCACATGGTCGCAGTAGCGGCTTAGATGCTTGGGTGTGCTGGCATAATCGGCCTGTTTTATGGCAAAACGGGCAAATAAATAGCAGTGATATACCCGCTTTATTCCCTTTCACATTAAGCATGAGTGGCATGCCACAGAGTACAACCGCGCAGTGCGTGGCGCAGGCAATGCCGCAGCTGAAAAAGAACAAATCGGCTTGGCAGAACGTGCTTAAAGATTTAGTAGCAGCATTACAACAGCAAGACTATGCGCTATGGCTTGCTAACATACGTGCTGTACATCGGCTATTATGTGCTATTGGTGTCGTTCCAGTTGCAGTGCAAGAGCGTATTGCTGCAATAGAAGCAGTTGGTGGCGCTGCTAAAATCAGCGGTGCAGGGTCGGTTTCAGGAAATGCCGCTGGCGCGTTATTGGCATGGCCGGCTCGCTGAGGTGAAACGGGATTTACCGCGCCAATCTTGGTGCGATTCGATAGTTGTATAGCACTTTTGCTTGAGTAAGGATTGAAAGGCAAAAGCCTGATCATACCCATGTTCGCAACATAGTATGCCGTCTGTTAATAGATGCTTAGGTGCATGGGTGGCTATATGCTCTAAGTCTGCTAAACCGCTCTTTGGCGAGATAAGTGCATGAGCAGGTTCGTAGTCAAGCTGCTCTAATTCAGAACGATCTGGTGCAATATAAGGTGGGTTGCTAATGATGGCATGAAAAGACTGCTCACAATGTGTAAACCAGTTGCTATGGATAGTGTGAACTGGGCAGCCTAATCGTTTAGCATTTGCTTGCGTGCACGCTATTGCCTCTTCAGTATTATCAATAGCAGTTACTTGCCAGTTAGGGCGTTGTGCCTTTAATGCCAAGGCAATGGCACCACTACCACAGCCTAAATCGAGCACCTGTGCATTTTCAGGGAGCGACTGCTGAAGGAGCCATTCAACCATAGGTTCTGTATCAGAGCGTGGAATCAGTACAGTAGGATTTACTTGGAGGGTTAAGGAGAAAAAAGTTGCTGTGCCAAGCAGGTAGGCAATAGGCTCTCCGTGTAGGCGCCGCTCCAGTAAGCGCTCCAAGAGAGATAAATGGCATTGTTCTATTGAGCGCGTGGGGTCAGTAACCAATTGAGTTACTGTTTGTTCGGTAACATGAGCCAGTAGTAGCCGGCATTCTAAGTATAAGTCGCCTTCTATATTTGCTTGCTGTAGGGTTGATACAGCCTGTCTTATCCATGCCTGTGTGTGCATGAGTATTTGTATTTTAAGTTACTGTACTAAGTAAAGCTGGAAGGCTCCCTTCCAGCTTTAGTCAACTAAAAGAATGCGGAGCACTTTAGTATAAGCGCCGCTTAACGCTTCTATTTCATCCACACCAATACGCTCATTTATTTGGTGCATGGTGGTGCTTAATCCGCCAAACTCAACGGTTTCAGCACCAGTTGGCGCAACAAATCTCCCATCTGATGTGCAGCCAGAGGTAGATAATTGAGGAGTCACCCCCAATTGTTCGTATGCTGCCTGCTGACACGCCTTTACTAAGGCTCCCTCTCTTGCTAAGTAAGGCTCTGCTGGATGAACCCAAGTCAGCTCATAATCAAAGCCGTGTTTATCACAGAGCGTTATCATACGTTGCTGTAAGGATTCTACTGTTTGTTCGGTGTTATAGCGTATGCTAAAACACACGCTTAGCTCGCTAGGGATGACGTTCTTAGCACCAGTTCCTGCGTTGATATTAGATATTTCAAATCCAGTGGGCTCAAAATACTGATTGCCATTGTCCCACTGTATTTGGGTTACTTCTTGCAGCCAGTCAGCAGCTAAACTAACGGGATTTAAGGCAAAGTGAGGATAAGCGATATGACCTTGTTTTCCCTTAATATTCAAAGTGCCATTAAGTACACCACGTCGCCCATTTTTAATCATATCAAACAGAGCGTGCTCGCTGCTCGGCTCGCCAACTAAGCAGTAATCAATTTTAATGTTGTTCTCAGCAAAATATTCAGTCACGACACGGCGTACACCATCAATAGCCTTTTTCTCTTCATCGCTGGTAATAAGTACACCAATAGTGCCTTTATGATCTGGGTGCTGTGCCAAAAAAATCTCCAATGCTGCAATAAAGCAGGCAACGGAGCTTTTCATATCAGCACTTCCTCTGCCGTATAAATAGCCATCACGCAGGGTAGGGGTGAAAGGTGGGCTCTGCCATTGGTTTTCCTCACCAACCGGCACGACATCGGTATGCCCAAGATATACAGTGAGTGGTGCGCCTGTGCCACGCGTTGCCCACAAATTGGATACTTCACCATACTGTATTTTGTGGCAGGTGAAGCCTAAAGGCTCAAGCAAACTAATTAAATAGTCTTGGCAACCATTATCTTCAGGGCTAACCGAAGGACGTTCAATCAATTTTTTCGCGTACCCAAGAGCGTTTGCCAGTTCTGTCATAGTGCCTCAATGTGTGTTTATGTCGCTAATGTTTTTAGCACTTTAGTGTAAGCGATTGTCAGCGCTTCTATTTCGTCCAACCCAATGCGCTCATTTGCTTGATGAATGGTTTTGCTTAGTCCGCCGAACTCAACAGTTTCAGCACCAGTTGGAGCGATAAAGCGTCCGTCAGACGTTCCACCAGAAGTTGACAGCTCAGGCGTTTTACCTACGTGCTCTTTTGCGGCTTGTTTACACGCTTTTATTAATGCACCGTCGGCTTTAGCTAAGAAGGGGGCGCCAGAGTGCTCCCAAGTTAGGGTGTAATTGAAGCCGTGTCGGTCGCATAGCTGTTTCATGCGCTGCTGCAAGCTCTCCATAGTATGCTCAGTGTTATAACGAAAGTTAAAGGTAATGCTGATTTCACCAGGGATAACATTTGCAGCACCAGTTCCTGCGTTGATATTAGATATTTCAAACCCAGTCGGTTCAAAATATTGATTGCCTTTGTCCCATTGTATTTTTGTTACTTCTTGTAGCCAAGGTGCTGCAAGGGAAATAGGGTTTAGTGCAAAATGCGGATAAGCAATATGCCCTTGTTTTCCTTTGATTGTAAGTGTGCCATTAAGCGAGCCGCGTCGCCCATTTTTAATCGTATCAAATAGAGTATGTTCACTGGTTGGTTCGCCCACCAAGCAATAATCAATCTGTATGCTATTTTTGGTGAAATAGTCACTGACCACGCGACGAATGCCATCAATAGCCAATGCCTCTTCATCACTGGTTATGAGTACGCCAATGGTGCCTTTGTGGGTGTCATGCTGTTCTAAAAAGGTATGCAATGCCGCGACAAAACAGGCAACAGATCCTTTCATATCCGCGCTGCCTCTGCCATATAAATAGCCATTACGTATAGTGGGAGTGAACGGTGCACTTTCCCATTGGCTATTAGCGCCACTTGGTACGACATCGGTATGCCCAAGATAGACGGTAAGTGGTGCGCCACTGCCACGGGTTGCCCATAAATTGGAGACCTCACCATATTGCAATCGATGGCAGGTAAAGCCTAATGGTTCTAATAGTGTTATAAGATGCTCTTGGCATCCTGCATCATTTGGAGTAACAGAAGCACGTGATACAAGTTCTTGAGCAATCTGTAAAGCTAACTGCGACATCTATACATCCTCTGCTTGTCTTAACAGGGCATTGATACCCACTTTGGAGCGTGTTTTTGCATCAACTTTCTTAACAATCACAGCACAGTACAAACTGTAGTCCCCCGTTTTAGATGGCAGATTGCCCGAGACAACAACAGAACCTGCAGGAACACGACCATATAGTATTTCACCACTTTCACGATCAAATATGCGAGTACTTTGACCAATATAAACTCCCATAGAAATGACAGCGCCTTCTTCAACAATCACGCCCTCTACAACCTCTGAGCGCGCGCCAATAAAGCAGTTGTCTTCAATAATAGTGGGCCCTGCTTGTATCGGTTCTAAGACACCACCAATGCCGACACCGCCTGATAGGTGTACGTTTTTTCCTATCTGTGCACAAGAGCCAACTGTTGCCCAAGTATCCACCATCGTTCCACT
Organism: Gammaproteobacteria bacterium; assembly: GCA_965219665.1. Classification (GTDB taxonomy): domain Bacteria; phylum Pseudomonadota; class Gammaproteobacteria; order CAKMZV01; family CAKMZV01; genus CBDCOD01. Next base: position 10,970 of record CBDCOD010000018.1, on the reverse strand, counting down.
ATCTACAAAGGCACCAATATTGATATAAGAGGGCATAAGCACGGTATTGGGAGCAATATAGCTACCTTTACGTGCCACAGCATGTGGAACAACACGAATGCCAGCTTGTGCAAAATCTGTCTCACTCCATTGATTAAACTTAGTTTCTACTTTATCGTAAAAACGCAGCCCGTCACCTGCATTCATAACCCGATTATCCCTTAATCTAAACGAGAGTAGAACCGCCTTTTTTGCCCACTGATTAACATGCCAGTCTCCAATTCCTTTTTGTTCAGCAACGCGCACTTTTCCGCTATCTAAAGCAGCAATCGTTTCTTCAACCGCTCCTTCTATCTCAGCAAACTTTTGTCCAGATGATAGGGTATCCCGCTTCTCCCAAGCATCATTAATAATATTTTCTAAATATTTCATTACTTTTCTCCTTGATGTTGTGAATGATTTGGTTTTTTTAGTATATTCGCCATGTTTTGTCTATGTCGCCAAATGAGTAATAGAGACATCACACTGAGAACAGTGTACACGGACACATCGTATTGTGACCATAATGCAGCATAAACAGGCGTCAGCACCGCAGATATGATTGCAGCAACTGCAGAAATGTTGAGCCATTTTATAACAATAAACCATGTTAAGGCGGCACTAATGAAAGTGCCGCCATGAAAACAATCAAAGGCAGCGAGCACACCACAGTATGTAGCGACCCCTTTACCGCCTTTGAAGTCAAAAAATATAGGGTATAAATGCCCTATGAAGACTGCCAAACCTACTAATAAAATATGAAATGGTGCAAAATAACTGAAAAATTGAGCAAACAGAACCACTGCAAATCCCTTGAATGCGTCACCAAATAGTACCAATGCTGCTGCTTTTTTATGTCCCATGCGTAGCACATTGGTTGCTCCAGGGTTATTAGATCCAAATTCTCGAGGGTCATCTAACCCCAAACTTTTACACACGATAACGGCACTGGATAGCGAACCAAATAAGTAGGCAAAAAACATCCAAGTAAGCAATTCAGTCATAACAGAACAGTATTCTAATTGTTAGCGCAGTTTGGGCGCGTTCCAGTCCCCACTTTTCCCTCCGCTTTTGTGTAGTAGGGCTGTTTGTTCGATACGCATGCCTTTTTCAACACTCTTGCACATATCATAAATAGTGAGAGCAGCAATGCTAGCGGCTGTTAGCGCTTCCATTTCTACTCCTGTTTTGCCGTTTAGTGTACAGGTGGCAGTAATAGCAATACCACAATGTTGTTCTGTATCTAATAGTTCAAACTCCACCTTAACGCTACTCAGTAAAAGAGGGTGGCACATAGGGATAAGGTGGGGTGTTTGTTTGGCTGCCATTATGCCAGCAATACGAGCAGTAGCCAAGACATCTCCTTTGGCAGCATTCCCTTGTTGTACCATGGCTAAGGTAGTAGGTAGCATACGGACAAAGCTATAGGCAGTTGCTATGCGCTGGCTCTCAGCTTTATCAGTAACATCCACCATGTGGGCTTGCCCTTTAGTATCTAAGTGTGTCAGTTTCATGATTTAATCGTGTCATTGTGCGACTCATTTTGTTCTGGTATCAGGTAGTGTAACACACTGGCTATAAATCCGAAGGCTATTGTCAGTACCCATACAGCAGTATAACTACCATTATAATTATAGGCAATGCCGCCTAACCATGCGCCAAGAAAAGATCCGATTTGATGCGAAAAAAACACAATCCCATACAGTGTGGTCATATAACGTGGTCCGAAAAAATCCGCAACCAAGCCGCTGGTTAATGGAATAGTTCCCAGCCATAGAAACCCGATAAAAATCCCGAAAATAATTGCGGATATATCGCTTAGCGGCAGCAATAAAAAGAGGACGATAATGATAGAGCGAAGCGCATATAGCCAAGCAAGCGCAAGGCTTTTGGAGTATCTTCCACCAATATAGCCACACGCTAAGGTGCCAAAAATATTGAACAAGCCAATCATCGCTAACGCCCATGAGGCAGCTGAAGCACTAACGCCAAAATCTCGTAAGTACGCTGTGAGGTGCGTTGCAATAAACACCACCTGAAAGCCGCATACAAAAAAACCAGATGATAGTAATATATAGCCGCGGTGGCTGAGAGCTGCTTGCAAGACGGCTTGTATGCTTATATCAGCAGATTTAACTTGTGTACGTTGAGTAGCATAATGCGCACCGTATAATCCAAATGCCAATGGAATCATGAGCGCAGCTATGAAACTAAGCACTATGAAAGAATGCGCCCAACCCAGTGTGGCGTACAGATCATGTGCCAGAGGAATAAACGCAAACTGTCCAAATGATCCAGCAGCGGAGACGATGCCCAGATATACAGACCGCTTGCTTGGGTTGGTCACTTTAGCCACAGCACTCAATGAAATCGCCATGCCGCAAGCGCCCATGCCTATCCCAATAAAAAACTGTCCACTTATAAGATTCCAACTATCAAGCTGGCTGATTATGAGCAATCCCAGCACGTAAAGAATACTGCCAACAGCAGCGGTTATATGCGCTCCCCAGCGATCTGCCATAACGCCAAAAAAAGGCGCTGCACAGCCCCACAATAGATTTTGAACAGCAATAGTTAAGCCGAACCAAGCGCGATCGCCACCACCTAACTCTGAGAAAGGGATGGCAAATAGCCCCATGGTCTGACGAATGCCCATAGAAATGGTGACTAAAAAAGCTGCTGCTATAAGGACAAATAAAGGGTTTGAATATATGCTTCGAGTCGTTATCATGATAATTTATGTCTCATTTATAGAGGGAGTATATATAATGCCTCGTAAGCAATAAGAAGTCGGATGGAATATGCTGTGCTTTTCGCAGGTCATGTTCTGTATATGTTTACCTCAATTTTAATTCTACAGGAGAATAAGTCAATGTCTTCTCAATCTAAATACCAAAATGTTAATCCTATCGCTCCGAGCGAGATAACAAGCGAATCAGTTTTCTTAAATAGGCGAAATATATTAAAAGCCAGTTTGGCGACCGTTGGAGCCACTCTAACATATCCTGTTTGGGCAAATTTAGGTAAGCGCAATGAACATTATAGTGCCAAAGGGCGCATAACATCAGAGCGCAGAGCAACTACCTACAATAACTTTTATGAATTAGGTACAGACAAGTCTGACCCTGCCAGGAACGCTGCTTGGATGGAAAAAACGTTGAAGAAAAAGGATCCTTGGACTATTGAAGTCACTGGTGAAGCAGAAAAAGTCGGCAAAATTGGCATGGAGGAATTGCTAAAATTTCCATTGGAAGAGCGTGTATATAGATTTCGCTGTGTAGAGCGTTGGTCTATGGTGGTGCCGTGGAATGGATTCCAACTTAGTGCACTCATTAATCATCTTAAGCCGACCTCTAAAGCAAAATATATTCGCTTTTCAACTGTATATGACCCCAGAAACTTACAGGGGCAGCGTTTCCCTGTGTTGCGTTGGCCTTATCATGAAGGGCTGCGTATGGACGAAGCTATGCATCCCTTAACTATGATGGCAGTAGGTATGTACGGCAAGTCGCTAACACCACAAAACGGTGCTCCTATACGCTTAGTTGTTCCTTGGAAATATGGCTTCAAATACGTTAAATCTATTGATAAAATCCACTTTATGGAAACGATGCCAAATACTGCTTGGAACGACTCTGCACCGCAAGAATATGGTTTTTACGCAAACGTCAACCCTACAGTACACCACCCTCGTTGGCTACAAAGCCGTGAGCGCCCACTGGGATCTTTCAGAAAGGTAGATACTCAGTTATTTAATGGCTACGACCAAGTTGCCAGTTTATATGAAGGCATGAGTTTGTTTGAGAACTACTAATTGAGAACTACTAAAGTTTTGTCGTAGTAAATGTTACACGCCTTATGAACAGGTTTATGTGACGTTATTTATATGATTTGAAGTATTAGACAAACTGCTGATGTATAGCTGGACGAAAGCACGTGTTATCCTTTTTGCGGCATCGCTCTCACCTTGCCTTTATTTTATTTATGGGCTCTTTATAGAGGAGTTGCTTTGGGGAAATCCGATTGAGTATGTAACGCATCAAAGTGGGCATATCAGTCTATTTTTTTTAGGGCTAACGCTAATGATTAAGCCTGCACAGGATTTATTTGGCTGGATGGCACTTATCCACTACAGGCGTCAGCTTGGTTTGTTTTCTTGCTTTTATGCTATCTTGCATGCGCTGGTCTATTTTGGTTTAGACCTAGGATTTTATTGGGAAGAAATAGTCATAGATGTTATAGAACACCCTTACGTCTGGGTAGGCATGATTGCCATACTATTTTTTGTAGTGCTTGCTATTACATCAACACAAGGCTGGCGTATTCGCTTGAAAAAGAAATGGCAATCCCTGCATAATTGGGTTTATATACTGCCAGTCTTAGGTATATTGCATTTTTTTCTGCTGGTCAAAGCGGATTGGTCTGAGCCTCTATTGTTTGCTTCTGTATTCATTGTATTATTGAGCTGGCGTTTGCTAAACAAAGCGAAAAGAAGGGGATTTAGATTGCTATGATGGTGGTTTAACGAGATTTTTGTGTCATGTATGCTAATTAGGTAAGGGATTTTGTGCAATGCAAACGTATCAAACAGCATTTATGAGATTACATAGAGCACAAGCACCTTTTAAACGTATGAAAATGCTATGCGTAGGCACATTCCTTTGTATGTTTTGTACATTGCCAGTATTTGCCTCTGACATGTTTGAGCGCTTAGATAAAAATGCAGATGGGAAGATAGACGAAATTGAGTATGCTGCCGCAACTGCTATTATTTTCGAGGAATTAGACACAGATAGTAATGGTATTATTACTGAGTTGGAAGTAGCCAAGTTTCCCTTAGAGTTTCAAAATGAAAAATTCGCTGATATATTACGGCGAAAAAAAGGTGTTAATTTAGACGGGTTCAAAAAAATTCGTTCTGAGCAATTTCTGCTTTGTGATATAGATAATGACAAGCACTTATCGCATCATGAAATACAGATGTATCATAAATATATGTTTTATAAAGCATTAGATAGCAACAGTGATGGCTGTATTTCTCCTGAAGAATTTAAGGCGTTTCCTATCATGCAGTGGGAGCATAAGTAACAAAAAAAATTAATTAACTAACTTCTGAAAATGAAAATACCATCAGAATTGGGGGAGATATGTGGTATAAACGTAACAGACATAATATAGCGCAAATATTTTCAGGAATTTTTATATGGAAGCATCGTTATTACTCAAACGCATTATAGAAAGAGACGAGCAGTCGTTTAGCACGCTGGTTAATATCTATTCTCAAAGTTGCTACAGAGTGGCGTGGCGTCAATTATTTGACGTGCAAATGGCTGAGGACATTGTTCAGGAGGTGTTTTTAACTGTTTGGAATAAGCCAGAATCTTGGAATCCTGATATGGGCTGCCGCTTTCACACATGGCTATACCGTGTAGTGATAAACCGTTGCATAGACTACAGGCGCAAAGTGAATCGTAGAGGACCTGAATATTCTTACGAAGAAATGACTGAACTAACAGAGGACGAGACCTATTTTGGTGATCAATCATATGAACCAGAGAAAGTTGGACTGTTAGATGAAAAGCAAGCTAATTTGAAACAGGCGATTAGCAAACTAGACGTGCGTTCTCGGACTGCACTGAACCTATTTTACTACGAACAGATGTCTCAGAAAGAAGTAGCAGAGATTATGGGAACGACACCAAAGGCAGTGGAATCTATTGTCGCTCGTGCGCGCAAAACACTTAAAGTGGTCTGTAATGAGGATCTCATCAAATATGGACATCAATAACCTAAAAGTTCCACCATGCTCAATTGATTTTGAGCGGCGTATCATGCAGAGTGCCTGCCTGCCTGATAGCTATGGCTCCTACAGCGACAACGCAGGGAAAGTCAATAGACAGACAGTATTTGCAGTGCTAAAGCACAAAATAACCCCTTTTGCCTTGGTCGCTATGTTTACGCTGTGTGCGTTAGGAATTAGTATCGGTGCTTATCATCAAGCAGGAGATGCTGTGATGATTTCCCTTGCTATTAAACCTTCCAAATATGCGTCAAATCAGCAAGGCAACGGCGCTGCCAACACTGTTGAACTCTCCAATCATGCATTCAGTAAGCAAGACATTGCACACTTATTGATGGATTACCCTCAGCAAGCAATTGTGGTTCCTTCCAGAATGGATACATTACTTCTCAGCTCTCGTTAGAGCTAATAATTGTCTATCTGTACAGCACGGATTTTTAGGACACAACTCACAAAAATAATTTTCTATGCGCTTAGGCGCACCCCTCTCAGTGTGTTTGTAATCATGCTGCCAGTAAGTTGCGCGCAGCTGCATTGTGCCCTGTTGTACAAAAGACTTCCATCCATGCAGCAGTAGCGCCTTACGTTGTTAGTCTTGTTGTGATAGGAGGGAAGAGAGGGTATAGGAGGGGGCTATCGGCGTCTTCGTGTAGTTTTTTTAGGAGTAGTTGGGTTACGCTGCTGTTGTAGCTGCTGCGATAGCATTTGTGTATGACTATTAGATTCTGCACCATGCTCTTTTTCAGGTGGCATAAGGTGCTTTTTGTCAATGCCTAAAGCGAGCACAGTAGATGAAGCAACATAAATAGAAGAGTAGGTTCCGACAATAACACCGATTAGCAAAGCAATAGAAAAATTATGAATGATTTCACCGCCCACAACAAACAAAGCGATTACTACGAATAAGGTAGTTAACGAGGTCATCAATGTGCGTGCAAGCATATCATTCAGTGACTTGTTAGTCACCTCTTCTGCGCTGCCTTTACGCAGATTGATAAAATTCTCACGGATGCGGTCAAAAACAACAATTGTATCATTGAGCGAGTAGCCAATAATAGCCAAAACCGCAGCCAAAACAGTCAGATCAACGCTTATAGCAAACAATGAAAAAAAGCCAAGTGTAATGATTACATCATGTGCTAATGCGATCACTGAGCCTAGCGCTAATCGCCACTCAAAGCGGAAAGAGATATAAATCAAAATGCCAAGAAGAGCATAGAGCATTGCCAGGCCACCATCTGTTGTTAATTCTTCCCCAACTTTAGGACCAACAAACTCAACACGCCTTACATCCACATCACTTTGTAGTGAGCGCGCTAAGCCAATGACTTTTTCTCCCAATTGTGCATTGCTAATTTCTGTGTTCGGGGCGATGCGTATGAGTACCTCTCTATCTGAACTCAGATGTGCCACCTCAAAATCCCCAAAGTCCTGCTGTTGTTTAAGTGCCTCGCGTAAGGGCTGTAACTGTGTGGGAGTTTGATAACCTAACTCAACCAAAACGCCGCCAGTAAAGTCAATGCCAAACTCTAATCCGCGAACAGTAAGGCTCACTAAACTGCCCACAATCAGGACAGCAGACAGCATTGCTGCTATTAAGCGAAACTTAGTAAAGGGTATCTTGCCGTATAGTTGATTCATAATAATTAGATTGACAAAGCGTTGCGTGCACTATTACTGCCATACAGTCGGTTAACGATAATACGAGAAAGCACGATTGCTGTGAACATAGAAGTCACAATGCCAATAGATAATGTGATAGCGAAGCCTTTAATGGGTCCAGTGCCAAAAAAGAATAGTACGACAGCAGCAATAAGTGTCGTGATATTTGCATCAGCAATAGTCAAGAAGGCACGATCATAGCCGGCAGATATAGCAGTTTGTATAGGTTGTCCATTTTTTAACTCCTCACGGATGCGCTCAAAAATAAGCACATTAGCATCTACGGCCATACCAACAGTAAGCACAATACCAGCAATACCTGGTAAAGTCAGAGTGGCTTGCAATAAGGAAAGTGTGGCAATGATAAGCACCAAATTAGTACATAGCGCAACGTTTGCTACTAAGCCGAACACCTTGTAGCGAATAACCATAAACACTAACACGAGTGCTAAGCCTAAAATGACTGATAAAAAGCCTTGTTCAATATTCTCTGCGCCGAGCGAGGGACCAATGGTACGCTCCTCTACAATTTCCATTGGAGCAGCTAACGCACCTGCGCGAAGTAATAAGGCTAAATCACGTGCTTCCCCTGGTGAATCTAATCCAGTTGTTTGAAAGCGATTTGCAAACTGTCCACGGATTACTGCCGCATTGATAACGGTCTTTTTTACTACGCGCTTACGTATGGACTGTCCGTCTTTTATTTGTGTAACAATTTGGCTTTCAATAAAGACAACTGCCATGCGGTTACCAACATTGCGTTTAGTAGTTGCCAGCATGCGCGATCCTCCAATGGAGTCTAATGTTACGCTCACCATCGGGGAACCCGATTCTTGATCAAGACCAGATTGGGCATTAATGATATTCTCACCCGTTACGATAACAGACTTTTTCAGCAGAATAGGTTGCCCTGTGTTGGTTTGATATAACTCAGTTCCAGGTGGGGCAAAGCCATGTTGTCGAGCGCGGCGCGGATCGCCTTTATCATCAACCAACCTGTACTCCAATGTGGCAGTAGCGCCGAGAATATCTTTAGCACGCGCAGTGTCTTGAACGCCTGGCAATTGTACAACGATACGGTTTGCGCCTTGTTGCTGGATGACTGGCTCAGCCACACCTAATTCATTTACCCGATTGCGCAGTGTAATGATATTTTGGCTGACTGCAAAGCGTCTCAGCTCGCTTAATGCGCCTTCTGTATAACGCATTACAAAATGATTAGCTTTGTCTGAGTGTGGCTCAATAGAACTATCTGTGAACTCCTTGGCAAGTAGCTCAAGAGCCGCATCATTACCTGCCGCCGGGTTTGCCATAGAAAAAACAACAGCATCTGCTTCTCTCTTGACAAGGCGATAACGCATTTTTTCATCGCGCAATAAACGCCTTACTTCATCTACGCGGCGATTAATGTTATTGTTGATAGCTGCTTCTACATCTACCTCCATAAGGAAATAGACACCGCCTCGCAAATCTAAACCAAGGTACATGGGATTGGCATTCAAGTCTTGTAGCCATCGTGGTGCAGCAGGTGCTAAGTTAAGCGCCACAACATAGCCAGCATGCAGCTGATCGCTAATAATCCGCTTTGCTTTTAATTGATCATCCGAATTAGAAAAATGAATCGTTAATTTGTTTTCGGAAAAGCTGGTTTTAATACTTTGGATAGCCTCTTTTTGTAAAGATTTTTCAATATCCATTATCTTCTCTGTAGTCAGTACAACCCCTCTCTGGGTGGAGACTTGAACAGCTGGATTTTCACCAAATACGTTGGGCAATGCATACAAGCAACCTACTAATAATACTATCAGCGCAATCAAATAGCGCCACCAACTATTTCTGTTGAGCACTGTTGCCGCAGCGCGTTGTGGAGGGGGAGAGAACACGGCTTGCCTTATAGCTTAGAGCAGATTCTGGCTAAATAGAGAAAAAATGCTTGGCGTACTGTTTTGTTTTTACTCATCGCTTGAAAAAGCAGCGCGATAAGTGCCTTTGGGCATCAGAGCAGAAACACCTGATCGCTGCACCGTAATAGCAACATTCTCAGCAATTTCCACCTTAAGTAGGTTTTCTTCAGTATCAACGATACGCCCTAAAACACCGCCAAACGTAATAATATCATCGCCTTTTTGTAGCCCTTCCGTCATTGTTTTATGTTGCTTTGTTTTTTTCTGTTGTGGGCGAATAAGGACAAAATAAAAAATAAGAAATAAAGCGACTAAAGGCAGAAAACTGAGCAGACCAGGATCTTGAGGATCTGCAGCAAATGCCAATGGTGTAGTGAATAGCGTGATAATACCGGCTAAGTAGCGCATAAAAGTCGTAGTAATCATAATAGCAATAAATGTAATGGTTAAAAAATGTAAATGGTTAGTCTAAATAGTATAAATTAAATTGTTTAAGAAGGAAGCCCTTGTTTTTCACGCTGTTCCATGCGGGCTTTGGCAGCAATGCACAAATCAGCCGTAGGTCGAGCATCTAAGCGCGCTAACCCAATTGGGTCACCAGTCTCCTTGCAATAACCATAGTCTCCTGTTTCAATGCGCAGCAATGCTTGGTCAATTTTACGAATCAGTTTGTGCTCCCGCTCACGAGTGCGCAACTCTAAGCGAAAATCCTCTTCCATAGTTGCTCTATCTAACTCATCGGGCAAACTTTGAGACTCTGTTTGGATATGTTGGATGGTAGAGCCTGCTTCTTGGATCAGAATTTTTTTCCAACTAATAAGTTTGTTTTTAAAATGCTCTAATTGCTGCCTACTCATGTATTCTTCGCTACTTGATTCAGACGCGTAGTTAGGTAAGTCTTCAAGATGTTTTGCTAATGTCTCCATAATGATATCTAAAAAATCCTTGTATTTGAATAATTTTCGAACACTACTCATTAAATGAAAGCATAACTGAGTAATTTCGCACTGTGTAGCCCTAACTTTTAAAAGGCAATAACACAGAATGATAAAATGTTAAGCGCGCGCATTATATACGCTTCAGTTCATATTGGCTGAAAAACGGTTTATCCTCATTATTTAGACTATCTTATTAGACAGCCATAGCAAGCATTCTTAATACAGTAATGGTATAACGATTATTTGCTGCGACTCAGCAACCATTGCTTAAAATGCGCAAACAGTTGGGGATCTGCTTTACACAGCACAATAGCTACCACTATATTCATTAGACTCATAAACAACAGCAACTCAGGGATACTAAAGCCGTTGCTGAGCAATAAAATGGCTATTACGAAAGCCATGGTGATAAATAATGCATTGATAACATTATTTCCTGCAATGATGCGCGATATTTTTTGTAAATCTGCGTGGCTTTGAATAGTTGCGTATAAGGGGACAGTATATATACCACCAAAGACGCCTATGAGCAATAAATCTATGATGACACGCCAATTATGCCAATCACTCATAAAAGGCAGCGCAGAGCGTAACGCACCCTCCCAAGGCTGGTAGCTGGCAAAATAAAGATCAATGCCAAATATACTT
>CBDCOD010000017.1:0-71342 GCA_965219665.1 Gammaproteobacteria bacterium | reverse complement strand
CAGCTAATGATTTCGAGTCTTGTATAAGACTCCTGTGGGCATTAATCGCTTCTAGGAGACAGTTGCTGATTTAATTAAAATATGATTAAAAGTGCGTTAATAAATCAGTAAGCAGGATATAACGGTGTGGATCCTGAAAAAATGGCTTGAGAATAGCCGTTTACTGGTGTGCCGACGGCTGTTTGGGAGCATACAGTCTATCGTACTAAGCCACTCCTCATTGTTGCCAGTTGTTGTTTTGTCGAGCGCCATGCTATCGTCCTTAGACGCAGTAGCAGGCGGTGCACCGCCATTGACAACGACGGCTGTAGTGTCAACGTATGCAGGCAATGGTATCAAAGATTCTAGCAGAACTGTAGTAACAAACGGCCCTGCTGTTGATGCACAGTTTCATGACCTGACAGGAGTTACCTTTTTGCCCGATGGGCGCGTTCTTGTTGTTGAACCAAACAGAGATGCCATTCGGGTCATTAGCGCAGATGGCTCAACTGTATCAACGTATGCTGGTGCTTTGACTGCTCTCAGAAGGGATCAAGATAGCGACCCCAATAACAACGTCCCTAATACCCCTGCCGCTGCTTCCGATGCTTGGTTTTTTGTCCCTCCGAAGGCAGTATCTGCGCCTGATGGGAGAGTTTTCGTAACCAATCTCATTAGTACGCGCCCTATTTATGCGATTGATGCCAGTGGCTCTACTGTAACAACCTATGCCGAAGGCGACCCTGTCGGTGGCACGGAGCATTTTAGAGACGCCTATGGTATGGAGTTAATGGCTGATGGAACGCTCCTGGTTGCTGTGCGTGCTTCAAATGCTATTTTTGCAGTCAGTGCCTTGGGCACAATAACAACTTATGCGGGAACGGGTGCGGTCGGTGATATAGACGGCCCTGCAGGAACTGCTCGGTTCAACTCCCCTACTGATGTTGCCCTTTTTCCAGATGGCAGAGTAGCTGTTGCTGATCGCTTAAATGGAAAAATCCGCATCATCAATGCTGAGGGCACACAAGTCTCTACCTATGTCGGTAATGGAGTTTTAGGATATCCTGTCACTGGCAGACCAACTGAGTCAAGCTTAGAAAACCTAAATGGTATAGTTGTTATGCCAGATGGTCGGCTTTTAATTACTGTAAGTCGTGCTATTTGGGCGGTTAGTCCAGATGGATCTACAATTTACAATTTTGCTGGAACTGCGGCAGAAGGGTATGCGGATGGTCCTGCGCCTACAGCTCAATTTAGGAACATCACAGATATAGACGTAGATGCCTCTGGTCGTATTCTTGTAGTTGATAGGAATGACTACAGGGTACGCTTGATAGAGGAGTCCCCGTTAACGATTCCTGCTGCTCAGCTAACTGGAGTTGAGACTACAGACACAGTAGTTTTTCACTCCACTGCTGTTCAAAGTTTGTTCTATGATGCAGATGATGCCGTGTTGTCCTACGGTATGACAGGTGATGGCGCGCACCTATTTAACTTAAGCAGTACGGGGCGCATCACCCTTGCTTTAACACCGCACTTTCCTAAGCCAACAGTGTTAACATTAACGGTTACTGCTAGTGATAGCAGTAATACAGCCACTTCAACGGTCACTGTTAATGCGATTGCTAGTGATAGCAGTCCACCCACTTCAACAATCACTGTTAATGCTCCTCCGGTATTTGATCTAACAGAGTCAACTCTTACACTGACTGAAGGCTATGGCCAGAGAACTGTTTTCGTCATCAACTTTGATGATGGGGACGATGATGTGGTACAACCATTGATGTACTCAATAAGCACTACGGATGTTGGCTTTGCAACCGTATCTTTTGCAGCTTTTGGTGATGGTGGCTCGGTGACTATTAGCGAAGTTTTAAATGCTTCTAGCGGCTCGGCAGTTGTTGAAGTCACACTAGATGATGGAGAAGCGATTAATAACCGCACGACTCGGTCCCTTACACTAATCTATACCGCGGTTGACTTTCCTCCATCTGTCGTTGCCTTGGTCTCCGAAATAGGCAGTGAAGATAGCACTATTGGTGTTACCATTTTAGATCAGCATGTAACGGATGCAGATGCTGACTCTACCTTCTCCGTCACAGCGGCAACGATAATAAACGGTACTGGAACGGTATCATTAAATGGAAATACAGTCATTTTGACTCCAAGCGATAGTCTGAGTGGCGATCAAAGTAGTCTATTCGGGGGAAGCCCTGCCCAAATTGATGTTGAGTTTACGATTGAAGACAATACGGGGCTAACTGCAACGAACACCATTGTCTTTCAAGTTGACGGTGTCAATAATACGCCTACCGTTACTGCCATTTTTACTACGGGTACAGCGGATAGAGCGAGTATAGATGTGGTGATTACAGATGCTGATATCTTAGACCCAGACGTTGAAGACCTCTTTTTTTTAGACGCTTCTACTATCTTAAGCGGAGGTGGAACAGTTAATGTTGATGGTAGCACAGTCACACTCACCCTCACCCCTGACCATAGTTCTATGCTCGTGGGTACCAGTTCACAAACGGTTGTCTTGCTTACTGTCAAGGATAATGCTGGTGCAAGCGCTACCAATACAATAACTTTTGGGATAACGGGCTCTATACCTGTTTTTTCGCTTGCAGCAACGAGGGTGGTGCTACTGGAGAACGCTACAAACACTATCCGGCATCAAATCCAGGTTAATGGAATTGTTGGTGAAGAGAATGCTTCAGCCACATTTAGTGTAACATCTGCTGGCTCTTTAATGTCAGCAAATCCTACGCCCGTTGTGTCTTTTAATTCAGCGCGTACAGTTGTAGAGAGCACTTTGAGTAATACTGCACGAAGTGCTACGCTTTATTTTAGTGTTGCGCCAGATCAAACAGGGGTGGCGACCCTTACTGTTACGCTGAGCGATATATCAAGGGGGGGCATCTCCTATACACAAAGTATGGTTGTTCAGGTGAATGTTGCCACGAATACTCCCGTTATTTCCGCTGCTATTGATATGGATAATTTGGCCAATATCCGAATATATGGTGGTCATCTCTATGCCAGATCAGCATTTTCAATATCCGAAGGTGGCGTTTTGCCTATACTCGCTTTGTTAGAGGATTTTCCTGGCCATCTTGCAATCCCAGAAACAGGAGAAGAGCTCCTGTTCATAGACACAGTTTTAGCAAATTTTGCATCATCACGGTGGCTAGGTATCGCGTCAACCAATGCCGACACATACCCATTTACGTTGAGGTATGACTATGGTACAACTGGTTTGGCAGACCAAATTTACGCGGTAGTAAATAGTGAACAAGATAGGAGCAATATACTTCCTGGACATCCTCAATATACCTGGAGTAATAGCCCACCGCAACCAGGCACTACTGATTTTGCTTCATCTTATGTTGTTGTCAGCGGAGTGGATGAGTTCGTAGTGCTTGCTGTCGAGCCTGGGGCGACCCTTACACGCTATGGAACCTTTGAGCTCCCAGAGGGTTTTCCTGCAATTACCTCAACAGTTACGAACGTTTTCAACGAAGATGCCTCGTTAGCACGTGCTATAACCTTAAGTGGATTTGACTTGGACGGTGAGGCGTTTAGCAGCAGTGCATGGTCTCTTACAGTATCCACGGGCGCTGTTGAGATAGATGGTCAGATTAGTGCTGTCTCAACGGGCATACAACAAATACCTATTGGTTATACTCCACCGGCGGATTTCTCAGGCACTGCGACCATTACGGTTGGTTTATCAGATGGTGTATCGACAACTACGGCATATCTTTTAGTACCTGTGCTCCCTGTTAATGACGCTCCAACTGTATCACTGAGCAATGTTACTCAGACGAATGTTGTAGCAAATGGCAACTCTGCAATATTTGAAGATTTCCTGGGTGTTCAAGAGATTGTTGTGCTGCAGGACTTAGATGAAGGTGATGGCTTGAGCGGTTTGGCTCAGCAGCCGTTCTCTTTTAGTATCCAAACAAGTGGTTCTACGAGTGTGTTAGAGTCAGGTACAACCATTGTGTACACAGTCGGTGCAACCACAGCAGCACTTCGTTTTGACCCAGTATTAGGCTCCTCGGGCAATGTCACATTGAGTATTACGGTGCAAGATGATGGTGGGACATTGCGTAATGGTGAGGACAGCACCACGGTCACTGTGGTTATTCAAGTACGCACGATTAATTTTGCGCCGTCTGCAGATAGTGCATCATTAGTCATAGCAGAGGATTCAAGCTATACAGTGGTCTCTGCAGGGGTTATAACGGATTTTGATGATAATAATGCGGGTGTTACGCAAAACATTACATTGAGTCTAACAAATATTATAGATGATTCGGATATTCTGGTGAGCACACCAACCATCAGTAGTAGCATACTACAAGACCTTGAAGATGCCACACTAACCTTCTCTTTTAACCCTAATTCCTTTGGTACTGC
Source organism: Gammaproteobacteria bacterium (assembly GCA_965219665.1). Lineage (GTDB taxonomy): Bacteria > Pseudomonadota > Gammaproteobacteria > CAKMZV01 > CAKMZV01 > CBDCOD01. The sequence goes on along the minus strand of CBDCOD010000017.1, from coordinate 66,938 downwards.
AACTATTAGTTATATGTTGCAAGATGATGGTAGTACCTTGTTTGGAGGAGTGGATTCAAGCACAGGATCCTTTTTAGTGGTTGTCACACCTGTAAACGATACGCCCACGATAGGTGTGACACAGTTTAACATACTAGAAAACGACTTTAGTCCTCCGAATGTGATAACGGTTGTAGGGCAAATAAATGCTTCAGACGCAGACGAGTCTGATAGTCTGTCGTATGCACTCAGCGGTGCAGGAGCCGCAGGATTTAGTATTAGCAGCACAGGGGTTTTGCGGCTAAACGCTAATCAGGAATTAGATTTTGAATCCACCTCTAGTTATACCTTTGTCATTGCAGTTGGCGACGGTGTTGCAACAGCAACAGCGAATGCGCAGGTGTCCGTGCTGAACTCTACGGCTGATGCAGGTATCATACTCACTTCAAGTAGTCCGCTTACTGTATCGGAGGATAGCTCAACAACAGCTACCCTGCAAACGCGCCTTGCCTCTGTTCCAGAAGGAACGGTTACCCTGCTTTTCGATGGAGGAACTAGTCTGTTGATTGAAGGCAATGCAACACATAGCTTGACGTTTAGCACAGCCAATTGGAGTACTGCTCAGCTTGTTACACTTGCTGGGCGTGACAATTTTATTGATGAGGGAGTGAGCTACACTGAGCTGTTAACGATCTCTGTTGCCAGTCAGCAATCAGGAAATGACTACATTAATTTTGTCAGCAATCAGACTACTCAGGTTGTTGTTATAGACAATGATGTTGCAGCAGTGTTACCATCTCCTACATTTGCCTCTGTTTCGGAAGATGGTGATTTGACAACGCAAGTGAGTGTAGTTCTGGCAACCCAGCCTACTGGCACTGTGCAGATTGTGTTGCTAGCTACGCCGTTAGCGGGTGATCTTAGCCATCAAATTATGCTAAATGGATCGACCTCAGTTGTCCAGTTAAACTTTACTTCAAGCAATTGGAATATCCCACAGACTGTATTGGTCACCGCTATTGATGATGCTATCAATGATCAAAATGTTAACAGTGTCATTTCGTATGAGTCAGCCGCCACAAGTTCTGGCTTCTATCGGGGGCTTGCCGCGAATCAAGACACAGAAATAACAGCTATTGATAATGATGAGCACGGATTTACCATTAGTCCAACAACTGGAACTGTGAGTGAGGCAGGCGGAACAGCTATTTTTAATATAGCCTTGCGCTTAGCACCCACAGGGTCGCCGCTTATTTTGCATCCAGATTTTCTTGATGGCAGCGTCAACCAGTATGCTGTGATACATGGGACCAATGGTACGTTAAGTGCTTCTGTTGGTTTGGCCTTTTCTACGGATGGCGCAGGAAATACTTTTAGGTGGAATAGTTCGCAGTCAGTAACGGTCGTTGCTATTGATGACTCAATAGATGAAGATAAGACAACATATGCATTGACATTTACGCCATCAGGCAACATACCGTATATTAATGTTCCTGATTTTGAGAGCGATGTATACCAATTTACTATCGATGACAACGATACAGCGGGAATCACTCTAGCCCCTCAGTCGTTCTCGTTATCAGAATCATCTGCTCAGAGTGCTATTTTTGTCGTATTAGACGCTCAACCCGAGTCCACTGTTTCTTTAACGATTGTTGCTTCAGAGGTTGTGTTATCTCCAGAATCGACAAAATCATTGAATCTGAGCACAAATCAGCTATTATTTACAAGTGCTAACTGGGATATAACACAGTCATTTACAGTCACTGCGCAAAACAATGTTATAGATGATGGTGATGCAACCGTAACTGTAAGTCTCAGTTCTACTGTTCAAGCTGGAGCGAGTACAAATACCAGATTACACTGGTCAGGGACCAGCAGTGTGAGTGCAGATTCCATGGTTCGAGTTGTAGATGATGATGAAAGTGCTTTGGTCGTTAGTGCGTTAAGTACAGATACCCTATATGAGTCAAGTGCGACACAAGCCACCTTTACGGTTCGCTTAGCAACGCGCCCCTTCAGTACGGTTACGGTTAATGTATTGTTAAGTGATGATAGTTTATCCTCTGATCCAGAGGCAACGTTAAGTGTTGATTCATTGACTTTTACGGCTACTGGAAACAGCTGGCAAACGCTCCAGAGTGTTACGATTACGGTAGTAGATGATGATTTTGATGATGACACCCGCAATGCGACAGTTACGCTATCGGTTGCTTCATCCGATGCTTTATATAGTGGGCTATTGCCCACTGCACGTGGGTTTGAGACCATTGATGATGATGTACGTGGGGTACAGATTGCGCCTACGGAGCATACGGTTACGGAAGGGGGGTCGGTTTCTACTGCTGAGGTTCTTTTGGCTACGCGTCCATATGGTGGAGATGTTATGCTTGAGGTTAGTAGTGCGCATACATTTACATCAGGCGTTATTCCGATACAGTCCTCTTTATCTACAGCTCGAATAGTTTTTACTACTTCTAATTGGAGTACTTCTATTACGGTAACGGTCTCTGCCTATGATGATGAGGTAGTTGATAATACACAGTATAGCAAATTTAGCTTAGCAGCCAGTGGGGGTGACTATGGTTCAAGTGAGAATGTTACACTGACGGTCACCGTTACAGATGATGATGTTGCAGGCTTTGTAGTTGTTCCAACATCGCTGATTATCACAGAAGAGGCAGGTAGTAGTAGGTCGGCTACTTTTGAGATTCGCCCACAGACGCAGCCATTATCTACGGTTACGCTATCGGTTGCTTCTACACAGGTTCAAGGGCTTGCGCAGGTAGAGTTAAGTGGTCAAAACACGAATAGTCAGAGTAGTATATTATTGAGTTTCACTTCTGTGACTTGGAACACGTCTATTACGGTCTCAGTTGAGGCAATAGATGATCAGGCAAATGATGAAGGTGTTTTTGTGACGCTGACGCTGACAGTTGTTAATGGGGACTCTGGTTACAGTGCTGCTACGACTTTATCAGATGTTATTGTTGAGGTAATTGATGATGAGAGGCCTGGCTATAGTTTTAGTCGCTCTACTGCCTCTGTAACAGAAGGGGGTGTTGGTAGCATTTTTACTGTGGTGCTAACGGCGGATCCTCCGGGTAGTGCTACGGTTGCGTTATCGCCATCAGCCACGCTTTCAGGTCAATCGACACGTGAATTGACATTCAGTACGAATACTATTGTTTTCAGCAGTGCAAATGCTCGCACGCCTGTTTCGATAACGGTTACAGCGGTGAATGATGACATTGATGAGGATGATGAAAGTATACAAGTTTTCTTGATTGCTACGGACAACATCAATGGTGCTTATGCAAGCAATGCGGATTTTTCAGGGGATACTCTGACGGTAACGGTTGTAGACAATGATACAGCAGGTATTGAGTTATCAGGAAGTCCAGTTGTAACGGAGCCTAATACGACAGATAGTTTATTAGTTCGGCTATCGGCGCAGCCTGAGAGTACAGTGGTGTTAAGTTTTAGTACGGGCTCAATTGCAGTTGGTGGCTCTATTATATTGAGTACCACCAGTGTTGTATTTTCACCATACCCCAGCAATAGTTGGAACACTTTGCAGTCAATAGTTGTTACGGCGGTAGATGATAATTTTGATGATGGCACACAGACAGTAGTTGTTACGGCGGACTCTACAGTTGTTGCTAATGCGGACTTGAATACGATTTCTCATTGGGCTGGTGCAAATAGCGTAAGTTCTACGCATGGGGTATTGGTAGTAGATGATGATGAAAGTGCTTTGGTCGTTAGTGCGTTAAGTACAGATACCCTATATGAGTCAAGTGCGACACAAGCCACCTTTACGGTTCGCTTAGCAACGCGCCCCTTCAGTACGGTTACGGTTAATGTATTGTTAAGTGATGATAGTTTATCCTCTGATCCAGAGGCAACGTTAAGTGTTGATTCATTGACTTTTACGGCTACTGTTAACAGCTGGCAAACGCTCCAGAGTGTTACGATTACGGTAGTAGATGATGATTTTGATGATGATACCCGCAATGCGACAGTTACGCTATCGGTTGCTTCATCCGATGCTTTATATAGTGGGCTATCGCCCACTGCACGTGGGTTTGAGACCATTGATGATGATGTACGTGGGGTACAGATTGCGCCTACGGAGCATACGGTTACGGAAGGGGGGTCGGTTTCTACTGCTGAGGTTCGTTTGGCTACGCGTCCATATGGTGGAGATGTTACGCTTGAGGTTAGTAGTGCGCATACATTTACATCAGGCGTTATTCCGATACAGTCCTCTTTATCTACAGCTCGAATAGTTTTTACTACTTCTAATTGGAGTACTTCTATTACGGTAACGGTCTCTGCCTATGATGATGAGGTAGTTGATAATACACAGTATAGCACCTTTAGCTTAGCAGCCAGTGGGGGTGATTATGGTTCAAGTGAGAATGTTACACTGACGGTCACCGTTACAGATGATGATGTTGCAGGCTTTGTAGTTGTTCCAACATCGCTGATTATCACAGAAGAGGCAGGTAGTAGTAGGTCGGCTACTTTTGAGATTCGCCCACAGACGCAGCCATTATCTACGGTTACGCTATCGGTTGCTTCTACACAGGTTCAAGGGCTTGCGCAGTTAGAGTTAAGTGGTCAAAGCACGAATAGTCAGAGTAGTATATTATTGAGTTTCACTTCTGTGACTTGGAACACGTCTATTACGGTCTCAGTTGAGGCAATAGATGATCAGGCAAATGATGAAGGTGTTTTTGTGACGCTGACGCTGACAGTTGTTAATGGGGACTCTGGTTACAGTGCTGCTACGACTTTATCAGATGTTATTGTTGAGGTAATTGATGATGAGAGGCCTGGCTATAGTTTTAGTCGCTCTACTGCCTCTGTAACAGAAGGGGGTGTTGGTAGCATTTTTACTGTGGTGCTAACGGCGGATCCTCCGGGTAGTGCTACGGTTGCGTTATCGCCATCAGCCACGCTTTCAGGTCAATCGACACGTGAATTGACATTCAGTACGAATACTATTGTTTTCAGCAGTGCAAATGCTCGCACGCCTGTTTCGATAACGGTTACAGCGGTGAATGATGACATTGATGAGGATGATGAAAGTATACAAGTTTTCTTGATTGCTACGGACAGCATCAATGGTGCTTATGCAAGCAATGCGGATTTTTCAGGGGATACTCTGACGGTAACGGTTGTAGACAATGATACAGCAGGTATTGAGTTATCAGGAAGTCCAGTTGTAACGGAGCCTAATACGACAGATAGTTTATTAGTTCGGCTATCGGCGCAGCCTGAGAGTACAGTGGTGTTAAGTTTTAGTACGGGCTCAATTGCAGTTGGTGGCTCTATTATATTGAGTACCACCAGTGTTGTATTTTCACCATACCCCAGCAATAGTTGGAACACTTTGCAGTCAATAGTTGTTACGGCGGTAGATGATAATTTTGATGATGGCACACAGACAGTAGTTGTTACGGCGGACTCTACAGTTGTTGCTAATGCGGACTTGAATACGATTTCTCATTGGGCTGGTGCAAATAGCGTAAGTTCTACGCATGGGGTATTGGTAGTAGATGATGATGAAAGTGCTTTGGTCGTTAGTGCGTTAAGTACAGATACCCTATATGAGTCAAGTGCGACACAAGCCACCTTTACGGTTCGCTTAGCAACGCGCCCCTTCAGTACGGTTACGGTTAATGTATTGTTAAGTGATGATAGTTTATCCTCTGATCCAGAGGCAACGTTAAGTGTTGATTCATTGACTTTTACGGCTACTGTTAACAGCTGGCAAACGCTCCAGAGTGTTACGATTACGGTAGTAGATGATGATTTTGATGATGATACCCGCAATGCGACAGTTACGCTATCGGTTGCTTCATCCGATGCTTTATATAGTGGGCTATCGCCCACTGCACGTGGGTTTGAGACCATTGATGATGATGTACGTGGGGTACAGATTGCGCCTACGGAGCATACGGTTACGGAAGGGGGGTCGGTTTCTACTGCTGAGGTTCGTTTGGCTACGCGTCCATATGGTGGAGATGTTACGCTTGAGGTTAGTAGTGCGCATACATTTACATCAGGCGTTATTCCGATACAGTCCTCTTTATCTACAGCTCGAATAGTTTTTACTACTTCTAATTGGAGTACTTCTATTACGGTAACGGTCTCTGCCTATGATGATGAGGTAGTTGATAATACACAGTATAGCACCTTTAGCTTAGCAGCCAGTGGGGGTGATTATGGTTCAAGTGAGAATGTTACACTGACGGTCACCGTTACAGATGATGATGTTGCAGGCTTTGTAGTTGTTCCAACATCGCTGATTATCACAGAAGAGGCAGGTAGTAGTAGGTCGGCTACTTTTGAGATTCGCCCACAGACGCAGCCATTATCTACGGTTACGCTATCGGTTGCTTCTACACAGGTTCAAGGGCTTGCGCAGTTAGAGTTAAGTGGTCAAAGCACGAATAGTCAGAGTAGTATATTATTGAGTTTCACTTCTGCGACTTGGAACACGCCTATTACGGTCTCAGTTGAGGCAATAGATGATCAGGCAAATGATGAAGGTGTTTTTGTGACGCTGACGCTGACAGTTGTTAATGGGGACTCTGGTTACAGTGCTGCTACGACTTTATCAGATGTTATTGTTGAGGTAATTGATGATGAGAGGCCTGGCTATAGTTTTAGTCGCTCTACTGCCTCTGTAACAGAAGGGGGTGTTGGTAGCATTTTTACTGTGGTGCTAACGGCGGATCCTCCGGGTAGTGCTACGGTTGCGTTATCGCCATCAGCCACGCTTTCAGGTCAATCGACACGTGAATTGACATTCAGTACGAATACTATTGTTTTCAGCAGTGCAAATGCTCGCACGCCTGTTTCGATAACGGTTACAGCGGTGAATGATGACATTGATGAGGATGATGAAAGTATACAAGTTTTCTTGATTGCCACGGACAGCATCAATGGTGCTTATGCAAGCAATGCGGATTTTTCAGGGGATACTCTGACGGTAACGGTTGTAGACAATGATACAGCAGGTATTGAGTTATCAGGAAGTCCAGTTGTAACGGAGCCTAATACGACAGATAGTTTATTAGTTCGGCTATCGGCGCAGCCTGAGAGTACAGTGGTGTTAAGTTTTAGTACGGGCTCAATTGCAGTTGGTGGCTCTATTATATTGAGTACCACCAGTGTTGTATTTTCACCATACCCCAGCAATAGTTGGAACACTTTGCAGTCAATAGTTGTTACGGCGGTAGATGATAATTTTGATGATGGCACACAGACAGTAGTTGTTACGGCGGACTCTACAGTTGTTGCTAATGCGGACTTGAATACGATTTCTCATTGGGCTGGTGCAAATAGCGTAAGTTCTACGCATGGGGTATTGGTAGTAGATGATGATGAAAGTGCTTTGGTCGTTAGTGCGTTAAGTACAGATACCCTATATGAGTCAAGTGCGACACAAGCCACCTTTACGGTTCGCTTAGCAACGCGCCCCTTCAGTACGGTTACGGTTAATGTATTGTTAAGTGATGATAGTTTATCCTCTGATCCAGAGGCAACGTTAAGTGTTGATTCATTGACTTTTACGGCTACTGTTAACAGCTGGCAAACGCTCCAGAGTGTTACGATTACGGTAGTAGATGATGATTTTGATGATGATACCCGCAATGCGACAGTCACGCTATCGGTTGCTTCATCCGATGCTTTATATAGTGGGCTATCGCCCACTGCACGTGGGTTTGAGACCATTGATGATGATGTACGTGGGGTACAGATTGCGCCTGCGGAGCATACGGTTACGGAAGGGGGGTCGGTTTCTACTGCTGAGGTTCGTTTGGCTACGCGTCCATATGGTGGAGATGTTACGCTTGAGGTTAGTAGTGCGCATACATTTACATCAGGCGTTATTCCGATACAGTCCTCTTTATCTACAGCTCGAATAGTTTTTACTACTTCTAATTGGAGTACTTCTATTACGGTAACGGTCTCTGCCTATGATGATGAGGTGGCTGATAATACACAGTATAGCAAATTTAGCTTAGCAGCCAGTGGGGGTGACTATGGTTCAAGTGAGAATGTTACACTGACGGTCACCGTTACAGATGATGATGTTGCAGGCTTTGTAGTTGTTCCAACATCGCTGATTATCACAGAAGAGGCAGGTAGTAGTAGGTCGGCTACTTTTGAGATTCGCCCACAGACGCAGCCATTATCTACGGTTACGCTATCGGTTGCTTCTACACAGGTTCAAGGGCTTGCGCAGGTAGAGTTAAGTGGTCAAAGCACGAATAGTCAGAGTAGTATATTATTGAGTTTCACTTCTGTGACTTGGAACACGTCTATTACGGTCTCAGTTGAGGCAATAGATGATCAGGCAAATGATGATGGTGTTTTTGTGACGCTGACGCTGACAGTTGTTAATGGGGACTCTGGTTACAGTGCTGCTACGACTTTATCAGATGTTATTGTTGAGGTAATTGATGATGAGAGGCCTGGCTATAGTTTTAGTCGCTCTACTGCCTCTGTAACAGAAGGGGGCGTTGGTAGCATTTTTACTGTGGTGCTAACGGCGGATCCTCCGGGTAGTGCTACGGTTGCGTTATCGCCATCAGCCACGCTTTCAGGTCAATCGACACGTGAATTGACATTCAGTACGAATACTATTGTTTTCAGCAGTGCAAATGCTCGCACGCCTGTTTCGATAACGGTTACAGCGGTGAATGATGACATTGATGAGGATGATGAAAGTATACAAGTTTTCTTGATTGCTACGGACAACATCAATGGTGCTTATGCAAGCAATGCGGATTTTTCAGGGGATACTCTGACGGTAACGGTTGTAGACAATGATACAGCAGGTATTGAGTTATCAGGAAGTCCAGTTGTAACGGAGCCTAATACGACAGATAGTTTATTAGTTCGGCTATCGGCGCAGCCTGAGAGTACAGTGGTGTTAAGTTTTAGTACGGGCTCAATTGCAGTTGGTGGCTCTATTATATTGAGTACCACCAGTGTTGTATTTTCACCATACCCCAGCAATAGTTGGAACACTTTGCAGTCAATAGTTGTTACGGCGGTAGATGATAATTTTGATGATGGCACACAGACAGTAGTTGTTACGGCGGACTCTGCAGTTGTTGCTAATGCGGACTTGAATACGATTTCTCATTGGGCTGGTGCAAATAGCGTAAGTTCTACGCATGGGGTATTGGTAGTAGATGATGATGAAAGTGCTTTGGTCGTTAGTGCGTTAAGTACAGATACCCTATATGAGTCAAGTGCGACACAAGCCACCTTTACGGTTCGCTTAGCAACGCGCCCCTTCAGTACGGTTACGGTTAATGTATTGTTAAGTGATGATAGTTTATCCTCTGATCCAGAGGCAACGTTAAGTGTTGATTCATTGACTTTTACGGCTACTGTTAACAGCTGGCAAACGCTCCAGAGTGTTACGATTACGGTAGTAGATGATGATTTTGATGATGATACCCGCAATGCGACAGTTACGCTATCGGTTGCTTCATCCGATGCTTTATATAGTGGGCTATCGCCCACTGCACGTGGGTTTGAGACCATTGATGATGATGTACGTGGGGTACAGATTGCGCCTACGGAGCATACGGTTACGGAAGGGGGGTCGGTTTCTACTGCTGAGGTTCGTTTGGCTACGCGTCCATATGGTGGAGATGTTACGCTTGAGGTTAGTAGTGCGCATACATTTACATCAGGCGTTATTCCGATACAGTCCTCTTTATCTACAGCTCGAATAGTTTTTACTACTTCTAATTGGAGTACTTCTATTACGGTAACGGTCTCTGCCTATGATGATGAGGTAGTTGATAATACACAGTATAGCACCTTTAGCTTAGCAGCCAGTGGGGGTGATTATGGTTCAAGTGAGAATGTTACACTGACGGTCACCGTTACAGATGATGATGTTGCAGGCTTTGTAGTTGTTCCAACATCGCTGATTATCGCAGAAGAGGCAGGTAGTAGTAGGTCGGCTACTTTTGAGATTCGCCCACAGACGCAGCCATTATCTACGGTTACGCTATCGGTTGCTTCTACACAGGTTCAAGGGCTTGCGCAGTTAGAGTTAAGTGGTCAAAGCACGAATAGTCAGAGTAGTATATTATTGAGTTTCACTTCTGCGACTTGGAACACGCCTATTACGGTCTCAGTTGAGGCAATAGATGATCAGGCAAATGATGATGGTGTTTTTGTGACGCTGACGCTGACAGTTGTTAATGGGGACTCTGGTTACAGTGCTGCTACGACTTTATCAGATGTTATTGTTGAGGTAATTGATGATGAGAGGCCTGGCTATAGTTTTAGTCGCTCTACTGCCTCTGTAACAGAAGGGGGCGTTGGTAGCATTTTTACTGTGGTGCTAACGGCGGATCCTCCGGGTAGTGCTACGGTTGCGTTATCGCCATCAGCCACGCTTTCAGGTCAATCGACACGTGAATTGACATTCAGTACGAATACTATTGTTTTCAGCAGTGCAAATGCTCGCACGCCTGTTTCGATAACGGTTACAGCGGTGAATGATGACATTGATGAGGATGATGAAAGTATACAAGTTTTCTTGATTGCTACGGACAACATCAATGGTGCTTATGCAAGCAATGCGGATTTTTCAGGGGATACTCTGACGGTAACGGTTGTAGACAATGATACAGCAGGTATTGAGTTATCAGGAAGTCCAGTTGTAACGGAGCCTAATACGACAGATAGTTTATTAGTTCGGCTATCGGCGCAGCCTGAGAGTACAGTGGTGTTAAGTTTTAGTACGGGCTCAATTGCAGTTGGTGGCTCTATTATATTGAGTACCACCAGTGTTGTATTTTCACCATACCCCAGCAATAGTTGGAACACTTTGCAGTCAATAGTTGTTACGGCGGTAGATGATAATTTTGATGATGGCACACAGACAGTAGTTGTTACGGCGGACTCTGCAGTTGTTGCTAATGCGGACTTGAATACGATTTCTCATTGGGCTGGTGCAAATAGCGTAAGTTCTACGCATGGGGTATTGGTAGTAGATGATGATGAAAGTGCTTTGGTCGTTAGTGCGTTAAGTACAGATACCCTATATGAGTCAAGTGCGACACAAGCCACCTTTACGGTTCGCTTAGCAACGCGCCCCTTCAGTACGGTTACGGTTAATGTATTGTTAAGTGATGATAGTTTATCCTCTGATCCAGAGGCAACGTTAAGTGTTGATTCATTGACTTTTACGGCTACTGTTAACAGCTGGCAAACGCTCCAGAGTGTTACGATTACGGTAGTAGATGATGATTTTGATGATGATACCCGCAATGCGACAGTTACGCTATCGGTTGCTTCATCCGATGCTTTATATAGTGGGCTATCGCCCACTGCACGTGGGTTTGAGACCATTGATGATGATGTACGTGGGGTACAGATTGCGCCTACGGAGCATACGGTTACGGAAGGGGGGTCGGTTTCTACTGCTGAGGTTCGTTTGGCTACGCGTCCATATGGTGGAGATGTTACGCTTGAGGTTAGTAGTGCGCATACATTTACATCAGGCGTTATTCCGATACAGTCCTCTTTATCTACAGCTCGAATAGTTTTTACTACTTCTAATTGGAGTACTTCTATTACGGTAACGGTCTCTGCCTATGATGATGAGGTAGTTGATAATACACAGTATAGCACCTTTAGCTTAGCAGCCAGTGGGGGTGATTATGGTTCAAGTGAGAATGTTACACTGACGGTCACCGTTACAGATGATGATGTTGCAGGCTTTGTAGTTGTTCCAACATCGCTGATTATCGCAGAAGAGGCAGGTAGTAGTAGGTCGGCTACTTTTGAGATTCGCCCACAGACGCAGCCATTATCTACGGTTACGCTATCGGTTGCTTCTACACAGGTTCAAGGGCTTGCGCAGTTAGAGTTAAGTGGTCAAAGCACGAATAGTCAGAGTAGTATATTATTGAGTTTCACTTCTGCGACTTGGAACACGCCTATTACGGTCTCAGTTGAGGCAATAGATGATCAGGCAAATGATGATGGTGTTTTTGTGACGCTGACGCTGACAGTTGTTAATGGGGACTCTGGTTACAGTGCTGCTACGACTTTATCAGATGTTATTGTTGAGGTAATTGATGATGAGAGGCCTGGCTATAGTTTTAGTCGCTCTACTGCCTCTGTAACAGAAGGGGGCGTTGGTAGCATTTTTACTGTGGTGCTAACGGCGGATCCTCCGGGTAGTGCTACGGTTGCGTTATCGCCATCAGCCACGCTTTCAGGTCAATCGACACGTGAATTGACATTCAGTACGAATACTATTGTTTTCAGCAGTGCAAATGCTCGCACGCCTGTTTCGATAACGGTTACAGCGGTGAATGATGACATTGATGAGGATGATGAAAGTATACAAGTTTTCTTGATTGCTACGGACAACATCAATGGTGCTTATGCAAGCAATGCGGATTTTTCAGGGGATACTCTGACGGTAACGGTTGTAGACAATGATACAGCAGGTATTGAGTTATCAGGAAGTCCAGTTGTAACGGAGCCTAATACGACAGATAGTTTATTAGTTCGGCTATCGGCGCAGCCTGAGAGTACAGTGGTGTTAAGTTTTAGTACGGGCTCAATTGCAGTTGGTGGCTCTATTATATTGAGTACCACCAGTGTTGTATTTTCACCATACCCCAGCAATAGTTGGAACACTTTGCAGTCAATAGTTGTTACGGCGGTAGATGATAATTTTGATGATGGCACACAGACAGTAGTTGTTACGGCGGACTCTGCAGTTGTTGCTAATGCGGACTTGAATACGATTTCTCATTGGGCTGGTGCAAATAGCGTAAGTTCTACGCATGGGGTATTGGTAGTAGATGATGATGAAAGTGCTTTGGTCGTTAGTGCGTTAAGTACAGATACCCTATATGAGTCAAGTGCGACACAAGCCACCTTTACGGTTCGCTTAGCAACGCGCCCCTTCAGTACGGTTACGGTTAATGTATTGTTAAGTGATGATAGTTTATCCTCTGATCCAGAGGCAACGTTAAGTGTTGATTCATTGACTTTTACGGCTACTGCTAACAGTTGGCAAACGCTCCAGAGTGTTACGATTACGGTAGTAGATGATGATTTTGATGATGATACCCGCAATGCGACAGTTACGCTATCGGTTGCTTCATCCGATGCTTTATATAGTGGGCTATCGCCCACTGCACGTGGGTTTGAGACCATTGATGATGATGTACGTGGGGTACAGATTGCGCCTACGGAGCATACGGTTACGGAAGGGGGGTCGGTTTCTACTGCTGAGGTTCGTTTGGCTACGCGTCCATATGGTGGAGATGTTACGCTTGAGGTTAGTAGTGCGCATACATTTACATCAGGCGTTATTCCGATACAGTCCTCTTTATCTACAGCTCGAATAGTTTTTACTACTTCTAATTGGAGTACTTCTATTACGGTAACGGTCTCTGCCTATGATGATGAGGTAGTTGATAATACACAGTATAGCACCTTTAGCTTAGCAGCCAGTGGGGGTGATTATGGTTCAAGTGAGAATGTTACACTGACGGTCACCGTTACAGATGATGATGTTGCAGGCTTTGTAGTTGTTCCAACATCGCTGATTATCACAGAAGAGGCAGGTAGTAGTAGGTCGGCTACTTTTGAGATTCGCCCACAGACGCAGCCATTATCTACGGTTACGCTATCGGTTGCTTCTACACAGGTTCAAGGGCTTGCGCAGTTAGAGTTAAGTGGTCAAAGCACGAATAGTCAGAGTAGTATATTATTGAGTTTCACTTCTGCGACTTGGAACACGCCTATTACGGTCTCAGTTGAGGCAATAGATGATCAGGCAAATGATGATGGTGTTTTTGTGACGCTGACGCTGACAGTTGTTAATGGGGACTCTGGTTACAGTGCTGCTACGACTTTATCAGATGTTATTGTTGAGGTAATTGATGATGAGAGTCCTGGCTATAGTCTTAGTCGCTCTACTGCCTCTGTAACAGAAGGGGGCAGTGGTAGCACATTTACTGTGGTGCTAACGGCGGAGCCAGTTAGTGGTATGACGGTATTTCTTTCTCCAACCTCTACGCTTTCAGGTCAATCGACACGTGAATTAACATTCAGTACGAATACTATTCGTTTTAGTGATAGTAGTGCATTTAATCCAGTTACTGTTACGATAACTGCTTTTGATGATTTCATTGATGAGGATGATGAGACAGTAGATGTGTATTTTATTGCATCAGCAACGGCAGCCGGTTATGTTGATGATCCTCAATTTTTGTCAAGTACGTTAACGGTAACCATTATTGATAACGATACAGCAGGTATTGTGTTATCGGGCAATCCGGTTGTCACAGAGCCCAACACAACGGACAGCTTATTCGTGCGTTTAGCGACACAACCGGAATCGACAGTGACTGTGTATTTTTCTACAGGCACGGTTCTGCCAGCCACCTTTACAGGCTCTATTGTATTGAGCACCACCAGTGTTGTATTTTCACCATACCCCAGCAATAGTTGGAACACTTTGCAGTCAATAGTTATTACGGCGGTAGATGATGATTTTGATGATGGCACACAGACGGTCGTAGTAGCTGCTGCAAGCACTATTGAGGATTCTACTATTGATGCTTTCTGGAGTGGTATCAATACACGCTCCTCAACACATCTGATCGAAATAGTTGATGATGATGAATCAGCTTTCTCATTATCAACTACTAATTTGGGCATGATTTATGAAACGGCTTTGGCAGGACCTACTACGGCAACATTTGATCTGTCACTGAGTGTTAAGACCTCAAGCGCCATTACGATAGACTTCCTTTCTATACATAGTGCGCCTAGCACAGAGCTTAAAGTCATTGCATCGATCACCGTTCCTGCATTCACTCCGCGTTTCACTTCTCAGGCTGTAACAGTTACCGCATACCATGATTTTGAAGATGATGATACACAGACAGTTATCATTGAAGCCATTGCAGCAGACGCATCGGTTTTTGGTGTTCGGGAAATATTGGTTGATGTTATTGATGTAGATGAGCGAAGTATAACGGTTAGTCCAAGTTCGCTAACAGTGAGTGAAGACGGTTTAGAAGGTGGTAGGCCTACTACGGATTCATTTACAGTAGTCCTTACTTCCAAGCCTTTTGATACGGACAATTTGCTTTCTCCATCCACAGTAACCCTTAGCGTATCACTGGAGCATTCTTTTATTGGCCCCGATAATAATTCATCGCAACAAGCAAAAACCAATACAGGACAGTTAGTATTCACTCGTTCAAATTGGAATATTCCTCAGCAGGTAGTTGTTCAAGCTATTGACAATTTTATTGAAGAGGGAACTCAGAGAACAACTGTTACGTGGACAGCTGGAGGGGGTGCTGATTACAGTGCATCTAATACCGCATCAGTTGTTGTAACAATATTGGATGAGGATGAGGCAGGAGTAACGGTAGTACCAACTACTCTAACCGTTACGGAAGATATCACTAATCCAAGGGAAGCATTTGCTTTGCGCGTAGATACCCAGCCAGCCTCAACCATCACGTTGTTGGTAGCCTCAACCGATAACACGAAAGCGAGTGATGTTGCGACAATTTTTGGGGTTTTACAGGTAGGGGTTCGCTCTACAGAAACAGGTGCCGTACCATTCAATACATTTTCAACACAAGTAGTGCTCACCTTTACACCACAAAATTATAGAGCCACACAAACCGTTACCGTACAAGCAGTTGATGACTCCTTGAATGATCAGGATCAAGTTACTACGCTGCAAATTTCTGTATCTAGTGCGCCTGTTTCTGGTTACCATGCTGCCTTAGATATTGACAGCGTCGTAGTAACTGCTTTGGATGATGAGTTGGCTGGTTTTGAGTTCTCCAGTTCATCTGTAACCATCAGCGAAGCAGGCTCTTCGCAAACAGTAGCTGTGCGTTTGCGTTCCCAGCCACAGACAACGCTTACACTGACGGCTTTTTATACCACCAACGGGTTGACAAATAGTGAGATGGTGTTTAGTAGTTCAAGCATTGAATTTGCAAGGGTAGCATGGGATGTATGGACAACTTTTACGGTAGTAGCTCAGCAAGATGATATCGATGAGGATGATGAGATAGTCTTTGGTTCATTTAGTGCGGCTTCATTAGATACAAACTATCTTAATAGCCCTGACTTTTTAGGAGCAACCCTCACAGTAACCATCATTGATGATGATACAGCAGGTATTACCTTTACGAGCACCGCCTTTGCCGTAGGAGAAACGTTAGCGGCAGGTTCCGCCAACATGATTGCATTAGGTATGCGTCTTAATGCGCAGCCTGAAAGCACGGTAACGTTATCCATTTCTACTTTTGGGGTCACGGTTTCTTCGGGTTTTGATAATGACCATATTGGTGGTTTATTGAGTATAAGTACACGAGTATTAGTATTTGAGGCATATCCGAGTACTTCTTGGTTGACTACTCAGGTCATTACGATTAATGCAATAGATGATTATTATGATGACGAGACGCAACAGCTTTCTATACAAGCATTAAGTTCAGTAGATGCTCAGGCAGATGTCAATACAGAAGCACATTGGTCTGGCTTACAGACTCAGCAAGCAACGGCTGTAGTAAGTATATTGGATGATGATCAAGCAGGGATTCTCGTTTCTGCTATAGTAAACCCAACACTTCAAGTACGCGAAGATGGAGAAACTACGGATAGTTTCCACATGCGCTTACAAGCGCAACCCTTTGAGCCAGTAGATATATTATTGGATACGACGGTACACTACAACGCTTTTAGTAACGGCAAAACATTAGAAGTGCGGCTTATCGTATCTTCTATAACCTTTAACACTGCTGCATCTGGGAGCGGCGCGTGGTCAGATACGAGAACTATAACTGTTCAGGCAGTGGATGACGATGTAGATGATGGTTCACAGACGTTCACTGTATTATTAGTATCTACTGGGACTGCTCCTCAGTATAGTGGTTCAAATATCCGCACTGCACAATTTACAGGTACGAGTATAGATGATGATACTGCTCATCTTATTATGCTGACAGAGTCAACACCTTTGCGGGTTCTGGATAGTGTATTTGATTCCAATAATGGACCCAGCACGGCAACACAGACGAGAACTTTTGATGTGTTCGATGTACGGTTAGGGACAGAACCTGTTTCTACGGTGACGGTATCAGTACGATCTAGTAGTGCAGCGCTTGGAGTAATTGGGGTTGGATCTAATGCAGGGCTTATATCACAGGATATTGTATTTACACCGATAAACTGGCAAACTACAGTCACAGCAACCTTACAAGGTGTTGCTGACATACCTCCCATAACAGACCCAACACAAACATTTACTGTGAGAAGCCATATCGCGACCACCACCGACTTAGTCTACTCTGATCCGCAGCGTGTTGTTGCACAAACCTTAGATGCAGAGAATGTAAATGATGATGCTCCGGGCTTCGATATTACGCCCACTCTCTTAGAAGTGGATGAACGTACCGCGCCACAAAGTACCTACGTGATTTCTATTAGGACAGTGCCTTCTAATTCTAACGTGCAATTAACGCTTCGGATTACTACAACAAGTAATGATTTTTATCCAGGATTAGAAGTTTCTTCCAATGGAAAAACATTTTCAACGGGCAGCCTTACTTTGGATTTTGCTACAGGTGTGTTAAGTAGTCACACTGTCGTGGTTCGTGTTGTAGATGATTTTGCGTTAGTTGGCTCAACACGTGCTTTTTCACTTCGTCATTCCAGTGTTGGTGGAGGTGGGTTATACACGCTCTCTGAGGCTAATCTAACAGATGTGATTGTGCAGGCATCTGATGATGAGCAAGTAGATGGTGTGTTAGTTAATGTGCGTAGACTGCAGCATGCTGATGAAGGAAATGGCACACCACTGCCAGCCATCGTTGAAACATTCTTAGAAAGCAAAATAACAGCGGGTGAACGCGTTATAAACCAGACGGGTAGCAGTATTCTTTTTGAGTCAAATGTAACGCTTTCAGGTAATGTTGAGTTAGGTGGTGATCCATTGACTGGGTCAGCCGATTTAGACTTAGATCTTAACGAATCGGCTGATATACAGCATAGCATACTCAACAGTGCCTCGGCAACCACTCAGAGCTGGCAGGTTATAGACGATCCTGCCTTTGAGGGGTGGCCGAATGAAGAATTTTTCTCTGTCGGTGCCGTATACATAGGCTCTACCTTAAATATTACAAGCAGTAGAACAGATATTGTTGAAGTGCGTGATGATGAAAATGATGATAACTTGAGGCTTCATGCGACGCAACAGTCTCCTGGTCGGGAAGTGGCAGCGGGGGACCCTCAAGAGCCTGTGCTATTTGAGGTAGAGATGGCATTGCCAAACTATACGCACAGCACAATTGCAGTAAATATTACTCTTGGTGACCCAGCTGACTCAGCCTCTTTAGGCTTAGACTATGCTAATCCGATTGGTGCACAATTCTTAGTTAGTGTGGGGAGGAGTACAGCTCAATACGCAGTTGAGGTATTAGATGATATTGAGTTTGAGTCAACCGAGACATTCACACTGGCTATCACAGATCCAGATAATAATGCAGCGGTTTTTAATAGTGTGGGCGCTGACCAGCAGGCTACAGGTGAGATAGCAGACAATGACAATGTCCTTGCAGAATTGCGGCAGGTGTCGGCTGGGATAGAAGGTACTTCATCAGTAAGTTTGGTTGTAGAACTCAGCAATATCAATAGTTCGGAGTTTCCTCTGTCTTTTGTTGCAGAGCTGTTGCCTATTTCTGCTGGTTCAGGTAATGCAACGAATGGAACTGATTTTCAGGGTAGTAATGAAATAGTTGTAAGCATTGCAACAGGCAATATATCCACAGTTCTTGAGTATGCTGTGTTAGATGATCAGTTTTTAGAAGGAACCGAGCAGTTTAATTTGCAAATTCGGCTATCCACAGAAACAGCAAACCGCTTCCCGCGTAGTCAGGTAGATGCACTGACAGATACGGTTACTGCCTCCATTATTGATGATGAAATCATAGCTGGCGTTTCCTTAAATATTAATCCAGCAGCTGGTCGAGAGCAACAACCAACCTCCGTTCCTATTAGGGTAGTCTATGCATTAGTTAATAATGCTAATGAGCCAGTTTATAACGGTTCAGGGTCAACTTTAGGTCTTGTTATAGCCTATCGAGGGCAGGCTGATGCAGGTATAGATTATTCAACAGTTGCTGTATCTATTCCATCTGTCAGTGCAGAATCACTGACGGGTAGTCAGTTCAGTGGACTGTATCCAGTGGCTAATGACAATTTATTTGAGCACTCCGAGCAGGTCATTATAGAGGTGCAGCAAGTGACACATGTGCTGCCCAGCATATTAGAGGCTTTTGGTATTGGAGGTGTCCTAACCGCAGAGCGTGGCACAACAGAAACGATTATTATTGATAGTTTGAATGCTGTTGGTGCAGTGCAATTAGTTTTAGCAAGTAGTTTAGGTGATCCAATTGTTAATGTTAATGAAGGTAATGCACAGAGCATTGTTGTAAGTTTAACTTTAGAGCATATTGATGAAGGGCTTGTTGCCAATAGCGGTCATGAGAACATTGTTGTTCCACTTACAGTGCGTGGTACGGCTAAGCGCAGCATTAGCTCAACAAACACTGCAGGTTTTGACTATGTATTGGCAGATACAGTCTTTACGTTAGCACCTGGCCAAACCACCGCATTAATCAGCGTTAGCATCATAGATGATGTACTGGCAGAAGGCTCTGTAATTCCTGAAACCATTGAAATTTCTGTAAGTACTGGTACGTATGGGGGCGTTCTGTCGCCTGCGCTAACAACAGGAAATGCCTCTGCCCTAACTATCAATATTCAAGACAACGACTCCGATTTGGCACTAAGTCTGCGCAATAGTGGTAACGCTTTAATTCCTGAGGGTTCATCAGCTTCTCTGGTTGTAGAACTTGATCGTGAAGCAATCAGTAGTACGATTAATGTAACGCTTGAGTATCCTACAGGGCAGTCAGGTGGTAGTGCTGTTCCTGGTGTTGACTTCAGTACAGCACAAACAACCGCTGTGTTTGCACCAAGTCAACAGCAGGTAAGTATAGAGCTTGCAACGATAGAAGATGCGATATTAGAAAATACGGAAACAATGGTTGTACGTATTTTATCTGCTACCGTAGAAGGTGTCATTGTCAACATAGTTACAGATGTCAACACATTCAGTGAAAGTTTTGAGATATTGGACAATGAATTCGGTAATGTTGAATTTATGGTTACCAGTGTTGCTGGACAGGAGCGGGACACAGGCTTACCGCAAGCCATTCTATTAGAAGGTGTTCTGCAGCGTGCCGTATCCGCTACCATTACGCAATCAGTGACATTAGGGCTCAATGCAGAATTAGCTATTGCCGTTGTGGTCAGCAGTCAATCGCTTGCAACTGAAGATGTAGATTTTGATGCAAGCACACTTACTTTTATCATAGCAGATGGTTCCTCATCAGCGCAGCTGAGTATTCCTGTTTTCGAAGATAGTTTGTTTGAAAATACAGAGAGCATTATTTTTGGTTTGGGAGATGTGGTGAATGTCTTGACCAACGATGACTTAGGTGCTGCACTATCCGGGTTTTCTGGGCAGGCCGAGATATTGGATGATGATAATATGGCAGGTTCAGTTACTGCAACAATAAGCATGACCCAACTGGGTTTTGAATCATCTGATGTAGCGCGGCATAGTTCATTGCAATTTAAAATCACGCTTTCTAAGGCTAATAATACGCATCAGCCTATCACCATCACATTGGCTGACTTAAGCACAACTTCTGCTCAGGCAGAGGCACTTCATGGAGCAGACTACACTCAGCCAATCAGTGTGGTTATCCTTGATGGAACTGCCAGTGTTTATTTTGATGTTGCCATCATAGATGACAGTTTATTTGAATCAACAGAGACTGTGGTTATTGCTGCCTCCAGTGCTTCAGATCCAGCGGTCAATGTGTTGCAGTCTGAAACAGTCGGACTTATAGGAGACGATGAGTTTTATGAGGGTCTCATAGTAGGTATAGTAGCTCCGTTAACACTCAATGAAACAGAGGCGACCACGCAGCTATCCTTTAATTTGAGTGCAGCCAACCACACCCATGCTCCGATTGAAATATCATTAGCCTTTAGTGGTACAGCAGATGCTGCTGATTATGTTACAACGTATGCAGTTAGTATTGCCGAAGGTGATTCTTCGGGCAGTCTATTCGTCCGTGTGATAGATGATCGCTTATTTGAATCAACAGAAGTATTGAAGGTTGCCATAGGGTCCGTCAATTTCGAGACAATCCGCCCTACTACTATTACAGGCAGCTCGCTCGGAGAAAGCAGTGCTACTATTCACATTGTGGATGACGAGTATCAGCGAGGTGCTATTGTCTCTATTGCCAATGTAAGTGCTGCTTATTTTGCTGAAAATCAGGGAACTGCCACCTTTAATATTGTTCTGCAAAGTACGCATAACGGGTTGGTACAGCCTACGACCAACCATTTAGGTACTGCCATTCCCATTGTGCTACGCAATGCGACTGGTACGGCAACTTACGGTTCTGATGCCCTGCTGCAAGGATTGCCTAATCGGGTCAACACAGTATATATTGAACCCGGGGAAAGTTCAGTTAGACTCACGGTGACTCTTTTAGATGATTTGCTTTTAGAGGCGTCAACAGAAACATTTGCTCTGGCAATAGAAACGACAGGAAGCTTCAGTGAAGCGTTGCAGGTGCCAACGGCATTGACTTTCTTTGATATTATCGATAATGAATTTGGTAGGACGACCGCAACCTTATTTGCAGTTGATGGGCTTGAGTCAGGAAGTATAGTCTTTAGTGTGCAACTGAATCATTTCAATGGTTTCACCGTTCCTATTGATGTAGAGCTTGCTCTTACGGAAGGTACCGCCAGTAACCCAGAAGATTATACAGACTCCGCTCTCACTGTCAGCATTGAACCAAATTCCAATACGGGCATTGCCTTTTTAACCGTAGTTTCAGATCAGATATTAGAGCAAGATGAAACCCTGATGGGCGAGCAGCAGTACGACTTGACTCAGAATGCGAACGCTCCGATTACTTTTGACAATAGCACAGTAGTGGCTCGCATACTGGATGAGCAACGTGCAACGGGTGTAAGCATTCAATTAGAGCAAATCACAACAGGTGTAGAGTCATCTAATCCACAGGCTATCGTTGCAAGAGTATTTTTGGCTGATGGTGTTATCAATGGTACAGAATCATCTATTACGGTAAGCCTTGAAGTAGATCCGAGCAGTAGCACATTAGTTATTGCAGGAATTAACGCTGATTTTGATATTTCTTCTAACACTGCGATTATTCCGCCTGGTTTAGGGTATGCTACGTTAGAGTGGCCTGTTCATAATGATAATGCGATTGAGGGGATGGAGTTTGCGGCAATTAAGTTGCGAAACCCAAGTGATGCAGCGCTAATCCTTCCGAATGCAGCAACCCCCTTATTTATTGAGGATGATGAATCGACTTTTCAGGCTGTGCGCGCTGCTCTTTCTGTACCGATAAATGCGCGTGAGGGAGGACGTGCCTTAAGGGCACGGGTTAGTCTGAGCAATCCAGTTGGTGTTGAGTCAGGCATCAGTTTTGCCATCATTAGGATGGGTGGTCAGGCAAGCTTTTCAGACTTTGTTATCTCTGATACAGTTCAGGTAGCAACACTCACCATCGCGCACGGCATGACCTTAGGGGATGTTGACATCTCAGTAGTTGACGATGCACTATTAGAAGGTAATGAGCAGGTTCTATTAAGTGCACAGCCAATAGATACAGAATTTTCAGATACCTTTATTTTTGATGAAAATGTATCACAAGGGACGATTATTGATGATGAGTCTGAAAGAGGGGCGGTAGCGTCAATTATTGAAATCAATTCGGCGGTTTATGTAGAAGGAAGTCCTGCTGACCTCCTATTAACGGTCGGATTGCTCGTTAGCAGTGATACAGGTGTGGCACTGATAGCAAATGATACCAGCCAAGCTATATCTATTACGCTTGACTCTACAGGTACGGCTATAGGTGGTGTAGTGCGCGGTGGGCAGAATGACTATCAAAATAATTTGGTTAGCGTTATAAATTTTGGACAGTCAACCGCTATTATCACGGTCCCAGTATATGATGATGTTTACTCAGAAGTCACTGAAACTATCACGTTTACACCACAAAGCAGTAGTCCGTTCGTACGTGCTGGCATTAGTACCAGTGTCCTGCTTGTGGATGATGATGTATCGCTTGTCTCTATACAATTGATTTCTGCGCCTGTTGAGGGTATCTCGACGGGGCAAGTACAAGTGGCACTCTCTTTTGCTATTAATGAAGCCGTCACGGTAGAGCTGTTTGCTTTAGCAGGTAGTGCTGATTTAGCTGCTGACCTCATTACAACTGATTTTAGTGCAACCATTCCAGCAGGAAGCACTTCTGCTTTGATAGATATTGTGATGGTAGATGACGACCTGCTTGAGGGAGTTGAGCGCCTAAATCTACAGTTGCGCACAGATAGTATTAACATTGACGAGCAAGTGTTAAGGGTTAATCCATCCACACTAACTGTTGATTTACTGGACAATGAGCAAATTGCCGTCTCAGTTGCACAAACGCAACAGGGACTTGAAGGATCTAGTCCGATAGAGTTTACGATTAGTTTGCCCTCTACCAATAACACAGGCGAAGCCTTGATCTTTGAATTGAGTTATCCGCAGAGTGTTGCTTTGCCGCAGATTGATTTTATTGTTGTAACCTCTACAATTAGTATTGAAAGTGGCGCAAGGCAAGCAACCATTCGTTTACCAGTCATTGATGATCTCATCAATGAGATAGACGAACCAGTGCGGATGCAAATAAGCTATGTAGGTAGTCAGCCTGTATTACTGCAACAGCCAGTTGTATCCGGTACGATTTTGGACAACGATACCGGTCCTAATACGCTTTATATCATTACAGAGAGCAACGCCAGTGAGGAAGGTCAACGCCGCGGTGAGTTACGCATTGTTTCGGCAGATGCTGTAGCCACAGACATAGTACTGAATTTGTCATACAGAGGGCTGGCAGTAACTGGTTTAGACTACACCATAGACCAGCAAACTGTTTTTCTGGCACAGGGTAGCACAGAAACATTTTTCTATATTACACCAATAGATGACACCATATACGAAGGCATAGAAACAGTCGTTGTAGAGTTTGTGAGTCCGCCATTTACAGCACATGTTGCTACTGCCAGTGTGTTTATTGCAGACAATGAGTTTAACAGTGCAGTTTTGAGCGTTCCTAATGGCTTTGAAGGGGCTGACCTACCGATTTCAATTAGCTTAGATGTTACCAATAATACACCAGCACCTATTGAGTACGAGGTAAGGCTGATCGAACCCAGTCAAGGGGCAGTGGCAGCACGCAATGCTAGTGCGTTGACTGTTGCTGCTGCCTCATTATCTGATTTTGCGCAATCAACAGCACTGTTAACCATACCTATAGGCGCAACTACTGGTAGTGTGGATATAGCAATATTGGCTGACCAATTTATTGAGGAAACAGAGCTTATTGGCATTAGTGCACTTGCAGTGCTGCACTCTGATTTGAGTGTAGAAACCACAGACACACTCATATTTAATACATTTATTCAAGAAGCAGTTGCAACTCTTGAATTGATAACAACAGGCTCTGAAAGTCCGGCGCAAGATTTGGTATTCCAAGTCAATTTGAATACTACAAATCAGTTGTCCCAAGACATTGTGGTTGACGTTGAAATTATTGATGCCTTAACCAGCGCACAAGCTTCTGATTACGGCACATTCCCAACCGAAATTATTATTGGGGTTGGTCAGAAATCTGCACAAATAGCTATTCCCATAGTGGATGATACAGGGTTTGAATTATTAGAAAGTCTTGGACTACGCCTTACAGCGGTCTCTAATCCGTCCATTCGGTTAGATAATAGCGCAGTAGTAGGCTATATTGAAGATGATGAAATTCTTAATATACAGGCTCGGAGCGTAAGTATAGGCATTGAAGGTGGCATGCCGTGGACTCTTGAAATTAGTAATGCATTAGGTTTTGCTAACCAGACGGGCGCTCCTTTAGTCTTCCCCATAGAGTCTTTTGGTCAAGCTCAGGCGGGCATAGACTACACCACACATACCTTAGTTATTGAAAATGGTGCTGTGGGTGCTTCAACGGACATCTTGGTAATAGATGATGCTTTATTTGAAGGGGATGAAAGCGTTCAGATTGTATTAAGCACTTCAGCGATACCTGCAGCGGTTTTATCTCGCCTAACCTTTAGCCAACGTGAAATTTTAGAAAACCTTAGAGACAATGACAACCCAACCTCTGCTCAGATAGTTATTACCCAAAATGGTTCTGAGAACGGTCAACCTATAGAAGGATTTGTTCAAATAGCTTTAGACAATAACACACCAGCAGCAATTTGGTTTGATTTGCTAATAACTGGGTCGGAGGCAGACATAGATCAAGGCAACACCTTCCGTGTCTATATAGACGTAGGAGAGCGTCATGGCACCTTCAGTTTAGGAGTGATTGATGACTTAGGCTTTGAAAGCACAGAAACTTTAAATATAGCTATTACAGGTAGCAGTATTCCAAGTATCACAGATTTTTCTGAAGCAACTGCGCTCATTACTGACAATGACGCGGTAATGCTTAGTTTATCTACCATTGTGCATGCAGAGGAAGCCAGTCAAAGATCAGCTCAGTTAGAGTTAGACTTGGGGACAGTAAACCTTACTTCAAGCCGCATAGACTTTACAGTAACAGTAAATACAGACGATGTGCCAGCAGGCATTACCGCC
This sequence comes from Gammaproteobacteria bacterium, assembly GCA_965219665.1. GTDB lineage: Bacteria > Pseudomonadota > Gammaproteobacteria > CAKMZV01 > CAKMZV01 > CBDCOD01. Next base: position 41,080 of record CBDCOD010000017.1, on the reverse strand, counting down.
AGTATGGAGGACTTTGTTACAACCACTATCATCATTCCCATAGGCGTTGGAGAGCGCTTTGGAGTAGCATTGATAACCCCTGTGCAAGATGCGTTATGGGAGCTGGACGAGCAGGGCGTTGCTCGTTTACAGAGCAGTAATTTACCGCTGCTATCTTCAGCAATTAGCACTGCACCAACTGCTGCCATCTTTATAGAGGATGATGAAATAGCCACGGTTACTCTAACAGTTGGTGCAACTACTGAAGGGGAAGAAATAGACATTGTAGCGACTCTATCACAGCATAATGCCTCCAGTCGAGATCTTGGCTTCTATGCTGTAGGATTAGGAGGCACAGCAACACCTGGGGAAGACTACGGCATATCAACGCTTAATCTCACTATTTTTTCTGGAGGAGATCGAGCATTTAGCTCAATAGGCAGCATCCAAGATTTGTTATTTGAGTCAACTGAGACCCTACAAATCGCCTTAGCCCATGATTTACCCGAAAGTGTTTTATCACGCTTGATATTTGTATCAACAAGTGTTACAGCGTTTCTTTTAGATGATGATAATTCAACAGCATCCATTACCCTAGAAGGAGGCTTAGAAGGCACGGATAATCTGAGTGCAACTGTTCAACTGACACGCAGAAACAATACCGGCTCTCCTATACATGTAACGGTAGCTTTTTATGATTCTATTATTCATGCTACCGTCCCAGCACAGCGCAATGTGGACTTTGATGCCAGCACGCGCATCATTACTATTCCAGTAGGCGCTTCTTCAGCACAGATTCAGATAGCTATATTTGATGATACGAATTTGGAACACAATGAGGAAGTAGCTGTGCGTATAGAGGCAGTTAGTGATTCTTTAGTCACAGGTGTGGACAGTACAAGTACAGCCATTTTGACAGATGATGAAGTCTTAGACTCTAGTGTACAGATTACAGGTGAATCAGCATTAGAAGGTGCTCCTTCAGTGCAGTTTGTAATAGCCTTGAATGGGGTCAATACGCTTGGCAGTTCCATCAATGTAACCATTAGTGTATCCACTATAAATGATACGGCTGAGCGTGGTTCAGACTACATACTCTCCTCAACACAGGTAATCGTACCAATTATAGATGGTCAAAGTACAGCCTCTTTAGATATAACGATTATAGATGATAGCCTCTTTGAGTTAGATGAGCAGATCAGTGCGCGCATTATAGGAACTGATTTATTTGGGTTAGCTGGTGTTAATAATCATGCGACGGTAGTCATAGAAGATGATGATACAGCGACTATTACGCTATCTGTTGTGCAGAATGGAAGAGAAAACAACGGTACTCCAGTTAATATCCGTTTAGCAGCTGCTCTTGACATCCCTAATCGTACGGGTAACACATTGGAGTTTCCGCTGCAAGTGCAGGGTGGATCGGCATCAGGTGGCGTAGAGCAAGTACAGGGAGTGGACTTCTTGCAGTCGTCGCTGACCTTATCAATTGCTGATGGTGCGCGTACAGGTGAGACAATCATAGAGGTTTATGACGACATTCTTTTTGAAACAACGGAGACGATAGTCTTTAATTTACTATCCTTGCCGTATGAACGGATTGAGTCACAAATATCACAGATTACTGCACAGATAGCAGATGATGCAGATGCAGAGAATGTTGCCACCAATCTGGTGGTTAGAAATGGGTCTGAAGGCACTTTAGGCGTTGAAACTCAAGGAGGGACCGTTCCTATAGAAATTTCTATTACGCTCAGTCGTACTAACAATACAGGGCGACCCATTATATTGAGATGGGGTGCATTAGGTATCACAGCACTTCCCAACCAAGACTTTAGCTACTCCACTGACCCTGCAGACAGACAACTGCTGATAGCAAGCGGTGAGAGTGCAGTAACGGTAACTGTCCCAGTTATTCAAGACCAGCTGCTTGAACTTGCCAATGAATCGCTATCTATTATGATAGAGACAACAGAAACGGCTCTTACGCTCATCAACCCCATGGTCAGCGCGATGATTGCTGATAATGAACCGCGTAATATTCGTGTAGAAACGCTGACTCATGCCGCAGAGGGTTTATCTACCGCACAGGTGCGAGTTAGCCTAATTGATGAGGCAGGTAATGCTTTAGAGAATGGATCAGACTCAGCACTAACTTTTGATATTGACTTTATTTTAGGCAGCAATGTGACCATAAGTGATTTTGTACCAGGCTTTAGTGTGTCTAATCGACAGTTTATTATTGCAGACGGAGGCACTTCCAGCATACTCGTTATTCCTGCTGTGCGCGATTCTGCTCTGGAAGGGATAGAAACTGTAGAAATACAGCTTAATGACAGAGTCATTGAGGATATTGGTAGCTTCACAGGTAGACCCAGTACGACACAGGTTATGATTGCAGATACCTCAACACCTGGGCTGCGTATTGTGGCACTTGCTGATGGTGCAGAAAAACTTCCTCAAGAAATATCTGCCCCTGCGCGCTTTAAGGTAGAAGTTTTTGATGTAGCTGATCCTAGCGCACTCTTAGTGAATGAATCAGGCTTTGCTATCGCTATACCAGTTCATTTAGGTAATCAGGGAACAGCTATTGCTGATGATATTATTTTTGAGGGCAACGTAGTCATTTTGGAGGGAGTTTCTTCTGTCACAGCTCAGATTAATATAGTCGATGATACTTTGCTTGAATCTACGGAAACCTTGGTTATACAGATTAGTACTCCTACGAATGTACCATTCTTTGTTCAAACCGCATTAGAAGATAGCACAATAGGCGTTTCCATTAAAGACAATGAGGAGGCAGTGCTCGCCTTTAGTGTCTTAAATGCGGCAGTAGAAGGTAGAATGCAACTGAATGTAGAAGCACGGCTTGAGCATAATGGATTACCCATTGTGAACCAAACAGGTAATGCTATTGAATTCGGTAATATAGGCTATGAATTTTTGGCCGCTTCACGCGCGACGCCAGCTGATATTATTGTCAGTGCAGCAGGTGGTCAAATTGACACGGGTGAATCTGCTGCTGTCTTTACTGTAGCAGTTATAGATGATGATTTATGGGAGGGTGATGAGCAGTTTGGTGTTGCTATCGGTAGAGTAGATCATCCTCAGGTATCATTAGCAAGAAGCACGATAACAGCGCTTATTGAAGATGATGAAGACTTTGCAAGTGCTCGCTCTGCATCGCTCCGCTTTGTTGCAGATGGCGTTAGTAACCAAGAAGACGAAAGCTTAACATTCTTAGTTACTGTGGATCGGGTTAATAATACCGATCGCCCGGTGGAGATTCCTTTCTCAGTATCTGGAGATGTAAGTGGTGCTGACTTTGTTGGCTTCAGCCTATCAGGCGGACCGACTAGGACGGTTACAACTTTAGCAGACTTAAGTGGTTCAATTATCGTTAGGCAAGGAACGGATACGGGTTCGTTGGTTATTGGTGGCTTTAATGATGGCATTGTAGAAGGCTTTGAAGAGCTGACGGTTATATTAGCATCCACAGCAAGCAGTCATGCCTCGGTCCAAATAGCGCAAACAACGCTGTCTATCCTCATTTCAGATAGAGATAGTGAAAACATTATCGGAAGTATTACAGCCCAATCTGGCGAAGAAGGCGGGTCACTTTTAGTTACAGCATTGCTCTCTACAGCAAGTTTAAGCAACTCAACCTTTACATACTCCATTCAAGGGTTAGGCACAGGTGCTCAGTTTGCTGAGGTTGCAGATTTCTCTGGTATATCAACAGCCAGTCTAAACAGTCGCACTATTATTGTGCCAGCAGGTCAAACAGCAGTTACTGACGTACTACCTGTTCGCAGTGATGATCTGTATGAATCAACAGAAACTTTATCTATACGTTTAGAAAGTATACTACCAGTTAGTATTGCACAGCCGCTGAACACTCCGAATATAGAGCTGACAATTACAGATCATACACTAGCAACGGCAACTATATCCTTATCAGGGAATGCGAATGAAGGAACGGGTGAGGGTACGACACTGACCCTTGTACTAAGTCGCCCTAATATGACAGGTCAGCCAATCTTGGTGTCGATAGAATCATTTGGGCGGGCAGACTTTGCAGACTTTGAGACAAATGCAGCCTTGAGTGATTCCGCAGGACTTTTAACCATTTTGCCTAATCAAAGTACATCAATACTTGGTTTTGTTGTAGAGGATGATGCACTCTTTGAAAATGATGAAGTATTGCGTGTGCGCCTAACAGGAGCATTTAATAACGTTGATTTGTCTGATGCGGCAAGGCTATCAAATATTCATTTATCTGATCCTGCAGAGATCGTGGTCATAGACGATGATAATACCAATATTGGCCTTGCATTGGGCAGTAACCAACCTACTATTCGGGAAAATGTTGCTGGGGCATTGAGAGTAACTGCTCAACTAAGTCGAGTAAATGCTACACCTGATACACTCACTTTTTCAATTACTTTTTCAGGAACTGCTATAGCCAACACAGACTATATCGCGCCCCCTACTATCGTGCATATTGCGCCTGGATCAGATAGAGCGCAGATTGAAGTGATGGCTATAGATGACAGTGATTTTGAAGGTGAAGAAACCATACATTTAGCGATAGCCTCTATCCTATCAAGTGCGCATACTACAGCAGTGAATTTGGACACATTATTTAGCACTCCAAGCATAGAAATAACTTTATTAGATGATGAGCTTGTGGGGATTGTCTTATCGGTTACAGCTGGCGCAGAACCGCAGGCAATTCCGCCTATACTTGGTGAGCCTTTAGAAATTACTGCACAGCTATTTTTGATTGAAAATGGTGTTATCAGCACAACAATCGCCAGTAATATTACGCAGGCGCCAGTTGAATTATATGTATCCTTATCGGGTGATGTTAGTGCTGAAGATTTTCATGGATTGGGTCATGTTAACGGTATTCTCTCCACCACATTAACATTAAATGTAGGCGATAGTAGAGGCACTGCATTGGTGTTTGTTGCTGATGATGATCTTTTTGAAGATGATGAGCGTGTACGTATTGGCTTATATGGGTCAAATAACGAACAAGTAGAAACCACACTAGCTGCCCAGCAACAGACGGTTATTTTTGACGGTGATAACACAACAGGCACCGTCAATGTTACCTTAAGTGCAGCGCAAGCGGGTATAGAAGGAGATACACCTGCTGCTATCACCATTAGTTTAGATACCACCAATAACACGGGGACCGCTTTGGATATTCTAATTGGCTTAAGTGGTGAGGTAGAGCCGCTCTTTGATTTTAGAAGCCCCGCCAACACGAACGTAGTTACAGTAAGCATTAACGATGGTGGACGTGAAAGCATATTAGAAATAACTTTATTTGACGATCTGCTTTTTGAGAGCACTGAGTCATTGACTATAACTGCTGTAGCATCTAATCATCCGGCATTGAATGTGGGAGATAGTACACAAGCCGCCATTATTGACAACGAAAGCGTTACCGCCACCATTGCTTTTGCAGTTACTCCTTTGTCAGAACCAGCTGGAACGCTTGTTTTGAATGCAGAGCTTACTCTGCCCAATAACTCACCTAATCCGATAGAACTATACCTTAGTACAACGGGTACAGCAGATAGCGGAACAGACTATGTACTAGATACAACGATTACTATACCCATTGGATTAAGAAGAGGTAGTGCTGTACTCTCTGTATTAGATGATAGGCTGCTTGAGGCTACAGAAACAGTGCGTGTACATCTTAGTGGAGCGAGTAATGACAGAGTGCACTTATCTACCGTATCAGCAATGACGGAGATAACCGATAATGATATTACGTACATAGATTTAGTGCAAATCAGCACGGGTTCTGAGGCAGCAAATCGTGCAGTGATGGCTGAATTATTCCTACGTGACAGTTCAGGTTCATTGGTCGTTAATAACACACGTAGAGTATTATCATTCCCCTTCGCGTTATCCGGTGCAGCAATAGAAAATGTGGACTATCAAGTTGCGCAGCAGACGGTACTTATCCAGCCAGGAGAGAGTTCTACCAGTATTCAGTTTGATGTTATTGACGATGGTTTATTTGAGCTGACAGAGCGCTTTGATGTAACGCTGGCTGAGCCAGAAGAGCCATTAGTGATTCTAGATGAATCAACCTTCAGTTTATTTATAGAAGACAACGACACAGTAACCCTATCCATCACTCATGTAGATAGTGGGGAAGAAGGTGACTTAATCGGCATGCTGATTGAACTCTCTCTTCCAAATAATACGGGTGTACCGCTCTTTATTCAGATTGCCACACCAAGCAGTAACTTGGCAAATAGTGCATCACGAGTAGCAGGCGGCATTGGTGACCCAGTTGACTATGCTTTTGTTGCAGATGCTGTTATAGCAATAGATAGCACTTATACGACTATCACATATGCTACACATGATGATAGAGTATTAGAATTTAGTGAATCAGTAGCATTAGCATTAACAGATATATACGACAGTACGTTAGTGAATGTTAGTGTTGAGACAACGCATGTCACAATTTTTGATAATGAAAGCACTACAGTTCAAGTATTGACACCACAGCAGCCACGCGAGCAAGCAGAGACTCCTGCCATATTGAGGCTACAGTTGCAAGAAGAAGTTGACATGTTGGGTGTAGGGCTTAGTCTATCCTTTAATTTGGCATTCTCTGACGTATCCACTTCTGGCATTCAGCGCGCATATTTGGATAGCTCACAAACCACGAACACGGACATCATTACTGTTTCGAACCTCACCATAAGAGAGGGTCTTAACGCTGCCCAAGCCTCTTTTGCAGTTATCGACGATGACTTGTTTGAAAATGATGAGCCATTTGATGTAACCATAACCGCAAGTGACACGCGTACGACTCTCAGCGAAAGCGTTGTACGCTACAGGATTGTAGATAACGACAATAGAAACATCATAGTACAAGTATTAGCCACAGACTTGATTCTTGCCGAACAATCATCCACCAACATACCAACTGCCACGCAGATTCTTATTGCCATTGGCTCTACAAATAACACGGGCTCGACATTGCATACAATGGTTGCCTTCCCAAGCGGTGAAGCAGTTAGAGGAGATGACTACAATATGGCAAATATGGTATCTATTGCGCACGGTAGTACCTCTGCTATATTCCCCCTAACTGTGCTCAATGACTTCCTTATTGAGGCAACAGAAACATTTGTTGTCATGGCGGATGTGTCAGCAAACCCAGAGTTGCGTACAGGTATAAGCGAATCACAGGTGCTTTTAAGTATCATAGATGATGAGGTAGATGCCGTCTCTATAATCAGCACGCCTCAGTTTACCCTTGCAGAAGGAGAAACGCAAAATGTAATCATCTATTTAGAGAACAACAATGGAGAAATGCTTGCCAATGGTCGCGCTCAGCCCATCATTATTGAAGCATTATTCTCAGGGGTTGCTGAAACCAATGACTATACGATAACGCCCAGTGACAACTTAATTAGCATTCCGACTGGTAGTAGTAGTGGCGTATTCACAATAGGGGCAGTAGATGATGAACGTTTAGAGAACAGCGAGTCCTTATCCGCAGCCTTCCGTAGCGACCTGATAGATCAACTCAGTAATGTAGTCAGCTTCACTATCACAGACAATGATAATACAGGTGTTTCTGCCGAAATCAATTTCTCAGACATACGCGAAGATAACATTATTCCTAATGTATATCGCCTTTCCATTGGTCGTATTAACGAGACACACTCTACGCTGCTCTATAGTGTGCGTTTAGTCAATGATTCAGCCCGTATAGGCTCTGATATAGTTTCCCCAGCAACCTTTACTATTGCCATTGCCCCTAATCGTCAAAGCGCGCAATTTAGCCTACTGGCTCAAAATGATAGCCTCTTAGAAAGCACTGAAACCTTTGGTATTGAGATAAATGGTATTGGTGCCAGTATTGGCATTAGTGCAGATGACTTACCGTTGACAACCTCTACCCACATTATCGATGATGAATTTAGAGATGCGGCTGTCTCACTGCGATTTATAGAGAACGAAGGCACAGAAGGAGAACATGCGTCAGTGCGGGTCGCCCTGGCAGGTAATGTCGTCAATGAGTGGAAGCCATTGACCTTTGTGGTAGCCGTTACCACCATCAATGCTACGGCTGACGAATTAGATATTACCTCGCGCACTACTGTAGTGCTTAGCACCGGCAGCAATGAAGTTCTCACAGATATTATGCTCATAGATGATTTGCGTTTTGAGACGACAGAAACTGCCATATTACAAGTTTCTAACCCTACAGGGGACTTGCGCGCGGTATCGTTGGGCAATACTGCCATCATTGATATTCTGGATAATGACTTAGGTCCACATACATATCGCCTTGGTGTAGATGATGCTGTGGCAGAAAATGTAGGCTCTATTACAGCGGTACTTAGCTTAGATACAGTGAACCACACATCAATTCCCCTATATTTCCCATTCATTCTGGGAGGAGATGCAACGCTTGGTGAGGATTACACACTAAGTAGTCAAACTTTTGTGATTGATCCGCTGCAATCGAGTGCAGCAATTGTGCTCTATGTCAGTACAGACACACTATTTGAAGATGAAGAGAACATTATTATTCAATTTACAGCCCCAACCTTCCCGCACTTCACTACGCCTGCTCAGAGTGCTTATGCCGTTACAATCCATGATGAAAATAATCAGAATATTGCTGTAAACTTTGCTGCTACTACGCATACGATTCTTGAATCTGATGAAGAGCTGGAGATAGTTGTCTCGTTAGCATCCACTAATCTGACTGGCACAGATATTAGCCTCTTTTTAGGGGTATCAGGATCAGCAACCCTTGCCAGTGAGGATGTTTCATTAAGCGCGCTTAATATCATCATCCCCCATGGGGCTCGTAGCTCAAGTATTCTGTTAAGGGCGTTGGATGACGCTGCACTGGAGTTAAGTGAGGAGACCACCATTGGGCTAATCGGCTCTGATAATGCAGCTATTTCTCTTGGATCAGGCATTACTATTGATGTATTAGATGCTGAGCAAAGTAAAACGTTGTCACTGCGCTATCTAATCACAGATGGACAAGAAAGCCTAACCATACAGAACTTGGTCGCTGAACCGGCTCAAGTATTCACCAATACCCGCCATGGGAATATTCGAGTTACATTAACTGACCAGTCTGGTGAAGCGATTATTAACGCTACGGGTTCAACGCTTTCCATTGGTGTACAAAACGTTTCCAGTAGCATTGCTATTGAAGGTGTAGATTTTGTGCTTGGCAACACATCATCTGGCGCTGCCAGTTATGACATCTTAGATGGGCGTAGCACAGCCAGCCTCGCAATAGAAATATTAGATGATACCCTATTAGAGGGCAGGGAGACTGTAGTGGTTGGATTAACCACAATCAGTATGATACCGCAACCCAGTGAATTTGATTCAATTATTGATGATATAAACCTCACATCCTCAGCGACTGTAATCATTATAGATAATGAGGCTTTAGCACATATTCCAGTTACTGTTGCTATTGTTCAGCACGGAGTAGAGCCAGGGTTTGAGGAACAACTGCAAGGCGTTCCACTACAGGCAGAGGTATCCATACCATTCCTCAACTTTACTCAGAATGCAATTGACTTCACTATTATTACCACAGGAACTGCTACTGCGGGCGCCGACTACACAACCGTACACTCTGCTACCATAGAGCAAGGCAGCAGTAGTGCACTCATTAGTTTTGACGTTTTGGGAGATAGCAATGACGAAAGTACAGAAAGCGTCGTTATTTCTGCTGTAGGCGATAGCGTGCTTAGCCTACTCGCTTCCAATGCAGCAACCGGTATTATTTCAGACCATAATGGAGACACAGATGATGATGGTCTGTCCGATGGGTTTGAATTATTTTTGGGCATTAACCCCAGAAATCCTGACACAGATGGTGATGGTCTATCCGATGGGGCTGAATGGAATATATTTGCATCCACCTCACGTGCCATAACGCTTACGGCCTTACCCACAGACCCTGACACAGATAATGACGGTATAAATGATGGTGCCGAAGACTTTGACTCAGACGGGCTCACTAATCTGGAAGAGGTTCAGATAGGCACTGATCCATATCGTGCTGATACTGATGGCGATGGTCTGACAGACGGTGAAGAATTCTACCTAACAAATACCTCAGCCACTCTAAGCGATACAAATAACAATGGGCTAAGCGATGCAGATGAAGATGCAGATGGTGACAGTTTAAGTAATATTTTAGAGTTGCGGGAGTTCAATACTGCGCCAAATAACCGTGATACAGATCTTGATAGTGTCTTTGATCACGTAGAGGATTCAGATGGCGATGGCCTACAAAATCGCTTTGAAGAACGAGGCGCTGGCAATGTGGCAGATAGCAACAATGACGGCATTCCTGATGGAGCGTTTGACTCGGATGGTGATGGTCTGCCAGATGGTTTAGAGTATATTCTATCCAATGGTATAAACGATGCAGACTCTCCGTATTTGAATGGAGCAGGTGATAGTAATGCTAACGGTATTACTAATGCGATTGAAGGCTATCTTGCCAGTATTGGCATAACGGGCGTCAGTGCCATAAGTGATGCTGATGCTGACGGTTATCCAGACGTATTTGAAGTTGCTAACAACCTCAATCCACATGAGGCAGATATTGAAACAGACATCAACGGAAATCGTATTCCTGATACGATAGAGACCCTGATTGGCTGTGCGGATGCAAATCCAGCGATACCATCTGATAACATCAGCTGTAGCTCAAACTCTGGCTTAACAGCTGAAACAGATACAGATGGTGACGGTTTGCCCGATATTATTGAAGTGCGCCAAGGGTACTCTCGGACCAATGCAAATAGCCCTATAAGTAACGGTGCAGCAGACAGTGATACCGACGGTTTAAGCAACGCTGTAGAATTCTATTTGCAGGGCTTAGGGGTGGTGAATGCGCAGTTTAATAGTGACTTAGACGGCGATGGTGTCGGAGATGGGCAAGAAATTTTAGACGGCACAAATCCACAAATCCACAACCAACCAGTAGTCTGGTTAGAACTATTCCAAGAAGGCAACGGCAATGGCAAGGTTCGAGCCATAAGAGCAGGTGGTGGAACGGTTACGATAACCGCCCGCTTAGGTGGCTGGCAGTCAGCGCAGACCTTCTTGGACTGGTCCATAGGAACCACAGAAATAGTATCTCGCATAACAGGTAGTGCACTCTGTCTCTCGCATCATGAAAGCCATGGTGGCCTACTGAGTTCTGGTCATGGATCTTGCCAGCGCATAATATTTAATCCTGGCAATCTTGCAGAGGGTGTATATGAAGTTACAGTGAGTGTGCACCGTAGAAGTGCTCAGGGTATCACTGCCGCGTCCAGAGGTAGTCTGGTATTGACTGTGCTGCCAAATCAAATAGAGGTGAGTCAACTGATTGACTCAGAGCAAGACGGCCTGCCTGATGAAATACAAGAGAGTACCAGTATTCGTCGTATCATATGGACTGAGAGCGCATCGTACAGACTAAGTGAGTCACAGAACGTTGCGCGCTCTGGTTATTTTGCGCGCTCTATGGCACTCTCTACAGGGCTGGTGCTAACAGAAGAAAGCATTGAGAGCCTAAACGGCTTAGGTAGAGGAACAGGCTATGTAGCAGACCCCGTATTTGAATATAGAACAGGTTTAATTGACATGGAAATGGCAGGCCTTCGTCATGTTGGTAGCATTGCGTTAGCCACAATTCGCTTACCTAGCCAGCTACCCAATGGCTCCTTAGTGTTAAGAACGTATCTACTGGGAATAGGTTGGCGCGATTTTGACACCAGTCAAGGTGATGCCACATCCAGCGCACCACTCTTAGCCAATGGCAGTTGCCCTGAGGCAGATAGTGGACTGTACTCTTCTGGACTAACCAGCGGTAATCGGTGTATTCTTGTTCGCATTACAGATGGCGGTATCAATGATAGTGACGCTTATAATGCTGGATCGTACGATAGAGCTAAGGGATTAAATGGCAATGTTCTCTCCTTAGTAGGTGTTGCAAACACAGACGTCTTTATTGTTTTAGACAGTCGTTCAAGTGAAGAAAGTGGTGGCTGTGCCTTGATATTGGACAGCGATTATGACCCATCTTTACTGCTGCTCTGCTTGCTCGCACTGCTTAAAATACTACTTTCTCGCCGCCGCTATCATCTATCTACTGTGAAGATGAGTAGAAAGACTCAAATCTAAAGTAATAAAAATACCGCTTTTCTTAAAGAGGGCTACTCTGCTGTTGAGGCAGATGTATTTTCCGTTTTTTTCAGCAAGCGAAAATGATGTAAAGCAGGCTCTGTATAGCCGTTTTCCACTGTAGCGCCATTAAACACCAATGTACAAGCTGCAGTAAACGCTAGACCATCACATTCAGGAGCCATTGGCGTATAGGCAGCATCATGTGCATTTTGTGCATCTACTACCGCTGCCATGCGCTGCATAGCATTGCTAACTTGCTCCTTAGTAATCAAGCCGTGCAGCAGCCAGTTTGCAAGTAGCTGTGAAGAAATACGTAAGGTAGCACGATCCTCCATCAAGCCCACATGGTTAATATCTGGCACTTTAGAGCATCCAATGCCCTGATCAATCCAGCGTACTACATAGCCCAATATGCTCTGACAATTGCTATCTAACTCTTGCGCTATAGCCTCAGAACTGGGCACAGTATTCAAAATAGGTATCGTCAAAAGCGCATCCAAAGGGTATGTTAAGCACTCCTGCATTAACTGTTGCTGAACGGCAAGCACATCCACCTGATGATAGTGAATAGCATGTAAGGTGGCTGCTGTAGGAGAAGGGACCCACGCGGTATTAGCTCCTGATGCGGGGTGTCCGACTTTATCATGCATCATACGCGCCATTTCATCAGGCATTGCCCACATACCCTTGCCTATTTGTGCATGTCCGGGCAAGCCACACTGTAAGCCAACAATAACATTTGCTTTCTCGTATGCCTGCAACCATGTAGCTGCTTTCATATCGCCTTTAGGCAGCATAGCGCCTGCATACATGGCAGTATGTAGCTCATCTCCGGTACGATCTAAAAACCCTGTATTGATGAATACAATGCGCGATTTTGCTGCACGAATGCAGGCCCTGAGGTTAATGCTTGTGCGGCGTTCTTCATCCATAATGCCGATTTTGAGCGTATTCTCTGCCAGTCCCAAAGCGCGCTCAACACGCCCAAACAATTTGACAGCAAAAGCCACCTCCTCAGGTCCATGCATCTTGGGTTTAACAATATACATACTGCCCGCTTGTGAATTAACTCGTCTATTCGTTAAATCATGTAAGGCGCATAATGCAGTCACCATACAATCCATAATCCCCTCGGGTATTTCGGACCCATCTGCCATGATAATAGCAGGATTAGTCATTAAATGCCCCACATTACGGCACAAAAGTAAGGAGCGCGCGCTTAGCTCAAATAGTGAGCCATCAGGTGCACTATATGCCTTATTCGGATTGAGGGTACGCTCAACTGGTATACCATTCTTATGCACTGTCTCGCTTAAGGTACCTAGCATAAGCCCTAACCAATTTCGATATACAAGCACTTTATCCTCTGCATCTACCGCAGCAACAGAATCCTCACAATCCTGAATAGTCGTAACAGCGGACTCTAATACAACATCTTTTAGCCCACAAGGACTCCTTTTTCCTACAGGGTGGCTCTTATCAAACAGCAGCTCAATATGCAAGTTATGATGCTTAAAAAGCAATGCTGATGGACTATCAGCCTTCCCTTGATAGCCTACCCACACAGCATCATCGTGCAACTGCGTTATTTTGCCATTTACAGTAATATGCAGCGCACCATTGTGTACATAAAAAGCAGTAGCATCTGCCAGCGTACCATGCTGCAAAGGGAGCCATTCTATCAACAGGCGCATCACATACTCGGTAACAGCATGCCCCCGTTTAGGATTGAATGCACTCCCTTTCTCTTTACCATCGTGCTCATCAATAACATCGGTACCATACAGAGCATCATATAAAGAGCCCCAGCGCGCATTGGTTGCATTCAGGGCATAGCGTGCATTATTGACCGGAACGACCAATTGGGGAGCTGCAATATCGGTTATCTCATAATCCACATGCGCTGTATCTACACAAAAATCATCCTCTTGCTCTACGCTCAAATAGCCAATAGACTGTAAAAATTCCTTATGCGCTACAGGGTCTGTGCCTCCTTGTTGATACCACGCATCTATTTGTTGCTGTAAGGCGTTGCGCTTAGCAAGTAACGCTCGATTTTCAGGGAGGAGATCAGTGGCAATTACGCTCAACTGTTCCCAAAAATGGGCACTCTCAATGCCCGTATTGGGTAATGCCTCATTGTTGATAAACTCAAATAATGATTGGCAAACGGATACATTAGCGATTTGAACAGCAGAATTTTTCATAGTATTACAATTTCAATATAAACAGTAAAAAAACAAACACTGCCCTCTGGGGGCAGTGTAACAAGGTTTTTAAGCAGGTTTTTTAACCAGTGGTACTGGTGGTGGACTGCACAGATTGTTGTACGCTCGTGGCGGCAAGTAACGCTAACTGTAGCGTCGTCGGCGTAAGGCAACGACACTAAGCAGCACGAGTAGCCAGAGCACCCAATCGGTTGTTGCCGTATGGTGCAGACTACAGCCACCACTGCCGCCGCTGCGGCGACGGCTGCCGCCACCACTACCGCCACCGTTAGTAGCAGGTGGGGTAGTAGTGGGTGCCTGGTGCGATCTATGGCAAATAGATTGTTGCCTGTGGTGATGCGATAGCTTAGGACATTGTCAAAGGGGTAACTAAAGATGCTTTGGATTATTGAGGAGGGAGCGACTGTTTCTCCAAGGTTTTGCTGCGATCCAGCAACGACGACAGTGTGTAAATTGGGGTCGGAATCAACTGTAATCAGATTATTTGCAAGTAGTCCTGTGCTGGCAAAGGATAGCACTTTTAAGCAGTGTTGCTGTTTTTGTGGGCGCACACATAGTGTCCAGTTACCATAAAATTCGTTCACAAGTTGTTTCATTTTAGCACCATTGGTAGGATGAACGCAACTCATTTGCATGCTCGGTAAAGATTCAGCCTCCCAGTCATTGCCTTTATAATGGTGAGGCGAGTCGGTTAAGCAGTCGCTGTACGCAGAGGAAAGTCCGGGCTCCATAGGGCAAGATGCCAGATAACTTCTGGACAGTGTGAGCTGATGGAAAGTGCCACAGAAAATATACCGCCATAGCTTATTTAGGTAGTGAATGGTAAGGGTGAAATGGTGCGGTAAGAGCGCACCGCTCTGCTGGTAACAGCAGTGGCAGGGTAAACCCCATCTGGAGCAAGACAAATAGGAAAGTACGTGTCTTCGGATACAACATGTTGCCCGCATGACTTTCGGGTAGTTCGCGCAGAGCAGCGTGGTGACACGCTTGCCAAGATGAATGACTGCTCATGACAGAACCCGGCTTATAGATCGGCTCGCTTTTTTGATTTTAGTATGTGTTGTTTGTAGGAGAGGGGTTGTGGTGTTAGAGTGGTGGCAGTTGGGTTTGCTGGCGTTGGTTGGCGTTGGTTCTGGTTGGTTGAATGTGATGGCAGGGGGTGGGTCGTTATTGACTGTGCCTATTATGCTGTTTATGGGGGTTCCTGCCCCAGTAGCCAATGGCACAAATCGCATTGGTATTTTGTTTCAAAATCTGTCTGCAGTAATCGGTTTTTGGCGTAATGGTTTAGCTGATTTTCGGCTGAGCGCTACGTTGGCATTGTGCGCTACCATTGGTGCAGTGGGGGGGGCGCAGGTTGGGGTGCGCTTGGATGAGGTTTGGTTTAATGTGGTGTTAATAACGGTGATGGTTGCGGTGATGCTGGTTACTGCGTTTGGTAATACGTATAAGGCAGTGGATCATCAGGGCGAGCCCAAACGGTTGTTTTGGGGGCATGTGTGTATGATTGGTGCGGGGTTCTGGGGGGGCTTTATTCAGATAGGGGTTGGTTTTATTTTGATGCCTATATTGAATCAGGTGATGGGCTTAGATTTGGTGCGTACGAATATGTATAAGGTGACGGTGGTGTTGGTATATACCGTTGCTGCGCTTATGGTTTTTGCTACACAGGTTGATGTGTTGTGGTTGGCGGGGTGTGTATTAGCTGTGGGGACGAGTATCGGAGGTTATCTGGGCGCGCAGACATCGGTTAAAAAAGGGGAGAAGTGGATCAGATGGGTGCTGAATGTGGTGCTTAGTGTTTTTATTGTCAAATTGTTGTTTGATTTGATTTAAGGGGCGGCGCTGTTCGGCGTTTTTCTGTGTTCTGCTTGTTGTAGGGTGTCGGGTATTGCAGAGAGAGACCAGTGCGTGATTGCCCAGTCTTTAATAGCGTTTATGGTTTGGTGTGTGAGGGATTGTGGCGGAGAGTGCCCCAAGTGATGTAGGGCTTTTATCCAGTTTTTGCGGATGGCGTTGGGCTCTATGGAGAGCGTGGGTGAAAAGTGCTGTTTGCTGAGTTTATTGCCTTCGCGATTGATGATGGTGGGGCTATGTGCGTAGTGTGGGATGGTGTATCCCCATTGCTGTAACAGATAGATTTGCATGGCGGTTGAGGAGAGTAGGTCACTGCCGCGCACAATGTGGGTTATGCCTTGGAGAGCGTCGTCAACGCTTACGGCTAATTGGTAGGCAAAGAAGCCGTCACGGCGTTTTAGGATGAAGTCGCCTTGTGTATCAAAGCAGCGTTGCTGTGGTCCCTGAATACCGTCATGCCAGTTTATGCTGCCTTGTGTGTGTAGGCGGATGATGCCGGTGGTGTTGTTGGCTTGACGGCAGTGGTTGTCAAGGTGCCCGCCTTGTTCACGAATGGTTCGGCGGCTGCAGTTGCAGTAGTAGGTGCGTCTTGCATCATGTAGCTGCTGTAGGTGGTGGTGATAGTGTTCTAAGCGCTGGCTTTGGTAGGTGGGCGTTCCGTCCCAGTGGAGTGCGTAGGCGTCTAAAGTGGCTAAGATGCTGTCGGCAGCTCCTGTTTCTATGCGCGGGGGGTCAATGTCTTCTATGCGGAGGAGCCATGTCCCTTGGCAGGCGCGTGCGTCTAAAAAACTGGCTATGGCGCTGACCAGTGATCCAAAGTGTAGGCGACCCGTTGGTGAGGGCGCAAATCGCCCAATGTAGTGTGTCATCAGACTGTGGTTTTATGGCTTTTGGGTTATGAAAATAGAGAGGATATGGTTTGTTGAATGGCTTCAGCAGCGGCTTTGCGTGAGGGGTGCCCGTGGTGGTCTCTGATGGGTCTGCCAACGACAATGTAGTCTGCGCCATTGTTAAAGGCTTGTTCTACGCTAACAGAGCGTTTTTGGTCATCTTTTTGATTTACGGGGCGTATGCCGGGAGTGATGATAGCAAAGTCGTTGCCGTATGCGGCGCGTAAGTCAGCGGCTTCTAAGCCTGAGGCAATAACGCCGTAGCAGCCAGCGGCAATCGCGGTTTGGGTGCGAGAAAGGACGATGTCTTTTAGGCTGGTTCCTGCGCCTAATTCTTGTAAACTGCTTTCATCTAAACTGGTTAGGGCAGTGACTGCCAGTACGTTCATGCTGCCTTTTGCTGCAACGGCAGCTTGAAGGATGGCGTCGTTGCCGTGTACAGTTACAAAGGTTGCGCCACTGTCACTGAGGGCTTTAACAGCCAGATGAACGGTTTGAGGTATGTCGTAGAATTTGAGATCTGCAAATACTTGTTTGTCTTTGGCAAGCAGCCAGTCTATCATTTCTCGATATTGCCCACTCATAAAAAACTGCAAACCGAGTTTGTAGAAAGAGACGGTATCGCCTAGTTCTTCTACTAAGGCTTTTGCTTCTGCGTTGCTGGATACGTCTAAGGCGAAAATAAGCCGATTAGAGAGGGCGATGTTTTTTTTAAGGTGAGTGGATGTGCGCTGCATAGCCTTTTATTATATACATAAATTATGTATATAAGCGTGCATGCGGTATGGCAATAATAGGGTGCGTTGTTAGAGCAGTAGTATGCCTTTATAAAGAAGGTAGAGTGCAAAGCCTGCCATAAGGGTGCTGTTGATGATTTGTAATTTATCGCCTAAGATGCGTACACCTTGCTTGCCTAAAGCAACCCAAATGATGCTTGAGGATAAAAAAAGCGGTAGGCTAATTGCCCAAAAGATAACACCGTTTAATAGCAGCGAGTCGGTATAGGTTGCTATCAGTGCTCCTGCTGGAACGCTGGACCATATTTTGGGGTTGCTGAGTGATAGCAAGGTCATGTCCCAAAAATTAAAGCGTACCCGTATTTCTTTATTACCTTTGTTGGTGAAGATAGAGAGCGCCATCCGCAAAATAAGGGCTGCGCCAATAAAGTGCATGGCGGTGATTAGGGTGGTGTGCAGTCCGCCAAAGTAGTTGACTGTCCAAACAATCAGGGTGATTTCTATGAGCCAGCTAAACAGAAGGTAGGGGATGTAGTGTTTATAAAATTTGGCGATTTCGCCTTCACTGGCTCTGCGCATGACTGCCAGCCAGAATGGTCCTATAGTGTAGGCAAAAGAAAACCAAAATACGGCAGAAGAAATCAGTTTTTCAGTCATGTTGTTGGGCGGTTGAGTCGGTCTATAATCATTAGGGGTGTCGCTCTGCTACTGGTGGTGTGGAAAGTGTATTGTAAGGTGATACAAAGTGTTTGTCCTGTGCATATAATGAGGCGGTCTTTCTACGTTTCAAGGATTATATGACAGACACTACTGCTCCCCCTTCTCGTATTCAGAGCTTGGATTTTTTGCGGGGCTTAATGCTGGTGATTATGATGGCAGATCATCTTATTTATTTTCCGCTGCCATCGCTTGCACCGTACACTTACGATTGGACGTTCCAGACGTTGGGTTTTGTTTCTGCTGCTGAAGGGTTCGTGTTGTTGTCAGGGATTATGTTTGGCATGATATATGGACGAAAATATAACCAGAGTAGCGCACAGTTTGATAGTCTGGCTATACGGCGTGTTGGGGTTATTTATAGGTATCATATCGCTGCGTATGCGCTGATTGTTGTGCTGTTTTCTTGGTCGGATTTTGCCGAGGCTTGGCCCCAAATTTGGGAGAGTCAAGAGATGATAAAAAATGATCCATGGTCTATGTTATTGCGAGGTGCTTTTTTTATACATCAAACGGGGTTATTAGATATTTTGCCAATGTATTGTGTGTTTATTATGCTGTCTATTCCTGCTATGCGTTTGCTGGCTGCGGGGCGGTGGAAGTGGCTGATGCTTGTTTCAGTTGTGCTGTGGGTTGTGGCGCAAGCGCGGCCGCAGTTGTTGATTGAGACTTATACCGATACCCATTTGGGCTGGTTTGAATTGCTGGCATGGCAGCTGTTATTTGTGGCTGGTATGGTGTTAGGGTATCGGTGTGCACAAAATGCTGCTTTTAGGTTGCCGATTTCTACACGTTATGTTGTTGTGGCAGTGGTGGTTTGTTTGCCGTTGTTTTTATATAGACATCAGTTTGCGCTATTGCAGGATACGTTGCCGTATGTGGAGTGGTTTGATGCGCGTAATTTAGGTGCAGTGCGTGTTGTTAATACATTCTTTTTGGCTTATCTGATTTATGTGGTGGTGCAGGTTCGTCCAAGATGGTTTTGTGCGCGTTTTTTTACGCGGATTGGTCAGTCGGCTTTGTTGGTGTTTAGTTATCATATTGTTGTTTGTTATGCGCTTACACCGTTGCGCCCCATTTTGGAGCAATTGCCGGTGTCGTCACAGTTACTGATTTGGGGTATACTGATTGCCAGTTTATATGTTCCTGTGCTGTTAAAGCGGCAGCGGTTTATGTAGATGTAGGTTATATTTTTTTAATTATCTTTTGGAGGGTTTTATTATGGAAAGTAATGCGGTGTGCTGGTTTGAGATTTATGTGGATGATATGTCACGAGCTAAGGGTTTTTATGAGGCTGTTTTG
This sequence comes from Gammaproteobacteria bacterium, assembly GCA_965219665.1. Classification (GTDB taxonomy): domain Bacteria; phylum Pseudomonadota; class Gammaproteobacteria; order CAKMZV01; family CAKMZV01; genus CBDCOD01. The sequence goes on along the minus strand of CBDCOD010000017.1, from coordinate 21,154 downwards.
GGTCAAACGTTGACTCGTGTGGATGAGCCGAATACAGATAAGCCCTTCCCACAGCCAGAGATGTGGGCGTTTCCTATGGGTGAACTGCCCGGCGCCTGTGGTGCTATTTGTAAAATGGAAGGCGTAAAGGCTGGTGGCAATAGTACGTTAGTATATTTCAGTTGTAAAGACTGCTCGGTTGAGGCATCTAAAGTTGAAGCAGCAGGTGGTACAGTGGCTGTTCCAAAAATGGGGATTGGAGAGCATGGATTTATCGCTATAGTTATAGATACAGAGGGGAACACGATTGGCTTGCATTCAATGCAGTAGGCACAGCTGTTTCACAAAGCCTGTACCCTGAAATTCTCCGCCGAAGGAGGGCGGTTGAGTACGGCATATCGGACATCTCCTACTACGAGGGGGATTTGGATTGTTCGGCAGATTTTGTGCTTATCGGTTAGAATGCGTACAAATAGGATTGCTTCGGTAATACACAGGTTGCTTGGTGAAAACCATATGGTCTTTCGTCAGGTGATCGTTTAGGTAGCGTATGTAGCAGTGAGAGCTGGTGCATTGTAAGCAGCTGATTTTTCAGCAATATGAAGTGTGAATAATTTGGGAATTTGTTTGCGCTTTCTGCCCTTTTTTGGCTTGATTCGTGCGTGTAGCGTATTGTGATTTAGCCCAGAAGTAATTCTCCCCAACAGAAACCATTTAATTTTTAAACGGCAAACTGGCAAGGAGAAGTTATGCAAAATTTGTCACGTGGACGATTCATGTTCGTCTCATTCTTTTTATCTTTATGTTTTATTGTTTCAACAGCTAATGCTGCGCCAAATTGTGGTAAGGCTGGCAAGTTGAGTATTGCCAATATGACTTGGCTTTCAGCCTCTTTTCATGCTGAGGTGTTATTGCGCATTTTGCGTGATGGTTATGGCTGTAGTGCCGAGTTGGTTCCAGGGGATACGGTGCCTACTATGTCCAGTGTGCTGTCAAAATCTAAGCCACATATCGTACCAGAGTTGTGGATTAGTACGGTTGAAGAGTCATGGAAAAAAATACAGAAAAAAGGTAATGCCTCTGTGGCGGGCGATACCTTTGAAGGAGGCGGTGTAGAAGGTCTGTTTATTCCAGATTATATTTATAATAAGTATCCTGATTTGCGTCATGTGGATGATTTGGCAAAATACTGGAAACTGTTTGCAAGCAAAGAAAATCCCAAGCAAGGTCGTTTTTATGGCTGTCCTCCGGGATGGGGCTGTGAGATTACTACGCGTAATTTCTTCAAAGCGTATGCGTTGGAGAAGGCTAATTTTGAGTATTTCTCACCCGGATCGGGTGCAAATTTGAAAGCGGTCATTGCGCGGCAGGTAACACGCAAAAAGCCTGTTCTGGCTTATTACTGGGGGCCAACAGATGTGCTAGGTCGCTATAACTTGAAGAAGTTGAAAATGGATCGTTTCGATAAGAGCAAGTTTTCTTGTATTTCGGATAAGTCTTGCGCTAATCCACAGCGTACTGATTTTGCGAGTGCTAAGGTTGTGACAGTGATGACCAATAAGGTTAAAGATGAGGCACCTGATGTGGCAAAATTCTTATCTAAGGCAACCTATAAAGTGGCCTCTCTCAACCAAGTGCTTGCATGGGCAGATGCTAATAAGGCGTCTCCCGCAGATGCCGCTGAACACTTCTTAAAGTCTTTTGATGAGTGGAGACAGTGGGTTCCAACTGAGGTTGCGGACAAAGTAAGCCGCTAATTTCTCTGTATTGTGTGGGCATACGAATGCGTAGCGTTCGTATGCTATTGACATGGCTTCTAATTTTCCTTCCATTTTTGATACCAGGTCACTGCGTAATGTAGTAGATCAGCGTTTTGAAGATTTGGTAATTAACTTTGGCGAGAGCATAGAGGATTTTTTCCTGCCGTTGCTTAAGCTTGTGATTGGCTTGGAAGATTTGCTCACTGCTGTGCCTTGGTATATTATTTTGATTGCTATTGGCGCGATTGCCTATCATGCCTCGCGGTGCTGGAAGCGTAGTTTGTTAATTATGCTGCTGCTATTTTTGTGTGGTGCGATTGGCTATTGGGAAGAGACTATGCAGACTATAGTGTTGATGCTGGTTTCTACCTTAATGGCTGTTTTTATTGGCTTGCCCATGGGCATTTTTATGGCACGTTCTGATCGTGTTGAGAGGGTGTTTTTGCCAGTGTTGGATATTATGCAGACGTTGCCTACGTTTGTTTATCTTATCCCTTTTGTGATGTTGCTGGGTCCAGGAAAAGTGCCTGCGGTGTTGGCAACGTTGGTTTTTGCTTTGCCACCGATTGTGCGTTTGACGAATTTGGGTATTCGCCAAGTTGATCCAGCAGTAGTGGAGGCGGCAGATGCTTTTGGTACGACTGCACGGCAAAAACTGTTTACTGTAGAGTTCCCTCTGGCCTTACCAACGATTATGACAGGTATTAATCAGACAACGATGCTGGCTCTTTCTATGGTGGTGATAGCGTCTATGATTGGTGCAGGTGGTTTGGGCTATCAGGTGCTTCAGGGCATTCAGCGGCTTGAGGTGTCAAAAGGTTTGTTGGCAGGTTTGGCGATTGTATTTTTGGCTATTATTTTTGATCGTATCGCACAGGCGTATGGTAAGCGAACCGCTGCTATGCGTAGCCAGAATACTTCTAATTGAGGTTGGTTTTGAGTCGGGATATCAAAATTCGCCTTGAGCATATCTATAAAATCTATGGTAGTGATGCGCAAATTCCTGTTGCATTAGATTTAGTTAAGCAGGGCGAGGATAAGGCAAGCATATATAGCCAAACAGAGTGTACGGTGGGTTTGCACGATGTGTCTTTGGATGTGCGTAGTGGAGAAATATTCGTGTTGATGGGCTTGTCAGGGTCGGGCAAGTCAACACTTATTCGGCTCTTCAATCGTTTGATTGAGCCAACGGAAGGCGCTATTTTTTTAGAGGATATAGATGTATGCTCTTTGAATACGAAGGCGCTCATTGAGTTAAGGCGTACCAGAATGAGCATGGTTTTTCAGCATTTTGGGCTGTTGCCACATAAAACGGTATTAGAGAATGCGGCTTATGGACTGTTGGTTGCTGGTGTGCCCAAGAAGAAGGCGTTAGAGCACGCGGCTGAAACGCTTGTTTTAGTGGGTTTAGAGGGTAATGAGGCTCTGTACCCTTCGCAACTTTCCGGTGGCATGCAGCAGCGTGTTGGCTTAGCGCGTGCTTTGAGTGCCGATACAGATATTTTGCTTATGGATGAGGCTTTTAGCGCGTTAGATCCGCTTATTCGCTGTGAGTTACAAGATCAACTGCTAGAGTTGCAACAAAAGGTGCAAAAAACCATCATATTTATAACACATGATTTGAATGAGGCTATTCATATAGGTTCACGGATTGCCATTATTGAAGAGGGGGGGATTAGTCAGATTGGCACGCCCGATGAAATATTGGCGAATCCAGCTAATGAACATGTTGCCAAATTTGTTCAAAATACCACAGCAAGCAAATAATTTTCTTTTTTGAGCGCCTTGTCGTAGCAGTCGTACTGCTTCAAAGGGTGGTTTGTCGTGTTGCGCGTAGTCGTGGCATGTCGTTCTGCGACCGCGCTTTGCGCAGAGTAATAGGATAAACGATGCCTATTACAGTTGTTTTGCTGACATTTGGAAGAAAAGGCTGATGATGGACAGTGCGTATGCAGTATACTGATTAGTCGTTTGTGTGCCGCTATGTATTAGGCGGCTGTTAGTTTGTTTTTTAAGAGGTGTAGAAAGGATGTATAAATTATTATGTGGAACGCTATTTGCTGTGCTTTTGGTGTGTACTGTTCGTGCGGAAGTGACTAATGTTTTGGGTATGCGTTTTGTTGAAGTGCCGAGTGGTTCTTTTTTTATGGGTACGGAGGATGTGGAGGATGCCTTATCTGAGTTTCCTAGTCCTAAGGAGACGGATGTGGTAGATGAGACACCGTATCATAAGGTGCGTATTGATGCTTTTTTAATGGGTCAAACTGAGGTTACTCAGAAGCAGTGGCTTGAGGTGATGGAGAATCGTCCCGGTAATACTTGGCAGCGCGATAACTGGGAGAATTTGCCAGTAAATGGTATTAACTGGTTTATGGCACAGCGTTTCACTCAGGAATTGAGTGCGTTAGATAAGCAGTATGATTATCGCTTACCTACTGAAGCAGAGTGGGAGTATGCAGCCCGTGCAGGGGATCAGGGGATGCGCCCTGATGAGGTAGAGGATTATGCGTGGTTTATTATCAATTCCGACGATATCACGCATCCAGTAGGAACACGTAAACCTAATGCTTTTGGGTTGTACGATATGATGGGCAACGTGTGGGAGTGGGTCGATGATTGGTATAGCGGTAATACGTATGCAGATCGTTTTACAACACATAATCCCCAAGGACCTGCGGATGGCACAACCCGAGTGCGCCGAGGTGGGTCGCATCATTGTCCTGAGCATTTCATGCGGTTTGCGCATCGTGCGGCAAACCTTCCCAATCGCGGATTTAGTGTAGATGGGTTTAGGGTGGTTGCCGTTCCTAAAAAATAGTTTTATCATGATGTGAGGCGCTTACATAGGCTGTGCTATATTGCGGGCGTTGTACTACCGTACGTTATTTTTGGAGTCATGGTTGCATAGAAAATAGCAATGGTATTGGTTTCTGATTTTATAACGGTTTTATATTGGTTGACGTTGATTGCGGTGGTGGGGTCTGCGGCATCTGGCGTGCTTAAAGCAGGTGATAAGCAGTTTGATTTGTTTGGAGTGGTTATTATTGCTATTACAACAGCATTGGGAGGTGGTTCGCTACGAGATATGTTGTTGGATAGGGATGTGTTTTGGGTGTATGATCAAGTATTTTTTGTCGCTTCTGTTGTGAGTGCTATCATTACCTTTATGGTGGCTCGTGTGGTGCGTGTCCGTCCACAGCATTTTCTTATCACCGATGCAGCAGGACTTGCTACGTTTTCTATTGCAGGAACCATTGTTGCGCTGTCAATGGATATTTCTATTATTGCTGCCAGTTTTATGGGTATGTTGACAGGCGTGATGGGCGGTATTATGCGCGATGTGCTATGCAATGAGCATCCGATTGTTTTTACGAGTGCATTGTATGCAACGCTGTCGTGGGGTGGTGCATTGGGCTTTATTGCGTTGCTGCATTTTGGTATGAGTACAGTATTAGCGTCGGTAATTGTGGGCTTGCTCATTTTTGTGCTTAGGCTGTGGGCGATTCGTACTAATGTCGGATTGCCTAAATTTCGCTTTAAGTGAGTGTGGCTAGACGGTGAGTAAGTGGGTCTGGTTAGTGTTTCCAGTTGCTCCACTGTGCTGGAGCAGTAATTTTATTATAGGCCGCTTTTTGTCAGAAGAAACGGCTATTGATCCAGTGGCGTTGAGTATGGCTCGATGGAGCGTTGCCAGTCTTTTGTTTATCCCATGGTTTTTGCCTCAATTATGGAAGAAGCGTGCAGTTATTAAAGCGCATTTTGGTGTGTTATTTGTAACGGCAGTTTGTGGTATTACTCTGTATAACGCTATGGTGTATGCTGGGCTGCATCATACACAAGCGGCTAACGCGAGCATTCTTAATAGTAGTATCCCTGTGTTTACGCTTATTCTGGCCTTGCTGTTTTGGAAGCAGACGTTGCATTGGATGCAGTTATTAGGCGTTGTGTGCTCGCTGTTGGGCGTGGTGGCTATTACTACCCGCTTGGAGAGCAGTTATCAGTGGGGTGGTTTTACAGGCGATTTTGTGATTGTGGCTGCGGCGGTTGTTTGGGCGTTGTATTCTAATTTATTGCGCTATAGACCAGAGGAGTTAAGTTCTTTGGAGTTTTTTGCGATTACGATGCTGATGGGCTGGTTGGTGCTGTCAGCTATTTGGGGGCTGAGTGGAGCAGAGCCTATACCGACTGGTGCGCTAAATATAGTTAGTTATCTGTATATAGGGGTGTTTGCCTCAATTGTTGCTTTTATTACGTATGCGTATTGTGTGCGTAGAATAGGTGCAGCTGCTGCGAGCCAGAGCATACATTTAATGCCGGTGTTTACAACCGTAGCAAGTGTTGGATTGTTAGATGAGCAGCTGGCTTACTATCATATTGTTGGGGCTGCGCTGGTGTTTGGTGGTGTGTTTATGAGCTCATTCGTGCGGAGCTAAAATTTGGTATTGTTTGTTTTGTAATGGCGCATGCCGAGTAGGAAAATGTGTGTTTTTTTCGGTATATTGGGTAAATAAATTGGTTATGTTTAAGTGGTTTTAGAGGATAATGAAAGCGGTTTCATAGTCAAAGGTTATTAAGGTATGCAAATTGCTGTTCTAAAAGAGAGTGCACCCCATGAGAGGCGTGTGGCATTAAGTCCTGCTGCTGTTCAAATGTATTTAAAGAAAGGCTTTGAGGTGGTTGTTGAGCGTGGTGCAGGTAATTTGGCGCACATTAGCGATGAGCAGTTTATCGCTGTTGGTGCAAAAATTGTTGCAAATGCAGTGGAAGCCCTGAAGGATGCCCATGTGGTACTTAAGGTGGCTCCTCCAACACTTAAAGAGACCGATTTGTTGGAGGCGGGTAAGTATTTGGTGTGTATTGCTCAGCCAATGCATAATGCTGAAGTGCTCAAGAAACTATTGGCGAAGAAGGTTAATGTGTTTGCATTGGAGCGTATTCCGCGTACCTCGCGAGCACAGTCTATGGATGTGCTGAGTTCACAGGCCAACCTGGTCGGGTATAAGTCGGTGTTAGATGCTATTGAATTTTTGCCGCGAGCGGTACCAATGATGATGACCGCTGCAGGAACGATTAAGGCAGCCAAGATAATGGTGATGGGCGTGGGGGTTGCGGGGTTGCAAGCCATTGCGACAGCAAAACGCTTAGGTGCAATAGTGAGTGCTACAGATGTGCGACCCAGTACAAAAGAGCAGGTGGAATCTTTGGGTGCTAAGTTTGTCGCTGTTGAGGATGAGGAGTTTAAGGATGCTCAAAGTTCTACTGGCTATGCTAAGGCGATGTCTGAGGCTTATATGCAGAAGCAAAATGCTTTGGTTCGGCAAGTGATTACCGAGCAGGATATTGTGATTTGTGCTGCGTTGGTTCCTAATAGAAAAGCCCCTGTGCTCATAGATGATGCGATGGTGAAAAGCATGAAAAAAGGGTCAGTCATTGTTGATTTGGCAGTGTCAGCTGGTGGCAATTGCAGTATGAGTCAGTATGGCAAAGTTGTTTGTAAAGAGGGTGTGCATATTTTGGGTTATTCCAATGTGGCATCAATGGTGGCGCAGACTGCCAGCGAATTATTGGCTAAAAATATGGTGCATTTTGTGGAGCTATTATCAGTCGAGAATAATACAGTACAGGTGGATATAGAGGATGATATTTTAGATCAGACTCTGTTGTTCCAAGATGGTGTGTTGAGAGCAGAGGACTGGAAGGCTTTCTTTGAGTAGTATTCTATAAGATAAGGATAAAAATGGAGTTTACTTCGCTGTTATATTTATTTGTTTTAGCATGCTTTGTCGGCTATTACGTGGTTTGGTCAGTAACGCCTGCGCTTCATGCGCCGCTAATGGGTGTGACTAATGCGATTTCATCAGTGGTTATTGTTGGAGCCATTATTGCTGCAGGTTTAGAGGGCGTTTCTTTAAGCGCAATTTTGGGGTTTATCGCTATCTTTCTGGCAAGTGTTAATATTTTTGGGGGCTTTCTTATTACCAATAGAATGCTGTCTATGTTCACCAAGCGTAAGAGTAGGTCGTAATGGACAATTTTGCTGTTTATTTTCACCTGATTGCGGCAGTTTGCTTTATTTTATCTATTCGCGGGCTGGCGTCTCCATCTAGTGCCCGAAGGGGTAATCTGATTGGCATGGTTGGTATGGCAATAGTGGTATTTACCACTATCGCTATGCCCAGTACACATAATGTTGTTTGGATTTTTGTTGCTATTTTGTCTGGCGGTTTGGTTGGTTCGTTGATTGCCTTACGCATTCAGATGACAGCTTTACCGCAGCTGATGGCGTTATTCCATAGCTTTGTAGGCTTGGCTGCTGTTTTTATTGCGTCTGCGGCGTATACGTCACCAGAAGAGTATGGAATTGATTTGTTAAATGTTGGGCAGATAGTAGAGCTTTCAGTAGGGCTGGTTATAGGTTCTATTACTTTTACTGGTTCGTGCGTTGCTTTTATGAAGTTGCAAGGAGTTTTTCCAAATTGGAAGTTCCTTATGTTCAAAAATCAGCGCGTAGTGAGTGGCGTTTTCTTACTCACTATAGTTGCTTTAGTAGTTGCTTTTGCCTATGAGGCACAGTTAGAGCTATTTGTATTGCTGCTTGTAGTGGGTTTGCTTTTTGGATTCCTTTCTGTAAGTCCTATTGGTGGTGCAGATATGCCAGTGATAGTGTCTGTGCTCAATAGCTATTCTGGCTGGGCGGCAGTTGGTATCGGCTTTAGTTTGTCTAATCCAGTGCTTATTATTACAGGTTCTCTGGTGGGGGCATCGGGTGCTATACTCAGCTATATTATGAGCAAGAACATGAACCGATCTATTATTAGTATATTGATGGGTGGCTTTGGGACAGAAGATGCCACTGCTGTAGTGCAAACAGAAGGGGAGTCAATTAAGCAGGCGCATGCAGAGGATGTTGCCTATTTTATGCAGAATGCTGAATCGGTTGTTATTGTCCCAGGTTATGGCATGGCAGTAGGACATGCCCAACATGCTTTGAAAGAGGTGGTTGATTGCCTAAAGGAGCGTGGCGTATTGGTACGGTTTGCTATTCACCCAGTAGCAGGTCGTATGCCAGGTCATATGAATGTACTCTTGGCAGAGGCAGATGTGGATTATGATGATATATTAGAGTTGGAGGAAATCAATAGTGATTTCTCAACTACTGATATTGTTTTGGTCATTGGCGCAAATGATGTGTTTAATCCAGCAGCGAAGACAGATAAGTCAAGTCCTATTTATGGCATGCCCATTTTAGATGTACAAAATGCCAAGCAAATATTCATAATTAAGCGATCTATGGCGCCAGGGTATGCAGGGATACCTAATGCGGCTTTCTATTTAGATAAGTCTTTCATGGTTTTCGGCGATGCCAAAAAAGTGTGTGAAAATATCTTTAAGGCTTTAGATTAGCTAGATTATTAGTGATATAAAGCACATGAGGATAGGGCTAATAATTTTATCAATATTGTAGTGCTGCCCGTAGTTGCCATTTCCAGTATAAAAATAGCCTCACGTTCTGATTTTTTCTGTCAAAATATCGCTATCCAGTAGACTTTTTGTTTACCTAATCAAAAGACAAAGACGTTTATTATAAATAATGTAAGATTACAGTGTATGCTCTGGCGTAAGTACTTTGTAACGTAAACTGCGATTCGCAGCGTGTCGCTAAAGTTGGTCAATAAGCACAGAATATTTTACAATACGTACCATAAGTCGGGAGTAGGTTAGTTATGTATAAAATAGTTATAATTAATGTATTTATCTTATCTTTCTTTGTCCTGGATGTTGTTTTTGATTTTTGGGTGGATGATATAGGTGTACACTTATGGATAGAATTAATATTTGTGTTACTTGCTTGCTGGTTGTTATACTACAACATTAGGGAGTTACAAGCACATAAAGCTAGGCTTAGGGAGGCTTCGGAAGCACTATCTGACTTTGAAAAGGATTTGTCTGTCTATATAGAAAATATTTTAGAGGGGTGGCTTTTAAGTAAAGCGGAGAAAGAAGTCGCTATGCTGATTATAAAGGGGTTTACATATAAAGAGATAGCCTCCTTACGGAGCGTTAGTGAAAAAACTATTCAAAATCAGGCAATTAGCATATTTAACAAATCCAATAATAAAAATAGACATGAATTCCTTAGTCACTTTCTATTGACATTGGTAGATAGAGAAAAACCTGCTTAGTAGAAACCTCCTAAAACTCAATTTGATTGTCTGCCCTATATCATCTGCTGGCAGCCCTCCTTATAATTCTGCCATTATGCCCATCTATAGGTGGTGGTCAGTAAATTCAATGAGGAGACTTCATAATGCAACATTTAAAATTTTTTATATCAGGTCTAGCCTTTGCAGCCTTACTTGGCTGTGGACAGGAAAGCGCACGATCTAGTTCTAATATAGACTCGGCAGCTGGTCGTAGCACATTCCAAATACAAGGGAGCGTATCGGATGCACTTGTTGAGGCGTTTGGAACTAATGGTAGTTATTATTCCACTACATCGCTCCAAACGCGAGACGGTCAAAGCACATTTGTGCTTATATTAGACCCGGGGATTAACTATTATTTGGCACTTACACGTAATGAACAGTCCAGCACGAACAGTATAAAGCACGCTGTTCAAATATATAACGATCAGACTACCAATGTTCATACTGTTTTTACGGCACCGGGGTCAACCTCAGTAGATTTAGGAGATTTAACTGCGTTAGCAGCAAACCGCCAACAGGCAAAGCAGCAGGGCATAGATGGTAATGACGATGGGGTAGCAGACAGTATTCATAGAATGTATAGTGCTGCGCTTACAGTCATTACAGTGGATAGTACGCCGACATCTGATAGTGATTATGATGGAATACATAATAGCATTGATAGCGATTATCAGCGCGGAATTTATGACTCAGATGCAGATGGGCTGGCTGACCCAGTAGATGCAAACCCCCAAAATAGTAGAGAGGGCAATAGAGACTTTATGTTGGCCCATGACCGTAATCAGGATGGATATATTGATGATGACCGTGACGGAGATGGATACTTTGATGATGATCTAGATCAAGATGGATATCGTGATGGTGATATTGATCAAGACGGATTCCATGATGACGATGACGATCGTGATGGTGTTACCAGAGCTGGGGAGCAATATCTTGAAGTATATGGTTCAGTTACCGTAAGCACTGCATCAAGGATATTTTCACTATCAGTTCGTTCAACTGAGTATGGAAATATTGCAACTACTACTATCACAGTAGATGCCACAGCGTCACGTTTAGAGGGTTTATCCAGTGTGATAGATTTACCTATAGGTGCTATATTAGAAGTTGAGGGCGCCTATGATTCAGCTACCAACGTACTACGAGCCTATGAAGTCGAATATGAAGGCAGTTTCGATGGCGAGAGTGGACAGGATTATACGGAGGTTTATGGGATAGTCTCTGAACGCGTAAATCAAAATACTTTAATTGTAAGGGTCATTTCAACTGAGTATGGTACAACTGCTGCTTTCATCAATGTAGATGTCACGTCAGCACGCTTGGAAGGATTTTCAAGTTCTTTACAAATATCTGTAGGTGATAGAATTGAGGTAGAAGGGAGATATAATCCAGGCAATAGTATACTAACCGCTTTTGAAGTTGAGCGAGAGTGAATTAATGTCATAATACTGTATGCTGTGGTGGGCTTGAGGCACAGAAAATAGGCAGATACTTCGATTTTGAAACCTGCAAACCAACTACGTTGGGCTTGCATTGCTGTGATAAGAGCGATAATAACAGAAAAAAAACGCTCCATAGCATGAGTTATTACACTTTTTTTGCAATGAAATCGGATTACGTAACGTCTATATAAGTAGTACACTTTATTTGTACTGTAAGTGCTTTGCAACCATTGTGTAGGCTGCAAGCTTTTTATATGACGTAAATTACGGAGAATATCATGGATAAATCAACATTATGTAAATCCTCAATTTTGGCTGGTGTATTGGCAGTCGGTTCAATTGCTATGAATGCACAGGCAGCAGTGCCTGACACACCTAAATTTTGGGAGAAGTGTGCTGGCGTATCTAAAGCAGGCAAGAATGATTGCGGTGCTTTGAATAAAAAGCATGGCTGTGCCGGGCAGGCAACGAGCAACAACAGCGACAATGAGTGGGTATATGTTCCAAAGGGAACTTGTGCTAAGCTCACGGGCGGTATAGTCGCTGCAACTAAGCCTGCGAAGTAATTTATACTTCACGCTTGACCTACTGCATGCGTACGCATGCAGTAGGTTATTCTTATATAGCCTTTAATGCATATAGCATGTTTAGTAATCCAGAAATAGCGCAGATTGGTATTGGCATGCGCTCCAACCATTTTCGGCAAATTGTGGAGGAGCAGCCGCCACTTGCTTGGATGGAATTATTGGCAGATAATCATCTACAGGAGAATACTAGAAGTTTCAAGGAAGCAGAGGCTATTGCCGAGTTGTATCCCGTATCATTGCATTCGGTTGGCTTATCCATAGGCAGTGCTGACCCCTTGAATGCAGATTACTTGAAGGCACTTAAAACATTGGCGCGCGCTACTAATCCGTGGCTTATGTCTGATCATCTGTGCTGGTGCGCAGTACATGGTCTCCAATCACATGACTTATTGCCCTTGCCCTACACAGAAGAAACAGCGCAGTATGTTGCACAGCGCATCCGATTGGTTCAAGACTATTTGGAAGTGCCCTTTGCTATAGAAAATGTATCCACGTATTTGAATTTCAAAGACTCTACTTTGCGTGAAGGCGAGTTTGTTTCTATGGTTGCTCAAGAGGCAGATTGTAAGATTCTTTTTGATATCAATAACATCTATGTGGCATATCGCAATAATGGAACCGATTTTGACCAATATTTACGCGATATTGATGCCTCTCGGGTAGCTGAAATTCATTTGGCAGGCTTTGAAGATTGTGGCGATTATGTTATTGACGCGCATAATAATCCCGTACATCCTCAGGTGTGGTCACTATATGGACAATTCATACAGCAGGCGGGGTCAATTCCTACGCTGATCGAATGGGATAATGACATTCCACCGCTATCAGTTATTCTGGATGAGGCAGACCATGCGAGAGAAATTATCACCTCCAAAGTCGCTTAAACAGTTACAGAGCGATTTTATCAATATGATTTGGCGTCAACAGGCGTCAACAGATAATATCGTTCAAGCTTTAGACGCGCCCTCACGAGAGAATGCGCGACATCGTATTTATCAACAAACCGTTCAAAATGCGCATATAGATGCTCTTTTAGGACGTTTCCCCTGCCTACAGCAACTACTCGGTGACACCTTAGTTGGTATGGCGCGCTACTATTTTTTACACACCGATTCGGTGCATATTGACTTAGCACAATATGGTGAGCGGTTTTTGCAGTTGTTTGTACAGTACCCTGAGTCAAAAATACATGGGTTACGCTCCTTGGCGCACTGTGAGCAAGCATTGGAGTTGAACTATTACGCGCAGCAACCAGCACCCGTTTCCGCTGAACACTGGCAGAGTTTAATTGAGTCGCAGCCATTAGATGCTTTATTTTTGGATTTCATGCCCAGCTTGACTGTGTGCTATATCCATTCAGCACATCATGCCCAATTATTGGAGCAGCATCATCCGTATGCTCAAATAGACCAAACGTTAAGGCGTGGTTGGATGGTGGTTTACACACAAGGTTTTAATGCGTGTATTGATAATATGGATGCCGTAGAGGCAAAAATATTACGCACTGTACAGGCACGTAGTTACGCGCATAGTCTAGAGCAACTGCTGCGTGATGGTATTGTGTCGCTTGAGTATTTGCAAGCATGGTTAAGCAAGCGTTGGTTAATGGGTTTAAAGAGCAAGGCGTATTAGTGTATAGCGAGCGTGAATTGCATACCCTGTATCGCTATTGTTTACACTATAGCAAGCAGGAGATTGATGCTTTTGATTTATTGCAAACAGCTTTAGAAATTTGTGTTCGCAAGCCGCCACGAAACAGTGCGTGTCGCATGAGTTATATTAGGACGGTCATTCGGCATAGAGCAATCGACACCTTTCGTAAGGTGCAGCCTATACTGGTTGATGATGAGACCTTAGCATTGGTGGAATGTGAGCAAAATTTTTTAGATGAGTTGGTGGTAAGTGATGAGTTGGAGTATTGGTGGGATCAATTAGAGTTGTTGGATAAAGGGATTTTGAGTATGTTGGCAATTGATGCAATGTCCTATGAGCAAATTGCTGAGGAGTTACAAATCGCTAAAGGGACACTGCTTTCTCGAGTGGCACGTTTGAGAAAGAAAATGATAGCGATTCGATCAGATGAATTGAGTAGGTATTTGAAATGAATAAATTAGGTGATCTGATTAGGGAGCGTTATAGTGATAGGCAGTTGAGTGATGCGCAGTTGGTATTACTGCAAAGCAAACAGAAGAGAAGTTTTTTTGCTTCACGAAAGCCGCTATTTATTGGAGCAGCCGCATCTATCTTGTTGATGCTGTCTGCGTGGCTGTTCGTCAGTACATTTAATATAGTGCAGCCAGTGAGCGTGTATTCATTAGCATCGGAGACGGTGAGCAATCATATTAAGGCAAAAGCGTTAGAAATTCAGTCGGCAAATGATGAGAATCTACAAACCTTCTTCAGTAAATTACCATTCAAGTTGTTGCCTATGAGTCAGGTACTTGATATGGGACAATGGGAAGTGCTTGGCGGACGCTACTGCTCCTTAAATGGCGAAAAAGGGGCGCAAGTGCGCATTCGTAATAAGCAGACTGGGGTAATTGAAACCTTTTATCAAGTACGCTACCACAACACCAGTTTGGAACGTATTGCACTCAACCAAGCGCAGACGATACCCACCAAGCATGGCGCGTATGTAAAAATATGGGTGCATAATGGCATCCTACTCACTCAAACAGACGCCCACGCCAGCAGTATATTCTATTAATTGCCGCAGAGCCGCCTTGCTCAAGTCACGCCTGCGCGTACCTAATCTAAAACGACCTAAAGCCACTTCTCAGTCATTTGCTCAGGTTAGCAGTTCGGTTGAGTCTGACTTGGTTAAACAAAAAACAGTCAGCACATTGATAGATACGATTGTTAGCAGCCCGTACAACCAGCAAGTTTCTAAAGCAGAGGTGAACACGCTGGTGGACATGTTGGATGGGTGGTTGAATAAACTGAAAAAATAGCATAGCAGGTATTGCATTTACCCGCTATCCATTTCCAGCTATATAGATGTTGCTTTCAGTGGGTTTTGCTACTGCGAACGGGCGATATGTGTAGAATAAAGCCATTGGTGGGTAGAGTTGATTGTATGTTGGGAGGTGCGATGCAGCCAAAAATTGTATTTTTAGATAGTGATACTATAGGGCCGAGCGTTAGGCTTAGGCTAGCCAGAGGTAGCGCATGAGTGGGTGGTGTATGCGAATACAGCGCCAGATCAGGTGGTTGCGCGGGCTGCGGAGGCGGATGTTATTATCACGAATAAGGTGCCGTTGAGCGCGGATATTGTGGCGCAGTTGCCTCAATTAAGGATGGTTTCAGTGGCTGCTACGGGTTATGATGCGGTGGATGTCGCCGCTTGTGCGCAGCGTGGGGTGGTGGTGTCCAATGTGCGAGGCTATGCGGTGCACACGTTGCCAGAGCATGTTTTTGCGCTTCTTTTTGCGCTGCAGCGCAATGTGGTCAATTATCGGCAAGATGTAATTGATGGTGCCTGGTCAAAGTCGCGGCAGTTTTGTTTGTTTTCTCATCGGATTAAAGATTTACATGGCACAACGATGGGGATTGTTGGAAGGGGCGTGCTGGGTCAGGCGGTTGCTGCGAGGGCAAAAGCATTTGGGATGCAGGTTCGCTTTGCTGGGCGTAAGGGAGTAACTGATCCAGATCAAGGATATATGCCTTTTGACGAGGTGTTATCTACCAGCGATGTGATTAGCTTGCATTTGCCTTTGTTGGAGGCGACGCGTGATTTGATTTCGTATCAAGAGTTTGCATTGATGCAGCAGCAGCCGCTATTAATCAATACGGCACGTGGCGGCTTGGTGAACGAGACAGCAGCTGTTGATGCTTTGAATAGCGGACAGATTGCAGGATTAGGCTTTGATGTGCTGACAGCAGAACCACCGCCCGTAGATAATCCGCTGCTTGCAGTAGCAGATAGAAGTAATGTGATTATTACCCCGCATGTTGCATGGGCGTCAACAGAGGCAATGCAGGCTTTGTGGGATCAGACTGTAGGGCATATTGATAGTTTTTTGGCAGGGAATCCTGCTAATATCGTTACGTAGTATTTAGTATGCATCACAATGATAAGATGCACTATAAGCACACGCTGCTCCAACTGTTTAATAGTGCTTTAGCGGCTATTGACGTTGATGCGATTATTCCACGATTGTTGCCTTCTGCTCCGATTGGAAAAACGATTGTTATAGGTGCGGGAAAGGCTTCAGCGCGTATGGCTCAGGCAGTAGAGAAAGTATGGCAGGGGCATTTAGAAGGTGCGGTCGTTACGCAGTATGGTTATGCGGTTGCTTGTGAGCGTATTGAGGTCATGGAGGCAGCGCACCCTATTCCTGATGAAGCAGGTTTGATAGCAGCACGGCGTATGATGGAGTTAGCTGCCTCTGCTGAGGAGAATGATTTGCTATTGTTTTTGTTTTCTGGAGGTGGGTCAGCATTGATGGTTATGCCTGTTAACGGTTTAACTTTTCAAGATAAGCAGGTAGTAAATCAGCAGTTGTTACAGTCGGGTGCTTCTATTACTGAGATAAATTGTGTGCGCAAGCATCTTTCTCAAATTAAGGGTGGGCAGCTTGCTCAACAGGGTTATCCTGCAAAAATGATGGCATTGATGATGTCCGATGTGCCAGATGATAATCCAGCGGCGATTGCTTCAGGACCAGTCGTTGCAGATTCAACTACTTCGGCTGATGCCTTACATATTATTAAGCGTTATGGTATCTATGTTCCAGATAATATTATTAGTGCGTTAGCAGAGGGTGCTTTAGAAACGCCTAAAATGCATGAGCATTTTTTTGATCATGTTACAGAGCGGGTTATTGCCAGCAGCCAAATGAGCCTACAAGCGGCGGCTGATACGGCCAAACAATTGGGGCTACAGCCATTGATTTTGGGCAATAGTATAGAGGGGGAGTCCAAAGAGGTGGCTAAAGTTATGGCGGCTATTGCTTTACAGATTAAGCGGCATGCGCAGCCTGTGGCGCCACCGTGTGTTATTTTGAGCGGAGGGGAGACAACGGTCACCGTATTAGGTGATGGTGTCGGTGGTAGCAATGCAGAGTTTTTGCTTGCATTAGCAATTGCCCTACAAGGGGAAGATACTATCTATGCGCTTGCTTGTGATACAGATGGTATTGACGGTGCTGCTGAGGCAGCAGGTGCATGGATACATCCAGATACATGCTCTAATGCTGCTGCAAAAGGGTTATGCCCTCAGGAGTATTTAGATAATAATGACAGTCATACTTTTTTTCATCTATTAAACGATCAGATTATCACGGGACCTACGCTGACTAATGTCAATGACTTTAGGGCGATTATTATTGTATAGAAAGACTTTATGAAGAGAGGTTCGGCGCAGGGAATGAGGCTTTTTGCGCCACTCTAATAGAATAGGTCAGAAGTGTGATGTGCAGTGATGAAAAAAATGTATAAAAATTATCCATAAAGTCTTGCCAACTAGTAATTCGGTGGTACAATGCGCGCCCTGCTCAGAATACCGCTACTAAAAAAATCGGATTAAACTGAGCTGATCTTTAACAAATTAGTAACCAAGACACGCATCAGAATCGTTAAGTTGTCAATGCTTGCATTGATGTACTTATTCAATTTTGATAACAAAAATATATCGAGTTCATACTAGACTAAACCCTAATTTTTTTGGGGTTATATGGTCAAGAAATGAAGCGCATACGGCGGATGCCTTGGCGGTAAGAGGCGATGAAGGACGTGGTAATCTGCGATAAGCTTCGGTTAGTTGATAAACAAATGTTTGACCCGAAGATTTCCGAATGGGGAAACCCACCTGCTTTTAGCAGGTATCACCACCTGAATATATAGGGTGGTAGAAGCAAACCCGGAGAACTGAAACATCTAAGTACCCGGAGGAATAGAAATCAACCGATATTCCGAAAGTAGTGGCGAGCGAAATCGGAACAGCCTTAAAGTTTATAGGGTGTTAGTGGAATTTTCTGGAAAGTTAAGCGATACAGGGTGATAGCCCCGTACACGAAAATTCTCTATAAATTATACAAGTAGGGCGGGACACGTGAAATCCTGTCTGAACATGGGGGGACCACCCTCCAAGGCTAAATACTCCTTACCGACCGATAGTGAACAAGTACCGTGAGGGAAAGGCGAAAAGAACCCCGTTTAGGGGAGTGAAATAGAACCTGAAATCGTATGCGTACAAGCAGTGGGAGCACCCTTGTGGTGTGACTGCGTACCTTTTGTATAATGGGTCAGCGAGTTACTTCTCAGTGGCAAGGTTAACCGTTAAGGGGAGCCGTAGGGAAACCGAGTCTTAATAGGGCGTCATAGTCGCTGGGAGTAGACCCGAAACCGGACGATCTATCCATGAGCAGGTTGAAGGTTGGGTAACACCAACTGGAGGACCGAACCCACTAATGTTGAAAAATTAGGGGATGACTTGTGGATCGGAGTGAAAGGCTAATCAAGTTCGGAGATAGCTGGTTCTCCTCGAAATCTATTTAGGTAGAGCGTCGTGTATAACTGTTGGGGGTAGAGCACTGTTATGGTCTCGGGGGTCGTCAAGACTTACCAGCCCATGGCAAACTCCGAATACCAACAAGTTCAGCACGGCAGACAGGCAGCGGGTGCTAAGGTCCGTTGCCGAAAGGGAAAGAGCCCAGACCGCCGTCTAAGGTCCCCAAGTATTGCTAAGTGGGAAAGGATGTGAGAAGGCACAGACAGCCAGGAGGTTGGCTTAGAAGCAGCCACCCTTTAAAGAAAGCGTAATAGCTCACTGGTCAAGTCGGCTCGCGCCGAAGATGTAACGGGGCTAAGCAATACACCGAAGACGCGGATTCAGAAGTTTAACTTCTGAATGGTAGAGGAGCGTTCTGTAAGCCGTTGAAGGTGAACTGGGAGGTTTGCTGGAGGTATCAGAAGTGAGAATGCTGACATGAGTAACGATAAAGGGAGTGAGAATCTCCCTCGCCGAAAGTCTAAGGTTTCCTACGCAACGCTCGTCGTCGTAGGGTAAGTCGGCCCCTAAGGTGAGGCGGAAACGCGTAACCGATGGGAAACAGATTAATATTTCTGTACCACGCATTGCTGCGATGGGATGACGGAGAAGGCTAATTCAGCCACTTATTGGATTGTGGTTTAAGCCTGTAGGCAGGTTTCTTAGGAAAATCCGGGAAATCAATGCTGAGAGGTTATGACGATCTACTAAGGTAGAGAAGTGAATGATGCCCTGCTTCCAGGAAAAGTCTCTAAGCTTCAGGTAATGGGTGACCGTACTAAAACCAACACAGGTAGACAGGATGAGAATTCCAAGGCGCGTAAGAGAACTCGGATGAAGGAACTAGGCAAAATAGCACCGTAACTTCGGGATAAGGTGCGCCTCTGGCGGTGATAGGACTTGCTCCTTGAGCTGCTGGAGGCCGCAGTGACCAGGTGGCTGCGACTGTTTAGCAAAAACATAGCACTCTGCAAACACGAAAGTGGACGTATAGGGTGTGACGCCTGCCCGGTGCCGGAAGGTTAATTGATGGGGTTAGCACTTGTTGCGAAGCTCTTGATCGAAGCCCCGGTAAACGGCGGCCGTAACTATAACGGTCCTAAGGTAGCGAAATTCCTTGTCGGGTAAGTTCCGACCTGCACGAATGGCGTAACGATGGCCACACTGTCTCCATCCGAGACTTAGTGAAATTGAAATCGCGGTGAAGATGCCGTGTCCCCGCAACTAGACGGAAAGACCCCGTGAACCTTTACTATAGCTTTACAGTGAATTTTGGACAAATATGTGCAGAATAGGTGGGAGGCTTTGAAGCGAAGACGTCAGTCTTCGTGGAGCCATCTTTGAGATACCACCCTTGTTTGTTTGGAGTTCTAACTTAGGTCCCTTATCGGGATTGAGGACACTGTATGGTGGGTAGTTTGACTGGGGCGGTCTCCTCCCAAAGAGTAACGGAGGAGCGCAAAGGTATCCTCAGCACGGTCGGACATCGTGCAATGAGCGCAAAGGTATAAGGATGCTTAACTGCGAGAGGTACATCTCGAGCAGATGGGAAACCAGGTCTTAGTGATCCGGTGGCACTTCGTGGAAGGGCCATCGCTCAACGAATAAAAGGTACTCCGGGGATAACAGGCTGATACTGCCCAAGAGTTCATATCGACGGCAGTGTTTGGCACCTCGATGTCGGCTCATCACATCCTGGGGCTGTAGCAGGTCCCAAGGGTATGGCTGTTCGCCATTTAAAGTGGTACGCGAGCTGGGTTCAGAACGTCGTGAGACAGTTCGGTCCCTATCTGTTGTGGGCGTAGGATATTTGAAGGGGGCTGCTCTTAGTACGAGAGGACCGGAGTGGACGAACCTCTGGTGTTCCGGTTGTCACGCCAGTGGCATTGCCGGGTAGCTATGTTCGGAAAGGATAACTGCTGAAAGCATCTAAGCAGGAAACCTGCCCTAAGATAAGATATCCCTTGAGAGCCGTTGAAGACTACAACGTTGATAGGCTGGGTGTGGAAGCGCAGTAATGTGTGAAGCTAACCAGTACTAATTGCTCGATAGACTTGACTGTATAACCCCAAGCATTTGGGGTACAACTCAGATATATAAGCGTGTCTTGTGTTACTAAATTGAGGAAATAGGCATATTTCCTAACCCAAGCCTTTTAAGGGCTTGTTCAGCGTTTCTACGAGCCGACAAAATGATAGAGGGAAACGCACTATAAGGTTTGTTCCTCAGGAGGCAAACCGAATGAGCAAGTCGTTTAAGATTGATTCTTATCTGTGTAAGAATACGCAGTAGAGACAAGCGCAGTAGGGCAGGGTGAACCGATTTGCCTGGTGACCATAGCAAAGTAGAACCACCTGATCCCATTCCGAACTCAGAAGTGAAATGCTTTAGCGCCGATGGTAGTGTGGGAGTTCCCATGTGAGAGTAGGTCATTGCCAGGCTTTTAACAACGAAAAAGCCGCAGTATCATTAGGTACTGCGGCTTTTTTTTATGCCAATTATTTTGTTGTAGTGCAACAGCGTTGGGTCGCGTCTCATTTGAGCTTGAACCACTGGTTGCGACCAAGCCCACGCGACAGCCCGTAGGCTAACGACCAGTCGTACAGATGCTGCGACTTCGCGCAGCATGACAGTTTATTGTCTCGCAGCATGACAGTTATTGTCTTAACACCAAAAGCGTTTTTGC
>CBDCOD010000016.1:0-68696 GCA_965219665.1 Gammaproteobacteria bacterium | reverse complement strand
GACTACTGCCTTGTGCAACTGAGAGTAGTGCCTCCATATTCATGGATTTTAATGCTTTGAAGTCATGAACGATAGTTGTCAATGTTTTGTGTTGCTGGGCTAAGGCTTGTGCAGTATGTGCCAAATCGGTTGGTGTACACAGGTTAGCAGGGGTGTCTGCTAATTGTTTCATAACATTGATACCGTAGCCAATAGCTTGACCAGTATTAAGATGGACAGATAGTATTTGATCGCGCTTTTTATTTTTTTGTGGAAACCAAAATATAATGTGGGTAGAGATTTCTTCTGTGATGTTATTACTTTCTTTTAAGGGGTTGGCAAAGCAGTAAGCATGACTTTGTAGAGCGCGGCTGCTTTGCCGAACACTCCAAGGTATGTCGTATGATGCACTGCCTGGTAAGGTTGCTATAACTGCCACTTTACATTGGTAGTCTTTAATAGTTTTGGCGATACATGCCTGTATCTTTGCAAATGATGAGGGCGTGGTAGTTCGCTTTTTCCCTAATCCGACAAAGATGACGCGTTGTGCCTGTATGCCTTCGGGGCTGTTGAGAACGGCATAATCACCTACAGCTCCTGTAAAGGCGGGAGTTTTACGTATAAATGTTGATAGATGTTTGTGCTCATCGATTAATGATTGTGCGCTTTCATCAGGCTTAAGCCCTTCATATATGCCTAAGAAAAGGCAGTGGCATTGTTTATTTTTTAGTTTGCCGCTTATGGTGGAAAAATGTAATTTCATAGTGCGTATTATAGTTTTTTAGTATGTCTGTTGTTGTTTTTTTCTATGATTAATGCAAAAATGATAATAAAGTCATATAAATTTTGGAATTTTTTTTATTTTTGAGTATTACGCCATAAGACGAAAAGTCTAAATGATTATTGACGGGATGTTCTATGTAGATAAGTGCTTTACGAGCACACCCATTTTTTTGTAGTGCAGTTACAGTTTGTTCCCATAGGTTTTCGGAAAAAGGGGGGTCAATGAAAACGATATCAAAGGATTTGTGCTGCTGTTGCGCTAAGAAATGTTCTGCTTGTATATTATTAACCTGTGTTGTCAGCTGAAATTTTTGGCTGGCTTCTTGCAATAGCATGCATTGCTGTGTATTGCGCTCTATCAATGTCGCATGAGCAGCACCACGTGATAATGCTTCAAAACTAAGCGCTCCAGAACCTGCGAACATATCCAAACAATGTGCACCCTGTATGTAGGGTTGAAGCCAGTTAAATAGTGTTTCACGCACCCTATTAGGTGTTGGTTGAAGTCCTTTTATGGGGGCAAAATGTACAGTGCTCCCTTTTAGGGTGCCTCCAATGAGACGTACTGCATTTGGGGCTGCACTCATGAAGGTTTAGGTCCAACAGATATAAGTGCACGCGGCCTGTTTAGGAAGGATTTGAACTGTTTGCGAATGTATTCAGGGGGCAGTGTTTTGACGGTGTGTGTGAAGTCATTCAGGTAGGTGGTCGGTAGGTCATAGAAAGCCATCATAGTTATATAGTTCAGCATTTCGTGGTTGCTGTCAACACTTAGTATAAAGCCACCAACTATGCTTGTGCGAGTTTCTGTAATAGCTTTATCATCTAATGCTTGCATGAATTTTTGTAGTACAAGGTTAATTCTTTTTATTGCTTGTTCTGGTTGTTGTGTTTGCAGCCCAATAACAAAAGGGCCTGTACTGGCCATAGGTCTAAAATAACTATAGATGCTGTATGCCAAGCCAGCTTGTTCGCGAACAGACAGCGCCAATTCAGACACTAAACCATTACCGCCTAGTATGTAGTTTGCCATATAGAGTGCAACATATTCTTGTATAGGCGTTTTGCGTGATACACCATGCCCTGCAAGGCGAATGTGCGTTTGTTGTGACTGAAAGGGTATGTGGTGTTGCATGAGTTTTAGAGTCGTTGGCTGAGCTATTGCAGGCATGCGTTTGCCTTGTGGCAAACTACTTATAATCCGTTTGGCAATCTGTTGAGCCTGTTGTTTATTCAAGTCACCAATAATGGCAAGAACAGCATTGTCAGCTGTGTAGTGTTGTTGATAAAAACGTTTAATGTCGCTCAACTGAAGTGCATTAAGACTTTGCTGTGTTCCCTTTGGGTTATGTTCGTAAGGATGGCTGGGGTACAGTACTTGCCATAGCGCCTTATTTATTTGATGGCTAGGGTAGGATTCAGCAGCGTCCAGTTCAGTAATGCGCGCTTTGAGGATGCGCTCAAAGCCGGCTTGCGGGAAATAAGGTGATTTTAATAGGTCGGATAGCTGTCCAATGGATTGGTCCAAAATGTCTTTTTTTGCGAGTGAGCGTAGGCTGATAGTTGCCATGTCTTTTGAACTGAGTATGTTGAGCTGGCTGCCCAAAAAATCTAATTGGTCCTTAAAAGCCTCTTCCTGTAATGCGCCGGTTCCGTGTTTGAGGAGTTCAGCAGTGATGCTGGATAGACCGTGTTGTTTGCCATCACGGGCAGAACCTGCATCAAAAGCCAAGCGAATGTCTACTATGGGAATATTGTCAGTGGGGATGAAGAATACACGGGTGTTGCCTTCTTGCCACTTTTGTGGTTCAGGTAATCCTTGTGCTTGTGCTGTCAATGTGATGCATAGTAGTAAGAGGGAAAGGGATTGGGATAGAGTATGTGATATTTTCATGTTAGTTTTTTTGATGTTTTAGGCGTGCTACGGTATAGAGATTGGTATCGATGTATTGCGTAGCAACCCGTTGAATATCTTGTGAGGTTATTGCGCGAATGGTTTGTATGTATTGTTCTGCTACGCTCCAGTTCAAGCCAATAGTTTCAAAAACACCCAATTCATAGCCTTGGTAAAAAATAGAATCTTGCTTGTAAACGTATTCTGCCTCTACTCTATTTTTAACACGTTGCAATTCATCAAGCTTTACACCGTTTTTTTGTATGGATATGATATGCTCAAGCAGTCGCTTCTCTACTTCTTCAAAGGGTAGTATTCCTGCCTCCGGCTCAATGAGCATTGCATCAAGAACCAATAAGGTGTCATAGCGTGCCGTTAGGTTGTAGTAAGCTCCTGAAGAAGATGCAAGACGCTTATCGCGCACAATATCTTTGGAGAATCGTGCGCTATCACTGCCTGATAGAATTTCAGCAATAAATTGCAAAATAAAGCCATCCTTGACACTTTCAGAATGGTTTGCTTTATTTTTTAAAGTAACGGGGCTTGGTAGCCGAAAGCCGAGCATGAGGTAGTTGGTTTTATTGTCAGTAAACATTTCCAGTCTACGGATGCTACGTTGCTCGATTTCACTGCGGGGTTTAGATTGTTCTATTGAGCGCGCTTTACATTGCTCAAAGTGTTGCTCTGCCAAGGCAAACGCTTGATCAGGTTGCACCGCACCAACAAGGACTAATGTTGCGTTATTTGGAGCGTAGTATTTATCATAAAATTGCTGAAGGTCTTTGAGTGTGTAGTGCTCAATATCGTCTATCCAGCCGATGATAGGGTTTTGGTAGGGTGATGTGGTGTGTGCTAAGCTATAAAATTGTTCATTGAAAATGTTTATTGGCTTATCGTCAACACGGAGTTTTCGCTCTTCTATAACCACTTGTCTCTCCTTGTCGAATGCTGTCTGCTGGAGATGTAAATTACACATGCGGTCGGCTTCTAAGGATAGGATTAGTGATAAATGGTCGGAATGGACTGTTTGGAAATAGGTGGTGTAGTCACGTCCTGTGAAAGCATTTTGATTACCACCAATGCGTGCTATTTTTTTGGAAAATACACCGTCTGCATGTCGCCTTGTACCGCGAAACATCATGTGCTCTAACATGTGTGCCAGCCCTGTAATACCGTTATGTTCATCAGATGCTCCAACTTTATACCAAAGTTGACTGTTGACTACAGGTGCGCGAAAATCAGGTTTAACGAGTATCTTTAGCCCATTGGATAACGTTTTTTCATGTACTGTGGCGTGAGCAGGCAGTAGGGCAAGCAGGGCGAGTGTTAGCCCAATAGTATGTAAGGTTGATTGTAGGCGAGAGTGTGGCAGCACGGTATATTATCTCCAGTATAGTAGTATGTCGTTATAAGTTTAATTGATACTGCGTAATTATGGCGTATTCATGTAAAGGTTTTTTAGATTTTAAGTACAATTGTAATACTTTGTAAAGTTTGTATTACGTAACTTTATATCTGCTTGCCTTAAAAAAATAATTTCATTATGCTTCAGCAATTAGTCAGTGGGTTACAAAAAACGCGCAATAAATTGAGTTTGGAAACCTTTAAGGGAGGGTTTGATGCTGCTGTTTTGACAGCAATAGAAGATCAGTTGCTTAGCGCAGATGTAGGGTTGGAAACAACCGATTATATTATTGAGGCATTAAAAAAAGAAAAGGGTATCGATATACAAGATGCGCTTAGGAAGGTGTTGCGTGCTATATTTTATGAAGCAAATCAGACCCGCGACATTAACAATGTAACTGATACAGATGCTTTAGTAGTCGTTCTGGTGTATGGTGTTAATGGGGCTGGGAAAACAACAACTATTGGGAAATTGAGCACAATGTGGGGTGCTTATGAGAAGGTTTTAGTCGCTAGTGCTGATACTTTTCGTGCAGCAGCGCACCAGCAGCTTAAAGAGTGGACAGATAGAGCAGATGTTTCCGTATGGATTGATGAGAAATGTCAGGATCCTGCAGCAGTTGCTTATGCCAGTTTAGAGAGCGCTAGAGCACGCGGCTACCAGCGTCTAATTATTGATACAGCAGGACGACAGTTTAATCAGAAACATTTAATGGATGAGTTGAATAAAATATACCGATCAGTGAAAAAGCAAGGGGATGTTTGGCCACAACATTGCTGGCTGGTTATTGATGCTGGCAGTGGACAGAATGGTTTCAAGCAGGCGGAGGCATTTGCTGCTTCTGTTCCAGTGACTGGTGTGATTGTGACCAAATTAGATGGCAGTGCTAAGGGCGGGGTTGTACTATCTTTGGCTCACCGATTGGGTTTGCCAATTATGTATATTGGAGTAGGCGAAGCTGCAGATGATTTATTGCCATTTGATGCGGATCAGTTTGTAACTGCTTTATTAGAGAGTAGATGAGATTGTTGCTATGGCATTGATTGAATTGGAAAAAGTCGGTAAGCGTTATATGGTGCATGGCTCCTATTTTGACGCACTCAAGCAAGTAACGCACTCATTTGAGGAGGATAGTTTTACCTTTGTTACTGGCTCTTCTGGTGCTGGGAAAAGTACTTTGTTTAGATTGATGGCAGCAATGGAACCTGCAAGTTATGGCACGATTAAAGTGGGCGGCAATGACTTGTCTGCTTTGAATCAGTATGGTATAGCTTCTTATAGAAGGCATTTGGGAATCGTTTTTCAGGATCCAATGTTGCTGACTGATCGTAGCGTTTCACAAAATATTGCTTTAGCTCTAGAGGTGGATAATGTGCCCACTGAGGAGTGGCAGCATAGAGTAGAGCAAGTTTTATCCGCAGTAAAGATGTCAAAATTTGCGGATCATGTTCCATCTGCACTATCTGTTGGTCAAAGACAGCGGGTTGGACTAGCACGTGCGCTAGTGCGATCGCCTACTATTTTGCTTGCAGATGAGCCTACGGGTAATCTGGATCCTATGCTGTCTGATGAAATGCTACAGCTTTTGGTTGATATTAGCAAGTTAAGGCGCGTTTGTATGTTAGTAGCGACGCATGAAGTGGCTATGGTGGAACGCTACTGTGCATTAGCAAACTGCCACCGTATCCATTTGGAGCAGGGAAAGTTAGCAGCAGTGTAACGCCATGTTTTTATTGCAAGAATTTCTTCGCCACCTAAAAACCAATGTGCATCAGACCTTATTGGTTATTGCTATTATTGCAATTACTGTAAGTGTTCCTATGCTCAGTATTACGGCTATGCTTAGTGTTCAGCAATGGATTGGCACTCAAGTTTCACAAATGGAAATAACTGTTTTCTTAGATAGTACAACACGGGAAGAACAGGATGATGTGCTTGAAAATGTGAAGCGCTTGGTTGCACCGAATGAATATATTGATGCAGACTCCGTGCGTGTTATTACCCGCAATGATGCCGTAGAGGGGTTGGCAAAAAAATATGGCACACGTAATGTGCGCGATGTCATTGAGTTGCTGGGCTATAACCCGCTGCATGATATTATTATTTTGACACCGAATCCACAGGCAGATTTGGAGAGTCTGCAGTTATTGTATGGTCCATTATTAGACTTAGAATGGGTATTTGATGTAGATATCAATGAACCATGGGTGGCGCATCTGCAACAATTATTACAGACTGGGGAACGCCTTACCCTTTTTGTTAGTATATTTTTTCTGGCATCAGTTTGGCTGTTATTGAGTTACTCCTTAAATCAGAATATTACTAAGCGAGCATTAGAAATTCGGATTAAAACATTACTGGGAGCTTCTGTGTTGAAGGTTTACATGCCATTTTTGGTTTGGAATGCTATGCTGGGTCTGATAGGGTCTGGTTTAGGTGTGCTGCTGTGTTCGGCGGTCGTCTCAGGTGTCAATCAAATCTTAGTAGAGTCTATAGGTAGCAAGCTATACTTGCATCACTCACTTCCACTGATTATGTATTGTTTATACATAAGTACGGGTTGTGGATTTGGTAGCGCTGTCTTATGTGTGCGTAAAGTTCGCAAGGAAATGCGGTAAGTATTGTAAAATGCGCTTACAGCAATAGTCTAAGACAGTTTTTTTATGAGTAAATATCCATTTGATTCTAACCAGTTATTTGATTTAGAGCAAGTCTACGCTGAGGGGTACTCCAAAGGTAATGCAGGCATGAACGTGTCGTATTGCCCACAAAATTATCTTTTTGATCCTCAACTAAAGTCTATGTGGCTTCATGGTTGGCAGGCAGGTCGTCGCTCAGCAGGATTAGGGGGGCCTAACTACAAGGCGTGGGCATTGTTCTCTTTAGGCATCATGGTTATTTTAATTGGTGTAGTATCAGTAGTATTCTTTAATTCTAAGGGGAATATTAGAGATTTAGTAGCTGGTCAAATAACACCTGAGGTGAGTGAAATCGCTACTACAAATACTACGGCAGCAGGACCGTCGGATGAGTTGAACAATGACTCCGACGGTATTGTTTCCAACCGTATTCTTTATGTTGAAGATGTTCGCCCCCCTGAACAACGCGGAGTGTCACAGCCAGGCGTGATGGAGTCTGTATTTGCTCAAAGACAGAAGGAGCAATTAGTTCAGGAGGATATAGGTTCCCAGCAAAAGCTGCTTGAGCCAGTAGTATCAGGGGTCGAAAAAGCTGCAATAGAA
The DNA here is from genome assembly GCA_965219665.1 of Gammaproteobacteria bacterium. Taxonomy (GTDB): domain Bacteria; phylum Pseudomonadota; class Gammaproteobacteria; order CAKMZV01; family CAKMZV01; genus CBDCOD01. The sequence goes on along the minus strand of CBDCOD010000016.1, from coordinate 61,393 downwards.
GTAGAAACAGAGAGTGCGGATCTCGTTGAGCCAGAATCAGTTGATCTCAATAAGCATTTAAAAAATGTGCGTTTCACCTATGTGGTAGAAAATCGAGAACCTGGTGAGGCAGTAGAGATTATTACAACCACACAAACTATTTATTTCTATACAAATGTTGTGCGCTATGCACAGAATGTGGTATCGCATAAGTGGTATTTAAATGATCAATTAATCAGTAAACGAGCTTTCAGAATTGGAGGTGCCAGATGGCGTGTACATTCTGCGCATACGTTTAGTGTGGGCGATATTGGCGAGGTGCGTGTTGAAGTATCAGATAATCAGGGCAATCGTGCTGTTTTTAATGCTACAGTAGGAGTAAGTGCTCCTGTAGAATTAGCATCAGAAAATGCAGTAGATGCATCAACTGATGAGGAAGAGCCTATATCCAGTACACCTGCTAATGAGCAGCTTGGCGATAGCACTGCTTCAGCAACAGAAGAGGATCAGGCTACTGCTGGTAATGCGGACTCAACGATAAAAACTCAAGTCTCCGATATAGATGATTCAGAAAACACCAATGAGATAAATGAAACAGAAGAGTCTGCCAATGAAGAAGACGCTTCTGTTCAGGATGAGGAGTCATCATCACCATTTTTACAGCTTTTTAATGCCGGAGAGGTCAATTGATGGCATTAAAAATTACTGAGGCGTGTGTTAATTGTGATATGTGTGAGCCAGAATGCCCTAATGAAGCGATTGTAATGGGAGAGGCTATTTATGAGATTGTCATAGATAGGTGCACTGAATGTGTAGGATATTATGATGAACCGCAATGCCAGAAAGTATGTCCAATCGCGCGGTGCGTCATACCTGACCCTGACTGTATAGAAACAACAGAACAATTGCAAAACAAATTAATTGCTTTGCTGAGTGAATAGTCAGGTTTTATTTTTTATGTTTTGTGTTTTTAAGGGCTTTTAAGGCAATTCTTGCCTCATCCACTGTGTTCAAAATAGTGTGTGTATATTGCAGAAATAACTCACCCGCCTCGGTAAGTATGATTTGCTTTCCGCTGTAATCTAACAGGGTAATGCCAACCTGATCTTCTAACTGACGCACTTGCATGGACACAGCAGGCTGGGTTAAGCACAATATTTCAGCGGCCTTAGTGTAATTTAAGGTTTCTGCAACTTGGCTAAAAATAACTAATTGCCGAAAAGTTATACGCACAATATTTTTTTGGAGAATTGGTGGGAGGACTGGTTCACAGTGAGTTGCTCTAATCTATTTTTTTGCACAATGTGCTCATAAGTGCAGCATATTATTTTAGGTGTTTTCTACAGAGTGTCGCACTGCGCTATTTTATCATATCAGTTTAGACCATGAATGGGTAGCTTGTAGCATTATGCTTTGGGACGGAAGGCTTGGATGGTATCAGGGTTTGTTTCAATGTACGCCCCTCCGATAAGGTCAATACAATAGGGTACTGCAGCAAAAACGGCATCTAAGCATTCCGCAATAGCTTGGGGCTTTCCAGGCAGATTTATGATAAGTGACTGATTTAGAATCCCTGCTGTCTGACGAGAGAGAATGGCTGTGGGAACATGCTGTAATGAGACATGACGCATGAGTTCTCCAAAGCCTGGCAATATTTTATTGCAGACTGCTTCGGTTGCTTCTGGGGTGATGTCGCGGGGTGCAGGTCCAGTGCCACCAGTGGTTAAGATGAGATCACATCCCAACTGGCTAAGCGCTATCAATTGTTGCTCAATGTCAGGCTGCTCGTCAGCAATGGTAATATGATGCGTTTCAAATGGGGTAGCACAAGCCTGCTCTAACCAGTGGCGCATGGCTGGACCGCCCTTGTCTTCATAGATGCCTTGACTGGCTCTGTCAGATATGGTGAGTAATCCGACAATAAATGGCTTGTCAGATGCCATTAGATGGTCCATCCTTGAAGGTGGTTGGCACAGAGGTTGGCGAGTGCCTGTATATGGTCATTGCGGTCGTTAAGGGCTGGAATATAGCGGAAAGATTGACCGCCATGTTCTTCAAAAATCTCACGATTTTCGCCCTCAATTTCTTCTAGTGTTTCAATACAGTCTGCTGAGAAGCCAGGACAAATGACATCAACAGATGTGATGCCTTCTGTGGCCAATTTTTCTAAAGTAGCAGAAGTTGAAGGTTTAATCCAAGGGTCATTGCCAAACTGAGATTGAAAAGTCATTATCCATTCGTCCTGTTGCAACTCTAAAGCACTGGCTAAAGCTTGGGCGGTAGCATTGCATTCGTAATAGTAGGGGTCGCCTTGATCACGGAAGGATTCTGGTGTTCCATGAAAAGATATGATGAGTTTTTGATGCTTACCTTTTTGTTCCCACGCCTCTGTTACGCTATTTGCTAAAGATTGAATATAGCCAATATCGGTGGCATAGGAGGTAATAAATCGAAATTCTGGCATCCAGCGCCATTTTTTTAATTCATCAAAGAAGGCATCTGCGCTGGAGGCGGTCGTGGCGCAGCAGTATTGTGGATAGAGCGGTAAGCCGAGTATACGTTGGCAATTTTTGGCGCGTAATTCGTCTAATGCTTTCTCAACTGAGGGGTTGCCATAGCGCATAGCAACTGCTACTTCTACATCAATGCCTTTTGATTGCAGTTCTTTTTGCAAACATTGTGCCTGACGTTTAGAGATAACTAGTAGAGGAGAGCCTTCTTCAAGCCAGATGTGCGCGTAATCTTTTGCTATTTTTTGTGGTCTTGTTCTAAGAACGATTCCATGCAGAATCAGACACCAAATCCACCGACTGACCTCAATGACTCGCCAATCGTGTAAAAATTGCCCCAAATAAGGTCGTAATGCTTGGGCAGTTGGTGCATCTGGTGTGCCAAGGTTCATTAATAGAATTCCTATTTTTTGTTCACCATATTGCGGGAATGCGGCGCGTGGAAATTTGTTTTTTTGTAGCATCACTGTAGTTTAATTTTGGTTGTTTTTAAAGGTGCGAAATTTTATTTTAGTCATGACGTAGTTTAGGATTAGTTTAATCAGGCCATCTAATTGTCCTCCTTCTGAGTAATCTGCCTTTGAGAAAAAATCAATACGATTTGCTTGTAACAATTCATTGCATTTATTATAACTTTCTCTGTGTTCTGGTGCATATACAGCGAGGGAATGCCCTCCTTGCTGTTTAACAACTGCCATGCTGGGCACATCTGTATCACCATCGCCAATGTAGATAATGTTTTCAAATGGGATGGGGCGCTTATTTTCGGGCATGTGGTCGTTTATCGGTTTGCGTAAATCCAATATACCTTTGTTTATTCTAAAGAGAAATTGCGTTTTGTGTGTATCAGTAATGAGCAGTTTGGGAAAGGTTGGTACACCATGATGGTCATAGTGATATTCAGAAGCAAAGATTTTTTCAAAATGGTGGGCAATATGAGAGCCTTCTATAATTTCAAATAGGCCAGCAGAAATAATGTAATGCTGGATGTTGACTGTGCCTTTGGATTGCTGTTCAATAAATTGGTTAATGCGCTCAAACCATTCAGTAACGCCTTCAAAATATTGAATCTTCTTCCCCATGTTAGTGAAGTCTTGGCGTGATATGTGCGCCTCTTTCTTTTCAATCGCTTTGATTAGGAGGCGCATGTAAGTAAGCATGAGTTCGCCCCCTTCAGTGTTAAAAGTATCTCCTATTTCTTGCCAGAAGGTGTCAGGATTAACCTGTAATTTAGGCAGTACAGTGTATTCTTGCATAGGCTGAGGGGATAGCGTGCCATCAAAATCATAGACAATAGCAATAGTATTTTGTTGGTCAGAGAGAACGGAAGCAGTGGTTTCTGGCATAATGGGCGTTATGAAAATAATGATGTATTTAAGACAAGCTTTACCTTATATATCTAAGCATCGTAACAAGTCAGTTCTAGTTGTTTTTCCCGAGTCTGCGGTAGCAAGTTTATTGTCGCAGAGTTTTTTGCATGATATGGCACTTTTACGCAATTTAGGGTTACACCTTCTGCTGATGCCCGTAAAAGATGCGCATAAAATAATCAATGCGTCGCTCTCTGAGGAGCGTTTCGAGTGTTTTGTTCGACAAGTCAACAGCGCTTGGGAAGCCTTTTCACAGGCTAATGCACATGTGCGCGTGCCCCTAATCTGGTGCCCTTTGTTTATTGCGCAGCCTAAAGGGGTCGTTTCAGGTGTTAGTGCTGACAGCTTGGGTAAAGTGCGCCAAGTAGAGTCTGAACGCCTTCATACGCTCAAGCAGGATAATATTTTATGGGTTCCGCCGATTGCCTATGCCCCTAATGGCAAAGGGTATGCTTTGGAAATTGCAGACATAGTGCAAAACTTGGCTGTGTATGCAGCGTTAGATAAAGTAGTTGTTTTGGGTGATATGGAGGAGTTGCCAAAAGGGTTAAGGTCTAGTGTGCATCCTAACCAGTTAGATATAGCCTATCCTCTGTTTAATCTGGCTAAGCAGTTGGTAAATTATGTTCCGCGTGTACATTTGGTCTCGTGTCAGCAAGAGGGCGGGGTTTTAACCGAGCTATATACACGAGATGGTAGTGGTGTTTTGGTGCATAAGGATACTTATGATGTGTTGCGTCAAGCTCAGTTAGAAGATGTGGGTGCTCTGTGTGGTTTGGTGCTTCCCTATCAGAAAAAAGGAATTTTAGTGGAGCGAGGGGAGCCGCACTTTGAGCAACATATAGAAGAATATCACGTTATGGAAAGGGATGGTAATCTCATTGGTTGTTATGCTGTGTTTGACTTGGGAGATCAAGGTAACGAATTGGCTTGCTTAGTTGTTGCTGAAGATGCACGTGGGTTACGGCTGGGTGATGTGTTGTTAGGTTATGCCATAGAACAGTCAAAACAGCAAGGTAAGCAGCACTTATTTGCATTAAGCACACAGTCAATGGATTGGTTTGCAGAGCGTGGATTTGAAAGTGTTGATGTGCGTGATTTGCCTAAGCAACGTATTGAAGCGTATAGTAAGGCGCGTAACTCAAAGGTATTATGTTTGGCACTAAAATAAAAGATCGCTTTCGACAATTTTTGCCTGTTGTGGTGGATGTGGAAACAGGTGGTTTAGAGGCAAGAAAACATGCGCTGATTGAGGTTTGCGCTATCCCTTTAGTTATGCAGGCAGATGGCATGTTGGCTTTAGGGGATATCTGGAGTTATGCAATCAAGCCAGAAAGGTCTTTGATGGTAGAGCAGAGCGCTTGCGATTTTTTAGGCTACGATCCGTATTCTGCATTGCGCTTTGCAGAGCCTGAATGCACGGCTTTGAAGGATATGAATATGCGTGTAAAGCGCTTCGTTAAAGCAAGTGACTGTACACGTGCAATATTAGTGGGGCATAACGCTTGGTTTGATTTGTCTTTTTTAAATGAAGGCTTTAAGCGACAGAAAATTAGTAGTGCTTTTCATAATTTCAGTACCTTTGATACTGCAACACTGGGTGCAGCACTGTATGGTCATACTGTTCTTAATCAGTTATGCCAAAGAGCGCGTATTGATTGGGATAAGGATGCATCGCATAGTGCTGAATATGATTGTAAGAAAACCGCGGAGTTGTTTTGTCGTATTATCAACCAAATAACTGCCCAGTCAAATAGTTGATGTGATGTTGAGTATCCGTGTTGTTATTGCTGCAGGGGCTGCGCTCTTGTTATCTACTATCTGTGGATATGTGCGTTCTAATCATCGCATGCACTGTGTGTACAGTATTGGAAAATGCGCTATAATGCGCGCGCTTTTTGTTTTTCATAAGGTTGAGTTGTGACAATGTTGGACATATTACCTGCTTGGCATCAATTGCTTGGTCACTACCGCAGGGTGGAAGATTATTGTTCAATGACGAGTTTTTCAAGACTGAGTCAAATGCTTGAGCAGATTAATGCTCGAATTGAAGGTGAGAATGTGTTGTACAAGTGGTCGCTGCGGCAGGTAGGTCAGGCGTGTATTGTTATGCAGCTATCGGTGGCGTTTGAAGTAACTGTGGCATGCACATGTTGCGCTCAGCAATGTACACGCTCTCTTAGAGATGAATCAGAAGTGACGTTGCTCTCTGATGAAAATGCAATTGCTTCAGCTGGAGATAGTGACTGGGTTGTATATCCTGAGTTGGCTGATTTGAGACAATTGGTTGAGGATCAATGTATTTTGATTATGCCGTATGAGAAGCAAGTCGTTTGTACATCATGTGAAGGTGGTGGTTCATATGATGAAACCAAGAAGGTGCAACCTTTTAAAAATTTGGCGCAGTTAATTGCGCAAGCAGATTAGAGTAAAGCATAAGAAGGAGATGTAATTAGATGGCTGTTCAAAAGAATAGAAAGACACGTTCAAGGCGCGATATGCGTAGATCACATGATGCGCTGAGTTCTCATGCGTTGAGTGTGGATTCAACAAGTGGTGAAACACATTTACGTCATCATGTAACGGCAGATGGCTTTTATCGTGGCCAAAAAGTTGTTGAAACAAGAGTAACACAATCAGATGAAACTGAGTCAGACGAAGCCGAATAGATAATGCATAATGTGCTTGGTGTGGATGCCATGGGGGGAGATCATGGAGTCCAAATTACAGTGCCAGCGGTCTTAAATAGCCTGAAGAAAAAGAAGGACTTTAAGGTTGTTCTTTTTGGTGACAAAGCGCTCATAGAAGCTGAATTAAGTCGCTGTAAGGCGCTCAGTTCAGATGAATGTGATCGTTTGAGTATCCAACATTGCACAGAATATGTGGGCATGAGTGAGTTGCCATCATCGGCTTTACGCCATAAAAAAGATTCCTCCATGCGCCAGGTACTTGATGCAGTTAAGTCCTCTACGGTTGATGCGGCTATTAGTGCTGGGAATACAGGGGCTTTAGTAGCTATATCTAAATTTGTACTGAGAACACTTGAGGGAATTGATAGGCCCGTTATTTGCTCAGCCATGCCTACCCCAAAAGGGAGAACGTATGCTTTGGACTTGGGTGCGAATCTTGAAGCGAACGCTCAGCAGTTGCTGCAGTTTGCGGTGATGGGTAGTATGTTAACACAAGTGCTTGAGCAAAATGATCACCCTAAGGTGGGGCTGGTTAATGTGGGGTCAGAGGATATAAAAGGTAGTTCTGTTATAAAAGAAGCAGATGCACTATTAGAAGCAGTTCCTGGTTTGAATTACGTAGGGTATGTAGAAGGGAATGACTTGTTTTCAGGTGTGATTGATGTTGCGGTTATGGATGGCATGGTAGGTAATGTTGCCTTGAAGGCTAGTGAAGGCGTAGCACGTTATATCCGCTCAGAAATGCAGACGACCTTCAGTGATAGTCTATGGGCAAAAATCCAGGTGTTTATGGCGCAAAGCGTGTTGGACCTATTAGTGAAGCGGCTGTCTCCAAGCAACTATAATGGCGCAACATTGTTAGGTTTGAACGGTATTGTGGTAAAAAGCCATGGCTCAGCAGATGTGGCTGGATTCGAGCAGGCCATGCAGGTCGCGCTTAGACAAGTAGAGCAGCGCATCCTACACCATATTCAAATTCCAAGCACATAAAAGATAGGTTGCATTGATATGTTGCATGCACGTATAACAGGTACTGGTTCTTTTTTACCATCTCGAGTGGTCACTAATGATGACTTAGCTCAGATTATGGATACTAATGATGAGTGGATTCGCTCACGAACTGGTATCGGGCAGCGTCATATTGTTGAGTCAGAGACAACCACTCACTTAGCGCATCAATCGGCACTTGAAGCACTGCATAATGCAGACGTACAGCCGGCCGAATTAGATTTGATTATTGTGGCAACCACAACACCTGATAAAATTTTTCCTTCTATTGCAGTTGCCTTGCAGCGTACTTTGGGCGTATCGGGGTGTCCTGCTTTTGACGTGCAAGCTGTTTGTAGTGGCTTTATTTATGCATTAAATACTGCATATCAGTTTATAAGAGCGGGCTCAGCTCGTAAGGTGTTAGTAGTCGGTGCTGAATCTTTTTCAAAAATTTTAAATTGGGACGATCGTAGCACGTCAGTCTTATTTGGGGATGGTGCAGGTGCAGTTATTCTACAACGAGATAGTGTTCCTGGTATTTTAGCTACTGAGATTTGTGCTGATGGCCTTTTTGAAGAGATGTTGCATGTGCCAAGAGTCAATAAGGATGTGCACGATAAAGTAAGTATGCAGGGGGCGGAGGTTTTCCGTGAGGCGGTCCATCAAATGAGTCGTTTAGCTGATTCGACTTTAGCAATGGCGGGCGTGCAATGTGATGAACTGGACTGGTTAGTCCCTCATCAGGCTAATCTGCGTATTATTAATGCTTTGGCCAAAAAACTTAATATGTCAATGGATAAAGTGATTGTCACTATTGATAGACATGCAAATACTTCAGCAGCTTCTATTCCTCTAGCGTTGCATGAGGCTATAACTGATAGAAAAATAAAGCGTAATGACTTAGTGCTTATGGAAGCTTTTGGTGGAGGTTTTACATGGGGATCTGCTTTAGTAAGGATGTAGGGTTATGAAAAAAGTTGTATTATTTCCAGGTCAGGGCGCTCAATTTCCGGGTATGCTCGCTGAGTTAAGTAAGCTATATCCTCAAGTGCAAGAGGCTTTTGCTGAAGGGTCTGAAACGTTGGGTTTGGATTTATGGCACATTTGCCAGCATGATGAGGCAGCGCTTAATGAAACTCAAAATACGCAGCCTGTATTGCTGGTGGCTGGGATTGCTATATGGCGGATTTTACAGGAAAAGGGTATTCAAGCGGATGTGTTTGCAGGTCACTCTTTAGGGGAGTATACTGCGCTGGTAGCAGCTGATGCTTTGGATTTTAAGGATGCAGTGCGTTTAGTACATTTGCGCGGAAAACTAATGCAGCAGTCTGTCCCAGCAGGGCATAGCAAAATGGTAGCGGTTATTGGGTTAGACAATGACACAATTGCTGCTGTCTGTGAGCAAGTTTCCTCAGGTGAGGTCGTTTCTCCAGCAAATTTTAATGCGATTGGTCAGACGGTTATTGCAGGACATAAAACAGCGGTAGATAGAGCCTGTGAGGCGTTATCTGAAGCAGGTGCTAAGCGCATAGTGCCATTAGCTGTTAGCGTGCCCTCTCATTGTGCCTTGATGAATGAAGCTGCGCAGCAATTAGAAGAGGTTATAACGAACTACAGTATTAGAACACCTTGTGTGCCTGTTATTTCTAATGCTCTGAATGTCATGATGGTAACAGAAGATGTCATCCGCCCTGCACTTTGCCAGCAACTGTATAAACCAGTGCGCTGGGTGGAGAATGTACAGCTGATGGTTGCACAGGGTATAACATCTGGTTTGGAGTGTGGACCGTCTAATGTGTTGTCTACATTGGTTAAGCGGATAGATAAATCACTTGTATGTAAGGCATATTCAACGCCTGAAAGTATAGAATCTTTATAAAAACAGAGTGTAAGTGTTCGGTTCTTGTTAAAGAAATAGAGGGGTATAAATTATGTCGAAAAAAATAGCTTTGGTCACTGGAGGTAGCAGAGGTATAGGTGCTGCTGTTGCGGATACGCTTGCTAAAGATGGTTTTCAGGTTATTGCAACGGCAACCAGTAGTAGCGGTGCAGCCAGTATTACAGATCGCCTGCATAGTATTTGTAAAGACAGTAAGGGCATGGTGCTTGATGTTAGTGATGCAGGCGCAGTGGACGTGGTTCTCAGTGCGATACACAAACAGTATGGTGGAGTTGATGTTCTCGTTAATAATGCAGGATTGACGCGTGATAACCTATTGATGCGCATGAGTGAGGATGAATGGGATTTATTGATGGATACTAATCTAAAGTCTGTGTTTAGAATGAGTAAAGGTTGTTTACGCGCAATGATGAAAAAACGCCATGGCCGCATTATTTCTATATCATCTGTTGTTGCTACTATGGGGAACGCAGGACAAGCCAATTATGCAGCAGCTAAGGCTGCTATAAATGGTTTTTCTCGCTCACTTGCTCGTGAAGTTGGTGCAAGAGGTATTACAGTTAATACGGTGGCCCCTGGCTTTATAGATACGGATATGACGCGGGCGTTACCAGAAAATCAGCATAAACATTTACTGGCTAATATTCCAGCTAATCGACTTGGAGATGTGCAGGATATTGCTAATGTAGTTTCGTTCTTGGCATCAGATAAAGCAGCATATATTACAGGACAGACCATCCATGTGAATGGCGGTATGGTTATGGCATAAATGCTTATTTTTTTTCAGGCTGTGATAAGAACTCTCGGTTTAGCCCTTGGCTTGTGGCTCTCATCTAATGCTATAGCACAAGATTGGCTCAGTCAGTTGCCGCCTATTCAGAGTCAGCAGCCTACTGCATTAGAAATATCTGAGTTGCAACGTGCTAACGCATTGATGATGCGTTATCACTATGATGAAGCTATCACTGTTCTAACACCACTGGCATATGAAGGCATTGTTTCTGCTCAGCGTTCACTAGCGCGGCTATATAGTAATTTTCTAAGCTCTGGCAAATTAGAAGAACAAAAAAAGCGTGCCAAGTGGGTGTATTACTTGGCTATGGCAGGTGACCCTTGGGCTCAATTTCAGCTTGCACAAATGTACTCTGATGGAACAGTCATACCAAAAAATATTCAGCATACTGTTTTTTGGCTCGATGCAGCCTTGAACAATGGTTTTTCAGATGCGCATATTTTGGCAGAAAAACTGTTGGATCCTGCCTTGATAGAAGCGGAAGCACTTATGGAGGCTGGTCGTTCTGGTGAGGCTGAGATTATGATGATTAGTCTGGCATACTGGCAGCAGTTACCTGCTATGAAGTGGTTAATCAACTATTATGGTGATCGGGCCAACAAAAATTCTAAACAATCAGAGCATAGAGTGCGACATTGGCTAAGGCGATATATTCAGCTTGCGCCTGATAAGCAGCGCATACAGGATATAGAAGTTTTTTTGCAGGCAGGGTATATAAAAGATGCTGCTGAAGTCGAAAAATGGCTTCATTATGAGGAGAAGAAAAACCAGGTTGTTGGTAATAATCCTAATAATATATTTGTTCATGCACAGTTGAAACTGAATGTTGATGATATAGAGGAAAAGCGTAAGGGTGTAGGTTTGCTCTTACAAGCGGCAAAGTTAGGTCATAGCGAAGCGCAGTTTCAAGTTGGACTGCTGTATTGGCAGGGTCGCATAGTTCGATCTGATAAAAATAAGGCGCAGCACTGGTTGCTTAAATCCGCACAAAATGGTAAGGGTGAGGCGCTGGATGTGTTTAAAAAAATCTATGGAAATGAAGTTCCTGAAACGCTAGATTTTCGGCAGGATGAGGTTGCGATTTGGCAGGATATTCAAATTTTTATGGGATCGGATTGGTTAGAGAGCTTACCAGAAAAAGGCTTTATGCTACAGAGAATCGCATCACCCAGTCGCTCCAAAGTGGAAGCTTATATAAAAAACAATCAGTTAAAGCCTCCGTATTTGTATTATCGTAGAGGAAAAACTTTTGTTGTGGTAGAGAAATTTTTTGCGGAGTATGGGGAAGCGCTAAAGTATATTGCGCAGCGAAAACAGAAGGGTGCATTTAATCCTTGGGTGCGTAACATCGTAGAGTATAGGAATTTAATATTCGGCACTGTAGAAGATAGTCTGATACTGGATGAGGGTGTTGATGATTAATTTATGTAGATATTGGTTTTTTTGGATAATTGTATTGCCTTTACAGAGTGGTGCCACTGATATGACAGGTGGTAAGCCATTTGATAAAAATCTGGAAGCGCGCCTGAATGTGGTTATCTCACCACTAGTTACAGATGCAGATATTAAAGTGCGTAGCATTGTTCAAGTGCCGCAAGGGACACATCTTGTGGATGCATTGCCAAGCACGTTAACCCATAGAGGAACTTCAGATTCTATTACACGGGATCAAGCTGAGGCTGTACCAATACAAATTGAAGTTATAGCTGTTGCCGCTTTTCAGGGGCATGATGCTCACTTATTGGAGTTGCTTCATAAAATTGAGCAGGCAGTTCCAATAGATTATAGTCGTGGTGACCAAGTGCGTGTTTACAGGAAGAAGCCGTCATTAGTGCTAAAAAGAGTATTGCCTACTACATCTACAGTTGTAATCAATACTGTTGAAGAAAAACCAAGTATACCGGTAGTGCAACATCAACAAATTAACCATAGCGAACAACCGCTTCTAACTAGAGTCTCAGATTCTAGCTTACCGCAATCCTGGCGCAATCAGATATGGCAGTATGTTTTACTTATTTGTCTACTATTGGGAGTTTTGTGGTGGCTCTCTCCACAGAAAAAATTGAGGTCTTTAATATTTGGAACCCCAAAAATAGCTAAATTAAAGTGTAAAGAGTCTAATCAGAAAAAGAAGTTAAAGCCATCCCCGTCATTAACCGGCGTTTCATCAGCTCCCTCAAAGCCTATTCAGGGGCAAGAAACATCATCGGATAAGGCCGCAGTGAAGCAGAATCTAACCGAGCAGCCCGTATTGGAGAAAAAAGAAAAGTCTCAGGATCAGATTGACCAAGAGAAGGTAACCACATTGATTTTTAAATTAGAGGAGCTAAACTCTCAGCAAGCAGAAGAGTATTTAGCAGCTATACAGAAAAGTGATAGCAGACTACATACTGCTATTATGAAGCGGTATTTTAGGTGGAGTTTTATTGATAGGGTGCCTCAGAAAGTCCTACAGAATGTCATCAATGAGACAATCAATGAGGTTTTGTTGAAGGCGAAGTACGCGCTTTCAAAGCATGCTTGGTCAAAAATTTTGACAGCTTGTAGTGAGGAGAAACGCAGGTATATTGAGCAGACTCAGGATGAGAGAATTGTTCCAAGTTCTGCAGAAATCCAAGCAGCGCGCATGGTGATAGAACGACGAATTAGAGCAGGGCTAATACAGGCTAAGTGGGAGATGCTAACTGATGAGACAGATATAGAGCGTAATGTGCAAGATTCTTCTGTATCATCAAGCAGTGTTGGACATTCAGTGTCTATCCCAGTTGAAGCAGATAGCGAGGCAATACTTGATGCATTAAATAATGATTTTTATGATTTTAGTCATTTGAATTCAGCAGAAAAAAAGCAGCTGAAACGTTAGCAGATAGTAGGGCATAACGATTGATTCAGGTTTGCAAAGTTATTAGGTGTAGTTTCGTGTTTTTCGCTTGACTTAATTAAGCATTCAGCGTATTATTCGCGCTTGGTTTTTACGTGGAATGTTTAAAGCATTCGTGTAACAAGATGTCTGTGCTCTAATTTTGGGTATAGTTAAGCAGTATGTCTTTAGGAGGACTTATGAATAGAAAAACATTTATTGGATCTATGGTAGCACTGTTTCTGTTGGGCGGTTGCGCTTTATCACCCACTGCTGGGAATCAATATGCGCAGTCGCATTCTTCTATCCAGCAAAAAATGAAAACACTGGCAGACAATAATTTTGTCTGGAAGAACAATAAAATGAAGGGGTCGGTGAACTACGTTTCTGTTGAAGTTAAGAAAGCAGAGGATGCCCACAAAGCTAAAGATGATGCAGGTGCAGTTAAAGCCTTAACTAAGGCACACGCCATTGCCGATGCCGCTTTAGAGCAAATGCATAATCAGATTCATGCAGTGCCTATTTGGGAAAAAAAGTAAACTTAATCCAACAAGTGTAAATGCAAAAGAGGCAGATGAAAAAATCTGCCTCTTTTTTTGTTACTATTATATTTAAGCGTTTAGATAACTTAAGGAGACTATTATGCTTGTACATATTCATTCTACATTAGCCGTTTTGACTTTGATTTTTTTTAGTGTACAGGTGATGCTGAAATTGACGAACAACACCGATATGTTAGCTAAACCTTGGCTGAAGGTTGCTCCACATGTGCTTAATACAATACTGCTGGCTTTGGGTATTATTATGGCTACACAGTATGGCATGTGGACTCAAGGTTGGGTACATGTCAAGATTGCTTGTGTTGTGGCATATATTGCAGTAGGCATTTGGCTTATGAAGCGCGCCTCAACGCCGTTAGCAATTATTATGGGGGCGGTATTAGGTTGGTCGTTGCTCTCATTAATTTTTTATATGGCTTTTGCTAAGCCATTTTAGAGGATATAAATTGTATGAGTGAGTACAGTAAGGTCATCGTTGTACTTGCCGGTACTAGTTACATTGGCCAGTTATTGGTTCATACACTGGTTCAGCGTGGATATAGCGTTCGTGTGCCTACGCGTAATCCACAAAATTTTACGCATTTGACTATGGGTGGGGCGTATTTGGTTCGTTGTGATATACAGGATGAGCAGCAACTGGCAAGTGTTTTAGATGGTGCGCATACTGTAGTCAATGCCTTAGACTTTAAGCATCAAAAGTCTGCGAAACGCTATCTACATAATATAAAAAACGTCAGTAATTTCTGTCAAAAAAAAAGCATACAGCACTTTATTCATTTGGTTCCAGCTAGTTGTTCTGTTTCTAAGCACTTAAATTGGTATTCACGAGACCATGCTTCTGCAGAAAGGCAGCTGATGGCTCTGCGCAAAATGCAGGTTACTATCATACGCTTTTCTTGGCTAGTAGGTAAGTCTATTTTTGGTGCGCCTGTTGATAACTTGACGCGACTGATGCAATTGCTACGGTCATCGAAAAGCGTTGGGGTATACGGGCCCTGTGCTCGTGTATCACTATTAGATGTAAGTGAGTTAGTGGGATTATTGGTGCAGAAAATAAGCCAGATCCCAGTAGATGGTGTATCACGCATTATTGCAAGAGGTGGACAGAGCATGATGTTATTAGACGTATTACGAGTCATTAAGCAGCAATTAGATTTACCTGTGGCGTTGCGCCCTGCCAATTATTTTGAAAGAAGTTGGTATTCAAAAGTGGGTGGTGGTACTTCTTTTTTATTCCCACAAGGCTTGACTGATTACGAAATAAATAATATTGTGGCAGATGGGAGTGATAATATTAAATATACCGAAATTTTTGAAGGGAAGCATCACCTTGATTTACTTATACGGCAATTATCCATCGGTGTAGATGGGTATTCTGCATTGCGCTTAATGGGTTCGCTATATTAAATCGTATAAAGGAAAAAGCAGTTTATCACGTTACCTGATTAGAAAAAAACGTATTGCGATATGCTATAATTCCTCATGGATGAGCAGATTATTAGGAGATAACTTATGAAGCAGATTGTGGCGATTATTAAGCCGTTTAAATTGGATGATGTGCGGGATGCTCTGGGCGAATTGGGAGTTCATGGCATGACTGTTACTGAAGTAAAAGGCTTTGGTAGGCAAAAAGGGCATACAGAAATGTACAGAGGGGCAGAGTATGTGATTGATTTTCTGCCAAAACTTAAAATAGAGGTTGTGGTTGCCTCTGATATGGTTGATGCGGTGATTGATTCTATTGCAAGCACAGCTGGAACTGGTCAGATCGGCGATGGTAAAATGTTCGTTATGAATGTTGAGAAAGCCGTGCGTATCAGAACTGGCGAAATGGATAATGATGCCCTATAAGGTGGGTTGGTAACTATTTAAGAATATAAAAAAGGGCAGTATTTACTGCCCTTTTTATATGATTTTTTATTCAGTATAGTAAATTAATAATCAATTGACCGCATCCTTTAGGCTTTTTCCTGCAGTAAAGCGAGGTACTGTTGCGGCAGCGATGTTAATTGTGCCACCAGTTTGTGGGTTGCGTCCTGTACGCGCAGCACGTTGGGAAGTTTTGAATGTGCCGAATCCAATGACACTAACACTATCGCCTTGAGAAAGTGCTTGGGTAATGGTATCAAAAGTGGCATCTAGAGCACGTGCCGAGTCCGATTTAGATAAACCGCTTGCATCACTTATTGCGCGTATCAGTTCTGATTTGTTCATAATAACTCCATAAAAAAAATGACATTTAGCCTCACGTACCCCTGAGCACGTGACCTTCAGAGGGCAGTTATAAGATGTTGCGTGGGTAAATGTCAAGTATTCTCGTAAAAGGATAGTTGATATATTTATCAAAGCATCATAAAAAAGTTACCCAATAACTTTTTTCAAACATTTAATGGCGCTATCAATAGAATCAACTCTACTTTGAGGTAATTTGCCTCCAGCAGCGCAGGGATGCCCACCACCTCTAAAGTATTTTTGAGACAGTTCTCCCAACTTGTATTTTTCGTGTGCTGCTCTCAGTGAGAGCTTTCCTTGGCTGTTAACGCGTAGTGTGATGTCAATGTTTTTGGAATCGCGTAGTATCATGCTACTCACATGCTGAAATAAATTGCCAGTCCAAGCATAAAAAACGGCCACAGTATAGTTATCTATGCTAATCGTATCTATTCCTACACTGCTGAGTTCTTGAAAAACCAGATGATAAAATTTATGTTCTAACGAAATATCAGTATCAGTTAGTAGGCTTTCTGATAGCCCTTGTTGCTTTAGAAAAGCTAATTTAATATCATAGAGGCTGCGCTCCAATTGCATAACACTACCCCCTTTTTCTACACCATTAAATAAGCGTTCTATTAGGTGGAATTTATAGGTACGCCCTAACTCTTCCATATTGGGGGGATGCCAAGGCTGTTCAAAGATCAGATCAGCCATAAGATTAGCAGTATTAAAGTTTGTGTGACCTTGTATCCACATATCTGTTACATTGATCAAAGAGGATAATTTATCTAATCGGTCAATAATTGTTTGATTAGGTAAAAACTGGCAAATCCATTGCCAGGTAAGTCTTGTAGCACAAACGCTTATATCTAGGTGGTACCAGTCATATTTTTCTGATACGAGCTTACCAGTTATATGATGGTCTAAAAGCTGTATTTTAGGGGCGTTTTTAACTTTGGATAGCGCATCTGTTAGCCAATCGGCCTGTTTCATTGTCAGATTTAAATCGGTAATGAGAATGAGTTTTACAGGTTTATTGGTGAGGCATTCTAATTTTACTTGTCTAACAATTTGGGTCAGCGTTTGGTCAATAAAATTGTAATCGCAATTATAGAAAGCACAGTTATAGAAAGCTTGTGCTGTCATAAACTGGGAGCCAAAACCGTCTAAATCAGTATGGCTTAGGTGAATAATTCGTTCTGTAGCGAGCATGATATAGTTTTAATAGTTAAACTGGAGGCATTATAATGTTAACCAGTGTAAACCTTTAGATTTCACAGAAATTTATGTGTTTAATGCGTTGGCGAAAATAGAGGGGTATTGTTCCTAATACACTTTTAAGGGTATAAGGTTTTTCTTATTGCTGTATCACGAGGGTATTTTTGGAAATGTTATTAATAGTTACTATTGGGGTTGTCTGTGTTCTGGTGGCCGTAGTATTCTGGATAAATTTTCAGGAGCGTCGCAATGTGTTTGTGCTACATCAGAACAGTGGAGGGGATACTGCCCTTGGTTCTGACAGTGTGTTGGGCAAGGATCCAATTTTATCTAAAGCCGCGCCCTCCCGTCCTCAAAAGCAGCAGGTCAAGTCTGAGCAGCCTGCCCCCAATAGCCAGCCTCGAAAGCGCATAACAGATAAGGATATTGATTTGGATCATCTAAATTTCAAACTTACACCACCCGAGAATATTGCCACTCAGGTAGGTGCAGCCAAACGACGAAAGACCAGAAAGGCAACGAGCAGTGACCAAATTCCATCACATAATGTTAATTCACCTGGGGAGTATCAGGCCATTATATTGACTTTGTTAGTGCCTGAGGAGGAGGATTGGGTACCTGGATCTGTTATTAGCGAGCTATTAGGGCAGACGGCTATGCGCTACTATGAAGAAGCACAGTGCTATCTACATGTACAAAATAAAAGGGAAATATTTAGATTATTTAATGGTATAGAGCCTGCGCTGTTTAATCTGGAGGATTTTGATTGCGCGCAAATACACAGTTTAGGGCTTGGAATGCGGCTGCCAACTCCACCTGCTTGTTCTGCTGTAGAAGGGTTTGAGCATATGCGAACGATTGCTGAGTTATTTAATAAGCAGTTGGGTTTTGTGATTTGTGATAATAATCGCACTCCTATGCCTGCCAGTGGTTTAGATAAACTGCGTAGTCGCATCAAATCAAAGTATAGTGACTAACTCTTACAAAGAATACAAAGCCTTAGTTGATACTGTTTTGTATCATGAGAAATGCTACCATGCTTGGGATAGCCCTGAGATTAGTGATTTTCAATACGACATTTTGTATCAAAAACTGCTGGCAATAGAGCAGGAGAATCCAGATTGGGTATTGAGCTATTCGCCTTCTCAGCGTGTGGGTCATCCAGTCATTGGTGGCTTTAAAGCGCGTCAGCACAAACGTTCGATGCTGTCGCTGGATAATGTTTTTTCACAGCAGGAATTGCATCGTTTTATAGAGCGAACTGGTGCAGATTTGGCATATTGTATAGAGCCTAAATTAGATGGCTTGGCTATTAGTTTGCATTACAAAAATGGGTTGTTATCCTATGCACTAACGCGTGGTGATGGAATATATGGAGAAGATATAACCTCTAATATCAAAGCGGTATCAGCTATTCCCTTACAACTGTTGGGTTCTGTGCCTGAAATTTTAGAGGTGCGTGGGGAAATCTATATGCCTAAGTCGGCTTTTCATGCACTTAATCAGCAACAAGAGCGCGCAGGTAAAAAAGTGTTTGCAAATCCACGCAATGCTGCTGCAGGAACGCTGAGACAGCTGGATCCTAATGTGGTTGCACGGAGAAAATTACAATTTTCTGCTTACTCGGCAGAGGCTGAGCAGCGTATTGCTAATAGGCAGAGCACTACATTGCAAAAATTATCCGAATGGGGGTTTGCTACTTCAAAATGGCGATTAGCCCAATCATTTGAAATTCAGTCGTATTACGATCAGTTTGCAGATCAGCGAGCAGATCTTCCCTATGAAGTGGATGGAATGGTCATAAAGGTAGATGAATTAACCCTGCAACAACGTTTTGGCAGTACGACGAGAGCGCCACGTTGGGCAGTTGCTTATAAGTTTCCTGCTCAAGCCGTTTGGACTACTGTGCAGGATATTCAGATTCAAGTTGGGCGCACAGGCGTGCTGACACCAGTAGCATGTTTGCAGCCTGTAGAGGTTGGTGGTGTAGTCGTGTCGCATGCTACTTTGCATAATCAGGATCAGTTACAAGCAAAGGACGTGCGTATAGGCGATACAGTGGTAGTAAGTCGAGCGGGAGATGTTATTCCTCAAGTAGAAAGTGTTGTGAAGAGTAGGCGTCCTAAAGATAGTGTGCCGTACGTTTTTCCGACGCATTGCCCAGCATGTGCTACAGCAGTGCTGGAGGATGCTGTTAAGGCTGCTATTCGTTGTCCAGCTGGGTTGGAATGCTCTGCGCAATTATTGCGTAGTTTGGAGCATTTGGTTTCTAAGCGGGCTTTTGATATAGAGGGGCTGTCGCAACAAACGCTCAAGCAGCTTTTGGATGCGCAAGCAGTGTGTCAGCCACATCATCTATTCACCTTGAGCGCATCAGATTTATTAGCGTTGCCACTAATGGCTGATAAGCGGGTTAATAATCTGTTAAAGGCTATTGATAAGGCAAAGCAGGTCAGTTTGTCTCGATTTATTTATGCGCTTGGCATTGAGGGTATTGGGGAGGTTCTGGCGCAAACGTTGGCGCAAACTTTTGGTAGCTTGCAGTGTTTTCGACAAGCAACTCAAGAAGCGTTAATCGCAATTGATGATGTGGGTGATATTTTGGCAGAAAATATTATTGCTTTTTTAGAGGATAAGCATAATATACAGCGCATAGATAGTTTGATTGATGCAGGGGTCGTTGTGCAGGATGCCGAGCCCATACGTGCTACTAACTCGGTGCTGGAAGGTAAGCAAATTGTATTAACAGGAACCCTGAGTGCTATGGGGCGTAATGCGGCTAAAGAAGCACTGCGTGCCTTGGGAGCGAGGGTGGTTGGCAGTGTTTCAGTAAAAACTGACTGGGTGATTGCAGGGGAGAATGCAGGTTCAAAGCGCGCGAAAGCAGAGCAGTTGGGCATTGCAGTAGTTGATGAGCAGCAGTTGCTACAGTGGATAGATGATTACACCATAGCAACGCAGTAGAGGTGAAAATTTGGTGGATGTAGCAATCATTGGTGCCGGACTTAGCGGTCTAAGTTGCGCCTATTTGTTGCAGCAGCAAGGTTATGAAATAGGCGTCTTTGAGACATCAAAGCGTGCCGGTGGCATGATTGCTACGAAAAGGCACGCGGGGTTTCAATTTGAGTTAGGGGCAAACTCCTTTCTCAGCCATGCGCCTATGATAGATTTTCTGCGAAAAATTGGGTTAGAAGACAAAATAGTCTATGCTGATGAGCGCGCCAAACATCGCTTC
Source organism: Gammaproteobacteria bacterium (assembly GCA_965219665.1). GTDB lineage: Bacteria > Pseudomonadota > Gammaproteobacteria > CAKMZV01 > CAKMZV01 > CBDCOD01. The sequence goes on along the minus strand of CBDCOD010000016.1, from coordinate 41,074 downwards.
ATTAGTGTAGGATCAGTCATGCAATCTGTGCCAACTAAGCCTTCAGGCATCCTGAATAGCCGCATATTGACCTGCTCAGGAAAAATGGCTTTATTGATAGAGCCGTTTAGGCGTGTTAGGCAGGATGATTGTAGCGTTTCTGATTTTTTTAAGAGCAGAATAGGTCGCCAATCCACAGAATATTTGGTAGATGCATTTGCTTCTGGAATATGGGCAGGTGATATCAAAAAGCTCAGTATGCGTAGTGCTTTCCCTGTGGTGTGGGATGGCGTTCAGAAGCATGGCTCGCTCTTTGGTTGGATGCGAACTCGACATGGCAGCCTGCCTAAAATTGCATCTTTTAGGGATGGTATGGGTGCACTGCCACAATACATGGTAGCACAATTAAATGGGTGCGTGCACTATCAATCTACAGTTGAACAGATAGAGTGCAAAGCCAATCAGTGGCTGTTGCATGCAGACGGCCATACTGTTAAAGCGCGCCGATTGGTTTTTGCACTACCGTGGGATACGGTAACGTCTATGATGTGCGCGCCGAATGAAGTAAGGCTGTGTGCGGCACTCTCTAAGGCACCAATTTGCAGTGTTGCATTGGGGTTTAAGCGATCAGATATTGCCCATGCTTTAGATGGATTCGGCGTGTTGTTTCCCCGTGTTGAAGGTCGCCAAACACTGGGTGCTATTTTTTCTAGCAGCTTATTTGAGCACACTGCCCCTCAAGATTCAGTGTTATTGACAGCATTTATTGGAGGAAAGCATAGCCCTTATTGGGTTGACTGTGATGATGATAGTGTTCAAACTCAGGTAATGGCTGATTTAAGCGATATTCTGGGTATTCAGGCAGCCCCCATTTTTTTGCATGTAATGCGTTGGCATCAGGGTATAGTACAGTATGAGGTAGGGCATGAGGCGCGTATGCGTACCATACGTCAGTGGTTCAATCGCCAACCTGGGCTGTATTATTGTGGCAGCGCAGAGGGGGGCGTGTCTATTGCTCAGCGTATTGCGGCTGCACAGAGTGTTAGCGCCCAAATTATCGAATCTATCCGGTATCAATGATGCAGGTTATAGTGCAATAGTGGTTATAATCGCACATACAGTATATTCGCTATATCCATCAGCTCCAATAAGTACATGCTTTTATATTTAACACAATTTTTCAGTGATTACTATAGCGATTTTTTGATTTTCCAATATATCACATTACGCGCTATTCTGGCAGCCGTCACAGCATTATGCATTTCATGGCTATTTGGTGGGTGGACTATTAAGCGTCTTAAAAAGCTCAACTTAGGACAGCAGGTGCGTGATGATGGACCTAAAAGCCATTTGATTAAGCAAGGAACGCCCACAATGGGCGGGATTCTTATCTTAGTTGCCACTATTTTCTCTGTGCTGTTATGGTGTGACTTGTCCAAGCCAGTAGTGTGGGTAGTATTGCTTGTAGTGTCTGGCTTTGGTATGATTGGACTGTTAGATGATTGGCTTAAAATTAGCCGATCTAGCAGTAAAGGGCTTACTGTTAAACAAAAGTATGGCGCTCTATCCATAGTGACGATAGCTGCTATCTTAGGAATATATCAATTACCTGTTCCTGAGGGATATTGGGATTTGCTTATTCCATACGCTAAAGATTTATATATCCCATTAGGTTTTGCTTTTGCTATACTGGCATATTTTGTGTTGGTTGGCACTGCCAATGCAGTTAATTTAACGGATGGACTAGATGGTTTAGCGATATTACCAACAGTGCTTATTACAGGTGCTCTTAGCGTTTTTGCTTATGCCAGCGGGCATTTTTACTTTTCAGAGTATTTAGATATTCCTTTTTATGCTGATAATTCAGAAGTTGCAGTATTTGGTTGTGCCATCATTGGTGCTGGGTTAGGTTTTTTGTGGTTTAACGCCTATCCCGCTCAAGTTTTTATGGGTGATGTGGGCGCTCTTTCATTAGGTGGGGCACTAGGCACTATGGCTATTTTAGTGCGCCAAGAGTTGGTATTCTTGTTAATGAGTGGCGTGTTTGTCGCAGAAACCCTATCAGTTATTCTACAGGTTGGGTCTTATAAGTGGAGACAGAAGCGTATATTTAAAATGGCGCCTCTGCATCATCATTTTGAATTGATGGGATGGGCTGAGCCCAAAATTATTGTGCGCTTTTGGGTGATTACAATATTGTTAGTATTAGTAGGACTTGCTAGCCTCAAAGTGCGTTAAATATTGATTACTTATAGTAGCCTGTTTTATGGGTAAAGCGTTGGCGGAAATCAGAAATCTCCTAATTGTAGGTGGAGGCTTAAGTGGGCAGTCAGCCGTGCACTTTGCCCAGCGAAACGACCTATGTTACGCCTTAACGGATACACGGGTATCATTTGACCCTACTCCTTTTTTTGACTGCTGGCTGACTATGAAACAGGCGTGTGAGCATATATCCACATTTAGCCATATTCTCGTTTCCCCAGGCGTAGATTGGCAGCATCCACTGTTAGTTATGGCACGTAAAGCAGGGTTACAGGTCTGGGGGGATATTGAGTATTTTTCACAGTTTAATCACAAGCCAGTTATTGCAGTTACGGGAACAAATGGGAAGAGCACGGTGACTGCTTGGATAGGGCATATGCTTAATCAAGCGGGAGTGCGTGCGGTTATAGGTGGCAATTTTGGTGTGCCAGCACTGGATTTGCTCAAGCATGATTGTGATGTTATTGTGTTAGAACTATCCAGCTTTCAAATTGAGGCAATGCACTCTCTCAAGCCTAATATTTCAGTATTACTTACGATTAGTAATGATCATCTAGATCGCCATGGCAGTATGGCATGTTATCGCGCAATTAAACAAAAATTGGTGCGACAGTCTCAGCGTGCGGTTGTTATCCAGGGAGAAGAACTTGTGGATCATAAATATCAAACAGTATTTGGGCCAGATGTCCCTAGCCCGTTGATGCCCTTTGGTTTAGTAGTAAACTCAGGTGAAAAATATTTGGCTCATTATGAGAAAGGCACTTTTCTGCCTTGCAGTCAGCTACCTATGGTTGGTATGCATAATTATACCAATGCATTAGCTATTTGGGCTGTTGCGGATCTATGGGGGATAGACAGCGAGTCTGTGCGTGCAGGAATGTGTAATTTCCTTCCGCTGCCACACCGCTGCACTGTTATATTGGATAAGCAGGGCGTGCGTTGGGTAAACGATTCCAAGGCAACCAATGTATCTGCTGTACAAGCAGCGCTCTCCACCTTTAATGCTCCTGATGTGATACTTATAATGGGTGGGCAGGCAAAAGGACAGGATTTTATACAACTTGCACCTGATATACAGCGCAGTGTACGGCAACTGATTATACTGGGTCAGGATGCTGATCAGCTTATGCAGCAATTAGGATCAAATGTTGCCAGCCGCATAGTGTCTTCATTAGAGGAGGCGGTTGCTTTTGCACATCAATTGGCTATCCCATCTAATTGGGTTTTGCTCTCACCAGGTTGTGCCAGTTTAGATATGTTTGCCAATTATGCTGAGCGTGGAAAGCGTTTTGAGCACCTTGTGCAAAGCATTGCACAGTGAGTTAGAGTTTTAATTTAATTACTGTATTGGTATTATGCTTAAAATGCTCATTCGGGCGGTTTTCTGCAAAAACATTCTAAAAGGACAGCGTATTATGAGTCAGTTTGCCATATAGGAGTGATTGCATTTTTGAGATTAGCCATATAGGCTTTATGTTGTCGTATCTGCTCTTCAGATACAGGTACTGCTTCTAACTTTATACCTTCGTACCGTGTGCTCCGGATGCGCTCAGAGTTCCTCATATCCTCTTTAAACAGATTGCTTTGTCCACTAGTGATATGGATGTAGACTTGTGCAAGTAAATCACAGTCAATCAACGCACCGTGTAACTCTCGATTGCTATTGTTGACGCCGAAGTGTTCACATAAGGCATCCAAATTGTGTTTTCCGCTTACTTTTTTCCTTGCCATCGCTAAGGTACAAGTAATAGTGCAATGCTGATTAATAGTTTTGGGATGGTTGGCACGCTGCAGCTCTGCATTGATAAACGATACATCAAAGGGTGCATTATGGATAACGAGCTCGGCACCATCTACAAATTCAATAAATTGCTGTAGACACTCGGAAAATAATGGCTCACAGGCAACTTGTTCATTGCTAATGCCATGTATTGCTTGTGCTTGCGGGTGAATAGGATGTTCAGGGTTGTAGTACTGGTGAAAGGCGTTTCCAGTTAGAGTGCGTTCCACCATTTCTAATGCTGCTAACTCAATAATACGGTCCCCTTCACTGGGGTGCATTCCAGTAGTTTCTACATCTAAAATAATACGCCGTTCCATTGAAACTATTATAATGACTAAACTTCATATTTGTGTTAAGTATAGGATTAAATAAAGTCTGTTATCTGTATGATTAAGGTATCAAGGAAACAGTCAATTATCGTCTGTTTTCGTTCTATTGAATGATGGGTCAGTATAACGATTTTCAACTATAACTATGTTCTAATAGATTTTACCCACACGCATCCATGTTATATTCCCAGCCTCAACTAATGTGTATTTCCTACAGGGTTGTTGACGATAACCAGCAGGTTATTGCGAGCACGGAATTGGACGGTGAGCCATTAGAGTTTTTGTTAGGACATGGTCAGATTGTTGCGGGATTAGAGGCTTTTTTATCTGACAAGAGTGTGGGGTTTAGTGGCTCAGTGCATGTTGAGCCGGAGCAAGCATTCGGACTGTATTATGGGGATGCTGTTTTACAAGTTGATGCAAATTATTTCGGTGAAGAGATGGTTGCAGTGGGTGATGAAGTGCAGTGTAATGAAGAAGAATTGCAGGGTATTGTATTTCGTGTTACCGATGTACAGGATAATCAGGTCATATTGGATCCTAATCATCCGCTTGCAGGCAAAACGTTACATTATGAAGTCGTTGTTTTAGATAAACGTGTTGCCAACGAAGAAGAGTTACAGAAATTGAAAGGGCAATAAATGCGTATTTTTAGGCGACTGTACGATTTAGTTATACGATTAAGCGGGAACCCCAAGGCGCGATGGTGGCTGGCAGGAGTGAGTTTCACAGAATCTTCTTTTTTTCTTATACCTCCTGATGTCATGCTAATGCCCATGAGTATTGCGCAGCCAAAGCAATGGCTATATTTGGCAGGTCTTACAACTATTACATCAGTGTTAGGAGGTATGTTTGGCTACTGGTTAGGCTATTTACTGCTGGATGCTGTCTTACCCATTGTAAAGAGTTGGGGTTATTTATCAGCATATGAGTCGGCACTGTCTTGGTTTATGCAGTATGGCATATGGGCAGTGCTATTGGCAGGATTTACACCGATTCCATATAAAATATTTACCATTGCCTCTGGTGCCTTTGGTGTTTTTTTTGTGGGTTTTATATTAATGTCTTTCCTAGGACGTGGGGCACGTTTTTTTCTTGTGGCATGGGCATGTGCAACATGGGGGGGCGCACTTGCTGATAGGTTGTATAAATATTTTGACTGGATAGGATGGCTGTTGGTGCTAATGTTGGCAGTTATTATTATTCTCAAATAAGGAGCTCAATAATGTTGAGATTATTTTTTTCTTGCTGTTTGTTTGTTTTGATAGGCTGCACATCTACGCCCGAGCCTCAAAGTGACACAGTTCAGTTGTTTACCGATTTTGGTATTTCTAGTGAGCAAGAAAACCAGACGCGTACAGATCCATTGACACAAACTAATTTAGCACCAATACAGAAACCAGGAGCCACAATAAACGATGCGTTAACCGTAACTAAATTGGAGGATAAGTCGCCAGTTAAAACAAAAATAATTCTTGATAACACAACTGAGCAAGAGCCGGTCAATGATAATACATTAAACCCTTTGGCACAGGGGTTGGAGTTAAAGCGGCTGTGTGTTGAGCCGTTTGTGCTACTCCAGTCCACGAAACAACTGACAGAGTTGATCGATGTATGTGGCTTTGACCTGGATGGGATTCAACGCATTAACCGTATAGATGATATTGACGCTGTGGATTTGCAGCGACCAATAGCGTTGCCAACAGCAGTATACAGAAGAGATGTTCATGCATCTGGTGTGCCACTTACGCATGACAAAATATTATGCAGTAGTTTATATACTACAGTGCGCCCGGGACAGAGTTTATCTAGTATTGCCTGGCAGTGTGGCTGGGGGGCAGACTATTTACAGTGGCTAAATGGCATTAAATCACAGAGCGATCTGTATTTGGAGCAAACTATTTTACTGCCACCTTTAGTAAAGAAATTGCATCGCCGTTACGCAAAGCAGATTAAAAACATCAAGCCTGATAAGGTTATTGAGATTAAGGAAAATGCCCCTAATAACATATCAGCTTATCCTTCATTTTGTTCCTCTAAGGCGGTACTCACACCCGAGAATACCACGATACGCAATTTAGCAGTGCAGTGTGGTTTTTCTTTGAAGTATTGGGCAAGACTCAATGAGTTATCTACTAAAGCACGTTTAAAAAAAGGCCAGATTCTTTTAACGCAGCATAGCATGCGCAAACAGGTTACAAAGAAGCGTTTCAAAAAGCCTTTCTCACGTAAAAATTGTGTCAAATCCTCACACATTATTCGCCGTGGAGAGAATTTAGGAAAAATAGCAGTAGCTTGCCAATGGGATTACCGTAAGTTGCTGCTTCTAAATCGTTTACCTTTGCAGCATGTTCTGCATGTTGGGCAAAAAGTGGTTTTTCCCAGTGTACTGATTAATCGCACTTCTAAAAATAGTGTAAACAAGCAAGTGGTAGTAAAAACCAGAACATTTAGACAGTTTAAGAAAACAGACTGTTTGCGCACAGTTTGGAGGGTCTTTGATGACACACATTTAGCTAAAATATCAGCAACCTGTCAAGTGCCATTACATTATCTGAACCGACTAAATAATTTGGCCCGTAATGAGAAACCTAAAGTGGGCTCTGCGCTTCTGTTGCCTACATCTTTAACCAAAGTGCGTGCACGTTATCGCTTGGAAGGCAATCAGTTAGGGGTTCCTGCTCATTTATGTGAGGAAAGGAGTTCCGTATTACCAGCAGGGATATCCATAAACCAGGTAGCAAATGCTTGTGGTTGGTTAGTACAATATGTCTTGTTGATGAATGATCTTAACTTTGGTGAGCCCATTGCTACAAATCGTGAGCTACTGCTTCCTTCAGCGTTATATGTCGGCTTTACTCCAACCAGCGATTGGGGTAGCCCATTGAAGCACATAACGACTTTTACTATTGAGGAAGGACGTACCAAGGTGTATGGAGTGAGTGGAGCTACTGTGCAGTCATCGCAACGAGGTAGGGTAAGAGCAGTTATTCATGATGCAGTCAATAAGAGTTACAGAGTTGTTGTCTATCATCATGACAAGTTGAGCAGCGTGTATGCTGATTTAGCAAGCGTTTCTGTGAAGAAAAATGATGTGGTAGATGCAGGTGATAGCTTGGGAACATTGTCACAGTCTAAAAATGCATATGTAACTTTTTATATTGAGGACGAAGGGCGTGATGCCACGCAGCGTTATATTGATTTTTAGCCTGTTGTTGGCTTGGTCTTCTTTAGGTCATGCCTATCAGCCTAATATTCGCTGCTGGCCCTGCCTATATCAGGGTGTATATATGTTTCAATTGCGCTGTGATAATGGTGCTGAAGCGCAGGTTCATATAGATGACCCGAAAGCCCCCAATATTTTGACATGGTTTTCTCCTGACGGGGACAGTGGTGTGGTATATGCGTCTGAGAAGCATTTAGAAGAAGTTTTTAGCCTTGCCTGCGGGGAGTAGTACGATATATATAAATTGTGATTTAGGTGAGGTCGCTAATGATGCCCAGTTGATGCCTTATATCAACTGGGCTAATGTGGCTTGCACAGGTCATGCAGGCAGTATAGAGAGCATGACAGAGGCTATTCTATTCGCTAAGCAGCATAGTATTTGTATTGGTGCGCATCCTAGTTTTGAAGATAGGGACAACTTTGGTAGAGTGCATCAAGAGGTAGAGCTGAATGTGCTTTTTGAGTCATTGCACAAGCAAGTTCATTTGTTGCTCCATTTGCTAAATGCTGCACAATTGCCGTTAAATCATATTAAGCCACACGGGGCACTATATCATGCAATGATGCGTGATGTGCAGTATGCTGAAATTTTAGTGGAATTATGCTTAAGTGTTCACCCGACGCCTATCTTGGTAGTTCAGGCAGGGTATGAAGGGGCTGATGTGTACGATATAGCGCAGCACTATGGGATTCGTGTTGCGCGAGAAGTTTTTGCTGATAGACGCTATGTTGGACATCAACTGGTCAGGAGAGAGGAGGGTGAGCCTATGCTGACAAGTGTGCGTGCCATTGTAGAGCAGTATCGGCAATTTTGTCGCTTAGACGAGGCAGATACTGTGTGCTTTCACTCAGATTATTCTCTTTCAAGACAAGCATTGCCTCTCTTATGAGTCCGCGTATTATGATGGTCTCTGAAGATGCTTTTTGCATCTACTTCGATGAAGCAGTTTCCGAAAAACTACTAAAAAAAATCATATGCTATAAAGCAGCAATAGAGCATGAATTTACAGATGGTCTGATTGATGTAGTGCCTTCCTATAATACACTTAGTGTTGTGTATGATATTCACAATACTAATCTTGATGCTTTGCGAGCATACATTACAGATATAGATTGTGCTGAGGAGCCTATGGAACTTAAGCATGGCAAGCACGTAGAGATACCAGTGCGCTATGATAGAGAGTCTGGGTTAGACCTTGAATCTATTTTGACTCGGTGTAATCTATCATTAGAGTCATTTATTGATCTGCATACTGGTGTGGTCTATCGAGTATATGCAGTGGGTTTTTTGCCTAATTTTGCATATCTTGGGTATTTGCATAAACGCTTAGTGATCCCAAGGCTCTCTGCTCCGCGCGCTAAAGTTCCTGCTGGTAGTGTTGCTATTGCAGAGCATCAGACAGCCGTATATCCTACAGATAGTGCGGGAGGGTGGAATATCGTTGGAAGTACACATTTAGATATGAGCAAAATGCAACTTGCCGTGAATGACACGGTGCGATTTGTATCTATATGATGGACAGTTTTAGTGTATGAGGCGATACAGTAGGTGACTTAATGCAGTGTTCTCAGCGCTATGTGTGTCATGTAACCTATATAGATTAACAGTAAGACTGCGCCTTGCCAGCGTGTAATACGTGGCGATTTCCAGTATATGAGACTGAAGATTCCCAATAGAAAAGTAATACCGAGCATGACAGGAAGATCGTTGTAAATGACACTGCTTTCAATGTGTGTAGTGGTAAGCAGACCGGGGATAGCAAGCACTGCAAGGACATTGAATAAATTAGAACCTAATATATTTCCAATAATAAAGTCAGGCTGTTTTTTTAAGGCAGAACTAATACACACCGCTAATTCTGGCAAACTGGTTCCAATCGCTACCACCGTGATGCCAATGATAGCCTCCGAGATAGAATAATAACTTGCAATACCACTGCTACCATATACCAGCAGGCGCGCACTGGCAAGCAGAGTACAGAAACTGAGAAGGAGTACCCCCCAGGTTTTGAAAGTATGGTAGTCGGCTTTTTCCGTCCCGTTATTATCATGTTGCTTTATACTATCATATGCAATATAGGCTAAGGTGATAATAAAACCTGCTAACAGAATAACGCCATCTGTTGTATCTAATTCTTGATCCCATAATAAATAGCAACCCAGAATAGTGGTTATAATGACTAGAATGAGTTCTCTCTTCATGACCTGAGTACTAATATGTATCGAGACAATCATTGCGCTAATGGCAAGCACTAAAGCTATATTTGCAATATTGGAACCAATAACATTGCCTACAGCAATGCCACTGCTCCCTTCAAGGGCTGCAAATGTGGAGACAACCATTTCAGGCGCTGAGGTGCCAAACCCTAGCAGGATAATCCCTACCAGAACATGGGGTGCGTTGAAGTGATGTGCAATGTTGGCTGCACTATCAATAAAAGTATCAGCACTCCAGATGAGCAGGGCAAGGCTCGTGGCAACAATTGCTGCCAAAAAAAGCAAACTCATCGAGTGATGTCTTTAGGAGGAGGAGCCCAAATTTCTACAAAATCAGGGTGTGGATGCTTGGAACTACAGGGTATGTAGCTCGTCTCTTGCTCCAACTGGCGGCTTCCTTGTATACACCGTAGCTCATTAACCTGTCCCGCCTGACTAAAACGAATAAGCACATGGCGGAATATAACTGTATCATCTTCCTTCAGCAATTGGTATGGGTAAATCCATTCAAAGTGAGGGCGAAAAGGATTTTTTAATAAAGGCTTTCCTAACAAAGCAGATACTTCCAACTGATACATTCCTTTTTCTATTTGTAGCAGCTGGTTGGAAGTAATAATCTGTCCTTGCTGCCGATCGGGTCTAAATGCACAGCCAGATGCCACAACAATACTGATGAGAGCAACCAGGGTGTATGTAAGCAAAGTGGCACTATGCGTCATATGAATGTATTATTTTAAAAGATTAGTGCGTGATAACGGTTTTACCATCATTGATAGCATTTTTTAGTTCCAGAGGCGGTGGGTTGAAAGCCAATAAAAATGCCTCTTCGATAGTGCTTATAGTTGTTATTTCTAAGGCGTTAGTAATTTCTTTAGGTATTTTGTCTAAGTGGTTGACATTGTCTTGGGGAATCAATACACGCTGTATACCACTGCGCTGTGCTGCTAACAATTTCTGCTTCAAGCCGCCGATAGCTAGTACATCCCCATATAGTGTTACCTCACCGGTCATGGCAATATTGTTTAAGACAGGGGTTTGTGTAAGTGTGGATGCTAGAGCCAAAGTCAGTGCAACGCCCGCGCTAGGACCATCTTTAGGGATTGCTCCTTCTGGAATGTGCACATGGAAGTCCTGCGTTGAAAATAGTTCAGTATTTACGTGCAGCTTCTCACTTAAGCGTTTCACATTACTTAGGGCGGTCTCAATAGACTCTTTCATGACTTCCCCCAACTTGCCAGTACAGCGTAATTTCCCAGAACCTGTGTAGTGCAGCACTTCAATTGTCAATAAGTCACCACCAGTCTGTGTCCATGCCAATCCTATAACTTGTCCAATACGCTTTTTGTTGCGACTAAGTCCTTGATAATGATACACTTCAGCGCCAAGCAATTCACGCAATTGAGATAAATTAATGGTTTGGTTTGTTGGGGTATCATTCAAAGCTTGTTGGGTAACTGTTTTGCGGCACAGTTTTGCAATTTTTCTTTCCAATTCGCGCACACCTGGCTCACGGGTGTAATTATGGATTATAGATTTAACACTTGTCTTGGGCAACTTGAAGTCTTTTTTGGTCAGTCCATGACGCTGCATCTGACGCGGTGTCAAATGCTTGCTTGCAATCTCTATTTTTTCTTGATCAGTGTAGCCTGATAGTTCAATAAGCTCCATACGATCCATTAATGCAGGTGGAATGTTTATGCTGTTTGATGTTGCGATAAATAGAACTTTAGAGAGATCGTACTCCACTTCCAAGTAATGATCACTGAAAGTGTTATTCTGTTCGGGGTCTAATACTTCCAGTAAGGCAGCCGCAGGATCTCCGCGGAAATCCATACCAATCTTATCTATTTCATCTAACAGGAACAATGGGTTATCAACCCCCGTTTTTTGGATATGCTGAAGAATACGCCCTGGCATAGCCCCAATATAGGTACGTCTATGCCCACGAATTTCGGATTCATCACGAATGCCACCTAGTGCCATACGGGCATAAGCACGTCCAGTTGCCTCAGCAATAGATTTGGCCAAAGAAGTTTTGCCCACCCCTGGCGGTCCCACCAAGCACAGAATAGGAGAGTGTGCATCCTTGACTCTATGCAAAACGGCAAGATATTCAATAATACGTTCTTTCACTTCCTCCAAACCATAGTGTGCCTTATCAAGGGTACGCTGAGCTTGAGATAGATTGGTATTAGTAGGACTGCTATGCTTCCACGGCAGTGATAATAGCGTGTCTAAATAGTGGTGGGTTACTGAATACTCTGGGGATTGCTGTGGTATGCTTTGTAGCCTGTTTAGTTCTTTTTGTGCTTTTGTGCGTGCCGATGTAGTTAAGGCAGTATTCTCTATGCGTTCTTTAAGGGCTTCAAACTCATCTTCAGTGCTTGAGTTGAGTTCTTTTTGAATGGCTTTCATCTTCTCATTCAAAAAATATTCACGCTGCGTTTTTTTCATTTGCGAACGCACTTGATTATCTATGCTGCGCTCTACTTCTGCGCTACCAATCCAGTTTTCCAGGGCTTCTATGATTAAGTCACAGCGTATCAGAGGGTCAAAAGCGTCTAACAGTTTTTGTTTCACAGCAGTACTGAGGTTTATTTCTGCACTAAAGGCGTCAATGCTTGCCTCTAAACTATCAGCCTGAGGAAACTGAATCTGAGGTGTAGTAGTGGTTTTGCGTGCTCGTTGGCCTAAAGTATCAAGCAGTCCCTTTATGCGACTAATTTTTTGAGCAACCGCTGTGGTGTCGTATGGTTGGTCTGCTAATGATTCAAACACAGCAGACAACTCATTATTGCTTGACTGGATACTGCGTATTCTTACACGTTGAACGCCTTCTATAAGTGCTTTAACCGATTTATCTTCTTGTATTGTTTGCTGTGATATATAGGCTAAGGTTGCTGTGCTGAAAAGCGCTTCACTATCTGGGTTGTCGACTTCGGCTTGTTTCTGTGTGACCACCAGCAATAAATTTTCATAAGCTTGTGCACTACTCTGCAATGCTGCAATAGAAGACTCTCGTCCAATGAGTAATGTTTCCATAGTATGAGGAAATAAAACTGCATCGCGCAGCGGCAAAACAGGAAGTGTATCTCCTAATTTTTGGGCTGTTTGCTTAAGTTGTTCTATATTCACGAATTTATGTATGAAGCACGTAATTGATGTTTGTTGCTGTGGGCGTTTTAATTAAGATGCCTTATGTGACTGCCGGCTACGTTTAATACGTTTAGGTTGACACTCGCCTTTAGCTGCAGCAAGATCAACTTGCACTTTTGCAACATTCTTAAAACTGGGTAAGTCAAACATGGTGTCTAATAGGATATTTTCAAGTACTGTTTTTAAGCCACGAGCACCTGTCTTGCGTTCAATAGCTTGTAGTGCTATGTTCTGTAGAGCGCTTGTTGTAAACTCCAACTCAACATTTTCAAAAGAAAATAATTTTTTGTATTGCTTGATGAATGCATTTTTAGGCTGTGTCAAGATTTGTATGAGCGCTTTTTCATCTAAGGGTTCCAATAATGAGCGTATAGGCAGTCTGCCAATCAGTTCGGGAATAAGCCCAAATCGCACTAAGTCCTCTTCTTCAATATGGGAGGATTGAAAGGAATATGTGTCATTTTCTGAGTGAATGGTAGCAGTAAATCCGATATGGCTATTAACTTCCATGCGCTTAGCAACCAGTTTATCTAATCCTTCAAATGCGCCGCCACAGATAAATAAAATATTTTTAGTGTTAACTTGAATGGTTTCTTGTTGAGGATGCTTACGTCCTCCTTTGGGGGGGACATTTGCTGTAGTGCCCTCTATTAACTTGAGCAGAGCTTGTTGAACGCCTTCACCTGATACATCACGTGTTACTGAGGGGTTTTCTGACTTGCGACCTATTTTATCTATTTCATCTATAAATATAATTCCGCGTTCAGCGTTGGCAGCATCAAAGTTATTGTTTTGCAGCAGGCGTAGCAGGATGCTCTCTACGTCATCACCAACATAGCCCGCCTCAGTGAGTGTTGTCGCATCAGCAATAGCAAAAGGAACGTTGAGCAAACGTGCTAATGTTTGTGCAATCAGTGTTTTCCCTGATCCTGTCGGACCGATGAGTAGTATGTTGCTTTTGGAGATCTCTGTATCATCTATATGACTATTGCTATGAAAAAGTCTTTGGTAGTGGTTATATACTGCAACTGATAGCACTTTTTTAGCATGGTCTTGTCCAATGACGTACTCGTTGAGGACAGTATTTATCTCGCTGGGAGTAGGTAGTTCAGAATAGTCAATATCTTCTTGATATTTTTCCTCATTGATGATGTCAGTGCAAAAGTCAACACATTCATTACATATGAATGCCGAAGGTCCTGCAATCAACTTAGTAACTTCTTTTTGCGTCTTTCCGCAAAAAGAGCATCGCATGGAAGTGGGAGAGTTTGCCATATTTTAAAATGTATTAATGAAGGTTGAGTGTTTGTATATGGGTATTGCTTTTTCTTGAGTTTATGTTGCTTGTTATACGTGAGTATATACTATTACGATATGCATCTATTAGTACATGTTACTCTTAATTTTACAGCAATTACTAATGACTCTAATCAACTTTTGACTACAGCAGTTAAATTAATAATATATATATAGTGTCGATGTACATGTAAAGAAATTAGATATTGGTCGTTTTTTGTAAGTATCTTGCAGTGGGTATGGTTATAATGCGCCTCCGAAATGGGCAGAGCGTCATTTAAGGGCATATTCCCCAAGAATGTAGGTTGTCATCCTGTGCTTTACCCCAAAGTCTCAATCCTTATTTAAGATTGTAATAGAGGAGATATACAATGCGGAAGAGCCTTCAGAGCCTAACAGTATTATTCCTTACGCTATTTAGTGTAGTTGCGTGGGCGAACATTAATACTTCTAATGGATACAACTTGCCAGTAGGAGTAACCAGTGTCAGTCGTGAAATTTATGACTTGCATATGATTATTTTCTGGATTTGTGTGGCAATAGGTGTCGGTGTTTTTGGTGTGATGGCATACTCTATTATCAATCACCGCAAATCTAAAGGGGTTAAGCCTGCACAATTTCATGAAAGCACCACAGTGGAATTGTTGTGGACATTAATCCCTTTAGGTATCTTAGTGGCTGTTGCCTTTCCTGCCACCTCAGTTTTGATTGACTTGGAAGATAGTAGTAAATCTGATATGACGATTAAAGTAACGGGTTATCAGTGGAAGTGGAAGTATGATTATGTGGATGGTTCTGCAGAAGGAATTGGTTTCTTCTCTAACTTAGATGATATTTCTCGTAAGCAGTTAAAAGCTTCTATTGAGGAAGGAATAACACCAGACTACGAAAACTATCTAGTGGACGTTGACAATGAACTTGTCGTTCCTGTTGGAAAAAAAATTCGCTTTCTTATAACAGCTAATGACGTTATCCACGCTTGGTGGGTGCCTGACTTAGGTGTTAAACAGGATGCTATTCCAGGGTTTATCAATGACACGTGGGCAAAGATTGATCAACCTGGTGTTTACCGTGGGAATTGCGCAGAACTATGTGGCAAGGATCATGCTTATATGCCTATCGTAGTGCGTGCTCTTCCAGAAGCAGAGTATGAGGCGTGGGTTGCTCAGAAAAAGGCTTCTAATCAAGCCGTTGCGGCAAGTGCTAATAGGGTGTTCACAAAAGATGAACTCGTTGCAGAGGGACAGAAAGTCTATGCTCGAAGTTGTGCTGCTTGTCATGGCGCAACCGGTGCGGGCATTCCAGGTGTTTTCCCTGCGTTGACGGGAAGTTCAGTGATTGCTGCGGGCTTAGATGAGCATCTGGATATTATTATGAATGGTAAAGCAGGCACGGCTATGCAAGCATTCAGAGATCAACTCAGTGATGTTGAGTTGGCAGGTGTCGTGGCATTCACACGCACACAGTTAGGCAATAGTGCCACCGACTTCATACAACCAAGTGAAGTGAAGGCAAAACGATAGTTGAAACTTCAGTAGATTTGATTTGGCAACTCAAATTAATACAGATTTAGATTAAGCATTTTATATATTTAACATTTGGCGTTAAGCACTAGGAGAAAGAGCGATATGGCAACTTTATCACATCCTGACCATCATGAGCATCATGGTCCTGAGAGAGGACTAATGCGCTGGGTGAGAACTACTAATCATAAAGATATTGGTACTTTATATATGTGGTTTTCTTTCATAATGCTGCTGATTGGCGGTGCCATGGCTATGGTGATTCGTGCTGAGTTATGGGCACCAGGTTTGCAAGTGGTTGACCCGCAGTTTTTTAACTCTTTGACTACAATGCACGCGCTTATCATGATTTTTGGTGCAGTTATGCCTGCTTTTGTTGGTCTAGCAAACTGGCAAATACCAATGATGATAGGGGCTCCAGATATGGCACTTCCTCGCTTGAATAACTGGAGTTTTTGGATTATGCCTTTTGCAGGCGTCATCTTGATTTCGACATTCTTTATGGATGGCGGTGCTCCTGCATCTGGTTGGACACTCTATGCCCCTTTGGCGACGACTTATGCGCCTAAAAGTGTTGACTTTTTGATTTTTGCTATCCATTTGATGGGTTTCTCCTCTATCATGGGTTCTATCAATATTGTGGCAACTATTTTTAACCTGCGCGCACCGCATATGCGTTTAATGGATATGCCTTTGTTCGTATGGACTTGGTTGATTACAGCCTTCCTTTTAATTGCTGTTATGCCTGTCTTGGCTGGTGCAGTCACTATGATGTTGACTGACCGTCATTTTGGAACCAGTTTCTTTGATGCGGCAGGCGGTGGTGATCCCGTAATGTTCCAGCATATTTTTTGGTTTTTTGGGCACCCTGAAGTATACGTTATGATTTTGCCAGCGTTCGGAGTGGTCTCTCAGATTATTCCTACTTTTGCACGCAAGCCCTTGTTTGGTTATAGTTCTATGGTTTATGCAACGGCATCTATAGCGTTCCTATCGTTTGTTGTATGGGCACACCATATGTTTTTAGTCGGTATGCCGATAGAAGGGCAGTTGTATTTTATGTATGCTACCATTCTTATTGCGGTTCCAACAGGTGTTAAAGTGTTCAATTGGGTCGCTACTATGTGGCGTGGAGCTATGACTTTTGAGGCTCCCATGTTATGGGCGATTTCTTTTGTAATAATGTTTACCATTGGCGGCCTTTCTGGCTTAATGCTTGGGGTTGTTCCTGCAGATATTCAATATCATGATTCATACTTCGTTGTCGCGCATTTCCATTATGTGCTGGTAACGGGTGCTGTTTGGGCAATTATTGCGGGTGTGTATTACTGGTTCCCTAAATGGACTGGTCGCATGTATAACGAAAAATTAGCTAAATTCCATTTCTGGTGGGCAACTATATCTGTTAATGTGTTATTTTTCCCTCAGCATTTCTTAGGTTTGGCAGGAATGCCACGTCGTTATGCAGACTACTCTATTCAATTTACAGATATGAATATGTTATCCTCCCTTGGCGCATTTGCCTTTGGTGCTTCATTCATTCTATATGCCTATATCATTATTCAGGGCATTGTTAGTGGTGAAAAAGTAACTAGTAACCAAGTATGGGGTGAGAGTGCAAAAACATTGGAATGGCAAGTAGCAACTCCGGCACCATATCACACTTATGAAACCCCACCGAGTGCTGAGTTGATTAAAGCATCATCCCAGCATGGCTAAAAAGAAAAGTAAATACGGTGTATGGATTACATTTGCCTTATTGTTTCTCATTAGCATTAGTGTATTTAGTTTTACCATATTGAGTGGCGTGCAATAGAGCGGTTAAGTATTAGGCAAAATGGCGCAAATTAGCAAGAAATTTTATCTCAAAATAGTCGCTATTCCAGTGGCTATGTTCCTGTTTGCCTTTGCAATGATTCCTTTATACAACGTTTTATGTGATGTAACAGGGCTGAATGGGCGTTCTTCTTCATTACAAAATCCGGTGGATAAAGTCTCACAGGTTGTTGATAGAGAGCGCAGCATTCGAGTTACTTTTTTGAGCACAGTAGCGTCGGGTATGCCCGTGCGTTTTTACCCTAAAGAGGGTTATGTTGATATACATCCTGGTGAAATAAAAACAGTGTCTTTTATAGTAGAAAACCGATCAAATAAGCCGATTCTTGGTCAGGCTATACCAAGTGTTGCTCCAGAGAAGGCGGCCTCTTATTTGCAAAAGATAGAATGCTTTTGTTTTACTAAGCAACTGTTTGCTCCACATGATACGGTAGAGATGCCAGTACAACTTGTTATAAACCCCGAATTAGATGAAGAAGTGGAGGAGATGACCTTGTCTTATACGTTCTTTCGCTTAGATGAAGAAGTAGACCCACTGGTCAAGAAGAGTATAATTAAAACGCATTCACCATTGGGTGTTAGAGAAATTGATAGTTAATTGAATTAGAGGAGTTAAATAAAAATGGCGCATTCACCTAATGCTTACTACATACCTCACGGCACTTATTGGCCTATTACTGGATCAATAGGCTTATTTGTTATGCTGACAGGCCTTGCAAATTACCTACATGGTAGTACTACTGGAGCTGCTGCGATGGCCATCGGTTTTGCCATCCTTGTTATTATGATGTTTGGCTGGTTTTCTGAAGTTGTTGGTGAGAGCCAGAAAGGACTGTACAGTGCGCAAGTTGATAAAACATTCCGTTGGGCTATGGGCTGGTTTATTTTCTCTGAAGTAATGTTTTTTTCTGCATTCTTTGGTGCGTTGTACTATGCTCGTGTATTCTCTATTCCATGGTTGGGCGGAGAGGGTTCTGGCGCACTTACACAGACTTTTTTATGGCCTGAATTTAAGGCAACATGGCCCCTACTGCAAATGCCAAGTACAGAAAATTTTTCAGTACCCAGTGGCATTATCCCGCCTTTTGAAATCCCTTTGCTGAACACTATTCTACTGCTAACATCAGGTGTTACCATTACTTGGGCACACCATGCTCTGAAAGCCAATGATCGCACTCAATTAGTTTGGGGCATGCTTGCAACAGTCGCATTAGGACTTACCTTTTTGGGTTTCCAAGCCTATGAGTATGTTCATGCATATGAGGCTTATAATTTGAAATTAGATTCTGGTATATACGGTAGTACCTTCTTTATGTTGACGGGCTTTCATGGCTTTCACGTAACCGTGGGGAGCATCATGCTTATTGTGATTACGGTGCGCTGCATGAGAGGGCATTTCTCTAAAGAAAACCACTTTGCATTTGAAGCTGTTGCGTGGTATTGGCACTTTGTTGATGTAGTTTGGTTAGGTCTATTTATCTTTGTATATTGGTTATAAGCAACCAACATTTTTCTAAATTTGGTAAAGCCGTAAGAGACTTGCTCTCTTACGGTCTTTGTCATTCTAATTGCACATTATTAGTGCTTTTTTGAATGGGTAGCACGCGCCGCATGTCCAAAACTGTGAATTTGCGTCCACAAGACAATCAAGCGTTAGCTAAACTATACGGTTACCAGAACGAGCATGTACATATGCTCGAAGGGTGTTTTAATATAACCATCACAGGGCGCGGCTTTGATTTAGATGTATTAGGGGAACAAAGCAATGCTGAAATAGCGAGCCGTGCATTAGAAATGCTATATGCAGAAGCAGCACAAGGGGAGCTTAGCCCTGAGTCAGTACACACTATTTTGATGGGATTTGAGACAGCAAGTGGTGATGGAACATCTGATATATCACCTTCAGAAAGTAAAGCATCAACAGATAAAGCAGAAGGGGTGATTGCTTTAGATAGGCATTCTATTAAGGCGCGTACGCCTAATCAAAAAACTTATATACAACATTTGCAGCACTATGAGTTGAATTTTGGCATAGGGCCTGCAGGGACTGGCAAGACATTTTTGGCGGTAGCACAAGCACTGTACTGCCTAAAAAAAGGACTTGTAAGGCGTATTGTATTGACAAGACCAGCTGTAGAGGCTGGTGAAAAATTGGGTTTTTTACCTGGTGATTTATCACAGAAAGTAGATCCCTATCTGCGCCCGCTATATGACGCGCTTCACACGCTGCTTAGTGTTGAACAAGTGGATAAGCTATTAGATCAGCAAACAATAGAAATTGCTCCTTTAGCTTTTATGCGTGGTAGGACATTGAACAACAGTTTTATGATTTTAGATGAAGCGCAAAACACAACTACTGACCAAATGAAAATGTTTTTAACCCGAATGGGATTTGGTTCACGTGCTGTGGTAGTTGGTGATATTTCTCAAATAGACTTGCCTAAGAATTGTGAGGCAGGATTAAAGCATGCGCATCGTGTATTAGGTGATATAAAAGGTGTTGGCTTTACATGGCTGTCTTCACAAGATGTAGTGCGTCATGCCTTAGTTAAACGTATTGTTAAAGCCTTTGACGCTTATGAAAACAAAGTGTAATACATGCCATTTCAAATCATACACTATCAATAAATAGGCCCTAAAGGTACCAATCTTAAAAAAATAAATATTTTTAAGTATTTGAAATAACAAGTCTTTTTCAAATCAAATGACCCTTTGGTGGGATTTTTTGCACAAACGTGTATTTTGCACCATCGCTCTTTCATATATGTAGTATATGAAAATCATAACAGGTATCACAACAATAGTGCTTTTTGCACTTCTTTCTACTTAGGTAAAAAATATGCAAATCCACAACATTCATGGGACAGTTCTTCAGATTAAATCAACAAAAAGTACCGTAAGGGTTACGGTTACACAATCTACCAAACCACACAAAGGTAAGGGGGTAAAACAAACAGAAAAACAAAAATCTAAAGCCCTTGTGCAGAAGATGTTGGTGCTCTTAATTCCTAAGTACAGCACCAAAAAAATGCAAGAAGAAAGTGGAGCTCTTGTTGTTAATAAACCGTTTCTAATTTAAGGTGCGTCAGCACACCTCTTCTCAAACAACCGAATGCAATGAAAAAAGACACTTTCTATTTTCCACACGACTACAACGCAGCCTCTGATGAAAAGATAGAGGAACTGTTTTCAAACTTGGTAATGAAGGCTATGGTATTTATTGGAGAATTATTGAAATGCTCTATCAAAATAACCGGAGTTAGTTGTGACAGTTCCCGCTGCGGTAGCACAAGCTGCCAGCAGTGGTGGCTGTAGCTTACAGTCTGAATCAGGCGCAATAGACTGGACGCTATGGTTGCTTGCTCTATTGAGTTTAGCTGCACTGTGTGGCTATCGCCGCAGGGTATCTTAGATGAAAGGCAGAAATGCCGTTTTATGTGACACAATTGCCATTCATGCTCAAAAGCAGCCTGAATGGATGGCTGCAATGTTTGCTGCGACACGTTTTCCTAACTGTTCGCAGCCAATAGTATCGTATGGTTGTGTTACAATCCTCTTAATACATATATATTTATAGAACAACGAATCCATTCATTCATATCAATAATCACACAGGACTATTATGCATACGATCAATATACATAGCAATACACAGAGCAATACATTTAACAATACACTGTATTCCAACCAAAAACGCTTAGTTTTGTTGTTCTGCATCGTATCGGCATTGGTGTCGGCATCGCTGTGGTCGATGACAGCAAGTGCAGCTGCGCCAGTTGCTTTAAGCCATATTTTGACTGTACACACCTACGCAGGGGGTGGGAATGGCCCTGACGTCCCCGCCGATGGCAACAGCACCAAAACCGCGCAGTTTGAGCGACCCACTGGGCTTAGAGTAGCACCGGATGGGCGCCTCTTTATCGCGGACCGTGGGCACTTACGCGTGGTGAGCGCGGATGGCAGCACGGTATCCACCTACGCTGGTGGCGGCAGCGTGGATGTAGATAGCGCCAGCACCGCCAATATTCGTTTTCGCAGTCTCCGAGACGTAGCCATTCACCCCGATGGACGCGTGTTTGTTTTAGATGGAGGCTTCTTCTCTGGGCATCGCGTATATGTTATTGACCCAACTGGCAGCACCGCCTCTGTCTATGCGGGCGGAGGATCAATTGGTAGTGCTGGCAGTTTTGCAGATGGTGCCAGCACTACCACTGCGCGCTTTAACCGACCTTTTGGGATGGCGCTTCGCTCTGATGGACGGCTTTTCATTGCCGATACAGACAATCATCGCATTCGCGTCATCAGCGCGGATGGCGCCACCGTTTCTACCTATGCAGGCAATGGCAATCCAGGATTGGTTGATGGCGATGCGGATGCGGCTGAGTTTAATGGCCCTGTCAGCCTTGCATTTGCTACCGATGGGCGCCTTTTTGTAGGCGATGGCGCCAACCGCCGCATTCGGGTGATTAGTGCCGATGGCAATACGGTTTCCACCTACGCCGGTCGCGGTGCCACTGGCGAAACAGCAGTAGAGTCACAATTCCCGCCCGCTGATAGCATCGATTTTTTTGATGTTGCCTATATTGCTATTACCACCGATGGGCGCATTCTAGTCAGCGATGATGGCTCTTATAATATTCGGGTCATCAGCGCGGATGGCAGCCGTATTTCTGTGTATGCAGGCGCTAATGGAGTCGGCTCTGGCAACATAAGAGTAGACGTTGGCATTAACCCCTTAAATGTAGGTCTTCCTGCTGCAGACGCCGGTTTTAGAAACCCTCAAGGCATCGCTATTGACGCGACTGGGCGGGTATTTGTCGCCAATCGCGATTTTGCCTTAGTGAGCGTTATTGCCCCCAGTTTGGCAGTGGCAGATATCCCCCCTGCGCAATTAAGCCCTGCACAGCAAGTACGCGGAGCAAGCCTCTTTAGCGCTGGCGTGGTGCAATCCCTATTTAGCGATGCGGATGGCAGCACCTTAAGCTACAGCTTGGTCGAAACCAGTTCTGCGGCTGTATCCTTTGCCATTGATAGCGTCAGTGGCGCTATCACCTACCCTCAGCCCACAGAGGCGCTGGCTAATACGCAAACACTGGTGATTGCCGCCAGTGATGAGCAAGGCACAGCTACTTCCCGTCTGACGGTTATTTCTGAACCTTTGAGCAACTACCCGCCCCAGTTTCGTTTATCCACCAGTGCTCTCACGCGCGCAGAAGGGTTTGCAGACCCCATAACCATTACCATCAATGACCCAGATGATGGGGATACGGACGGTATAGAGCAGCCGATTACATACAGCCTGCGTATAGACCCTAATGACTTGGCGCCTTTTGCAACATTTGCGATTGACCCACAATCAGGCACAATCACCATTACTAGTATCAGCGGCGCAGGCGCGTTTGGCAATATAACCGTTCGGGTTATTGCTGATGATGGTAGTAACAGCCATAGTGAGTCCGAACAAAGCTTTACCCTCACTGTAACCCAAGTGAATAACACCCCGCCTGTGGTAGCTCCAAGCCTGCGCACTGTGCGCACCTATGCAGGCAGCGGCGTTAGCAATTTTGCAGATGGTAGCGCCCTGACAGCACAATTCAACCGTCCAAGCGGTATTGCTCGGGCAGCCGATGGACGGCTTTTCATTGCCGATACAGACAACCATCGTATTCGCGTCATTAGTGCCGATGGTGCTACCGTCTCTACTTATGCAGGCAGTGGTTCTGGCTTCGCCAATGGCAGCGCCACCACCACCGCCCGCTTTGATACGCCACGCGGCATTGCCTTGGCAGCCGATGGCCGCCTCTTTGTTGCAGATGAGTTGAATCACCGTATTCGCGTCATCAGTGCCGATGGTGCAACTGTTTCCACTTATGCAGGTGATGGCTTTGCGGCCTTTGCAGATGGCAGCACGACCACCGCTCGGTTTGATAGCCCAACCGATCTTGTAGTTGCCTCCGATGGTCGCCTCTTTGTTGCAGATAGTTTCAATAACCGTATTCGCGTCATTAGTGCCGATGGTGCTACCGTCTCTACTTATGCAGGCAGTGGCTTTGGCTTCGCCAATGGCAGCACCACCACCGCCCGCTTTGATACACCTCAAGGCGTTGCCCTGGCAGCCGATGGCCGCGTCTTTGTTACAGATCAGTTCAATCACCGTATTCGCGTCATTAGTGCCGATGGTGCGACGGTTTCCACTTATGCAGGTGATGGCGTTCAGAACTTTGCAGATGGCAGCACCAGCACGGCACGCTTTCGTTCTCCACGTGGCGTTGCCTTGGCAGCCGATGGACGCCTCTTTGTTACTGATACGGATAATCATCGTATTCGCGTCATTAGTGCCGATGGTGCCTCTGTCTCTACCTATGCAGGTAGTGGTGCAACTGCCCAAGCTAATGAGCCTCAAGCATTACAAGCCGCTCTTGATATAGATTTAAGATCTCCGCGAAGAATGACTCTTGCGCCGGATGGACGCCTCTTTTTCACTGACTCAAATAACCATCGTATTCGCGTGATTGAAGTCGTTTCCTCAGCTTCTGAAAACTTTGGCTTTGTTACCTTAGGCACTGGATTTCAAGGAGCTGGAACGCGCGTTATTAGCGCACAAAACCTATTTTTTGATGCAGAAGCTAATGACTTAACCTTCAGCATTCTCTCTGGTAATGAGGACGGCTTATTTGCCATCGATGCAGCCAGTGGCAGGGTTACGCTAGCAGACAGTTTAACCGATACACAAACAGGGATCAACACGCTGGTTATCCAGGCACAAGATCTTGCTGGCAGCGCCACCGTAACCCTTACCATCGTAGTGGAAGAGGTGAACCAGCCTCCCACGTTCACCCTGTCTGCCAGCACTTTGGCATTAGATGAAGATTTCGGCACTAATACCGATATTGTGGTAGTGAATCCTGATGATGGGGATGCCGCGATTGAGCAAATACTGACTTATAGTATTTTTACTAATGATCTTCAGCCTGCAGCGTTGGCTGCACTGGTTACTATAGCCATTAGCACTGAAACAGGCGCGGTTACCCTGAGCAGTGTGGACAATGCTTTTGGTGAGGTGAGGCTCACTGTACAAGTAAACGACTCTTCTGACACCGATAACATCGCACGACAAACTGTTTTATTGCGCATCAATAGCGTGAATGATGCACCACGTTTTACGCTATCGGATGCAGCAATCACCTTAGAGGAAGAGTTTAGCGAAAACACCAGCATCACCGTGAGCAGCAGCGATGATGGGGATGGCTCCAACCAGCCACTGACTTATAGTATTAGCCCTGCCAGTACAGGCTTTGCTACACTGGCTATTGACGCACAATCTGGCGCAGTAACCATCACTTCTATAGCCGAGGGCTTTGGCTCAGCGGTGATTACGGTCACTGTGGACGATGCCTCTGCCACCAATAATGTGGCAACCCAAACTTTTATGCTAACCGTTAGTAATGTGAACGATGCCCCCAACTTAACCCTAAGCACCAACGTATTAACCTTGAACGAGGATTTTGGCTCCAATGTGGTGGCTATTATTGAAAATGCTGACGATGGGGATGGCACCAATCAAGTCCTATCCTATAGCGTGAGCACCAACAATGTTGGCTTTACCAGACTGACTATCAATCCACAATCAGGGACACTTACCTTGACCAGTATAGCGGATGCTTTTGGTGAGGCAACCCTTACCATAACGGTGACTGATTCTTCTGCTACCAACAATGAGACAACCCAAGTCCTTAGATTACGAGTACTCCCTGTGAATGACCCGCCTGCCTTTTCCCTCTCTACGACCACACTGAGGCTCACTGAGGACTTTACTCAAGCAATAACTGTATCGGTGCTGAACCCAAATGATGGTGATGTAGATGGCATGGAGCAAACTTTAACCTATAGCATATCACCGGCTAGTTTAGGGGTGGTTGCTATAAGCTTTGATGCCAATTCAGGTCAAGTAATTCTCAATAGCGTTGCTGATGCCAATAGCATTAACCCGATTCTGTTTGAAATAACTGCGAATGATGGTGGCGCGGTCAATAATCTATTTTCGCAGCCATTTACCCTTGAGATTCAGCCTGTGGATGATTCGGGGAATGATCCGCCTAATGTTGTGCTGTCAACTGCTGTACTCACGTTGGATGAAGATTTTGGCAGTGCTTCTATAACTGTGGTGAGTAGCGATGACGGGGATGGCACCAATCAACCTTTGACTTATAGCATAAGCCCCAATAATATCGGTTTTGCAACGATTTCTATTGATAGCAACTCAGGCACTATAACCCTGAGTAGTGTTGATAACCAATTTGGGCAAGCCACTTTGTTTGTGACGGTGGATGACTCTGCTCCTGAGGATAATCTTTCAATCATACCGGTTGTTGTTAGGGCACGTGCTGTGAACGATGTGCCCGCTTTTACCTTATCACGAACGGCGCTGACGCTGGATGAGGATTTTGGCAGCGCAACAGTCAACGTAGCCAGTAGTGATGACGGTGATAATGGCGTACAAACCCTCTCTTATACTATCAGCACAATGAATGTTGGTTTTGCCACATTAACGATTGATAGCGCGTCAGGTGAAGTGCGTCTTTCGAGTGTGCTTAATGCTATTGGATCAGCGGCGATTACAGTAACGGTAGATGACTCTTCTGCTGCCAATAATGTGGCAACACAGACCTTTACTTTGACAGTTAATGAGGTGAATGATCCACCCGTTTTTGCACTGTCAACTGCTGTGCTGACCCTGAATGAGGATTTTGGAGTCAATACGAGTATTAGCGTGGTGAGTGCAAATGATGGCGACAATGGCGATCAAGTGATTACTTATCGTATTAATCCTACTAATACCGGATTTGCTACTTTAGCAATTGATGCGCAAACAGGGGAGGTTACTATAACCAGTGTCGCTAATGGATTTGGGAGTGCAGTCATTACAGTGATAGCAGAAGATGATGGTGGCGGCGATGCCAACCAGTCAACCCAAACCTTTATGCTGACTGTGCTGGATGTGGTTGATAGTGTGTTAGCACAGCGCATTAGTGTGTATGCAGGACAGATTGGGGTTAATGCCTTAGTCAATGGAAGCTCCTCTACTGCGCGATTTGACACGCCTAAAGGGCTTGCATTACGAGCAGATGGTAGCCTCCTGATTGTGGATTCAGGCAATAACGTTATCCGCTTGATTAGTGCCGATGGTGCTACTGTGTCAACGTACCCAGATAGCAGTGCTACCAGTACGTTTAATCAACTGGCAGATATTGCTGCTACTGTGGACGGGCGTGTGTTTGTGGCAGATAGCGGCGCGCGGCGAATTTTGGTTATCAGCGCAGATGCCTCCACCATTTCTGTGTATGCAGGCAGTGGTATTTCCGGTTCTGAGAATGGCAATAGTTTAGCGACTGCGCAATTCATTGAGCCAGTTAGCCTTGCCGTTACTGAGGATGGACGTTTATTTATTGGCGATGTGGGCAGCAATCGGATTCGTGTTATCAATGCTAATAGCAGTACTGTCTCTACCTATTTTAATGGAGATGGTCGCTTTGTACCTAACGATATTAATATTGCCGCAGATGGTCGTATATTTGTAGCAGATACCGACAATAACCGTATTGCAGTGATCAATGCTGCTGGTACTGCTGTTGCTAACTATGCTGGCGCGAATGCAGGCTATGTGGATGGTGCGATTGCTTCGGCGCAATTCAACCAACCTCAGGC
Organism: Gammaproteobacteria bacterium; assembly: GCA_965219665.1. GTDB lineage: Bacteria > Pseudomonadota > Gammaproteobacteria > CAKMZV01 > CAKMZV01 > CBDCOD01. The sequence continues at coordinate 13,762 of CBDCOD010000016.1, read as the reverse complement.
GGCTTTTATTGCTGGTCGTACTGTATTTGTTGCAGATAGCAATAATGATGTGGTCCGCCTTATTGATGCGCGTGCTTCTACGGTATCTACGTTGATTGCTGATACAGGCGATTTGGTATTAGATGCGCCTGCAGGGATTGTGGTATCAACTGATGGAAGTTCTGTGTTTATTGCTGATCAGAATAATCATCGGATTGTGTTAGTTGAAACGGGCAATAACCTGCCTACTATCAGTGCGCCTGCAACGTTCTCTTTGCCGGTGAACGCTAATCGCTCTATCAGCGTAACCGCTACGGACACAGATGAAACAGGCTCTCTTTCTTTCCAAGTGTCTGGTGGCGCAGATTTGTTGACATTGACTACAGCAACAAACAGCCTGATGATTCGCAGCGGCAGTGATATGGGCAGCACAACGCTTACACTGCATACCAGTGATTCCTTAGGTGCGCACACTTATGCGGAATTAGTTGTGACAGTTACCGATGCGGTAGCACAACCTGCCAGCAGCAGCAGTGGTGGCGGGGGTGGTGGTGGCTGTAGCTTACAGTCCGCAACGAACCACCCTATAGACACTACACTCTGGTGGCTCCTGTTATTAAGCCTTGCGCTGCTAACAGTGCGCGCTTATACAACGCGCCGCCCTCAAAAAAACCTATAGCATAATGAACAAACCTATAGCATAATATACATTAACGGACATTAACGGACATTAACGGACATTAACGGACATTAACGGACATTAACGGACATTAACGGACATTAACGGACATTAACGGACATCAACGGACATTAAAAGCTTTACCATGCGTATCATACCTAAAAACATACTCCAATCATTGCCACAAAAAATCTTACTACTATCCGCTCTGCTCGGATCAGCGTGGTCAACTATAAGTGTGGCACAACCCACTTTTACCCTCACCACCACTGCCATCACCTTAGATGAGGACGCTGGTACAACAGTGGTCAACCTGATAGCCAGCAGCGACGATGGCGACCCCGCCAGAGCCCAAACCCTCACCTACACCGTCAGCCCGCGCAACACCGGTGCGGCTACCCTCTCTATTAACAGCACCAATGGCGTACTCAACATAACCACCATAGACGATGCTTTTGGCGCAGCCACCATAACGGTAACTGTGAACGATGGCGGCAATGTCAATAACCGCTCTACCCAAACCCTCACCCTAACCATACGCCCCAGTAACCGATGCTCCCACGCACTGCCGCAGTAAGCGGCATAGTCCGTAACTATGCGGGCAATGGCGTAGAGAGGCCCTTTGTAGGCGGCAGCGCCGCCACTGCGCAATTTGATGTGAACGCCATGGCTGTTGCCCCCGATGGCCGCCTGTTTATTGCGGATAATAGCGCAGACTCTGTTTATGTGATTGATGCTAATGGCTCCACTCTATCTGTTTTTAACGCCAATCCAGGTATTAACCAATTCACTCCACGGGGGTTGGCTGTTACTAACGATGGGCAGCGTGTATTGGCTTCAGACATAGACATTCCAATGCGCGAATGTGATACGTAGCATTAGCATGGAGGACAGTGTGGTCTATGCAGGAACGGGTCCATTTGGTGCTGCGGATGGGCCCAGCACCACTGTCGCAACTTTTAGCGTTCTGGGCGGAATCGCTCTTGATGCCGAAGGCGCTTTGTTTGTCGGCAGTCAAGTCTCAGCCGATTATACGCATGGTCAGCACAGATGGTGCCACCGTCTCTACTGTGGCAGGCGTTAACGGAGAACCGTAGGCAGTACCGACGGTCCTATTGCAGATGCACGCTTTGGTGCTGTTCCGGTTGACATAGCAACTGCCCCTGATGGCCGCCTGTTTATAGCAGATGCTTTTAACAATCATCGTATTCGTGTAATTAACGCCGCGCGCACCGAAGTCAGCACCTATGCGGGCACCGGTGCACAGAACGGTAGGCGCAATGGAGCGGCACTAACCGAAGCACAATTAAACCAACCAACCACCGTTGCCTTCGCGCCTGATGGCCGCCTGCTTTTTATAGACCAAGACAATCAGAATGTCATCCGAGTAGTCAGTGCCGATGGCGCCACCGTCTCTACCTATGCTGGCGGATCCGCCGGCTTGGTCAACGGTCCCGTGCATTCCGCACGTTTTACCAGTTATAAGTGACATGGTATTTGCCCCCGATGGCCGCCTATTCATCTCCAGTAACAACCGCATTCGCGTGATTGAAGAAGCGCGCGCACGCCTCAGCGGAACTGTACAACGAGCAGGGGCAATCGCACTGCAGAGCAATTTCACCCAAAGCCTCTTTTTTGATGCCGATAACTTAGAAAACCCTGGCAGTGGTATCAATCTGACTTATGCGATTGTCGGCGGCAACGGCAACGGTTTGTTCACCATCAACACAGACAATGGCGAAATCTCCCTAACTACCACACCCGCAGAAGGAGAAGCGGGCGCCTACACGCTCACCATAGCAGCATCCAATGCAGCAGGTACTGCCACTGCTACCACCACCATTACCTTAGAAGAAATAGATAACTACCCTCCAATCTTTACCCTATCAACCACCACCGCCAATATCAAACAAGGGGCGGACACGCTACAAATCAGCGTCACTGCAAGCGATGATGGCGACTCTGGCGTGGACCAAGCGATTACCTACAGCATTAGCAGAAGCAATGTCAATTTTGCTACACTGACAATTAATGAGAACAGTGGTCTGATCACCATTAGTAATGTGCCTGATACGTTTGGCAGGGAAGCCACTGTTTCAGTGACGGCAACCGACTCCTCTGGTGCCAGCAGTGTGCAATCCATCGTTATTCGAGGCTATATTATCAGCCGCTTTGCCCAATCAGCCAGCGTCTATGCAGGCAGCGATTCGGCTGGCACTGATGACGGCAGCACCACCACCGCCCGCTTTGATACGCCTCGTGGACTGGCGTACGCCGCAGATGGTCGTTTGTTCGTAGCAGATAGTGAAAATGACGTCATCCGCGTGATTGATGCTAATGGCAGCACCGTCTCCACCTATGCAGGCAGTTTCTTCGGTAGTGCTGATGGCAGCACTACCACCGCCTCTTTTACTCGTCCCCGTGGACTGGCACTGGCAGCAGATGGTCGTTTGTTCGTGGCTGATGAGCAGAATAACCTCATCCGCGTGATTGACGCTAATGGCAGCACCGTCTCCACCTATGCAGGCAGTGGTGCCTTCGGTCGTGATGATGGCAGCACCACCACCGCCTCTTTTGCTAATCCCACTGGACTGGCACTGGCAGCAGATGGTCGCTTGTTCGTGAGTGATAGGAGCGGCCACATAATCCGCGTGATTAACGCTAATGGCAGCATCGTCTCCACCTACGCAGGCAGTGGTGGCTCCAGCTTTCCTAGTAACGGCAGCACGGCTACAGCAGCTTTTAACACTCCCCGTGGGCTGGCGCTGGCAGCAGATGGTCGTTTGTTCGTAGCTGATGACGGGAATCACCTCATCCGCGTGATTGACGCTAATGGCAGCACCGTCTCCAACTATGCAGGCGGTATTGGTAGTTTCAGCGGCAGCTTTGTGGATGGCAGCACGGCTACCGCAAGGTTTAACGGACCTTTTGACGTATTACAGGCTGGTAGAACCCTGTTTGTTGCAGATGCCGCCAACCAGGCAGTGCGCGTGATTGATGCCAGCGGCACCGTCTCCACCCTCCTAATCGAAAGCGATCTCCTCGGCGTGACCCTAGGAACGCCACTCGGTCTGGCTATTTCCACCGATGGGCGCCGTGTATTTGTCAGCCACACAGGCGACCAAATTATTGTAGTCAATACAGGCAATACCGTACCCACCTTGACCTTGTCTCAGAATAGCCTATCGCTGCAATCAGGATTCAGCCCACAAACCATTGGCGTTACTGCCGCAGATGCCGATGACAACGATCAGGTGGTTATCAGCGTTTCTGGCAATACGCTGGGCTTGCTATCCGTCAGTACGGCAGCAGATAGCATCACTCTCAGCAATGCGGGTACTGCCACCGGACAAATCACCCTCACCGTTAGCGCTATAGACAACTTAGGGGCTACTGCTTCTGAACGCCTAACCGTAACCATTGGTAATGGTGGCGACAGTAGTGACGGTGGCGACAGTAGTGACGGTGGCGACAGTAGTGACGGTGGCGACAGTAGTGACGGTGGCGACAGCAGTGACGGTGGCGACAGCAGTGACGGTGGCGACAGCGGCGGCGGTGGCGGTGGCGGCTGTAGCCTACAGTCCGCAACCAACCACCCTATAGACACTACACTCTGGTGGCTCCTGTTATTAAGCCTTGCGCTGCTAACAGTGCGCGCTTATACAACGCGCCGCCCTCAAAAAAACCTATAGCATAATTGAACATCAAATCCATATCTGGGGGTCGAGTTTGGTAAAGACTTCCGATATACCATTACACATGGGGACTGGGGGCGTTGCCCCTTATCTGTCAGAGGGAAATCACCCACAGCCTCTCTCATTTGCCTCATACGAGGCGATAATCCATTGAGTAAGGCCAATGGTTAGGTCTTTGTTGTTAAGTGCGTCACAGCGGCGGAAATTGCCAAATTCTTTTGGATTGTAGCGTGCCATGCCGCGTTGTTGGGGTTGCTAAGTTTGGCTTAGGATATTTTTTAGATTATGTTTAACTATCATGACCATGGTTGAGTTTAACTATCTGGGGGGTTGAGTTTTACTGTATCTGGTATGTACATAGTTTGCCTGTATTTTTTAGCAAGATCTGGTATATTTAGTTTTCCGTATGCGGCTGACTGCTTTCTTATGAGAGCGGGGAATACATTTTTTGTTTTTACTGATCGGATGCGTATAGTCTTGTCCTAGAGTTAGGGTACGGTCATTGAGTTGTTCTGAGCTATGATCGCCACTGACTATATAGAGCTTCTTTTCTGAGCATACTGTAGATAGAATTTAGTGCGGATTTGTATGCGTATTATACTTAGCATTTTCATTCCATCTTTGGTATTTGTATCTACTTTAAGTTTAACATTTCGTTCATAAGCAATTCAGATAGAACTGTTGTTTAGCATCTTCTTTTGTGAATAATGCGCATTATTGAAGATATTTAGTTGCTGTGAAGCGCGCCCATGTAATATCAAAAACTTTTGATAAGAGGCTATGTTTTTGTAACAAAAAAGAAGAGCGTTTGATTTTGTGGTTTTGGTTAGATTTTTTTTGTTGCGCAGAATATATTTTTGTATTTTTTGAGTGTGCGCTCAAAGGATTTTGATTGATGTTAGAGGAGTTGAAAGTATTTTGAGTTCGTTTTTGAGATGAGGCCTAACATTTCAGGATGGGGCATCAAGTTGCTGTCTGGCATTGATAATGCGGAGCCTGACTCATGCCATGTTCTCTGCATAAATTAGCAACGGCTACGCCCTGTTCATTTTGTTGCAGAATCTTAACGATCTGCTGATCGGTGTATCGTGATTGTTTCATAAAAAACTCCTTTTCAAAACATTATAGAATTTTCTACCATCAAAACTGATTATTTATTGGGGGTATTACCCAAGCACTGTGCCGATAAAATAATCGCTATCGCTAGCGTCTAATTGCTCGTCTATATCCTCCAGAAGCTGAGTGACCTGCTTTTCGCACCAAACATATTCACGCTGATAATCTGGAACAATATAAAAGCATTCCTTAAAGGCATCAACAATGCTATATTTGTGTTCTGTTATACGTGCCATATTTAACCTAGTTATTGTTGTTTAAAACTTTTCTTAATTCTTTTGGAGTGTAAGGAGGTGTTTTCTTATGTAACATCGCATGGCAATTTGGGCATACTGGTAATAAATCGTTAATAGGATCAACTTCATATCCCTCCTGAATTTCTGATAATGGTTTGATATGATGAACATGAATATAACCTTCCCCAATCTCGCCATAAGTCTGTTCAAAATTAAAACCGCACACCTTACAGTCCACTCCATAATGCTCAATACACTTTTCTCATGCTTGAGGGTTTCGCTCATAAGCATTGACAGTGATTTGTTTTTTGGCTCCTTCAGGATAACTGTCAAGTTTATCGGATTGCAGTTCATCAGGTAATGTGAGTTTTTCATGTTGTTTAAGCCATTGTTCATGTTGATACAAAATTTGTTTAATATTATTTTGCGGATTGCTATTGTGTTCAACATTCTCACGCACCCTAGCCAGAGCTTTTTTATATGTTACAAAACCGTATTCCTTTCGAATTCTCACTAAAAAATATTCAGTAGCTTCTCCATTTACTGTCCTAGTGTAATATTCATTACTTATCAAATTAACAGCTGTAGTAATGAATATGTTAGCAGAAGAAGGATTCATGTCGGCATTTTGCACGACTTCATTAACTGCATCTTTCTTTGTGGTTGTTTTGGCATAAACACTTCTTGCTGCTGCATAAGTCGCTTCAATCATCTCTGGGGTTATAGCTGGCATACTTATCTCGAAGGTGATCGATAAGTTTCGTTAAAAATGGTATCTCCAAGCCATTTTTTGAAAGATGGATTGTCGCTGAATTGTTTGAACAACTCGGTATGGTCAGCCATCAAATCAATCATGACCTTGGCAAGTGCTGTATCATGCTCAATACGGGCGTTCTGCTTATCGGAATTTTTAATCGCATTTTGATAAGCCGGATTAGCAGCAACTTTATCGGGGATTTCTTCAGCAATGACTTTTAGAATTTTGTCGGCGTCTTTCCAGTCGATGTTTCCGAAGAGGTCATTAAAAGATTTAAGGATGTTGCTGAGCTTATCCAGTTCTGGTTCCGGCTTTCTCCCGACACCAGCTGTTGGCACAGCACCAAGCTCAGCATCGTCATCGGCAAGAGCGATATTCATGCTTGCTTGGACTTCAGCCCGATAACTGTCCATATCAATCGTTTCAAGAATCCCTTTGGAGAGATCCTCTTCTTTGGGTGCGGGCAGCTTGGGAATAAGGAAATTCAGGAATATCGAGAGCTTTTCCCAGTCAGCATTGGTGTATGGCAAAATTGACGCAAGAAAGCCGTATGTTCTCACGAACGCCTTGGACTTACCCTTGAAGTCAACCTGACCATCTTCATCAAGGTCGCTGTTATAGACCGCAACGCAGGCATCCAGAATTGAATCGAGTGTTTCCCGTTCCGCATTATTCAAATAGAGTTCAACCAAACCGTCGATCTGTTCAGGAGAATAAACCTGATAGCCATCCAGATTGGACTTCAGATCATGAAGTTTGTTGGGATCAGTTTCTTCACTGAGTATGGTCGTGCGGTAATAATTAGAAAAAGCTTCTTGGATGGTTTTAGAGTCATTATAAAAGTCTAAAACAAAGGTGTCTCGTTTTTGAGGGTGCGCACGATTTAACCGAGATAAAGATTGAACTGCCTTGATACCTTCTAAAGGTTTATCCACATACATGGTATGCATTAAGGGTTCATCATATCCAGTGAGAAACTTGTCCGCCACGATCAGAATGCGGTGTGGGTCCTCGGCAATCCGCTTTTCAATCTTGTTGCTGGGAAAGCCGTTCAGCGTTGCCTCAGTAACCTTTTGGTCACCGTATTCATGCTCACCAGAGAATGCCACGATGGTTTTATACGGGAGTTTTTTATCAACCAGATACTTGTTGATTGCGTGGAAATATTCAATGGCCCTCATGATCCCGCTGGTGATGACCATCGCTCGAGCCTGTCCACCAATTTTACGATGCCCCATGATCTTTGAGTGGAAATGATCTACCATGATCTCCGCTTTTTCATGGATCGCATGAGAGTTCGACTCCACATAATTGCGCAGCTTTTTCTGTGCTTTCTTTATATCGAATTGTGGGTCATCTTCAACTGCCTTGATGAGTTTGTAGTAGCTATTAACAGGTGTATAATTTTTTAAAACATCACGAATAAACCCCTCATCAATCGCCTGCTTCATGGTGTAACTATGGAAAGGATGATGCTTTACCTTGCCGTCCGGTTGTGGGTCAGGCTCACCAAAGATTTCCAGTGTTTTGTTTTTCGGAGTAGCCGTGAACGCAAAATAGCTCGCGTTGGTCAGCATTTTCCGACTCTCCATCAGTTCGTTGATTTTGTCTTCAGTGCTTTCTTCTTCAAAATTCAGATATTTTGCTTGTTCTTCAGCAGCTATTACACCCTCTGGTTCTTCCATCTTTGACGCTAACGCCATATTCATTTTCGAGGCAGTGCGGCCACCTTGGCTGGAGTGAGCTTCATCGATGATGATGGCAAACTTGTTCTGCCTGTGATCGTCGCCAATCTCCGCCAGAATGAAAGGGAATTTCTGAACGGTTGTAATGATGATCTGCTTGCCTTCTTTGATGAAGCGGCGCAGATCACCAGAACGCTCCGCATGCCCCACCACATTGCCCACCTGAGCAAAGGACTTGATGGTGTCTCGGATTTGCTTATCCAGAACACGCCGGTCGGTAACAACAATGATCGATTCGAAAACTGCGTTCTTCGCTTTTTCCAACCCCACCAGCTGATGAGCCAGCCAAGCAATGGAGTTAGATTTGCCGCTGCCAGCCGAGTGTTGAATCAGGTAGCGCTTTCTGGCACCCGTTTGCTGGGCGTCTGCCAGCAGTTTACGCACCACCGTCAATTGGTGGTATCGAGGGAATATCTGTTTCTGTTTCTTTCTGCCGGTTTTCTCATCTTTTTCTTCAACCATCTGCGCGTAGTTTTCCAGAATGTCGGTGAGACTGTTCTTGGTCAGAATCTCTTTCCAGAGATAGTCTGTTGCCAGCCCAGCAGGGTTTGGCGGGTTGCCTGCACCGTCGTTATACCCTTTGTTGAAAGGCAGAAACCACGAATTCTTACCTTTCAGGTGGGTACACATGCGTACTTCATGATCATCCACGGCAAAGTGCACCACACAACGACCGAACTGGAATAGAATCTCCTTTGAGTCGCGGTCATTTTTATATTGTTCAACAGCATCAAACACAGTTTGTTTGGTCAACTTATTTTTCAGCTCAAAGGTGGCGATGGGCAGACCGTTAATAAAAACGCCCATATCCAATGCCAACTGAGTATTACCAATGCTGTAACTCAACTGGCGCGTCACACTGAAAATATTCTGTTCAAAAAGCTTCTTGGCTTTCTCATTATTCGCCGTCGGGCTGCCGTAAAAGAGCGTGATGGAATCGGGGCCGTGCTTCACCCCTTTGCGCAGCACATCAATAATGCCCCGTTTGGCAATTTCACTTGAAAGCCGATGAAGGAATTGTGTTTTATTAGGTGAATCGACTTCAAGGCTGAGACGCTCCGTAACCTCTGGCTGAGTCTTCTGTATAAAAGCTGTCAGTTTGGCGAGGTCAAGGGCATGGGCACGATCATAGTCCTGAGGGTCACCTTTTTCATAACCCGCCTTATTGATGAGTGATTGCTCAATTAGATTTTCTAATCCTTTTTCACTTGTATCGGTAAATTTCATTTTGACTCCTTTTTTGAACCGCGAAAGTCGCTAAAATCGCGAAAATTAGAATTAGCCATGCGGATTATTTCGACTTTGGGATAACTGCCGAAGTTAATGAGTAGCCCCAGTTCAAGACCGGTTGCTTTGAGATAATTCAAAAGTTGCGCTTTATGCTCTGATGCAAGTTCTTTGACCGCTTTGATTTCGACGATGATTTTGTCATAACAGATAAAATCGAGCTTGTAAGTCTGGCGTAGTAGCTCTCCCTTGTAATTCAACTGCAAATCAACTTGTGCCCGAAAAGAAATCCCTCGCTTTGCAAGCTCCTTCTCCAAACATTCCTGATAAACCGCTTCCAGAAATCCGCAACCCATCTCCTTATACACCTCAAAGATCGCACCTTGAATGGTATAACTCTCATCTTTAAAAAGTAATTTCCCTTTTGCGTCTTTCGCGCTTTTTGCGGTTAAATCTTTCATTCTTCGATGCCCTCCGTAATCAGTTCGTCTTCAGACGCTTCATCATCCTGTGCTCCCAACCCAGTTTCTACGGGCTCAAAATCTGGAATTTCTACGGAGCGGATATCCACTTTCCCCGTCACCACATCGGAAACGAGGCGGGTACGGTATTCGGCAATGAGTTCGATTTCCCGTTCGGTGCGGGTAATGGTTTTGTTGATAAGGGCTGTTTCTTTTTCGATATGGGTTACTATTGATTGTTGTTCTTCGGTTGAAAGGAGTGGTATAAAAATCGACCCAATAAAATCCCAATCTGCTCGTGATTGCATTTTTGCACCAAATGTTGAACTATTTACCAAATCAATAATTTTTTTTGATCGAAGCAAAACCGAAAGGAAATAAGAACTGATAATTTCTTTTGGCTGTAGTACTAAAAACTCACCAACACAAACACCATTAAAGTTAGGAAGTGCAACTTTTGCTAAGTAAGGTCTTAACTTTCCAAAAAGAATATCGCCTGCGTTGTATTTTTTTACTTTGCTATCAAATTCAGCTTTTTCAGCAGTTACAGATATTTTCCCTGTCCACCCTTCAATATGTTCGAGTGCTAAGTATGTCTCGTTTTCTGTACAACTATCACTTTGAATATTTTTATTTGTGACACAGTATTTCAGCTTCCTCACCTCCCAATGCGCTGGAATTTCTCCAAGCCATTCAACGCCACTGTCTTTCATGGGGGCATCGGGGTTAATGCCTTTGGTTACCGCTTCGTTGATGATGTTCTGCTTCTGCTCTTTTAAGAGGGCAATGAGTTTTTTCTTGGCTTTGATGAATTGATTGATTTTTGCCGTCTGCCAATCGAGGTAACGGGCGATTTGCTCTATGAACATTGCTCATCCTGTGTCGGAACAATGACAGGCACTCTTTTTAATTGTGGCCAATACAGATTTCTTTGAATTGAGCCAACACCTTTTGATGATACAAGATAATTGCCGACCATCGCTCTTTCTCTAAACATATAGTTAGCATAGTTTTTATCTAATTTCACAGAAACACTTAATATCAAATAAGCAGGACTAACTATACCTTTATGTCTTGATATTCCAACCGATCCTCTCCAAGCCTGTTGATTGTTCAGTACTAGATCTCTGGGGTCAACTTTTTGATACTTGCTTCGGTCTTCGCTTGTCGCATTTGTCCGTTTTTGATTAACGTCAGAAAATCTAACCACACCTTTATTGAGATATACAGAAAGCAAATCAAGATTCTCGCAGTTGGTAACTGATTTCAACTTGCATAGAGTACATAGAGGCACAGCCTCCCAGTGCTCCGGCACATCACCCAGCCAAGGCACGCCAGAATCCTTGTAATTTGGGTAGGTTTTCATGATTTCGCCTCCCCATTATTTTTTCCGTGTCTTCTGTGTTTTGCGGGGTTCAATTTTTTAATATCCGCTTCCAACTCTTTCAAACTTTCCTCTTTTTCAATTTCTCTCTGCTGTTCCTTAAACTTACCATATTCCAATTTCGCGCGTTCTTTTGCCATTTCATGGCTGATTTTCCCTGCATGGGTCAGCAATTCCCTGCCGTTCAGCTGAATGATGGCATCCAGCCGCCCAATCCAATCCTTCATATACATGGGCGTGTGCTGTTGTGCCATAGTCTCCGCAAAGGCAAGGTATTGCTCCACTAGCAAACCCAGAAGTTTTATCTCATCTTCATTGAGATAGTTTTTGGCAATGCTGGTGTCGCTTTGACGCACAGGTGTTGTTTTGTCATACGACAGCATCCCCATCAGCGGCAGAGAGGCATTGACTCTGCGATGGACGAGTTCGGCGGCGGTTTGCTGGTTGACCGCCCAAAGCAATTTGTTTTGAACAATTTTAAAGAATGCAATGGTTTTTTCGTCTTTGGGGTTGTAGTCAACGCTGGTGGTATAGATATCTTTTATCTTTTGGTAAAAAACCCGCTCGGAAAGCCTGATATCACGGATGCGTTCCTGTAGTTCATCAAAGTAGCGCATGGATTCACCGCTTTTAAAGCGTTCATCATCCAGTGCTACGCCTTTGACGATGTATTCTTTAAGCCGCTGTGTTGCCCAGATGCGAAATTGGGTACCTTGCAGTGATTTGACTCGATACCCCACTGAGATAATTACATCAAGATTGTAATGTTGAACCTCTTTAGATTGTGTTTTCCCCTCCATAGCTCCATGACGAGTGGTTGTTCGGAATTTCCGAACAACCACTCGCTCGTCTAGTTCACCTTCATTAAATACATTGCGAATATGCTCCACAATGGTGGATTTTGCTTTTCCGAATAAAGATGCCATTTGTTCTTGTGTGAGCCAGACGGTTTCTTTTTCAAGATATACATCCAGCTTAATCGTGTTATCGGCAGCCTGATAGAGAATGATTTCAGAACCGTTCATTATTCAGCCTCTCCAACAATTTCTTCAAGCAGACCCTCTGTTTCTTGCTCAATGGCAAAAATATCCGCTTTGATTTCAGCCAGTGTCCGCATGGGGGTGGGTTTGTAGAAATGTTTGGTAAAGGAAATCTCATAACCGATCTGCGTTTTGGAGCCGTCAATCCATGCGTCTTTTGCATAGGGCAGCACCTCCCGTTCAATGAAGGTAGCAATCCCCCCATCTTCGAGAAGTGGCACCTGCTCCGAATCTCGCAGGTTTGTATCCGCTTCGTATTCAACAACCCCCTTTTTACCGTCTATCACTGTATCGTATAAACCATAAAGCGGGTTGGGCTCCGCTTTTCCTGCCTTATGAACTTTCTTGATGACCGGTTCTGCTGATTCATCAATAACCGCCAGATTGGCTTTGATGAAATTCTTGGATTTAGCCGAGAGTTTCACCGCCATTTCTTTGGCTTTGGATTCAACAGCATCCAAAAGGGTGTTGTAATTCAGATGTGGCCCTTCGCCAATTGCACTGGCTATGGCCTTGACAACTGAATAGAGATCGGCTTCTTTGGCTTCGGTACAAAGTCGCTCGAATCGGCGCAGGATTTTTTCAGTTAGGTGTACAGATAAGCGTAGTGGACGTTCGACAACGACTTTTTGATATCCAAACGCTTCATTAGTGAAAATCTTGGATTGTTCGGTATCGAGCGGTTGAGTGATCAGATTACAGATATCTTGAATATGGCTTTCATTCAGCTCGCAGTTTTTCTTACCCATATTTTTGCGCAGGGACTGGTACCAATTTGTTGCATCTATCAGCTGAACTTTGCCTTTGCGTTCATCGGCTTTACGGTTTGTCAGCACCCAGATATAGGTTGAAATACCGGTGTTGTAAAAAATATTCTCCGGTAATGCGATAATTGCTTCAAGCCAGTCGTTTTCTATAATCCAACGGCGGATATTGCTTTCACCTTGCCCGGCATCACCAGTGAAAAGCGAAGAGCCATTGTGAACTTGGGCTATGCGACTGCCCAGCTTGCTCTGTTCCTTCATCTTCATCAGCTTATTGACCAGAAACATCAGCTGGCCATCGCTAGAACGGGTGATCATTTTGTATTCAGGATCATCCCCGTATTCCAGAATGAAGCGAGTGTCCTTCAAGTCGCTTTTGCCGCCCATGCGTTCAAGGTCGGTTTTCCAGCTTTTGCCATAAGGGGGGTTGGAAAGCATAAAGTCAAATTGATCAGACACGAAACCGTCAGCCGACAAGGTGGAGCCGTATTTGATATTTTCGGCTTCAGCCCCTTCACCTTTTAAAAGTAGATCTGCCTTGGCGATCGCATAGGTTTCCGGCTGGACTTCTTGTCCGTAGAGGTGGATAGAAACTTCTTTGCCAGCGTCTTTGGCCAGTTTCTGCAACCGTTCTTCAGCTACTGTCAGCATACCACCAGTGCCGCAAGCTCCGTCATAA
>CBDCOD010000015.1:0-53061 GCA_965219665.1 Gammaproteobacteria bacterium | reverse complement strand
GGCAGACAGGATGAAAAATCCTGATGATCCTTTGAAGTTGGTGATTGTGCGGGATATGTGGCTGACTGGGTTTGACGCGCCGAGTTTGCACACCCTTTATATTGATAAGCCGATGAGGGGGCATAACCTGATGCAGGCGATTGCACGGGTAAATCGGGTTTATAAGGATAAGCCTGGTGGCTTGATTGTGGACTATTTGGGTATTGCCTCCGACCTGAAAAAAGCCCTGTCTTTTTATTCTGATGCGGGCGGAAAAGGTGATCCGACTATTCTGCAAGAGCAAGCGGTTGAGTTAATGCTGGAAAAACTTGAAGTAGTTTCTCAGCTATTTCATGGTTTTGCTTACGATAATTATTTTTCTGCTGATACGGCGCAAAAGTTGTCGTTAATCTTAGCCGCAGAAGATTATATTCTGGGCTTGGAGGATGGTAAAAAACGGTTTGTGAATGAAGTAACCGCTCTTTCAAAAGTTTTTGCCATTGCTATACCGCATGATCAGGCAATGGACATTAAAGATGAGGTGGCATTTTTTCAGGCGGTAAAGGCGCGTCTGGTCAAGTTTGATAGCGCTGGAACAGGGCGAAGTGATGAAGAGATAGAAACCACCATTAGACAAGTCATAGATAAGGCATTGCTTTCTGAACAAGTGATTGACGTATTTGATGCGGCAGGCATTAAAAAACCTGACATTTCCATTTTGTCTGAAGAGTTTTTGCTAGAACTTAAAGGCATGGAGCATAAGAACGTTGCTTTAGAAGTATTGAAAAAATTACTCAATGATGAATTAAAGTCTCGCTCAAGAAAAAATTTGGTGAAAAGTAAATCACTGATGGAAATGCTGGAAAATGCCATCAAGAAATACCATAACAAGGTATTAACTGCTGCTGAAGTTATGGATGAGCTGATTAAGTTAAGCAAAGAAATTATTAGTATGGATGATGAAGCTAGAGAACTTGGTTTAACCGAATTTGAGTATGCTTTTTATACGGCAGTTGCGGATAACAAAAGTGCTAAAGAGTTGATGCAACACGATACATTAAGAGAATTGGCAGTGGTCTTAACACAGCGTGTAAAACAAAACGCTTCTATAGACTGGACAATAAAAGAAAGCGTTCGAGCCAAACTGAAAGTGATAATTAAGCGCACACTTAGGCAGTATGGGTATCCACCCGATATGCAAAAGCTAGCAACAGAAACGGTGCTGAAACAAGCAGAGCTTATTGCAAATGAGTTCACAGTTGATGCACAGAAGGGCTAACAAGCGCATGCAGCCGGACGCGGCAAAGCCGCGCCGCTGATGCGGAGCGTTAGGCGTTGCAAATCGCCCTTATGTCTAACTATGCCGATTAACTGGGCGTTTGGAGAACTATTATGAGTAGTGAAAATACAAGTAAGAAAGTTTAGGGTATTATTTTGATTGTAATTGGCGTTATTGCTACAATATATGGAGTACTAGTGCTTGTTGGAATAAATGAGCAATCAGCTCAAATAGAGGCCATCCAACAATTAGGCGGAAGAGCATTCCAAGGCTTTGGAAAACATAGCACAAAAAAATATTACAGATGGCTATTTGAAAGCATTTTTTGTTTTCATGGTGGGGGTGTTGTCTGCACTCATAGGCACCAAAATGCTTTCGACTTCCAAAAAAGATAATGTCTAAAAAATCAGTTAAAGAAGTTATACTTTCAGGTAGTAAGGAAAAATCATGAGTAGATTTGAAGAAATTCAAAAAAAATTGGATGAATTAAGCCCAATCCCAATGAATATGCCAAAGTTTTATCTTCTGGGTGATACTGGAGCAGGAAAAACGACTATTGTTCGTAGAATATTGGGCACAGATGTATATAAATTCCCCTCGGTACAACAAAAGCGTACGACAGTTGCAGTAACTGAGTATGTATTAAGCAGAGGCCTACCATTTAAGGCATCTTATATCTTCAAGACGGAAGCTCAAATAAATGAATTTGTAAAAGAAATTTTAGAAGTAGCAATTGTAGAGGCTTGCTTATCTGACCGTAAAGGTAAACTCAATTTAGAGGAAATCGTAGAAAATCTTGAAGAAACGCCAGATGAGCGCTTTAGGCTTCAGTATATATTAACTCCTGCTGAACTGGAAGAAATCTCAAAGAAAATATCAAATTCATTATTGCCAAAATTACATAGCTCCATTGATGCACTTAAAATTAAACGCAATAGCGGTGAAGAAGATATTGAAGCAATAGTTGACTTGGCATTAGAAGACATTAAAAGTGATTTTTCTGAAATACAAGAGCACATTATTAGCCTCATTTCTAAAAAGGTGGCAGAAATGTGCGAAGGTCATGAGCTGTTTTCCTCTACTGACTATTATCAGCACTCCGAACAAAAAGTTGATGAATTTATTACTCAAGCAAAGAAATTGTTATCAAGTGCAAAAAACTCAGTTTCTCCAGTCATAGAATATGCGAGGCTTGAAGGAAATTTGCTTGCTGAATGGTTGCCCAGTAATACGGAACTGGTGTTGATTGACGGAGAAGGTATAGGGCACGATACGAGGGAAGCAAGTAGATTATCTGCAAGACACCTTGATTATTTTCACTTTGCAGACTCAATTGGGTTAGTTGAAGAATCAAAAAAGCCATTTGCATCAGGTGGCCTAAGTGCAATGGAAGGAATCATCAGAAATGGTTACCGGGAAAAATTTAAGCTGATTTTTTCAAAACTAGATGAAGTGGAAACTGGAGATGATGAAGATACTGATAGGGATAAACAAATACGAGAGGTAAAAAAAGGATTAAAAAATGGCCAAAATGCGCTAAAGGACAATGGTATTGAATTAAGCATAGGAGATGAGCATCTATACTATTTGGCGAAAATGAAAGAAAAAGAGCCGTGTCCCGATAGTGTTTTAGACATTAGGCGATTAGTAGCAGATATTAAGTATAAATTTGATGAAGAAATCCCGCAATTTATTGAGCCTGTTTATGATTATGAAATGTTATCTTCATATTTGGTGAAATCATCAGGTAATTTTATTTCAAAATGGAATTCAATGCTCAACTCAAAGCACTGGCAAACAGTTAAAGCTTTCAACAGGCGTATGTGTTGGGAATGGGATGAATTTCGAGATATGAAGCCAATTGCAGATTTTCATAATGACATAACAAAAGAGCTGGAGAGCTTCATATCCAATCCTAGTAACTGGGTAAATTCTGCAACACCATCTATGCAAAACAAAAGCATTGACAGAGTGAAACAAGAGTTTGCCAATGCGCTTCTTTCTTTTTCAAGAATGGTAATACTTCAGAAGTATAGCGAAAAATGGGAAGAAGCAATGTCTTTAAGTGGTGCAGGCTCTACGCGTATGAGAAAAAGTCAAATACAGCGCATCATCCAAGAGACCTTACCAGACCATAAGAAACCAGAAGCAATTGAGTTAAAAGATTCTATTAAACAACTGTTGGTACAATCTGTAAAGGCATGTAAGGCATAACAAAAACATGCACACGGACAAAATAAAGCTGCATTCGTTCCTCATACGCTTTATTTTTCCAGTGATGTTAAGCGTTATGTGTAAAAGTGTCTCCCAAAAGGAATCTATAAATGTCGAGCAATCTAAAAAACAAAATTGACGCAACACACACCAGCATCAATTCCTTGTTAAAGGACCAAAAATTTTGTATTGATTACTTCCAGCGTGAATATCGTTGGAAAGAAAAGCATATAAAATTGTTGATTGAGGACTTGACAACAACTTTTTTAAAGTCATACAGACGAACCGATAAAAGATCATCAATAGCTAATTATCAAAATTACTATTTAGGGCCAGTTGTATTCAGCGCCAACCCAGATAGCGGTAAGAAGTCAATTATTGATGGGCAGCAAAGAATAACATCCATTACTCTCCTTCTAATTCATTTGAATCACCTGCAATATCAAAACAAAAATAAAGTGGCAATCAGCGAACTTATATTTTCAGAGAAATATGGAGAAAAGTCTTTCAATATGACTGATGAACTGCGAGAGCCTTGTTTGAAATCATTGTTTGAAGATGGCGAATATGAATTAAATGAAAATGATGATGAAACCATTGAAAATATGGTTGAAAGATATAGTGATGTTGTTCAGTCTTTTCCTGAAGAGTTGACAGGAAAAGCACTCCCATATTTTATAGATTGGTTTATTGAAAACGTAGTTATTGTCGAAATAACCGCATATTCCGACGAAAATGCATATACGATATTTGAAACAATGAATGATAGGGGGTTAAACCTAACCCCCTCCGAAATGTTAAAAGGATATGTACTATCTAAAATAACAGATTCAACCAAAAGGATTGAAATTAATAACATATGGAAAACAGAAATCCAAAGGCTACACTCATATGATGAGAGTGCTGTTCAGTCATTTTTCCAAGCTTGGTTCAGGGCAAAATATGCTGTAAGCATAAGACCTGGTAAAGCTGGCTCAGAAAATAAGGATTTTGAAATAATCGGGAGCCAGTTTCATAGTTGGTTTAAAGATAATCATAAAAATCTATTCAAATTAAAATCTTCCGATGACTTTAAGAACGATTTTCCGTTTTTTGTTAAGTGGTATCTAAAAAGCTAGGATGCTCAAACAGAATACAATAAGCGTGCGCCCCATTTGCATTACATTCACTACTGGGGAATAGCAGAATCACTCCAATACCCTCTTTTACTTGCATCCATCAATATTGGAGATGAAGAGGAAACAGTATTTAAAAAGCTTGATTTTACTGCAAGATACATAGAGACGTTTACAGTTAGAAGAGCTGTAAATTATAGAAAATTTGGTCAAGCATCTATCAAATATCCAATGTTTAATGTGATCAAGTTAATTAGAAATAATGAGGTTGATGCGTTGGCAAGCAACTTAGCCAATGAGATTGATGGGATTGAACAACAATGGGATGGTATTCTTGATTTTTGTTTGCACGGTCAGAATAGAAAATTCGTAAAACACCTGCTATCCAGGATCTCTGGCTATATTGATAAGGTTGTTGGAAAGCCTGCAGATTATGTCGATTACCAACACTCTCAAGGGAAACAATTTGAAATCGAACATATTTGGGGCGATAAGTTTTCTGAACACAGAGATGAATTCGAGCAAGAAAATGATTTTCAGCAATGGCGCAATTCGATAGGAGGGTTGATACTACTACCAAATGGCACTAACCAATCGTTTAGTAGTGATAAATATGATGACAAGGCTGAACACTATATAAAGGAAAATACATATGCACAGACACTACACAGCAGCTTTTATAAGAAAAATCCAAACTTTATGAACTCGTCCTTAATTAAAGAGTTATCGTTCAAAGCACATTCTGAATTTAAAAAAACAGACATTGAAGAAAGGTCGAAACTTGTCAAACGAATTTGTGAGCAAATTTGGTCAACCAGTTTTTATCCCAATGAAAACACATAACAAGGTGCTGTTGTCAGGGACTGGTTTCCCGCTGTGCTACAAATTGTCCGGTGTTGCGGGCGTTAGGGCTTTTTGTCCCAGGCTCAGCCAGCCAATTCATCAACAGTAGCGTTGTAATAAATCATCAGTGATTTAATGTCGTTGTGACCAATAACACGGGCTAACTCCAGTACATCCAGTTTTCTTGTTGCCCAAATGTATCAATTGGCACAGATAAACCAATTTTTGCATAGAAAAGTGTGTTATTCGCCATCCTGATAATTCACCAAACATGTATGCAATATTAAAAACATCCTTTTTCATTTTTTTATACCAATGGGTGTGTTTTTTTTTTCAAAGAACTTCTTAGCAAGGATTGGGGTTAGAAGTATTCCCACAAGGTGGATAACAAAAAGCCTTAGCGACGACCCCGCTAAGGCTTAGTGTCGAATGCGAATCCGCGTTCTTTAGAGAAATTGTAACCTATTTTTTGGGGGACTATGGTATATAACCGACTTTTTTTCAAAGAATGTAATGACCCAGAGAATGACTGCACATGTTATAGTGGCTTCAACGGATAGGAGATACACATGTCAAAAGATATTGAAATCAAGCGTTGGACAGCCAAACGCAAGGCTGAGTTCATCAAGGACGTGTTTCGTGGTAAGACGACTTTAGCACAGATTGCTCGCGAGCATGATTTGCCTCTTTCAGAGGTTGAAGGTTGGATGTTAGAAGCACAAGCTGGGATGGAAAATGCCTTGCGCTCTAACCCTAAAGACGTTGCCGAACGCTATGAAGACAAGATAAAGAGCTTGCACGAGGCTTACGGTGAAGCTATGTTACAGGTTAAGTTTCTAAAAAAGTTGCAAAGCCTGACCGAGCGGGACGAGAAGTGATTGGTCAGGCAGTCAAAGAGATGCATAAACAAGGCGATAAGATAAGCATAGTTCAGGCTTGTAAGTGGGCAAACATATCAAGACGTAGTTGGTACTATTGCTCACATAAATCCAAACCTAAAGTGAATGAACACTTAGCAAGCCAGATTAAGGATCATATTGAGCGTCATCCTAGCGATGGTTATCGCAGTGTTGCTTGGTATTTACAGCTTAACAAAAATACGGTTCAGCGTATTTTTCAGCTGAAAAACTGGCAAGTACGCAAGCGTCGTCTTGGTAAGCGTCCACCCACGGGTTGAAACAAATCCATCGGTTAGTGATGCTCCAAATAAACGTTGGTCAACAGACATGGCACGTATATGGTGTGGTTCACAGAGGTGGGGGGGAATGCGTTGTAACCCATTGAAACAACATGCGTTATAATGGGTAGTGTACGACTAGTCGTTAGCCTACGGGCTGTCGCGTGGGCTTGGTCGCAACCAGCGGTTCAAGCTCAAATGAGACGCGACCCAACGCTGTTGCACTACACTGCGAGCATAGCTCGCTGCAAGTGCAAAAACGCTTTTGGTGTTAAGACAATAACTGTCATGCTGCGCGAAGTCGCAGCATCTGTACGATTAGTCACGGTGTATATGACTGACAGTCCACCCTCAATCCGATCAGATGAACGAACTAAAGGAGCGTGAGATTGCATTTGTAAGCCTTTAATGAGGCGATTGACACGAGTACCAGTACGGGTATGTTTGTGTTTGGGATATTTGCTAATCTGGCGGAATTCGAGAGGAATTTGATACGCGAACGCACTCGTGCAGGGATAGCAGTTGCACGTGCCCGGGGTAGATTGGATGGACGGCTGAAAAAACCGACTGAGGATCAAGTAAAGTTCATGAGAACGCTTTATGATAGCAGGGAACACCCCATAGTAGAGCACTGTAAACAATTTAATATTGGATATGGGACTTTCTATAGATATAGAAACAAATGGCTTAAAGCGTGAACTGCCCCGCCAGAGATAGCGAGAATTTAAGATGCGCTTCGTAATATTGGTTCTGTGAACCCAATATTACTAATATTAGGGCTGTGCCCCCATTATTATTGGCTGTGCCCTAATTATTACCCGACCCTGTGGGGAGGGTTTGCGTTATTATTTGTGTGACTAACAGGCGAGATAGAGGTTTCAACAAAACGCTAACCTAAAGAAACTATCTTTATAACCTTCAATACGCGCGCGCGGCGTTATACATAAGAAAAATTTGATGAACAAAGTGGTTAAAAAAACAAAGATTTTGTTGCATTTTTTGAAAATGAAAAAATTAGAGGATATCACAAAGAGAAAGCGAATCTTAGAATTGCAAGAAAAAGTAAAAACTCAGGCAGAGCATATCAAGCCAGAGTAAAGAAACAGAAAAAAGATTTGCGAATAGATTTAAAAAAAGCTGGTAACGATGTATAAAAATAATAGCCGAGACAGTAGCAAATTCAAGGGTTGTAGCCCGCTTCAACTTGCGTGTAACTTGACAGGAAAGTGCCACGCAATCGGCTACTATTCTTATACTTAACGTTGAGAATGAAAAAATAAAAAATGTATAGCAAATCGTTGCACCTGACCGCTATTCCGCTGCGCTTCATAGCGGCAGGTGAGCTTAAACGTTAGGGCTTTTTGTCCCAGATTCACCCCGCCAATTTATCAGCCAATTCACCAACAGTAGCGTTGTAATAAATCATCAGTGATTTAATGTCGTTGTGACCAATAACACGGGCTAACTCCAGTACATCTAGTTTTCTTGATAACCGCGTTACAGCCTCATGGCGTGTGTCGTGAAAATGTAAGTCGTGTATATCAACACTCCTTCTGGCAACACGAAAAGTCGCACTTGCAAACTCCGAAGATACCGTTATGCCAGATTGAAGTTGGCGATTGACAAGTACACACGCTCGGTCCGATAGCGGTACATCGCGCGCTCTGCCGTTTTTTGTCTCAGATAAATGTACATGCCGAGCGTGTACATTGCTTGCGCGCAAAGAACATATCTCACCTAAACGCATCCCAGACTCAATAGCCAACTCCATCATCAAACCTACCAAAGCCTTCTTCGTGGTGGGTATATCCTCACAAGTGCCCAATGCCGATTGAATAAGACGCACCTCATCATCACTAATGCGCCTAACACGCGGCGGAGGGTCCGATGGACGCTTAACTTGACGCACAGGATTCTCTTTAAGCCACTCCCTCTCTTCAACGCAGTGCTGAAAAAAAGCACTAAGAATGTTCAATTCCCTGTTCACACTGCTACTCTGTACCTGAGTTAAACGCACATCCCTATAGCGCTTTATATCTTGCTTCGTTATCGAAACTAAACTCTTAGCCATAATGCCGGCAATATCGTTCTTTATAATCGCATTAAGACGCGCCTTTTCCCTCTTGTACGATTTGCGAGACGGTAAAACATCTTGCATGAAAAGCCCTAATGCAGCACGCAACAAAAGCGTCGTTTTAGCACCTACACGCTCCCGACCAGAAGTGGATAAAATACGAGACTCTTCATGTAGTGCCCAAGTCTTCGCTTGTGCACGTGAATCAAAAGTGGCAGTCTTACGTACCCCTAAACGATTCACATCTGCTCGCCAAGAATTACCGCGTTTTTTAAATGAAGCCATTTTTAAGAAACCTAGTAAAGAAATAAAGCATAATAAAAAATAAAAGAAATAAGTTGAAATTAAATCAATATCAATTATAACCAAACAGGTTCTGTGGGTGTAAAAATGGTGTAATTTTTATCAGGAAAACGCTTGTAAATGAGCCGGATTAAACGCCAACGAGTAATAATAAATAGTGATATACTATTGATATTATTAACAAAAATAATATTTTCAGGGCTTGGGTCGAAAATCAAAAATGGCCGTAGTATGGCCTAAGGCAATAGTCCACATACCATTGTACTCTTCGTTATCACATCCTCCAGCATTTAGAGTATAGACAAGCAAGTAATCGGTGCTGCGTTCAGTATCAATAGAGCCTGTGCCTGTGCAGGTTTCATCAGGGTAGGTGAATTGAGCAGTATTATCGGTAACGGTTATACTACTGCTACTTGCTCCAACCCAACGTGCTTGGATAGTTGATGTTGTAATGGCTTGGCTGCCAGCAGTTAAACTGTAGGTTCCGCTTGTAATATTATCGCCTAGAGTGTACCTGCCTGATATATGTGTTTCATTAATATTGCTTGCAGAAAACGTACAGGATGTAGTTGCTGTACTGATTGTGAATAGTACTGTACATTGATCGGATTCACTATTTAGCGAATCACCGTCAATCGTTATTTGAGCAAAACTAATAGAAATGGATGTCAGAAAAACCATATTGACATAGGTTGAGTCAGACAGCACAGCAGTGTATGTCTCAAGGTTACCGGCGGTACTGCTGTTAAGGTTACCGCTCCATGCTGTATTACGTAATTCCACGTTAGTATTAGTAGAACTATTCGTACTTGAACTGTCACCACACGCAGCCGTTAAGGCGAGAGCAACGCTGAGTATGGTAGTCATGATTGTTTTGTTATGTGTTGGATTAAGCATGAACTAATTTCACGTAATTGATTAAAGAGCAGCCATTGTAACATGCTGTTCCTAATAAGAAAAAGTCTATAGTTGCAAGGTTTTTTGTGTTAATGACATCAAATCAGAATGATATGCATAGTTATACTTACGAATGCTCAATTGTATGTTCTTTCCTTGGGGCATTGTCTATTCTTATATTATATGTATTAGCAAGATTGTCCATGGTGTTCTAATACAGTGCATACCTATGCATTTGTTACGAGAACATGCCTCAGAGAGTTTGCCGCGCGAGAGACTGCTTAAGCATGGGGTAGATGTTTTAAGTGATGCTGAATTGTTAGCATTGTTATTACGTACCGGCCATGCGCACAAAAATGCTGTGGACATGGCACATGAATTATTAACAACCTTTGGTGATTTGCGAGGGGTGCTCAATGCTACCTTGAAACAGATAGTTGAAATCAAAGGTATTGGTTTAGGAAAGGCGTCGCAAATAATAGCTTGCACAGCAATTTACGAGCGTATGCTACATGCAGATTTGCATCGCGCCTCATGCAGGCAGAGTATGAACGGGTCAAGTATTGTGAAGCATTATATTCATCAACAGCTAGCACATAGTAGCGATGAAATTTTTGCTGTGATGTTTTTAGACAATCAGCACAGGTTGCTACACTTTGAAGAAATGTTTAAGGGGACGATTAATTCTGCCCCAGTCTTCCCACGCAAAATTGTCAAGCGTAGTTTGGAGTTAAATGCTGCTGCCTTGATATTGGCTCACAACCACCCATCAGGCAACTTAGTTCCCAGTTCTGCTGACAAGCAGCTAACAAAGCGTATTAAGGATATATTAGATGTGGTTGATATCAAGTTGCTTGATCATATTATTGTCAGTACTGAAGGCGCTATTTCTTTTAGTGAACAGGGGATGCTACACTGAAAATCCACAGGAGGATTGTTGTGCTAAAGTTATCTTCAGGTGCGCGGAGTCTGGTCTTCGGAACGCTCATCGTCTAATTCATCATGCCACTGTTCTTCGTTTTGCGTATCTTTGTCAGTCGTGGTATTAGCTGTGTTTTCACCAAAAAAATCTTCTGTGTCGCGCTCTTGTGGGTGTCGTGCTTGCTCTGCACCTATGATGGCTTGAGGTGGTTCTTTTTTTAGCCATTTTCCTGCAAGAATCCCCAACTCAAACAGTAGCCACATAGGAAGAGCAAGCAGACTTTGCGAAATAACATCTGGTGGGGTTAAGAGCATGCCTAATACAAAGGCGAACACTATGATGTAGGGGCGTTTGGCACTCAATGCCGATGGTTCAATTATATCGCTGAGGATGATGAATATTGTGGCTATAGGTACCTGAAAGGCAATGCCAAATGCAAAGAACATTTGAATAGTGAAGTCGAGGTAGTTATTGATATCAGTTGCTACTTGAACGCCTTCAGGGGCTACTCCAACCAAAAAATCAAATACTAATGGGAAAACCACAAAGTAGGCAAAAGCCCCTCCTGTATAGAAGAGAGCGATACTGCCCAGCAGCAGGGGAAATGCCAAACTTTTTTCTTCTTTATACAAGCCGGGGGCAATAAATGCCCATAACTGATAAAGTATACTGGGTATAGCCAAAAATATGCCTGCCAAGATGGCTAATTTAAATGGCGTTAAAAAGGGTGATGCTACACCGGTTGCTATCATGTGGCTGTCTGTGCCAATCAGTGATTGAGTGAGCGGCAGCGCGATCCAAGCATAGAGATCATTAGCAAAGGGTAAGAGTATCGCAGTGGCTATAACGACAGATAGTACCGCTTTTACTAGCCGAGAGCGCAACTCGATCAAATGCTCTAATATAGAATTAAAATTGTTGTTTGGATTCACAGTTAAGGAACACCATCTGGTGCAATAGTTTGGGTTGAGTACAATACCGAGTTTTAGTTTGTTTCAGTGAGGTCAGCCTTATCCTTGTTCTTGGCAGTGGACTGATTGCTGTATTTCATTTCTTCTACAGATGAAGATATATTGGCAGCCTCCTGGTCTAACTGTTCAGTAAAGGTTTGCGTATGGTGTTTAATCTCATCCAAGCCGGTGTCTTCTCTGAACTGTTTCATATACTGCTCTGCCCCACTTTCTCGCTTCATGCGCTCAATAAAATTGCGCGCTTTACTGATAGTAGAGGCGATTGTTTGAGCAACTTCAGGTAGCCGCTGTGGCCCAATAACAAGAAGCCCAACGATGAGGACTAAAAATAACTCTAATGATCCTATATCAAGCATAGGGAGTTATTGTGGCAGACTGCTTTTCGATGAAGAGGCACTATGAGTTAGATTTTTCATGCTTGGTCGGCTCTTCAACCTCAGTAGCGGAGACGTCAACGATGTCATCTTGCGCTACACGTGCTTGTTCATCAGTTGTTTCCGTTTTATTCTCGTCAGAGACGGCTTTTTTAAACCCCTTGATTGCATTGCCTAAGTCTCCACCAAGATTTCGTAGGCGCTTTGTGCCAAAAAGTAATAGAACAATCGCTAATACAATCAATAGTTGCCAAATGCTAATTCCCATGTTTTATCCTTCAATAGTTAGATGTTAATTGTGGTAAATGAGTTTAACGTATTTTATCCGTGAGGATATTAACTTTAGTCGTATTCTACCTAACTTGGAGCTGCTATGCTGATTGCTTATGGGGCTAATATGTTAGAATGACACTGCGTATGTATGAAGAACCCGATTGGAAAGCCTTTGGTGCTAAACAAATAAGCCATTCAGTTGCTCATTATTTAATGGCAGTAGATGTGCTTGTGCGTGAACACAATCAGTGTCACGCCGCTGATATAGCCCGTCACATAGCAGTCAGCCGAAATGCTGTTTCGCTTCAATTGCAGTCTATGAGAAAAAATGGGCTGGTTACTGTTCATAATCGTCAAATTAGGTTAACGGGCAAGGGTTCTGATGCGGTTGACCGCATTGTGGCTATGCGTAGAGCGTTCTGTTTTTTGCTGACGGAACTACTAGATGTAGATGTTGCAACTGCCAAGCGCGACAGTTGTAAGGTAGAACATTTGCTTTCCAAACAAACCGGTGCGCAGTTGCTTAAACTGGTCAAGTTTATACAATCAGATGAACCGCATGCTCAAGATTTTATTCATAGTTTAAGGCACTTTAAGGCACATTGCTCCAAGCAAAAAGAATGTCCGATATGCCATTCTTCGTGCGTGATTAATTCATGAAGGGAGCATATATCCCCTCAATATTAAAGGCTTTTAAAACATTAGAACAGTTGCCGTGGTGGCAGATAGGAGCGCAGCATGAAGAGAGGTTGTTCAAGCCACTCAAAAAGCTCTTGTCTTATATGTCACGCAAAGATCGTGCTAGGGTGCGGCGTGCTTTCTTTTTTGCTCAGCAGGCGCATCATAAACAGAAGCGTTTAAGTGGAGATCCGTATATTACGCACCCTGTCGCTGTAAGTGGATTAGTTGCTGAACTAAAATTTGACGCAGATACTATCATTGCAGCACTTCTTCATGATGTGATTGAGGATACCGGGCAGACTAAGGAGCGCATTACGGAGCAGTTTGGGGAGGAGGTTAGTGCTTTAGTTGACGGCGTGAGTAAGTTAGATAAGATAGCTTTTAGTAATGCAAATGATGCCCAGAAGGCGACCTTTCAGAAAATGATGATGGCAATGACTAAGGACATTCGTGTCATGATTATCAAGTTAGCAGATCGCATACACAATTCTGAAACATTGGAACTATTTGAGCCCAGTAAGCGCCGGCGTATTGGCCAGGAGACTTTGGATATCTATGCCCCATTGGCCAGTAAATTTGGGATTTATTCGTGGAGTTACCTATTAGAGCAGCGTAGTTTTGAGGCAGTTAACCCATGGCGCTATCGAATCATAACAGAGGCTTTAAGGCGTATTAGAACTTCACGCCGCTCAACTATCGATAAATTGACGCAATATATAACGAAAGAATTGCTTGAAAGAGATATTAAAGCAGATGTTAAGGGGCGTGAAAAAAGCGCTTATTCAGTACACTGTAAGATGCAAGAGCAGCATTTGGGTTTAGATGAAATTTTAGACTTATTTGCTTGTCGTGTTATTGTTAAGAATAGGGATGACTGCTATAGGACACTTGGTGTTCTACACAGCCTTTTCAAGCCAGTGCCAGGTCGCATAAAAGATTATATTGCATTGCCTAAGCCCAATGGCTATCAGTCGTTGCATACCATCTTATTGGCTCCTCAAAATGCGCATGTTGAGGTACAAATTCGCAGTGAACTTATGCATGTGAATGCAGAATATGGCATTGCGGCGCATTGGCTGTATAAGCAAAAAGGCTCGGCGATCCCTGAGGGGAATAGTGATTGGCTTGCCAGCCTTACTACAACGACAGGTGATACGTCTTTTAATGATTTTATGGACTCTGTTCGTCATGATTTGTCGCCGCCAGGTGTCTATGTATTCACTCCAAATGGTGAAATTCTTTCGCTGCCCAGAGGAGCAACTGCATTAGATTTTGCCTATGCCGTTCATACAGATGTAGGGAACCAGTGTGCTGCTTGTGAGATTGATAGGCAGCGTGCACCTATTGATCAACAATTATTTAGTGGTCAAACAGTTCATATTCTTACCTCCAGCTTTGCAACACCCTCACCTAATTGGCTAAACTTTGCGGTAACGGCAAAGGCTCAGTTGCAAATTCGGCAGTATTTACGCTCACAAACCGAAAACGATCTGGTTAATTTGGGTAGGCAAATGGTCAATAGCAGTTTGTCTCGCTATGATACTTCGTTAGAGAATATCTCTAAGCAGAATATTACGAATTTGGTAGAAGATCTTAAAAAGCCAGATTTTGATGCAGTATTATTAGATGTCGGTCAAGGAAAAAGACCACATCAGTTAGTTGCCATGCAGCTACTCAAATTACTACCTGATAATAATATAGGTGGCCATACACATCAAAATCCTTTGATTATTGCAGGGTCCGAGAAGATGGCTATTTCTCTTGGAAAATGCTGTCATCCAATTCCTAACGACAAAATTATGGGTAATTTGACAGCAAAAGGGATTGTTGTACATCGGCTCAAGTGTACTAATGCCAGAAAATATCGCAAAAAACCTGATCGATGGATTTCACTTAATTGGGGGGACTCTGAAGAATTGAGTAAGACGCTGTTATGTAGCGCTATACTGAATATAACCACGTTGAGTTCCGAATCCCTTTTAGACATTACCAATATTCTACATAGTCGCAATATGCATATTAGATCACTGCAAACAGAGTCAACAGCAGAATATTCACAACTACAGCTTGAGGTGCAAGTGCATGATCGTATGCAGTTAGCAAGTGTAATGCGCAAATTACGAACAATTTCTGGAGTGGATCGGGTGCATAGAGCATAGAATAAAGGAGTATTAAACGTCAACAAGGATAGGTTATAACTATGAGATACTATATGAAAGGCTGTATTATTGTTTTAGTTGCTTTAGTTTTAGTTGGGTGTTCAGCTCCGCCTAAGGCAGTAACGCAGGTAACTCTGCCTGCTCGGGTAGATGGAATGGCTTCTATAAAGCGTGTTGGCGTTTACGAATTCAAGAATGATAGTTTATTGATTCGCGGACAAGTAGAAGAACTCCTCAAAAACGCCAAGAATAAGCAGAAGGAGCCGTACTTTGAAGTGCTCAATCGTGATGCTTTGGATTTGGTGCTTAAAGAGCAGGGCAATGCAGATAGTGCGCTATTTGATAGCGATCAAATTATAGAGTTAGGTAGGCTTTCTAAAGCGCAAGCAATTGTTACAGGAGGCGTGCAAGACCCTATTTTGAATCGTACTACATATCAAAAGCATGAGACCTATGAAATATGCGGTCAAAGAAAAAAAGGAAAGTGTACGTTATGGGTTCCTCGTACTCGCGTTATCAACTGCACTAATTCAGAAAGCAGTGTACGCTTTCAGGTGCATATTACAGATGTGTCAACTGGTAAACAAATCCTTAGTAAAACCTATAGTGGTCAACAACAGAGCGATGTTTGTGACCAGAATCCGCCATCATTAGCCACGCTGCAAAAGGGTGCTTTGCGTAGTGCTTTGCGTGATTTAAGGCATGATATTGCTCCTTATGACATCAGGCTGACTATAGAATTGATGGAGTTTGATGATAGTGGTATGCCACAGAAAGCACAGACACACTTAGATAAAGGGGTTGCTTTTATCAATACCAAGCACCCTAATGTGAAACGTGGTTGCGCTGAATTCCAAAAAGGTGTTAGTACCTTTGGCAAATCTCCTGCACTGTTTTATAACAGCGGAGTATGTCAAGAAATACAAGGAAATTTAGAGAGAGCAGCTGATTTGTACACTCATGCAGAACAGTTTCTTTCTAAACCCAACAAGTTAGTTAGCAAGGCCCATAGGCGGGTGCAGGTGTATTTAGAGAAGCGTGATCAGTTGTTACAGCAAGAGAAAAAACGCACGCAAAAATGACACATGTACAGAATTATTTATGCTACTGTCTTCGTGTTAGGTATCGCTTCTTGTAGCAGTACGTATAGGGAGCAACCTGTAGCAGATTCTAATAATCCATGTGCTTGTATAGACTACCTTAAGGCTACGCCACGCCCACCTTGGGTAGGCGTAGATGATATTACCCCCTCTTTTTTTCTGAGCAGTGGCGTTGCACAATGCTCCTCTTTGTCTGAGCACGATTTTAGTGATTCAGCACTGAATGCGCGTGGCAATCTAACCTCTTTGTTGAAAACTTCCATTGACAAGTACGTTGCTATTCGTACCAGCGATCAAGGCGGGTCAAATAATGCGTCAATTGAGGTTAGTGTGGAGGAGAATAGTAAGTTACTACTGCAGCAGTCCACTATTTATGCGCGCTGGCTTGACCCTAAAACCTGTACGCTTCATAGCGCAGTTCGTTTGTCCAAAAAACACTATGATGAAGTCGTTGCACGCTTGCATGCTGAAGAGCGCAGCCGAGTGAAATACAAGCCGATTCAGGTAGGTGTAGAAGGTAAGCATGCTGCTGAAAATTTATCTGCCATTCATCAGTTACTGTTTGATGCTGGTGCACGTGTAGTGCGGCAAAATGAACTCAGTAGTCAGCATTTTTCCATGATTTTTGAGTTCTCTACACCAGTAGTTACGTATGAATTAAATAGGCGCATAATTGAATCTTTCGTGAGTGTACGCTTATTAACACCACGCTCAGATCTATTGTGGTCGCATACCAAAGCAGGTAAGGTCATTGGCCTTACTCAGAATAGATTTGAAACGGTTCTATTAAGAGCGCAACGGAAAGCACTTAAGAAGATGCTCCCTGCATTAAAGACAGCATTAGACATAAAAACAATGGAGTTGCCATATGAAAATTGATTATACTCAAGCAAAAAAACTAATAGAAGACGAGGGTGCTCAGTTCGTAGACGTTCGCACTCCAGAAGAATTCAAGGAGCTTGGGATTGATGGTTCTATCAATTTACCGGTACAACAATTAGCTGAGTTACATGGTGTATTGTTGGATGCAGATAGAGATAGACCTATTGTGCTATTTTGCCGTTCAGGGAATCGTTCTAACACTGCCCTACAGGTACTATCAAATCTTGGATATAGTCGCTTATATGATATGGGTAGCTATTTAGACTGGAAAGGTTAGGTATAGTGATTCGTTCTCTTCGGAGGGTCTGTGTCACAGTAT
The DNA here is from genome assembly GCA_965219665.1 of Gammaproteobacteria bacterium. GTDB lineage: Bacteria > Pseudomonadota > Gammaproteobacteria > CAKMZV01 > CAKMZV01 > CBDCOD01. The sequence goes on along the minus strand of CBDCOD010000015.1, from coordinate 35,499 downwards.
TGATATTGTCTGGGAGCGTGCTCGCCAGCAGCTATGGGTTGCCCGAGTTAGGCAAATCAGAGCGGCAGCATTTTAGCAAGGATCAAGAAACATTGGCAGGGCACCTTTTTCTTGATATAGTCAATGCGCAGTCTAATCGCCTGAGAGACCCTCTATTAGTGCAGTACATTGCAGATATTGGTAATCAAATTGTTAGTGCTAATGCAATAAAAAATCGATCTTTCCAATTTCTCCTGATCGCTGACCCCAGTATTAACGCCTTTGCAGGCCCTAATGGAAAAATAGGGTTGCATACGGGACTCATAACCAGTGCAGAAACAGAAGAGGAGGTCGCTTCTGTTATTGCACATGAAATTGCTCATGTTACTCAGAACCATTTGGCGCGAAGAATTGAGTACTTTGAAGAGAATAAATGGTTGGCGCTATCGGCAACCGCGGCAGCAGTTATTGCTGGCATTTACTCAAACAATGCACAAATTAGTGCAGCAGGCATACTAGCTTCCGGCTCAAAATTTCGGGAACAATTATTGCGTAACAGTCGTGATTTTGAGCGTGAAGCTGATAGAAAAGGGATTCATTATTTGCATACTGCAGGTTATGTAAGCAGGGCAATGCCCTCATTTTTTGAAAAACTGATAAGCCATGAAGGGACACTGAGTAGCTATGAATTTTTACGTACGCATCCGCTTACTCGTGATCGCCTTGATACAGCATATCATCTTAGTAAGCAACACCCGCTTTTACCGTTTAGAGAGTCCATTACATTCTCGCTGGCTAAGGCTCGAATCGCTTTTCTGATGGGGTATGATGTGGGCAAGGCAACAGATTTTGGATCAGAATATTTTCATGCGCTTGTCGCTTTTTCACAAGATGACAGTAGTATGGATCAGTGGGTAAAAGATAATCGAAACAAGCATCTGTTTATAGAAAGTCTTGCTATTGAGCATGAATTGCGCACTGATATAAGAAAAGCAAAGCAGTCTATCAAGCAGTTGATCAACCTCTATCCCAACCATTTAATTGGATACTATTTTCAAGGAAAATTGTGCCCTAAGGATCAGACCACACTTGCTTTTCTAAAGCATGGTGCTTTTTCAGCTTCTGATCCAGTATTGGTGCTCAAATTGATTTCTGATTGCTATGCAGCGCGTAAACACCGCCTAAACTCCTTGTACTACGCTGGGCTTGGTCGTAAACTAAAAGGTCGGTTTAATGAGGCAGAATATTTGCTAACAGAGGTTGCCACGCAGCATAGTAACATAGCCATAAAACAAAGCGCACTTAAACATTTGGCAGAGTTGGAGCAGTGGAAAAAAATAAAATAGCACCGTACTATGCATTAAGTTCGCTTACAAGTTATAAAATAAAAAATAGTTATGCAATTCACAAAAGTAGTATGTACAATAGGTCTTATACATTAGTTTGAATTACATAATTACGCCAGTGTGGCTACATGTTTAGTCTTTCATATGAAGGTACAGGAGATACTATGAAGAAAAGAACATTACTTACATTTAAAGCCCTCTTGCCTGCGCTATGCTTGGTAGGTTTTGCTTCAACCGCTCTTGCAGACGCAAAATTGATTGCGGAGGGTGAAAAATTGACATTTAGTCGTAAAAAAGGCAATTGTATAGCTTGTCATGCTATGCCGACTGCTGACCCCAAAAAAGCCACATTGCCTGGTGACATAGGTCCACCACTCATTGCAATTAAAGCGCGCTATACTCAGCAAACACTATTTAATCAAATTTGGGATGCGTCTGCCAAAAATCCATTATCAATTATGCCTCCATTCGGCAAGCATAAGATACTGTCTGAAGATGACATCAAAGCTATCACAGCTTACATATTAACCTTATAAATTCATTTAGGAGAAGATACTATGAATCGTCGTTTATTTCTCAAAGGAAGTGTGGCTTCTGTCGCTTCTATAGCCGCCCTTAAAGCAGGTTTATTTACTTCTACGAGTGTTATGGCTGAATGGAATGAGAAGGCCTTCCGCTCAAAAAAAGTTGATGATGCTTTGAACGCACTATATGGCTCCTCCAGCAGAGGAGAGGCTAAAGGCATTAAATTCAAAACTCCCAGTATTGCTGAAAATGGCTTGGTGGTTCCCATTGAGGTGGATGCCAGTAATCGTACTGATGTAAAGAGTATCGCTATAGTAGTTGAGCAGAATCCTAGTCCACTTGCGTGCACCTATTCCTTTGACGGTGCTGCTGCGTATGTTAAGACGCGGATTAAGATGGGTAAAACTTCTAATGTATTAGCTGTGTTAGAGACAAGCTCTGGGCTTGAGAGTGCTTCTCGTGAGATTAAGGTAACCATTGGTGGTTGTGGCGGTTAGTTCCAAAACCATTATTACTTAGGAACAATATAAACTCATAAAATTTGGAGATACGAAAATGACTGTAAAAATTCGTGCAAAAATGCGTAAAGGCAAAGTTGAAGTAAAAGGTCTAGTTAAGCACCCTATGGAGACTGGTCAGCGTAAAGATAAAAAAACTGGCAAACTAATACCTGCTCATCATATTACAGATATAAAGGTTAGCATAGGTAACCAGAACGTGATTAGCGGGCAGATGAGTGCTGCAGTATCAAAAAACCCATTTGTTGGATTTCAGTTGAATGGGAAAAAAGGCGATACTATTGAAATCAGTTATGTTGATAACAAAGGACAGTCGGGCTCTGGAAAAGCAAAAGTCCGGTAGTATTTAATAAATACCATTTTATAACCTGAAGAGGTACGATTCATGAAACGACAACACATATTAAGCCTCTGCATAGGAATTGGCTTAGCAACTGCATCTGCAGTTGCAACTGCAGAAATTTCTCCAGATGCAGACAAGCAAAAGTTATGGGAATTCTTTAAAGCACGTTATAGTAGTATTGCGACTGAAGATTATGTCAATGGTAACTATGTATTTAGCGAAGATCTTCGTTCTCAGTGGGAAGAAGTTGAAGCAGATTTTCCTCCTTACGAAGAGTTAGTTGAAAAAGGCGAAGCTGAGTGGAATAAAGCATTCTCAAATGGCAAGCACTATGCTAGCTGTTTCCCTGGAAAAGAGGTGTCTGACATACGTGGTGCACATCCATATTTTGATAATGAGCGCGCTGAAGTTATAACGCTAGAGTTGGCTTTAAACGAATGTCGTGAGAATAACGGTGAAAAGCCATTAAAATGGCAAAAAGGTGCCCTAGCGAATTTATCTGCATATATTGCATTTGAGGGTCGCGGTAATGCCATTGCTATCAAGGTAGAGAGTAAGGCTGCTAAGCAAGCATATCAAAATGGCAAGCACTTGTTTTATGGCAAGCGTGGTCAATTCAATATGTCATGCTCTGACTGTCATGTGTATTACGCAGGGAAGCGTGCTAGAGCTAATGTTCTTTCTAGCGTCATTGGTCAAGTGAGCCACTTTCCAGTTTATCGTAAAAAATGGGGTAATCTTGGAACTTTGCACCGCCGCTATGTTGGCTGTCAGAAAAATATCCGTGCTAAGCCGTATAAGCCACAAAGCGTGGAGTATCGTAATTTAGAATTATTCCATTCTTATATGTCTAATGGACTGGAATGGAATGGACCTCAAACACGAGGATAGATACAATATATTTGAACTTATCCACTGCAAAAAAGGGCTCACAGAGCCCTTTTTTGTTGGCGGTGTTTTTTATGTACTCTATCAAAGAAATATTTTTATCAATTCAAGGAGAAGGCTTTTTTGCTGGCAAGCCTTCTGTCTTTATCCGTTTCAGTAAGTGTAATCTTTGGACAGGGCGTGAACAAGATAGAAGCAAGGCTATTTGTTCATTCTGTGATACAGATTTTTTGAACAATGATGGCCAGTTAGGAGGGCGTTATGCTAATCCGCAGGATCTATGGGATGCAGTACAACGTACGTGGCAGAGCAGACCTATTTATCAAATCATTTTCACAGGTGGTGAGCCATTGTTACAAGTCGATAAACCTTTGGTTGACTACTTTCAATCTCAGGGCGCTTTTTTATGCGTTGAGACCAATGGCACGTTACCATTGCCAGCTCCTGTAGATTGGGTCTGTGTTAGTCCAAAGGCACATACTGAAATTGTTCTAACAAAAGGTAATGAACTCAAATTAGTCTATCCGCAGCCAGTGTACCGTGAACCTGAATATTTTAGCATGTGGGACTTTGACTATTTCTACTTGCAGCCTTTAGAAGGTGCAAATACTGCTGCAAATACTAAACGCTGCTTAGCCTATTGTCTAGAGCATCCACAATGGTCGCTTAGCTTACAATTGCATAAAATACTAAGTATTCCTTAGCCATAAAAAAGGGAGGGTCTCGCCGTGAGAAACTTCCTGGTTATCTCCCACATACGCTAAAGCAGTAGCCCAACTCAATCCAGTAATAGCATGAGATTCTTGGTTGGGGTATTTTTTTAAGATGCAGCCTTGTGGCGTATGCTGTACTTGAACACGCAGAAATTGTGCTCGATTGTCTGCCTTATGCTTAAAATCAGCAAGCGCGTAGCCATCCATCTCTAATGAAGTGTACCGACCTTGACACGATTTTATAAAGGGCTGGGCAATCACATGTAAACTCACAAAAGCAGACACTGGATTGCCAGGCAAACCAATATATATGCTTGATCCCAGTTTGGCCCAAATAACAGGCTTTCCTGGGCGCATTTTTACTTTCCACTCTTGAACATGTCCTAACTTTTCTATAGCTGGACGTAAATAGTCTCGTTCCCCAACAGAAACCCCTCCAGTTGAAATAATAATAGTGAACTCTTTTGAAAGCATTGAGAGCACTTGCTCTGTTTGTTTTAGGTCATCTTTCAAATGGAATGTTTCAACTGTACAGCCCCAAGATTTGAGAATACTAGCAATCATAGGGGTATTACTATCATATATCTGTGCTGATTCTAAAATACGGTCTCCTGCCTGTACTAATTCATCACCACTGCCAATAATGGCAATAGTAATAGGTTGATAGGTTGGGACTTTATCGTAACCTATATGCGCCAGCAGAGCGATTTCAGCCGAACCAATGTGCTGCCCCTTATTTAGTACGGTTTGGCCTTTTTGGACGACCTCTGCCGCGTGGCGCACAAATTGCCCTTGTACTGGTGGATCAGGAAATTGCACTGTATTGCCCTGTCTATTAGCATGCTCCTGCATAATGATACAATCTGCACCTTCTGGCAACATAGCACCTGTAAATATGCGTGCTGCACTATCTTTGGCTAAGGCAGGAGGAACACCCCCTCCTGCCGCGACAGTCTGGGAGACAGTGAAACATTTGTTCGCATGCCAGTCTTTATAGCGTAAGGCGTAGCCATCCATTTGGGCATTATTAAATAATGGGACATTAATCGGGCTAGCGATATCCTCGCTAATCACCCTATTAAGAGCAACCTTTAGGGCACACTGCTCAGTAGGTGGTAAGGGGTGCGTTTGATTTAGTAGCGCTTTACGCGCCTCTTGTACTGAAATCATCCGCCTGTAATGGGAGGGAAAAAGGCGACTTCGCTATTCTCAGGAAGTAAACTATCAAATTGTGCCATTTCTTGGTTAATGGCAACACACAAGTTTTTTTTAGGATAGGCAGCTAATGCGCTATGCTGCTGAGAAAGATATTGGTACAATTCGGCAACGGTTCGATGTGTTTGCTGCACCTGTATTGCAGAACAGCCCAACTTTTCTCGTACATCAGCAAAAAATAAAACGTTATGCATAATTTCCTGCGTTTTATCCACCAAGCGCAACCATTTGGCGAAACTCTATATTATGTACATTCTCTTTGAAAAAATGGCGCTCAGGCTTTCTACTAATGGCTTCTAAAATGACTGATTGCAATTCATGCTGATCAATTCCTGTGCGCAGAATGGTGCGTAAATTGACGCTATCTTCCTGACCTAAGCAGAGGGCCAAGATGCCTTTAGCTGTTAGGCGCACTCTGTTACAACTTTTGCAAAAATGCTGTGACACTGCAGAGATAACACCGATTTTTCCACCGTTACCTATTCCGTAGTAGCGCGCTGGTCCAGCCCCTTGCGCACTGACTGTATTATAGAGAGGCATTCCAAAATGGCTCTCTAATCGCTCTAATATCAATTTGCTATCATAATGCATATCCATTAAGGATATACCAGCGGATCCGATAGGCATCATTTCAATAAAACGCAGTTCTATATCTTCTTGTAATGCCCATTGTGCCATGTTCTCAATTTCGTCATCATTGACTCCCTTCATTACGACACAATTGACTTTTATAGGTGTTAGACCAGCGTGCTGAGCGGCAGCAATGCCCTTGAGCACTTTAGGTAAATCACCTCCTCGTGTAATTTCGTGGAATTTTCCTACATTTAAGGAGTCTAAAGATACATTTACTCTGTGTAACCCTGCCTTTTTTAAGTCGTTAGCAAAGCGTTCTAAGCGATGGGCATTAGTGGAAAGCGCAATATCTTTTATACCGTCTATTACTGAGAGTTTTTCAACCAATTGCGGTAGCCCCTTACGCACTAAAGGCTCGCCTCCAGTAAGGCGCACGCGCTTGAGCCCCATAGTTGCAAAAGCCTGCACAATAGTGGCAATCTCGTCAAAATCCAGATATTCTTTATGGTTACCCTCTGGGTGATAGCCTTGTTTCGGCATGCAATAGTTGCAACGGTAGTTACACCTATCTGTCACTGAAACACGCAAATAATCGATTACCCGATTAAAGGGATCAATAATTTGTTTTACTTGGTTATTAACTATCATAATCGTATTTTACCAAAAGCCTTAAAATCCTTATCTAAATTTTCGTGCATGCTTGTCCACTGGTTAAGTATACAAAGGTGAGCATGTTTGCGTTACACTTTTGCACATTATGCAGCAGCCCCTGTAGGCATATTGATTTATGCACTACCTGTAAGCACAAACTACCGTGGGTAACGCACCAATTTTTGTCAGCACCTGCAAATATTGAGTCCCGTTTTGCACTCTTTTTGCTCGATGATGTAGTTCGTACATGGATTCATGCATTTAAATATACGCAACAGTTGCCGAAAGGACAGTTGTTTGCGGAACTAATGGTGCATCACTTCATACTCCCCATTGATATTCAGTGTGTTATGCCTATACCACTGCATTCACATAAATTAAGGCAGCGGGGATATAACCAGTCTCATTGTATTAGCCGGCTTGTCTCAAAGCAGTTAGGTCGGGCTCATAGCGATAAACTATTGATAAGGCATCGCAATACGCCGAGCCAAACGGGTCTCAAGCTTAAACAGCGCTATGCAAATGTTAAGCAAGCCTTTAGCGTAACAGCGCCAACCATCCCCGATAATATTTTGCTTATAGATGACGTATTTACTACTGGGGCTACAGTACAGAATGCTGTGGACGCGCTCAAGCAAGTCAATCCAGATGTGTCAGTGCATTTGTGGACCATTGCTACAGTTAAATAAAAGCGCTGTATTAGTATGTTTATCAATACTTTCTAATGCCTGTGCATTAGCCTTGGTGAGTCGTTAATTGTTTGATAAGTGCTGCTACTTGTTGTGTGCTGTCTAATTGAGGTGTATCTGCACTATTGAGTAGGTCATACAGAGCGATATCATCAAGTGCAATCAGTTTATGAAAGCAATGTTTGTGCTCTAAAGGTGCATCAGTGTAGTGTAAATCTAGGTAGGCATTGGTCAGTAAGTCTAACTCTTTAGTGCCTCGGCGGCACAAGTGCCTCAATTTTCTAATATGCATTTAGCAATAACTTTTCAGCAGTCTAAGTAATTCAAAATGCTTTCTGCTGCTTTTTGTCCATCTTGTACAGCGTGTACTACCAAAGAGGAACCACGGACAATATCTCCACCAGCAAAGACCTTATCCACACTTGTTTGCAAAAAAAGCTCATCTGTCTCTTCATTACGCACGTGCAGGCGCAAATTATCATCTACCGCTAGGTTATAATCAGCAAACCATGCAGGTGGGTTAGGTAGAAAGCCAAATGCAACAATCACTGCATCACAATTAATAATGCGTTCTGATTTTTCTATTATTTCAGGCCGACGACGACCACGTTCGTCAGGATCTCCTAACTGCGTACTAACGACTTTAATACCACATACATCGCCTTTTTCATCAGCAATTACCTCAAGAGGGGAACAGTTGAATTCGAACTGGACACCTTCTTCTTCCGCATTGGACACCTCTTTTGGTGAACCAGGCATATTAGCTTTGTCACGGCGGTAAGCGCAAATAACCTGTTTAGCACCTTGGCGAATGGAAGTGCGCGTGCAGTCCATTGCTGTATCGCCTCCACCAAGTACAACAACACGCTTTTCACGCATGCTAATGTAATCGTTTTCATGCGTAAATCCTAAATTTTTATTGACATTGGATACTAAAAAGGGCAATGCAGAATATACTTGTTGTAGTTGCTCTCCAGCAAAGCCGCCTTGCATGCTTTTATAAGTGCCAATGCCAATAAACACGGCATCAAACTCAGTCAGTAACGCTTCAAAAGGTTTATCTTCTCCAATGGTGGTATTAAAGACAAATTCCACTCCCATATCCTCAAGCACTGCTCGGCGGCGCTCAACCAGATGTTTTTCTAATTTGAACTCTGGAATACCGAAAGTGAGCAAGCCACCTGCCTCAGGATATTTGTCATATACCACTGGAGTAACGCCATTACGAACCAACTTATCAGCACATGCTAAGCCAGCAGGTCCTGCGCCAATTACAGCCACGCGTCTACCAGTACTCTCAATAGCAGATAGGTCTGGTCGCCATCCTAAATCAAAAGCCGTATCCGTAATAAAGCGCTCAATAGCGCCAATTGTGACTGCACCAAAATTCGTGTCTTGTAGTGTACATGCCTGCTCACAGAGCCTATCTTGTGGACATACGCGGCCACACATTTCAGGGAGCGCGTTCGTGCGATGAGATATATCTGCCGCCTCAATAAAGTTGCCTTCAGCAACCAGTTTAAGCCAATTGGGAATGTAATTATGTACTGGGCAAGCCCATTCACAGTAAGGATTGCCGCACTCTATGCAGCGGTCAGCCTGCCCCATTGCCGCTTCAGCGTCAAAGGAATCATAAATTTCTACATATTGTTTGGAGCGTGCAGCAGCAGTTAATTTAGGTGGGTCTTGGCGGTCTAACTCTAAAAAACGGGCAGGGTTTGTTGTCATATCTTATCCTCAGGCAGCCTTGCTTTGTAACATATCCCATAGTTGTGATAAAACTAAATTTTTGGGCTTAATCAACCAAAAATGGCTAATCCAGCTATCAAAGTTTTGTAGGATAGGTGCCGCTCTTTGTGACTGAGTAAGTGTGTGATAAATGTTTATCTGTTGATGCAGTAGGCGAATGTAATTAGTATAGTCATCACCGTCTAATCTGGCTATATCAATCATTTCAGCATTATAGCGTTCTGCCAGAACTCCTTTTTCATCTAATACGAAAGCACAGCCACCAGACATGCCGGCACCAAAATTCAGCCCAGTATTGCCTAGTACTACAACAGTACCTCCAGTCATATACTCACAGCCATGATCTCCTACACCTTCTACTACAGCAGTTGCCCCCGAATTACGTACAGCAAAACGTTCGCCAGCACGACCATACGCATAGAGTGTGCCACCAGTCGCACCATAGAGGCACGTATTACCAATAATAGGCGCGTAACTGCGATGGAAAGTTCCCTCAGCAGGTGGAGTAATAACGATTTGACCACCGGCCATGCCTTTGCCTACATAGTCGTTGGCATCTCCTTCAAGATAGAGATTCAAACCACCAGCATTCCATGCACCAAAAGATTGCCCTGCCACACCTTTGAGGTGTACATTAATGGGATTAGGACTCATACCTGTATTCCCCCAACGCTTGGCAATTTCGCCTGATATACGTGCGCCAATACTACGGTCTGTATTGCGCATAGTGTACTCAAAATTGCCCCCTAATTTATTCTCAATAGCTGGTAGCATCTCTGCTATCATACGTTGAGCTAACTCACCCTTATCCCAGGGATTGTTTTTAGGTACTGTGCAGTAGCATGGTTTATCGCTGTTTGAACTCTTAACTAATAGAGGGCTAAGATCCAACTGTTGTTGTTTGCTACTAAGCCCATCTTTTTGTTTTAGATATTGGGTTTGACCGATGAGCTCTTCCATAGTGCGTACACCCAATTGTGCCATAATTTGACGTGTTTCAGATGCGACAAAACGGAAGTAATGCATAACCATCTCAGGTAAGCCGATGAAGTGCTCTTTGCGTAAACGCTCATTCTGGGTTGCCACGCCTACAGCACAGGTATTTAGATGGCAGATACGTAAATATTTGCAGCCTAAGGCAATCATTGGTGCTGTGCCAAAACCAAAGGATTCAGCACCAAGTAGAGCAGCTTTGATAACATCCAGTCCTGTTTTCAAACCGCCATCAGCTTGGACACGAACCACAGAGCGCAAATCATTTGCACAGAGCACCTGATGGGCTTCTGACAAGCCAAGCTCAAATGGACTACCTGCATATTTTACAGAGGTTAGCGGACTAGCACCTGTGCCACCGTCATATCCTGCAATAGTAATCAAATCTGCATAGGTTTTTGCTACGCCTGCCGCAACAGTGCCAACGCCAGGAGCGGACACTAATTTCACAGATATTAAAGCGTCAGGATTAACCTGCTTTAGATCAAAAATCAACTGTGCTAAATCTTCAATGGAGTAGATATCGTGATGCGGTGGAGGTGAAATAAGTGTGACACCAGGATTGGCATTACGTAACATTCCAATATAAGCATCTACTTTATGTCCTGGCAATTGTCCACCTTCACCGGGTTTTGCACCCTGCGCCACCTTGATTTGTATGACTTCTGCATTACTTAAATAGTGCGGTGTAACGCCAAATCGACCAGAGGCAATTTGTTTTATTTTAGAGACTTTTTCTGTATTGAAGCGTGCAGGGTCTTCACCCCCCTCCCCTGAATTAGAGCGCGCACCTAACCGATTCATAGCAATAGCTAAAGATTCATGTGCTTCTGGTGAAAGGGCACCTAAGGAAATGCCAGCAGAGTCAAAGCGGTTTAGAATGGCATCAACTGGCTCAACTTCTTCTATATCTATAGGACTGCCTATCGGTTTAACATCTAACAAATCACGTAGAACCAGAGGGCGTCTTTGGTTGACTAATCGCGAAAATTTATCATAATCTTGCTGAGACCCTTTTTGCACAGCATCTCGTAAATGCGTCACCACATCAGGGTTGTAAGCATGGTCTTCGCCACCATGGATATACTTAAACAATCCCCCCTGATCAATAGTACGACGCTTATTAAAAGCCAGTTTATGTAGCTGGACACTGTCTGCATGAAAGTCGACAAAGCGCGTGCCGCCGATACGGTTTACAGTTCCGTAGAAACAAGCGTTAATCACCTCATCAGACAGCCCAACGCTTTCAAATAGCTGTGAACCACGATAGGAAGCTATTGTAGATATTCCCATTTTGGACAAAATCTTCAGCAATCCTTTATTGATACCCTTTATGTAGTTAGCAATATATTCGCCTATATTGATGTTTTTATCCAATTCCTGTGTATTTTGCATATCGCGCAATACCTCATAGGCAAGCCATGGATGCACTGCTGTAGCACCATACCCTATGAGTACTGCATAATGATGTGGATCTCGTGCGGTCGCTGTAGAGACAATGATATTGGCATCTGTACGCAGACCTTTCTGAATAAGGCGATGGTGCACTGCACCAGTTGCGAACGCAGCATGCATAGTCAACTGACGATCATTAATACCAGCATCACTGAGAACCAAAATAGAATTCCCCTCTTTAACTGCTTGCTCTGCACTTTTTGTAAGGGCATCCAATGCGTGTTCTAGGCTTGTAGAGGCATCATAGTGTAGCGGCAGGGTGACTACCTGCATAGACTTATAGCTGTTTGCTTTATCCAGAAGGTGTATATACAACTCTGGTGCCAGAACTGGTGTAGTCAGCTCAATACGGCTGGCATGGTTCTGCACTTCATGAAATATGCTTAATTCACGTCCAATATTAGTACCCAAGGACATGACAATTGCTTCCCGTAGAGAATCGATGGGCGGATTGGTTACTTGTGCAAACATCTGGCGGAAATAATCGAATACGGAACGTGGTCGCATGGATAAAACGGGCAAGGGTGTATCATCACCCATAGAAGCTGTGGTTTCTTGCCCTTCCTCCGCCAGTACACGTATAACTTGATCGCGCTCCTCAAAAGTAATCTGGAAATACTTTTGTGCCTGATGGCACTGTTCTTCCGATAGATTTAGGTAAGCGGCATCTTTTTCAGGATTATGATGTAAATGAATCGTATACTCATCTAACCATTTTTGGTAGGGTCTTTGTGCAACTTGCCGTAAGATATCTTGGGGCCAAAGCATCTTACCAGCTTGCAAGTCCACCGCAATCATCTGACCTGCTCGCACTCGCCCTTTATCAATCACGTCGGCCGGATCATAGTCAAAAACCCCTACCTCTGAAGCAAAAGTCACATTACGATCTTTGGTAATAACGTAGCGTGTAGGACGTAAGCCATTGCGGTCTAAATTACAGATGGCATATTTCCCATTGTGCACCACTAATGCAGCTGGACCATCCCAAGGTTCCATGCTCATGGAGTGGAACTCAAAGAAAGCGCGTACACTTGGGTCCAAAGTTTGTGTGTTTTGCCATGCGGGGGGAATAAGTAAGCTGAGCGAGCGAAAAATGTCACTGCCACCCATTATTAAGATCTCTAACATATTATCTAAACTGGCAGAATCAGAGCCGCTCATAGATACCAATGGATTGAAGTGATCCAACTCAGGCAGCAATTCTGATGCCATCTTCGTGCGCCGAGCATTAGCCCAATTCCTATTGCCTTGAATAGTATTCAACTCACCGTTATGTGCCAAGTAGCGGAAAGGCTGTGCCAGTCGCCATTGTGGAAGTGTGTTCGTTGAGAAGCGCTGATGGTATGAGCAGACAGAGGAAGCAAAAGCCTTATGCCCTAAGTCAGTGTAGAAGTGAGGCAAATCAGAAGGAGTAACCAGTCCTTTATAAGCAATCGTATTAGAATTGAGTGTGGTGACATAAAAATCTTTACAATCGCTCAGTGCTTGCTCAGCAAAGCGTCGTGCCACAAAAAGTTTTCGGTTAAAGGAGTCTTCATATACTCCTTGCGGCGCATTAACATATATATACTCAATTTGTGGCAAACTGGCTGCGGCAGATTGTCCTAAAATTTGGGGATTTACATCTACCTTCTGCCACATAATATCTGTTAAACCCTTGCGATTCAACTGCCTATTCAGCTCAGCGCGCGCGCGCTGTGCTGTTTGAGGATCGTTATCTAAAAAGACGACACCTACAGCATAGAGGCTCTCCAATGTTACATTACTTTGTTTTGCTTTAAGTCGAAAAAAAGCATCAGGTGTTGCCAACAGTAAGCCACACCCATCGCCAGAACGCCCATCTGCTGCTAATCCACCACGGTGTGTCATGCGAGATAGTGAAGTGATAGCAGTTTGCACCAACTCATGTGAAGGATTGTTATCCAAATTTACAATCATGCCAAATCCACAATTCTCCCGCTCAAAGTCAGGACGATACATGCCCTTTAGTGTGCTGAGAGGATGTGCACTCTGCATTGTTTGATTAGTCTGTGTGGTTTTTTCTGTCGTCATATGTTTAAAAAATTCATACCTATAGTTTAGGCTTGCCGCTGTCTTCTCCCTGTAGCTACGGCGACTATCAAAGTAGGCCGTATCGTTGTTGTAGGCAAAAAGGGCAAAACATTATACAGCAAAAACTTATATGCATACTGAGCGTGCAGAAGTTGCTATACCTTATAAAAATTAGTGGGTTGAATAGGTAAGGATGCTGTTGTGCGCAGGATAATGGAGCTATGCTATAATGATGCGAACACTTCAAATTACAGTCGCGTAGCTCAGTTGGTTAGAGCGCCACCTTGACATGGTGGAGGTCGCTGTCTTTTCAGTTCGACCCCAGTCGCGACTACCACACAAAAATAAAGCAAAAACAATCCTTTATATTAAAAGTTGTCCAAAGATATTCAGAATAGACAACATCCTCCTGTAAATCTACGTTTCGTTTTACGCGGTTTTTCTAATTTACACACTACAGCTTTTTGAATTTTTCGGGAGAAGGGCGCAAGCCATTTGCCCTTTTAATAAGGGTCAAACTAGACATTGCTGGAAGTTGATGGATGAGTAGATGGAGCTCATGTCGGGATTTGAACCCGAGACCTCTTCCTTACCAAGGAAGTGCTCTACCCCTGAGCTACATGAGCAAATGGAGCGGGCGATGGGAATCGAACCCACGTCATCAGCTTGGAAGGCTGAGGTAATACCATTATACGACGCCCGCAATGCAGGACTGTTAGGGGCATAGTTCACCTATTACACTATACAACCCTTCAGTGGTGGTGGGAGAAGGATTCGAACCTTCGAAGGCTGAGCCGGCAGATTTACAGTCTGCTCCCTTTGACCGCTCGGGCATCCCACCATAATACTGCAGATAGTCATTTTCATAGGGTACTGTAGTGGAGGCTGAGACCGGAATCGAACCGATGTCCATGGATTTGCAATCCACTGTATAACCACTCTACCACTCAGCCCATTTTTTGTCTACTTTGCCTACGGCGCATATAAAACATGCTGACTTCTGAGCGCGCGCCATTGTACTACACCCCTATTAAATAATCATGGGATTATTAAAAACCAGGGTGATGTGGCGCAATCCAGCCCAGAGCGTAGCCGACAAGCAGCAGAATGAAGAGAAAAACAGATAGCCCTACACGGAATGTGAGCGCGTGCATGGTGCGCTTAGAAGGGGAGCCACCTTCTTTGACAAGATAGACAACAGAGGATATTAAAGTATAAATGATGGCTATGAGTAGACCGACTACAATAATTTTCATGTGCTTCTATAAGAGAACAAGGTCATTTTGGTGGATAAGCTCTTCTGAGCCAATATACCCCAGTGTGTTTTCAATATCTGTGGTGGATTTTTTCAGGATTTTAGTGCAATCACCAGATGGATACTGTACCAGACCTTGTCCAATCTGGGAGCCATTATGCATTATTTTCACTAAATCCCCACGCTGAAATGCACCCTCGCAAGTCTCTACCCCTATGGGGAGTAGGCTTTTCCCTTGGTGTATTGCCCGCACAGCGCCTGCATCTATATGTAGCCTGCCAGCACTATGTTGTCTGCTGAGCAGCCAGTGCTTGCGCGCAGCGATAGGTGTTGTATTAGCAGGCAGCCAAGTACCAATAGCTTCGCCGGCGGCTACTCGGAGGATAGTGTTCTTTTCTAAGCCTGAGGCAATAACGGTAGATATTCCCCCTTTGGCGCATAATTTGGCTGCCTGTAGTTTAGTTACCATGCCGCCTGAACCGATGGCGCTTCCCCTGCTATCTACCATAGCATCAATGCCTGCAGCGTGTGGATCAACTTGGTGCAATAACGTAGCGTCAGGGTTAGTGCGTGGGTTGCTGTCATACATTCCAGCTTGATCGGTGAGGATGATCAAGGCATCAGCCTGAATTAGACTAGAAACTAAGGCTGCTAGCGTGTCGTTATCACCAAAGCGAATTTCTTCGTTTGCGATGGCATCATTTTCATTGGCAACGGGAATGACTTGCATATCCAGTAGGGTTTGGATAGTTGTTTTGGCATTTAAGTAGCGTTCACGGCTGTGTAGTTCTGCATGGGTCAGCAAAATTTGTGCACTATGAAAGCCGTGCTGGCTAAAATGATTTTCCCAAGCGCGCATAAGGCGCATTTGCCCAATGGCTGCTAATGCTTGTAAGTTATGGAGTTGGTGTGGGCGTGAGGTCAGGTTTAGTACCTGCATTCCTTCAGCAATGGCACCTGAAGAAACTAAGACTATATGATGCCCTTGCCTACGTAACTGTGCTATTTGTGCGCTTACATTAGCGATACGCTGCTCATTAATTCCTTTTTCTGAGCTGAGGAGGGTGCTACCAATTTTGATTACCCAACGGCGGGCATTTTTTAAGCAATCACGTGTCATCGTTTAATCTAACGGCATTATAAACTGGTGTAAATCATTTAGTAATTCAGAGATTCCTTCTTTATTTACTGTTGAAATAAAGTACAGTTTGTCATATTGTGTCAGCTCGCCGCGTAATGTATCGCGTTGTTCTTGATCTAATAAATCGATTTTGTTCATTATCAACCAGCGCGGCTTCTTGCTCAGTGCTTCATCGTACTCTAATAATTCCTTCTCAATTGCAGCAATATTATCTTGGATGCTGCCAGCAGTAGGTAATGAATCGACCAGATGCAGCAGGAGTTTAGTGCGCTGTATGTGTCGCAAGAACTGTAGTCCCAAGCCTATCCCTTGCGCTGCGCCTGCTATCACACCAGGAATATCTGCCATAACAAAGGCACTTCCTGGATGCACAGAAATTACCCCGAGGTGCGGCTCTAAAGTTGTAAAAGGGTAGTCAGCAACCTTCGGGCGCGCATTAGATGCGCAACGTAGTAGGCTAGATTTACCTGCATTAGGAAGCCCTAACAATCCAACATCTGCCATGACACGTAACTCTAAACGCAGTCTACGGCTTTCACCAATCGTGCCTGGTGTAGCAATGCGAGGGGCTTGGTTTTTGCTGCTTTTGAAGTGGACATTGCCTAGACCATGCTCACCCCCTTGGGCAACCTTCAACAGGTGTTCATCACGGGTTAAATCTCCTAAGCATTCGTTGGTATCTGCATCATAGACTGCTGTGCCTGCTGGTACATCGATTATTAAATCATCACCTCGTTTGCCCGTTTTTTGCCTACCTTCTCCTGCTGCGCCACTTGTTGCTTCAAAGTGGCGGCGATATCTAAAGTTATTGAGTGTGTTTAGGGCTGCATCAACGCTGAGGAAAACACTGCCACCATCGCCACCATCGCCACCATCGGGACCACCACGCGGGACGTATTTTTCGCGGCGAAAGCTAATGATACCATTGCCGCCTTTGCCAGCGATAACTTCGATCTCAGCTTCATCAATAAACATTAGGTGTACTCGCTATAGTGGACTTTTATTTTTTTATGTTGGTCGTGGGTAAGGACCTGCTTAGCTGCGATCTTTGAATAGTTTGGTAGATGGATTTTTGCCGCGCCAACCATAGTAGAGAACATAGGTGAGTATCATAAGGCAGAAACCAATAACTATCCAGATATCCAAATTATGAATGAGGAATATTTCACGTCCAAAGGTAAGCGTTCCCATCAAAATAAAGTGGTAGAGCATCATGCGATGCGATCGGCTTTCTAAACGTACCCTTGCCACTTGAGCCAACTCAAAGCAAATAATCGCATAGAACAGTTCGTGCGTAATGGCGTGCTTAATTATTTTGAAACTGAAACCCCCTGCGTACGTTATCAGCAGTGCATCATAAATAAGCCACAAAGAGCATAGGAGTGTAAAGCAACCACTGGACACCCAAAAAAGGAGGTCTAAAGTATTGAATATCAGTGAAGGGAGGCTTTTGTGCTTTGCTGTGGATGAGCCAGTTATTTGCGTAGATTCCGTCATAGGAGTTATTGTCGCATTTATAATATATTTTGTTAGCAATTTTCAAGGAGTATGTGATGCAATCTATTAAATTGATGGTTGAGCAGGCAACAATAGCTATTCAGTCAATACCAGTTGAGGACGCGTTAAGTAAGATTGGTGATGAAGCATATCAATTTGTAGATATTCGTGATGTGCGCGAGCTACAGAAAAGTGGCACGATTCCCAATGCTTTTCATGCGCCGCGTGGGATGCTGGAATTTTGGGTAGCACCAGATAGTCCGTATCATAAACCAATTTTTGCAGAGGATAAAACATTCATTTTCTTTTGTGCATCAGCATGGCGTTCCGCCTTGGCGGTTAAGGTCTTGCAGGATATGGGCATGGCGCGTTGCATACAGTTAGAAGGTGGCTTCCAAAGTTGGTGCGCGCAAGGTGGAGCCATAGAAAAAGCCAAGCAGCAGTCAAAGGATTATTGAGGTGCCACTTGGCGTTCCTTCCTTTTTGCAATAATTGCTTGTATTTGATTTAACTCCTTATGGTCAGGACTCAAACTGAGTGCATGACTCACCCATTGTTCTGCCAGCACTATTTGTTTGAGGTGAAGTGCTATTTTCGCGCCATTAAGCAGTGAATCAATGTGATTAGGGTCACTGCTAAGCTGTTGCTTGAGTAGCTCCAGTGCATCGCTATAGCGGCGCTCAATAACTGCAACGCCGGCTTCTATGAACAGTACATGATTTGGTTCTGGTTTTACTGGAGATGTTGCAAGCGCTTGAATCAATTGTTTGGCTGATGCTGTATCATTTTGACTGAGTGCCTGAGTAGCTTTTATATAGTTATGTTGATAGGTGCGCTTATGATCATTTTCTATGGAAGTTTTTAATTGTGCTGTTGTCATTGCTTTGCCATATTGATCATAGTTATCAATAATATCACTGTTGCGTACGCTATTAGGGTAGAGTTTGCGCCAATGATTTAACGCCTGAATACGACCTGTTTGGGCATATAACTCTAATAAAGAGCGTAGTGGAGGGCTGTCGTTTGCTGCGTAGGCATCAACGCCTTTAAGCAGGATGCGCTCCACATGATGGTAATCATCTTGGGTTGCCACGACCGATAGGGCTCTTCCCCAATAATCATAGAATGAGGCACGGTTATAGGGTATTTGGTCGATAAATTGTGTTTCTAAAGTCGCCAAATTATTGATATGATATTGCAATTCATCAGCAGGCTGACGCTTTTCAAACCAAGCGTATGCCTGTGCGATGCGTCCATAAGGGCGAGACTCTAAAACAGCGCGAATACTGGGTTTTTGTGGATGATTCTCTTCTAAGGCATAATACAAAGTAGCTAGCCACGTAGCGGTTCGTATTTGTAAATTGCGCGACCACTCAGATGGTGCATGAAATACATCAATGCGCTTAACTAAATCTAATAGTTGTGGCAGAACTCTATATTCAGAGCGCTCTTTGTCCCAGTCTCGTCGTGCTCGGCGTAGTATGACATGATTTTCCTCACCACTAAAGCCCATATTGGCGAAGAAATACCAGACCTCTTTATTGCTTTTTTCGACTAAATCACGATAGAGTGCTGGTTTTTTCTGGCTATTAAAGATACCATGGGTGAGGCGATTACCTAAAATAAGAGACTGGTTATTGTAGATAGTAACATCTGGTCGGTAGTGCTCAGCATAGCGTTTATAAAGTATGGGTAAATGTGTGTCGTCATGGGTAACCAAAATGGCATCCTGGGGTAGGGCATCTAACACGAGTGTTGCAAAAAAATCCGCAAAGGTATTTTGGGGGTGTGCATTGACGGTGCCATTATGCCAGGCCAATGACCCTGCACCAAGCACAGTCCATACTAAACCAGCAATTTGGGCTATTTTACGGTTATAGTTTTGGAATCTTTGTATGATGACTGCAAGACCAACGCCTCCTAATAGGGCTAAAAGTCCCCATGCAATAAGTGGGTATACACGAAATACTTCGCGCCATAGTAGTGAGTATTGAAAGTGTAGCATCAAAATGAGCAGAACAGTGCCCCCCAGCATGCCAAGCAAAATGCCTATACCCAATAGGATACGCTTGCGCAACACCATAATGATGCCGATGACTATCAAGGGGAACCACAGCCAAGATAATTGTTCTGGAGATGCAGTAATCAGCCAATTGAAGAAATCATGCTTATCAGCTAGATTACCACCTGCATTATCAATGCCACTATACCCCTTACGGGCTACAGTAAACCAAAAGCGCGCCCAA
The DNA here is from genome assembly GCA_965219665.1 of Gammaproteobacteria bacterium. GTDB lineage: Bacteria > Pseudomonadota > Gammaproteobacteria > CAKMZV01 > CAKMZV01 > CBDCOD01. Next base: position 15,671 of record CBDCOD010000015.1, on the reverse strand, counting down.
GTATCTAATGGGCCATAGAAGCTAATAAAAGGGTCAGCTAAAGAACGTAGCCATAGATATAAGTAAGGAAGCAGGGCTGCTATGAAAAAAAACAAAGCAAGTAATAGTTTGCGCCACCACAACCATATACAAATTTTTTTGACAGATGGAAGCAGTGCCATTGGAAAGACAATAGCAGAGAGTACAAACAGTGGCCAGTGATTGCTTAGCCCTAAGCCCACAAACAGCGCCAAAGCGATAAGCGTCTTAGTGCGTTGCTTGTATGCTAATTCTAAGCAGAGCGCAAGGGTAATAAAAAATAGCAAAGCATTGAGCGCATAGACCTCTTGGATAATTGCTTGTGACCACATATGCTGCCCCAAACCAAAGATAAGCCCTGCTCCAATTGCAGCAATAGGTACGCCTGTTAGCCTGAGTATAGACCAGCCCAATGCAGTAGCAGCGCCTGCAGCACATAAGGCACTGAAGTATGCTACACCATGAGCAGGGGACAAGCCGGGTATGTGCGCAAAGGGAGGGCATAGCATGGAATAGAGTGGATAGCCGGGTGCGTGAGCAATTCCTGCATAATAGCAAACCAATGAGAACAATCCAGAATCCTCAAATACCACCGTGTGTGGCATAGTGAGCCCGTACGCTGCAAGGCAGACAAAGAAAATAAGTGCGAGCGCCCATTTTGCTTGTTTGCTAGCAGGGTACAGCATAACTTGCTGTTCAAAATTGAGACTATCGCGTAAAAATTGGTGAAGGCACTGTTTTATCCAAGATAGAGACATGGTTCCTGTTTTGAAAAAATGTTTTGAAGTGGTGCGCCATTATAAGCGGACTACGCAGGTATTGCGTTACGCTATTACGGCATGCTGAAAGCAAAGCCTTCCTTTACTCTTATAGATACTATAGCAGCATGCCAATGGCAAGGCATATGGCATGACAAAATTAGGATATTTGATGTGATAAGAACTTGACTTTGACTTATCAAAAGAAGTAAAGTAATCTCAAAGCAGTTTAGTTATTTCAGTTTAGTTATTTATATAAAAGAGGTAATGTCTATGTTAAGCCATGATGATCGATATTTTTCAGTATATCCTACAAATAGAGTAGTTGGTTTTATTGACAGAAAGGAAAGGGCTGATGAAGCGATAAAAGCACTAAAGCAGGCAGGAATCGCTGAATATGAAATTGATGAAAGCTTTGGTGAGGATGGGCTACATTTTTTAGATCCGGACGGTAAATACCATGGCACTTGGACAAAAATTGTTCGTACGTGGCAGGCTCTTGCTCAAGGTGAAGAAAAGCGCCTATTTGATCTTGTGCGTGATGAATTAGGTGCTGGACATGTTTTGGTAAGCGCCCCTGCCTCTAATGAGAACGAGCGTGTGCGTATTGCTTCCATTTTGAAAAAGCATAGCGCACATGATGTTCGTTACTATGGGCGCTTTGTCGTTGAAGACTTAAACTAAGGCATAGAGCAAGAACTTTCATGCTCTATGGTACGTACGGTTTTGGTTTAAGTTATATCACAAAAGAGGTTAAAATAAGGAGGCTGCCATATAGGCAGCCTTTTTTTAACTGGTATTCTAACGTATAGTGAACATGGACGGGCAGCAGACAAACAAACCGCTCATTTTAAGTGGTATCCAACCGACTGGTGATCTAACCATTGGTAACTATTTAGGCGCACTACGCCAATGGGTTGATCTCCAAGATACGCATACTTGCTATTACACTTTAGTCGATTTGCATGCCATTACAACGCGGCAAGACCCTCAAGCCTTTCGTCAACGCTGCTACGCCTTCATTGCACAATACTTAGCATGCGGTATAGACCCTGAAAAAAGCACACTCTTTATTCAATCCCATGTTCCTGCGCACAGTGAATTGGCGTGGATTCTAAACTGCTTTGCCTACATGGGCGAATTAAACCGCATGACGCAGTTTAAAGACAAGTCCCAGAAACACGCAGAAAACATCAACACGGGACTGTTCACCTATCCAGTGCTTATGGCGGCAGACATTCTCTTATACCAAGCCGACTTAGTTCCTGTTGGCGCGGATCAGAAACAGCATTTAGAAATGACGCGCAACTTAGCAGAACGGTTCAATCAACACTACAATCAGTCCATCTTTAAAGTACCTGAGCCCTTTATCCCCGACCAACAAGCGGGCGGGCGTGTCATGTCCTTAGGCGATCCGCTCAAAAAAATGTCCAAATCCGATGAGGACACCAGCAACTACATTGGACTGCTCGATGAGCCAAAGCAACTGATTAAGAAAATAAAGCGCGCCGTCACCGACAGCAATGACCACATTGCCTACGACTGGGATAATAAGCCTGGTGTATCCAATTTATTAACGCTCTACGCAGCAGTCTGTCATTGCTCCATTGAGCAAGCCACTGCACACTTTGAGGGCAAAATGTACGGCCATTTAAAGCTGGAATTAGCCGATGCGGTGGTTTCTTTTTTAGAGCCTATTCAAGAAAAATACCACTACTTAATGGATAATCCAGAACACTTAAACAGTGTATTAAAGGCTGGTGCAGAACGCGCCAATCAATCCGCAACCCAAACCTTGCGATCGGTGCAAGATGCAGTGGGCTTTATTGCTCAATGACAAATCGCTCTATTGAATATGAAACCTTCCCATACCACCATAGAAACCATTATAGATTTTTGGTTTTCTGACACCATTAAACAACAGTGGTTCAGCAGCACCCCTGCTTTAGATGCTGCCATCTGTCAGCGCTTTGAAACGACGTGGATCGCTGCACGAGATGGTCAATTAGGCGCGTGGGAAAAAAGCCCCTCTGGCGCATTAGCGCTCTGCATTCTATTAGACCAATTCCCTTTGAACATGTACCGCAACCAAGCGCTGAGTTTCAGTACAGAGTATCATGCCATCCAAGTCGCCAAACGCGCTATTATTGCAGGGCATCATTTACAACTGGCATCAGAGCAGGTAGTGTTTTTATATATGCCTTTCATGCACAGTGAATCGCTTGCTGATCAAGACTTGAGTATAGCAGCGTTTAGCGCACTGGGTAATGCGGATAATTTATATTTCGCACAACATCACCATGATATTATTCAACGCTTTGGTCGCTTTCCGCACCGTAATCCGTTATTAAAGAGAACCGATACAGAGGCCGAGCGCCTCTACCTACAGTCGGATCAGGCCTTTCATGGCTAACTGCAAACCCATAACCTGATGGCTTGCGTTATATTTGGGGTGGCAATCCTCTCAGTAAAAGAAAAAAACGTCGATTAACTATTGGCGACTATGTAAAAGTAAAAAGCAAGAAGGCACCTAAAACCAAGCGATACACCACAAAAGGCAGCATGCCAATGCGGTCAATGAGCCGCAGGAACCAGTGGATGCAGAGCCAAGCACTAATGGCTGATACAGCAATGCCAACTAAGAAAATAATCGGCTGTACGTTCTGTGTATCGCTCCATAATTTGATGCCCAGTAAAGTCGAGGCAGCAAGAATAATTGGAACCGACAGCAAAAAGGAAAAACGCGCTGCCTCTTTATTGCTAAAGCCCAAAAAAAGGGCTGCTGTAATCGTAATCCCCGAACGCGAAGTCCCGGGTATCAATGCAAACGCTTGAAATATTCCGATAATCAATGCCAATGTCAGCGTCATATTGAGCAGCGTCAATTGTTTATTAAAGCGTGCAGACACGCCTAATAATACCCCAAAGAAAAGCGTAGCATAGGCTATAATTTCTGCGGTTCTGAGGTGCGTTTCTATAAAATCCTTAAAGAGAAATCCAGCAATAACAGCAGGGATAGTAGCAACAACAATACACCAGCTCAGATGCGTTTGTGGATTTTCAAGCGTAAAAGGCTGCCTCAGTGCTTGGCTTGCCAAAAGCCAAAGATCATTACGGAAATACAACACAACTGCGATAAGCGTTCCAAAATGCACTGCCACATCAAAGGCCAAGCCTTGATCAGACCAGTCCGTCAGTTGAGGAATAAGAATAAGGTGTGCAGAGCTTGAAATGGGTAAAAATTCAGTAAGACCTTGGACTAAGGCAAGCAAGATGGTCTGTAACATGTCCATGTTCGTTGTGGCTAATATAGTGGTTTATATGTCGGGGAGTGTTGCCGTTGCCCAAGATAGCTATTTTGCACAGATTTTATATAGTAACCATTTTGTGTTTCGAGGCTTACCCCAAGGGCGCAGTGCTGAGAGCAGTCAACCAGCACAACTGACTGAGTTGCATTTTACCAGTGATAGCAATTTTTTATTGGGCATTGAGGGTGTAGGCACGTATGGTGGTTTGGAGTTACGGTTTTTAGGCGGTTTTAATTTTGCTTATGAGGAGTCGCGCCTACAAGTTGCCTTCAAAAGTTATAAGTTTGAGCAGCAGGCAGTACAGTCCTTAGGTGGGGATAATTTTGATGAGGTGTTGTATATGATAGCGTCCCCACAGGTTGAGATACATTTTGCTCAAGGTCTTAATCAGGCAGGTGATGCGTATGCTGTACGCTACAAGGGGCAGCTAACCAGTTCAGTGAGCGGGTTTGTTGAATGGGGTACATATGCTCCGGCTGACTTTCAATTGCGTGGCAATCAAGACGGTGTGAGCCAGTATGTACATACAGCTTTGCGACAGTATTTTGCTGATGTGTTTGTTGAGATAGGCTATATTAGTCGCACCGCTGGCAGAGATGATTTTATTCAACTTTCTGTGGGCAGTACTTGGAAGGGCATTTTTAATGCTGACGACTCCAGATAGGACAGCTCTTGATCAATGGGCGTATATTTTGCAACATATTCGCGCCTTTTTTTTAGAGCGTGGTGTTTTAGAGGTTAGTACGCCATTATTGCGCGCCTATACTGTTTCAGATCCACATATTGCTGCTATACCAGCGGGGAATGACTGGTTACAAACTTCACCAGAATATGCTATGAAGTGTTTGTTATGCGCGCATCCTAATCAACCAATCTATCAGCTATGTAAGGCGTTTAGGCAGGATTCAACAAGTAAGTGGCATCGCTCAGAATTTCAGATGGTAGAGTGGTATAGGCCTCAGTGGAGTTATTTGCAGTTGCTCCAAGAAGTATTGGATTTGATTGGCCATCTTGCAGGGCGTACTATGACTGTAGAGCGTATGAGCTATCAGGAGGCATTTTTACGTTGGGCTGGTATAGACCCATTAGCATGCTCGCGATCAGTGTTTCAAGAGGTTTATCGCCAAAAAAGACCTCAGGCGATTGTCGATATAGGCGAGGATAGTATTTTATGGGAGCAAATGGTTTTTACAGATTTGGTAGAGGTACACTTTCAACACTATGATCTGGTAGCACTGTATGATTATCCGCCTCATTTAGCAGCTTTAGCAGAATTAGAGTCGGGAGTGGCACAACGCTTTGAGGTGTACTGGAGAGGGGTTGAGTTAGCAAATGGCTATCAGGAGTTGCGTACTGTAGAGGCGTATGAAAGTCGCTTTGCAGTGGATAATGCGCGCCGCCATGATTTAGGACTTGCAATATGTGAGCCTGATACCGAATTATTGCAGGCATTGTCAGTGAAAGCGTTGCCATATTGTTCTGGAGTGGCATTAGGTGTGGATCGTTTAGTTGCTTGCAGCCTTGGGCGGAATGGTTTATGTTAGAGTGGTTGAGAGCAGACTTACCCGTTTTCCTCACGCTGGAGTGGGTCGCCCTATTATTGATTTTTTGCTGGTCGGGCTTCGTTCGCTCTGGTTTAGGGTTTGGGGGCGCAGCGTTGGCATTGCCTTTATTGCTTTTGATAGCAGCCGACCCAACCTTATGGTTGCCCGTGATTGGCTTTCATCTGTTGTTTTTCTCACTGCTGACTTTAAGAAAGTCATGGTCACTGGTGAACTGGCGTTTTATTTTTCGCAGTATGCGCTGGATTATCCTTCCAAAAATGCTGGCTATTTTTGGCTTAGTGAGTCTGCCAGCCTTTTGGACGGCGGTGATTGTATATAGTTTAGCTTTGTTTTATGGTATTCAGTGGGTGCGTAATGTGACTATTGAATCTCACTCGCCATGGAAGGATAGGTTTTTGCTTGCATGTGGTGGCTATGCCTCAGGGATGGCGTTAAGTGGCGCGCCTATTTTGGTGACAGTGTATGCACGTCATGTCAACCGCTTGCATTTACGTAACACGCTTTTTGCGCTGTGGATTGTATTAGTTACTTTCAAAATGATGTCTTTTGTCTTTTTTGAGGTGCCATTGCAGTGGGCATTAGCGTTAGTCACTTTCCCTGCTGTAGGTATTGGGCACTATTGGGGGTTACGTTTTCATGATAAATTGGTGCAAGATGAGCATAAGACGCGGCTGATTATGGGAAGTGCAATTGCGCTCATCTGTATAATAGGTCTGGTGGGACTATTTATATAATTATTTTTTATGTGGATTAAGTATAGTGATATATGACAAAGAGAGGGCACAGGTAATGAAAAAAGCGGTATTGATTAGTATAGCGTCAATGATAGTGGTTGGTGGATGTTCAACGGCCTCGAAAGGTCCTTCTCAAGCTGAGATTGATCGCCAAAACCGCCAAAAGCAAATTGAGTATCAGCGTCAAATTGACCGTGCAGAAAAAGGACAGCAGGAGTTGGAGCGCACTACTCGTGAGCGCAACTAAAGAGAACCACTACGCTATAGTAGCAGGAGCGAAGTGTTAGCCGAAACGGTGGATGATATACTCTAACTGTTGCGCGAAGCTCAGTGCCTCCTCAGCAGTGTTATAGAAGGCGAAAGAGGCACGTGCTGTTGCTGGAAGTTGCCATTTGGCTAATAGTGGCATAGCGCAGTGATGACCACTGCGTACAGCAATGCCGTATTTATCTAAGAAGACCGCCAAGTCATTCGGGTGTAGGTCGCTGTCTTGAGTTACAAAAGAAATAACAGATGCTTTGTTCGGCGCTTGCCCAATGATACGGATTTTTTTAATAGTGCTGAGCGCGTCAGTTGTCAGTTTTAATAGGTTGTCTTCGTGTGAGACAAGTTGTGCGCGATCCAAGCTGTTCAGATAATCAATAGCTGCCCCCATGGCAATAACGCCAGCAATATTGGGTGTGCCAGCCTCAAACTTGTATGGGGGTACGTTGGCAGTAAAACCATCGTAGCGGACGGTTTTAATCATATCCCCGCCCCCTTGCCATACCTGCATTTGGTCTAGCCATTTAGCCTTACCATAGAGTACGCCTGTGCCGGTAGGTCCCATCATTTTATGAGCAGAAAAGGCACAGAAATCGCAGTCCCAATCTTGCACATCTAATGGCAGGTGCGCAGGTACTTGGCAGGCATCAACTAAAATAGGTGCGGCGGTTTTTTGGCGCACCATCGCAATGATTTTTTTAACAGGATTGATCGTTCCTATAGCATTGGAAATCGCATTGAAAGCGACTATGCGTACACGTTCATCTAACAGTGTAGGTAGCGCCTCTAAGTCTAAAGTGCCATCGTCTAATGCAGGAATCCAGCGAATGTGTGCGCCAGTTTTTTCGGCGAGCATTTGCCATGGTACGATATTAGAGTGGTGTTCTAACTCTGAGAGCAGAATAACATCATTTTCTGAGACAATTTGTTCACCACAGCAATGTGAGACCATATTGATTGATTCAGTTGCCCCACGTGTGAAAATAATTTCTTCTTTTTGCGCAGCGTTTATAAACTGTTGTACTTTGGCGCGTGTCCCTTCATAGGCACGTGTGGCACGGTCAGAGAGTGTGTGGATGCCACGATGGACATTTGCATTGTCAAACTCATAGTAGTGGCGCAAACATTCAATGACTTGCCACGGTTTTTGTGCCGTTGCAGCATTATCAAGATAAATCAGGGGCTTATCGTTGACATTTTGGTGTAAGGCAGGGAAGTCAGCTCGTAGTGCTTCAATATAGGCTAGTGTTTTACCCTCAGACATAGAGTGTATCTTCAATCGCGTGGCGTAATGCTACATGGTCAATGCTTTCAGTTACTTCAGAAGCAAAAGCATGAATGAGGAACCCACGCGCAACGTCCATGCTAAACCCACGCGCGCGCATGTAGAACAGTTGCTCTTTGTCCATTTCACCACAGGTAAAGCCGTGGGAACATTTGACATCGTCAGCGTAGATTTCTAATTGCGGTTTACTATTATTTTGAGCGGTTGGCGAGAGGAGTAGAGCTTTATTGTCCATCTGTCCGTCAGTCTTTAGTGCGATAGGGTCTACAAATATTTTTCCTTGGAATACGCCATTGGCTTTGTCTTGTAGGACGCCTTTGTGTAACTGAACGCTTTCACAATTTGGGGCATTATGCTTAGTTAGCGTGCGAGTGTCAATGGTTTGATTGTCGTTACCCCAGTACAGGCTATTGACTGAGCTGTTGGCGTACTCATTGTTAAGTGTAGTATAGCTGTGATTTCGAATCAGTGATGCGCCTTGTAGTATGCTGGAGCTGACTAATTCTGCATGTGCTTGTAAATCAAAAACATGTTGTCCAAAGTGTTGATGTGTATTGGGGACACGTAGCCATTTTACATGGTGCGCTTTGGCACCTTGAGCTAAGGATAGGTGTATTTGGTGATTGCTGGATGAGATGGCATCACAACTTTCATGGGTCTCAATCAGTTGAAGCTCCACCCCTTCATCAAGATGGAGGTGTATTTGGCTGAATGCTGCAGCAGATTGAGTGTGTACGTAGCGTATCCATAGGGTACTGTCTTGTTGGCAACGTAGATTACAGTGGCTTTGTAAGAGAGAGGCATTGAGCAAAGCGGCTGCATCATTGTCCAACCAGTGGGAGGTAGTGCCTGTAACAGATGCTACATTATTCGGTATGTTTCCATAAATATGGCCATTGACGATAGTTAAGCAAGGATAGTCTATCGCGCTCAAGTGCTGTGGTATAGGTGGCGGTGGCTCAGCATCAGCTGTAGAGAGTACAGCCAATGCATCCAAGTTGGTGAATTGCCAGTCTTCATGCTTACGTGAGGGTAGGCCGTATTGGACAAATTGTTGCTGAGCCGCTTGTCTAATAGCTGCTAAGTCATCTTGCGGCGTAGTAGCAAATAAATTGCTTAATTGAGTGTCTAACTGTTGTAGTCTCTGTGGTTTAGCTAATCCAGCCATATCCCTCTTCCTCTAATTTTAGAGCTAAATTCTTATCGCCGGTTTGTACGATTTTTCCATCACTTAAGACATGGACAAAGTCAGGTTCAATATAGTTGAGTAAACGCTGGTAGTGCGTGATAATCAAGAAAGATCGTTTGCCATCTCGTTGCGCATTGACACCATTAGCAACGATTCTGAGTGCGTCAATATCTAAGCCAGAGTCCGTTTCATCCATAATTGCCAATTTAGGTTCTAAAACAGCCATTTGGAAGATATCATTGCGTTTTTTTTCCCCACCTGAGAATCCCACATTGACAGAGCGCTCCAGTAAATTGGCAGGCATATCTAATAGACTTAATGTTTCCTTGAGCAACTTATTGAACTCTAAAGTGTTTAGGGTGCTTTTATGGCGAAAAGTACGGATAGCATTGAGTGCTGTTTGCAAAAACAATTTATTAGAGACGCCAGGTATTTCTACTGGATATTGGAATGCCATAAATAGGCCCATTCCAGCACGCTCATTGACTTCTAACTCCATTAAGTCTTGTCCATCAAATGTCATGGTGCCATTGGTAACCTCAAAGTCTTCTTTGCCAGATAATACATTAGATAGTGTACTTTTCCCAGAGCCATTGGGTCCCATAATAGCGTGCACTTCACCAGGATTGATTTTTAGGTTAATTCCATTCAAAATAGGTTCGCCACTTTCGGCGATGCAAGCATGTAGATTATTGATTTCTAATAACATAATTTTTTATTTTAGTAGTGGGTTTAGCCAACAGAACCCTCAAGGCTAATAGCTAATAGTTTTTTTGCCTCAACCGCAAACTCATGCGGCAACTCAGATAACACTTCCTTACAGAATCCATTGACGATAAGATTTATAGCATCTTCTTCACTAATGCCGCGTTGTGCACAATAGAACATTTGGTCATCGCCAATTTTGGAAGTGGTCGCTTCATGTTCTAATTGAGCGCTGGCGTTAGCACATTCAATGTACGGATAGGTATGCGCGCCGCACAGACTGCCGATTAGCATAGAGTCGCACTGTGTGAAATTGCGTGCGTTATGCGCATTACGCATGACTTTGACTTGGCCACGATAAGAATTTTGGCTCTTTCCTGCGCTAATGCCCTTACTAACGATGGTAGAGGAGGAATTTTTACCAATATGAATCATCTTAGTGCCAGTATCGGCTTGCTGGGAGCCGTTCGTGAGTGCAACAGAATAAAATTCTCCAACGCTATCATCGCCTTGTAAAATAACAGAAGGGTATTTCCAAGTAATAGCAGATCCCGTTTCGGCTTGAGTCCATGAAAGTTTAGCGCGCTTGCCTGAGCAAATACCGCGTTTGGTGACAAAGTTCAAAATACCACCGGCTGAGCCGTCTTCACCTGGATACCAGTTTTGTACCGTTGAATATTTCACTTCAGCATCATCCAATACAACCACTTCGACCACTGCAGCGTGCAGTTGGTATGTGTCACGAATAGGCGCGGAGCATCCTTCAATATAACTAACAAAGCTATTTTTATCCGCAATCAGTAAGGTGCGCTCAAACTGACCTGTTTTGGCTTCATTCATGCGAAAGTACGTAGAAATATCCATAGGGCAGCGCACACCTGGAGGAATATAAACAAAGGTACCATCTGATGCACAGGCTGCATTAAGGGCGGCAAAAAAATTATCATCGTGCGGTACAACGCTGCCAAGGTACTTTTGAACTAATTCTGGGTACTCATGAATAGCCTCACTAAATGAGCAAAAAAGAATGCCTTGTTCAGCCAACTTCTCACGATGACTGGTTTTGACAGATACCGAATCAAAAATCGCATCAACAGCAATCTCGCTATTTTCTGATAAGGAGACCCCTAAGCGGTCAAAGGTTTCTTCAATTTGCTTGCGTTCTTGCTCATTAGAGTCCTCATCGCAAGCACTGCATGAAGGGGAGGAATAATAATGAAAATCTTGATAATCTATAGGGTCATACTGTAAATGTGCCCAGTGAGGCTCATCCATCTCCTCCCATGCTCTATAGGCATTCAGGCGCCAGTCTAGCATCCATTGCGGTTCATTGTTTTTAGCAGAAATTTGCTGTACAACCGATTCATTGATTCCCTTAGCAAAAGTCTCAGAGGCAATGGGGGTGTAGAATCCTTCCTTATAGCTGCTATTTTTTAGAATGTCAACGACATCGTCTTGTACATCGACATTAGAGTGCCCAAGTGTTTTTTCTAATATATCCATTTTTTCTATGAGAACCAGGTTCGTATGAGGCGTGGCATTATAACCAAAAAAATCGTGTACGTGACCTCTCCCCGCCCAATCTAAGTAGAAGAGAATAGCGAAGGTGCAAACAGCAGGGAGACTATTGTGTTAGCCTAAAGGTATGCACGCCTTGAGTGGGTTACTAAAGGTGCGTGAGTATTTATTTTACGGGCGCTGATTGACATTGTATTGTGGCTGGTTAGTGATAGGGTTGATACGTGCTTTGGTATAGGCATGTATATCACCTTTCCCGTTCCCTACAAGATGATCAGGGCAAGTTTTACCATTCAAGCCACAGCGTATATTATGTGCTTCGGGGCGCGGATCACAGAAAAAGCCATAGCGGTTATTGATGTCATCATTCATTTTCATCAAAAGCTCAGAATTAAAGAAAGTGTCAGAATCCAATGCCCAGTCTTTGCCTTCGGTATAGCCGGCTGCTAATAGGATATAGCCGGTTATGCCCATATATCCTGCATCACCAATATCAGGATGGTTGGGCTTGAAGAATGGCATAGCGCGGCGAATGTAGTCAAACATAGTCGTGGCATATGGCCAGTAGTTTGAGATGGTTTTGACTGGCGCTGGCCCGCCATCATCGCTGATATCGGTTGGACCTCCCGCTAATGGCAAATAGTGTCCATTGCCTTCGCCAAATTCTCCGTGGCATTGCCCACAGTACTTGAGGTAAAGTTCTTCGCCGTCAACAATAGTCATGCCAATGGACTTGTCAGGCAATCCATCACCATTGCCCAGTACGCTAATATCAATGGGTTTGATGGCTTCTTCGCTGACAGGAGTGCCGTAGCCGTAGGCGGTGTAGTCACTGTTTAAGTTGCGATTGGCAGATTCGTGTACTTCTGTGAAAGCAGGCGGTATACGGCATTCGTCTGATCCTTTAACACCGGTCACTTCTGCAGAGTATGGATTATTAGGGTTCTGTTTTTGTACACGGGTGTCTGTATTTTTGGAAGGATGTAGATAGCCAATGGATTCTTCTGCGGCGGCAGTGCCTATTGTGCTGGCAAATGCAACAAGTGATAGGATTGCGATTGCAGCCAGTTTAGTATTGAACATTATGAATTTCTCCTTGATTTTTCCCGCCCCAAGGCAGGACGTGCCATGTAACCATTGCATTGCGGTGATACACTGGATTGGTGCCACGAATTTTTCGCAGTTGAGGCATGGTTGGCTGTGTGTAGCCTGTTTCGTCAGTAGCACGACTCATCATGAATAACTCTGTTCCATCCCAGTCAAACTCATATTCAAAACGCACCCATGCTTTGTCTAATACAGGGCTAGTTATGGTGGCTTCAGTCCAATTTTTTCCACCATTGAGCGTGATATCAACATGGTCCACTTTCCCGCGCCCAGACCAAGCAATGCCTTTAGCGACATAGCGACCAGGTCCGTGCATTTTGAAGTCAGGGGAGGGATAGGTTATTACTGAACTGGCTTCATTGACCCATGTAAAGCGCGCCGCTTTGCCGTCACCGTAAAGCTCAGTATATTTAGAAGTCTCCTCACGGTGCTGTAGAGGGGTATTGGTTATTTTGATGCGGTGTAGGAATTTTATCCACATATTCCCCTCACAGCCAGGGACTACTAAGCGGAGAGGGTAGCCCTGTTCTGCGCGTAGAGCTTCACCGTTCATAGCATATGCAACCATGCAGTCGTCCATGGCCATAGCCATAGGAATAGAGCGGCTCATGCCAGAGGCGTCTGCACCTTCTGGGATTACCCATTTGGCAGTAGGGTCTACGCCTGCTTCTTTCAGCAGGGTGGATAGTTTCACGCCAGTCCATTCGGAGCAACTCATCATGCCGTGCGTCCATTGTACTGAGTTGACTTGGACCCCTTTCCACTCTAAAGCACCGTTGGCAGGACATTCAATGAAGTAGATGCGCTGTATAGAAGGGAAACGTTTAATATCTTCTACTGTGAACATTAAAGGGCGTTTAACTAAGCCGTGAATAACAAGGCGGTGGTCTTTGGGGTTAATTTCAGGTGTGCCTCCATGGAAACGCTCAAAGTGTAGGCCGTTAGGGACAATAATGCCGTGTAAATGCTGTAGGGGGGCAAGGGTGATGGAGGCGTAGGTATCGGGTGTTAGCCAGTCTAATGTGCGTCGCTGTACGCCTTTTTCAAAATGTATCGGTGATCCGTAGGGGTGGGTGCGTACACCATAACCTAAGGTGTGGCGCGCTTTGGGATGCTTGAGTGGCTGGGTAGATTCAGGTTTGTTTGCGTAGGGTGCGATTGCTTTGCTGGGGTCGTACGCGCCAGAAGCAATTTTGCTAAAGAGGACACCAGAGGCAATGCCCACTCCCCTTTTAATGAAAGTTCGGCGTGTATTGAGTGAAGAAGTCTGTGGTTTTTTCATGGCATGAAAGTCTTAGATATTTAATGTGAGCTGTAGAAGCGAGCAATGCGTTCAATGTCTTCATCAGTTAGACGACTAGCAAAGAGTTGCATATAGTCGTGTTTGCGTTCGCCGCTGCGGTATGCTTTGAGTGCTTTGATAAGGTATTGTTCTTTTTGTCCGATAAGTTTGGGATATTCAGGAATCAGGCTGTCTCCATTATGAGCATGACAGCCTACACATATTTGTGGAGCACCATCTTCTGCTGAAACAGCAAGCGGTAGTAGCAAGGGCACAAGGATACAAAATCTTTTGGTTATCGTGGTCAAGAACGCTATCATAATATGTTTTCTTACTGTTCGGAATAATACTGAGCAATTGCCTTGATGTCTGCATCATTGAGGGTTGCAGCAAGGCCATTCATAATCGGGTCAACGCGGCGACCATCTTGATAGGCTTTGATGGCATTAATGAGGTAGACTTCGTGCTGCCCTGCTAAATTAGGAAATAGTGGGGTTGTTCCTATGCCATCTGCGCCATGGCATGCTACGCACGCCTGTGCTTTGGGCGGAATTTCCGCCATACCGTTGATGCTTGGCAAGAGAAAAATGGCAATGCAACTAAGCCGTAGAATATGAAAAAGAACGTCCATAAGTTATGCTCCTCAATAGGCGAAAACTGTTTATACAGTGTAGCAAATTATGCCATAGACAATTGTGGTATATTTGATGTCTCACTGATAAAAAACAGCATTATCTAAAAAAAAGATAGTTAGCCTATCGCTATGATGTAAAGTATTGCTAATAGAACTGCTGTAAATCAGGTATTGTTATTGTGTATAATACACATTAGATAATTATTTTAAGAGATTGTTAAAATTGAATAAAAATATTTTCACTTGGGTAGGTTTGTTGTTTGTCTGGCTGAGTTTGTCTGGCTGTGCTGAACAATGGATTGCATTAAGTGGGAAGCAACTGGCTGAGCCGAGTGAAACAGTTCGTATTGATAAGTCGCAGTCGTCTAACAAGACAAAGGGCAAAAAACCATTATCGCGTCAAGCTATACCCAATGAATCGTTGCCGCTTAGTGGTCAGGAGTCGCGTCAGTTTATGCAGGCAAGTAATATTTGTCGCATATTGAAGAAGTACCCTCAGTGGTACGTCCATGCGAAGCGCGCTCAGAGGCGTTGGGGTTTCCCTGCGCATGTTCAGTTGGCTATTATGAAACAGGAGTCTAGTTTTAATGGTATTGCACGTCCACCACCTCGCGGTACAGCAGGTGCAGGTAAGGCAGGGTTGCCAACTTCTACAGCGTATGGTTATGCGCAAGCAAAGAACGATACATGGAAAGAATACCGCCTTAAGGTTAGAAAGCCACAGGCGCGTCGTGACCGTTTTCAGGATGCTATTGATTTTATGGGTTGGTATAATCAGCGCACACATACAGTCGCAAACATAAAAAAGCATGACGCACTGAGGCTATATCTTGCCTATCATGAGGGCGTTGGTGGCTATCAGAACAAAAGTCATCGTCGCAAGCCATGGCTGATAGAAGTGGCTAAAAAAGTGCGGAAATATAGCCAGAATTATCGTAAACAATTGCGTGTTTGTGGTCCGAGCGTGCTACGCTTGGCACGCAAATAGGTAGATAATTTAGTATCGCGCTGTTAGTGTGTGCTAATGAGCATAGTTAATAACCATAAGATATAAATATAAGAGAGAGCAGATGGAATATTCAGAGGTTGGTGGGCGGCTGCAAGCCTTAAGAAATACTATAGAGGCAGATATTATTGGTCAGAAGGCGCTGATAGATCGTTTATTTATTTCGTTATTATGTGATGGGCACTTGTTAGTTGAAGGGGTGCCTGGACTGGCAAAAACGCGTGCAATACAAAGCCTGTCTAAGGGTATAGCTGCTCAGTTTCAGCGTATTCAATTTACACCCGATTTATTGCCCGGA
>CBDCOD010000014.1:0-22706 GCA_965219665.1 Gammaproteobacteria bacterium | reverse complement strand
CGGGTTGTTGGGATGATGCCATCTTCCAGACCAACTAAAAACACACAAGGGAACTCTAATCCTTTTGCAGCGTGTAGTGTCATCAGTTGTACGCTGTTGACAGGGTCAGCCGCTTTTTCAGACTCCCCCATATCTAATGAAGTATTGGCAATAAATGCTTGTAGCCCTTCATCAGCAAATCCTTCTGCTACGACCAAGAGCTCATCCAAATTTTCTTTGCGTGAAACTAACTTTTCACGCCCTTCTTTTGCATAATGCTCTAATAGATTACTATGTGTAATAATATCTTCTAATAATTCGGTGAGGCGCACGGTGTCACTCATGCGCTGCCATGCCTGTATTTGGTCAATAAATAAGCGAATTTTTGACCCTTCTGATGCCAGTGTATTACTGGCTTGCCATAGCGAGCAGTCATTCTCTTGTGCATACTGTAATAGGGTGCTTAATGATTTTGCCCCTATACCGCGGGTGGGTTATTGACAATTCGAGAAAAGGCAGCATTGTCGTTTGGGTTAAGCAGCAGTCGGGCATAGCAGAGTACGTCTTTTATTTCAGCTCGCTCAAAAAAGCGTAGGCCGCCGTATACTCGGTAGGGAATTTCTGCACGTAGTAGGCGATCTTCTAATAAGCGTGATTGTGCATTTGAGCGATAGAGAATGGCTATTTGACTGCCGGTAGTATTTTCATCTTGTAGGTACTCTGTAATGCTATCAACTACATATTCTGCCTCATCTCCACCATTAAAGGCTCTGTAAACAGAAATGGGACTACCTTTATCAGAGGCTGTCCACAGATTTTTACCCAAGCGGTTTGTATTCGGTGCTATTATTGAATTAGCTGCGTTGAGAATATTGCCGCTTGAGCGATAATTCTGCTCTAAGCGTGCTATTTTTACAGGATAGGTATGGGAAAAATTTGTCTGAAAATGTTGGATATTCTCTACTTGTGCACCGCGCCATCCATAAATAGACTGGTCGTCATCACCAACCGCAAAAACACAATTTTCAGTACCAGCTAATAGCTGTATCCATGCGTACTGAGTATGATTGGTGTCCTGAAACTCATCTATGAGTAAGTGCTTGAAGCGGTGCTGTAGGCTTTGTAATAGCGTATTGTTATCACGCCATAGTTCCACGGTTTTAAGTAACAACTCAGAAAAATCAAAGAGGGCATCGCGCTCACAAATGCTTTGATACTGTGTATATAAATCGCGCATGATGTATTCATACTCATTGTTGCAGTCAATCGACTGGGCACGAATTCCTTTATCTTTATGGGTATTGATAAAATGGGCCACTTGTTTAGGCGTAAAATCCTTTTCATTAATATGCTGCTGTTTAATCAATTGACGGCATAATCTTTGTTGATCGGAAGCATCTATAATTTGAAAATTAGGGTCTATATTGCACTGTACGGCGTATTCACGTAGGAAGCGATGACACAGACTATGGAAGGTTCCCAGCCACATGCTCTGCAGTGAGTGGTCTAAGGCATGACTCAAGCGTTCACGCATCTCGCCTGCTGCTTTATTGGTGAAAGTAACTGCAACAATTTGGCTTGGATGAATGTGATGTTCGTGTACTAACCACAGCAGCCGTTGTGTTAGTACGCGCGTTTTACCACTACCAGCGCCGGCAATAACTAAAGCGTGATGATTCAGTGGTAGGGTTACCGCATGCTTTTGTGCCTCATTGAGTTGATCTAATGACATAATTAAGTGACTATTTACGGTAGATTATTCACGGCGTAGAATATATTTAACAAACCATCGGTGCAGGGGATGGCTTTTGAACTCGTCCCGCACAGCTTGGCGGTCATAGTCAGTGTGTACCCACTGCAAAAAAATGGCTTCAGGGTGTTGGTCTTTGTAGCGCTTCCAGTGTGTGATAAAAGTATCTAAAACCCCTGTATCAGCTAATGTGAAATGCCCATAGTACCAGCGTAATTGATTTGCATCTTCAATAGCCATATCTGGGAAAAAATGTAAATTGTAAAGGGTTACTACTAAGCCAGCGCGATCTGCGCCTGATTTACAGTGTACTAAAATCGGTTTTTCTGCTTGCTCTAAGCTATGGATTATTTTGTCAATTGTCTCCACGCTGGGTGCTGATCGCGAGGAGAGGGATATTAAATATAGAGGAATATCCTGCTGCTGGCATGCTGCACGCTCTAATGCAGTTGCGGGCATATTGTTCTTATCACCACGTAGATTAATAATACTATTGATGCCTCGTTTTTTGTATGATGCCACATCCCATGGCATGGGATGGTTTGCGCGGTATAAATTATCGTTTACCTTAAAAAAATTGCGATAGAAGAGTCGTACGTAGCCATCATCCAAAAAAATCATGCTAAGCCAAGCGCGTATTTTTTTAAATCGAGACAACGGTAGAGAGTAGGGCATGGTTGTGATGTGCTGCTATTACGCGCTATTCTGGTGTGCTAAAGGTGGGCATTGTTTTTTTAAATGCGGTATTATACGCGTCCGCGCGCGCAGTGCTTGCGTGATACATTTTTTAACAGGCTAATGAGCCTTATTCTTCATTTATTGTACATTAAGTTATATGAAGCATCTATTTATAAAGACCTACGGCTGTCAGATGAATGAATATGATTCAGATCGTATTGCTGGCCTATTGAAAAAAACACATGGATTAGAAGTGGTTTACGATGCAGATGATGCAGATGTTATCCTAATGAATACATGTTCTATCCGTGAAAAAGCTCAAGAAAAAGTATTTACTCAGTTAGGTGTTTGGAAGCACTGGAAAAATGAGCGCAGTGGGCGTCTCATAGGGGTAGGTGGTTGTGTTGCTTCGCAGGAAGGTGAAGCAATACGCCAACGGGCGCCCTTTGTTGATGTCATATTTGGACCACAAAGCCTGCATCGCTTGCCAGCCATGATTGATGCCGCAATTGACAGCAAGAAATTGCCTAAAAGTAGAGCACAGATTGATATTTCTTTTCCTGAAATTGAAAAATTTGATAATTTGCCTAAGCCAGAAGCATCTGGTGTTACCGCTTTTGTTTCTGTGATGGAAGGTTGTTCAAAATATTGCTCTTTTTGCGTGGTGCCTTATACGCGTGGCGAAGAAGTTAGCAGGCCTTTTCACCAGGTTATTGAAGAAGTGCAAATTTTTGCAGATCAAGGTGTGCGTGAAGTGACCTTGCTGGGACAAAATGTGAATGCATATCGTGGTGCAAGTGATGATGGTACAGAGATAGATTTGGCAGCTTTGATTGATTGTGTTGCTGCTATAGAGGGCATTGATCGTATTCGTTTTACAACCTCTCATCCAATGGAAATGACGCAATCGCTGATTGATGTTTTTGCCCAAGTTCCAGAATTGGTTAGCCATTTGCACTTGCCAGTACAATCAGGCTCGGATCGCATTTTACAACTCATGAAGCGTGGGCATACTGCTTTGGAATATAAAAACATCATTAGACGCTTGCGTAAAGCACGTGCCGATATACAGCTGTCATCTGATTTTATTATTGGCTTCCCAGGTGAAACAGAAGAAGACTTTCAGCAAACTATGGCATTGATTGAGCAGGTTCAGTACGATAGGGCGTTTAGTTTTATCTATAGTGCCAGACCCGGTACGCCGGCAGCAGATATGGCAGATGATGTGCCATTGTCGGTCAAAAAACAGCGTCTTTATGCTATGCAAGCCTTGCTCAATGAACAGGCAAATGCAGTCGCTCAGTCTATGTTAGGAACGCAGCAGTGGGTTTTAGTAGAGCGGCTATCACGCAATGATATAAACGATGTAGCTGGACGCACGCAGAACAATATAGTGGTAAATTTTTCAGGAAATCCTGAGTTAATAGGAACGTTTGTAGCAGTAGAAATTACCAGCGTTTTTAGGAATTCACTACGCGGCAGATTGATTGAGAAAGTGCATGAAATGGACAGAAATTGTTTGGAGTTGTAGCCGAGAACAGGCTCCTTATGTAGAAGAAATTGCCTTTTCTTCTGGGGCAAGTAGCGTATCATTTTTTGAGGATAGCAGCAGAGAACAAGCGTTTGTGGTGCATAACCCTAATATAAAGGGTAAAGCTTTATGGTCGTTTATTCAAATCGTTGTATTACTCACAGAAGACACCAACGCTTGCGAGTATGCCCAGCATGTAGAGCGCAGCGTCCCCTTTCCGTTAGAGCCTGGGGTGGTTCGTCCACTAAGTGATGGCTCATGGCAGAACTGGCAACAATATTGGCAGCCTATTGCCCTAACAAATGATTATTGGATTACGCCACCTTGGGAACAAACCCCTGAGCATGTTAAGCGTGTTGTCATTGAGCCAGGTCAGGCATTTGGGACTGGAGCACATGCAACTACTCAATTGTGTGCACGGTGGCTAGCACAGCAGCCGTCATTACAGAGGTTAAAGGTGTTGGATTATGGTTGTGGTAGCGGTGTATTAGCCATTCTTGCTGCCTTAAGAGGGGCTGCTGCTTATGGCGTGGATATTGATGAGCAAGCATTGACTATTGCCCAGAATAATGCAGCGCGCAATCAGGTGGCGGTCTCGTATTCTTTGCCAGAGGAATGTAAAGGAGTGTTTGATATTGTAGTTGCCAATATTCTCTTAGAGCCACTTCTCATGCTAAAAAATGATTTTAGAAAACGAATCCATACAGATTCTATACTCGTATTTTCAGGTATATTGGCACATCAAGTTGACGCCATACAGTCACATTATTTAGAGTGTGAGTGGAAGCATGTGCAGTATATGGATGAATGGGCATTAATGGTAGGGTGTTGTAATGAAGTCAAATGAACAAAAGCATAGCCGCTTAGCTATTTTCAATACACCAGTGCGTAGTTGTTTGAAGGAGCAGGCAACGACTGTGTCTGATAGTACCTCGTGTGAAAAAGTGGTGGAATTGATGCGTGATCAGCAGTTATCAAGTGTTGTTGTTGCAGATGATACTAGTGCATTGGTGGGCATCGTAACTGAGCGTGATATAGTGCGAAAGTTGACCTTTCAAAAGGAAGGGAATGTTTCTGTTAGCGATATTATGGGCGAACCCGTAGAGGTAATACAAGAGCAGGCATTGCTCTATCAAGCCATTAGTGTGATGCGACGTTGTGGCTTTCAGCATCTACCTGTAGTGAATCAGGCAGGACTAGTCAAAGGAATTATTAGGTTAGTTGATGCCCTACAATATGCTAATGAGCGCGTGATGCATGAGGTGGATGTTTTGGCGTGCAATAATGATATTGTGCAGATGAAAGATAGCAAACAGGCGCAGTGTATTTTGGCACAGGATTTATACGATGAGTCCCTTCCAGGCTCAGAAATACAGGCAGTTATCTCCAGTATCAATGGTGATTTGACGCGCCAAGTCTTAGATAAAGTCATTGATGAAATGGCTGAACAGTTTGGACCGCCACCGGTGCGCTTTGCCGTTATTATTATGGGTTCTGGTGGGCGTGGAGAGAGTTTTTTGCATCCCGATCAAGACAATGGTTTTATCTTAGAAGACTATCCTGACTCAGAGCATGATCAGGTTGATTCGTGGTTTAGAGAATGTGCCAACCGTTTTAATATTTACTTAGATGAGATAGGCTTTCCGCTTTGCATAGGCTATATCATGGCGCGTAATCCAATGTGGCGCAAGAGCATTAGCCAATGGAAGGAGCAAATTGATTTGTGGGTAAGTAGAGGATACGGCAATTGGCTACGTTATGTTGATATTTTCTTTGATTTTGACCATTGTGCCGGAGCACATCACTTAGTAGAAGAGTTGCGTATTTATGTCGCCAATCGTGCAAAAAATAAAAAACGTTTTCTTATTGAAATGTTTCGTTATGATGATACAGATGTGGCATTAGGACTATTTAGTCGCCTAATAACTGAGAAGGGCGAGCACAATGGTTTATTGAATCTAAAGCATAGAGGTTTAATGCCCTTAGTGCGCTATATTCGCCTATTGGCGCTAAAAAACGGCATTGCCGAAAATGCAACTCAGCAGCGCATCAATATCCTACACCAACAGAAACAATTAAGTGATGATATGCGCACAAAATTGCGCTTTGCCTTTGATTTTATATCTAAACTCTTGTTGCAACACCAGCTCCAGCAGGTACGTGCCTCTCAGCCTGTGAGCAACTTTGTTGATCCAGATGCGTTGGCGCAGTTAGAGCGTGAGTTATTGATTAAATCCTTTCAGGCAATAGAAGCATTAAGGACTGAGCTACGCGCACAGTTACTGGGAGAATATGTTTAAATTTTTTGAAAGCGCGTGGGTGCTGATATTAATCATGGCATTACTCGCCAGTTTATTATTAGAGCACACGTTGCTATATAGATATGCCATACTGGCAGTAGCACTTATTTTGCTGGCAGTGACTGCTATTGTCCGAGCGTTCGTACATGAAGAATTTAGTGCTCTTAACAATCAAATCATCAATCATACGTTAATGGATAGTGCCACAAGTCAAATTGACTTTGGGGGCAATAGTACCACGTCCGCACAGCGCTTAGAGCAGGCATTGCAATGGTCATTAGAGTGGCAGAAGCGTAACAAAAAAGCATTACAAAACAGTTTAGATGGTATGCTCAAAGCAATGGGGAAAGGCGTGATTATCATCAATAATGAGGCAGCTGTTACATTAGTTAATCAGTTGGCTATCCATATCGTTGAGCAGCCTATAAAGTGCGGAGACAGTATCTTTAATTTCTTTTGGCGCCAAGCACTGTCTCATTACTTGGAGGCAGGAAGCAGTAGCGACTCATTATTAAAAACTATAAAAGGTAAGGCGTTAAACGCAAAAATAGTACCTCTGCAAGAGGATAGTGGTTTTGTGATCTTGCTGGAGGTAGATATTGTCCGCAGCGCACAACTTGGTGAACAGCTAATAGACGACTCAATTAAGCAGGTTACTGAGGCAGATAGCGCACAGGCTGACACCCTTATTGAGCAATTGCCTATTGTAGTTATAGATACTGAAACAACCGGACTAAACCCTTATAAAGATGCCATTATTGCTTTTGCTGGTGTGCACTGTACTGGTGTTGAGCGTACAGGCAGCAAGCGTTTGGAGCGTTTTATATTGCCTGATGCCAAGCTAAATGCGCAGAGTATCCGTGTACATGGCATTCTGCCCACTCAGCTGCAAGATAAACCGCCTTTATCGGCATTATGGCAAGAGCTGTCAGCATTCTTAGGTCAACGCCTCATTGTTGGACACCATATTGGATTTGATTTACAGGTGCTAGCGCACAATTTAATCCGACAAAATATCACATGGCATGTACCAACCTACTTTATAGATACCCAGCTATTAGCAGCCTCCTTATACCCTAAATTAGCCCACAGCTCTTTAGAACATTTAGTGGATTTTTTCGCCATTAGTGACGTAGGACGCCATACGGCATTAGGTGATGCACTGATGACTTCAACGGTTGTTTCACGGCTATTGGTAGAGGCAATTAAACAGGGTGATAAAACGCTTTCAGATTTATTGAAACGCCAGTCTCAGCAGAGTACACTTATTAAGAAGCAGAAAAAGAATGGCTGGATAGCGCCAGAACTACTGTCATAATATTTTTTTAAAGTGATTGTGTAATACCTATGTTTCCTCTAATTGCAGCCCAAGAAGAAGCATTTCATGGGCTCTCCATATAGAAAGTCCATGAAAAAGACTCTGTTAATCTAAAATAAATTAGGTGCTTTTTGTTACTTGCTTTTAGCGCGCGTGGTGACGACTTCATCTACTAAGCCGTAATCGAGAGCTTCTGGTGCACTAAGGAAGTTGTCACGGTCGGTATCTTGTGCAATCTTTTCAACCTCTTGCCCAGAATGTTTAGCCAGTATCTGGTTGAGTACTTCTTTTGCTTTAAGAATTTCTTGGGCATGGATGGCAATATCACTTGCTTGGCCATGAAATCCTCCCAAAGGTTGATGAATCATAACGCGAGAATTTGGTAGGATAAAACGTTTGCCTTTTTCACCTGCTGCCAGCAATACAGCCCCCATACTAGCAGCTTGACCTAGGCACATAGTGCTTACATTAGGTTGTATAAATTGCATCGTGTCGTAAATAGATAATCCAGCAGTTACCGACCCACCAGGCGAGTTGATATAGAAATGGATGTCTTTAGCGGCATTTTCAGATTCTAAAAAAAGCAACTGCGCCACAATTAGGTTGGCTGTCTCATCGGTTACTGGGCCCACTAAAAATATAATGCGCTCACGCAGTAAACGCGAATAAATATCAAAGGCACGTTCGCTGCGCCCGCTTTGTTCAACCACCATCGGAACCAAGTGATTGTTATGGATATCGTGCATATTAGGCATTGTGTAAAATGTATTAATCAGGCTGGTTGGAAAGGAGTGTTTTGCAATCAACGACCTCCTCATTTATTTTGGCATTCTCTAATACAAACTCTATAATTTGTTTTTCGAGTACAGCATTTTCTAAATCGGTGCGAACGTTTTGATTGCTTGCAAAATATTGGCGGGCTTTTTGTTTATCTGGCGCATTGGCAATCTGCTCTTCAATCGCACTTTGTACTTTGCTCTCATCTAACTCAATGGTATGATCGCGTAATACTGCTTGTAAAATCAGTCCTGATTGTATGCGTTTGAGTGCTGACTGTTGCATATCATCTGTTAACAAATCAACTGCATTAGAGGGCTGCACGCCATACATTTTTTGGCGATCCTGGATTTGCTTAATCATAGACTGTGTTTCTTTTTCAACTAAGGCTTTCGGCACAGAGAATTTATGAGCTTCTAATAAGGCATCAATAGTCGTGGTACGATTTTTCTGGTATAAAGCCTGCTCTAATTGTTTTTCAAGATGCTGTTGTAAATCAGCCTTTAGAGCTTCCAAGGTGTTTTCAGGCAGTTTGAAGCGCTGAATGAAGGCATCATCAGTTATCTCAGGGAGCTTTTTTTCTGCTACAGAGTGAACTAAACATTTGAATTGTGCCTCTTTTCCTGCCAAGTGCTCTGCCTGGTAATCTGTGGGAAACTGCACAGTAAATTCACGCTCTTCACCGCTACTAACACCTAAAAGAGCATCTTCAAAACCTGGAATCATACTCTTACTTCCCAACTCAATCTTTTGTTGGGTTGCGCTGCCGCCGTCAAAGGCCTCATCATTCATATAGCCTGTAAAATCCAACGTAAGTTGGTCGCCATTTTGACTGGAGCGTTCTACAATCTCCCATGTTGCAGCATTTTGACGCAGTTGTTCAACGCTATCGTTAATCATGTCGTCATTTAGTACACTTTGTGCGCGCTGTATTTTTAATTTACTCAGTTTGGTTAGTTTGATTTCTGGAAATACTTCAAAAACAGCTGTGAAGGTAATATTTTCTAAATCACTGATATCAACGTCATCAAAGCGTGCGACTTCTGCAGGGATGATTTGTTCCTGCTGCAATGCCTTGCGGTACGCCTCATTCATCTGTTCGTCAAGGATGTCCATAGTTACTTGGCTACCATATTGTTGCTGTAGAACAGCAACAGGCACTTTGCCAGGTCTGAAACCATTGATTTTTTTATTGCGTCCAATACGCTGCAACTGCTGCTTAATCAATGATTCTAAGTTTTCAGGTGTGAATGAAATATTTAAATTTCGTTCAAGAGGGTTGGATTTAGATGTAGAGACGCTAACTTTCATGAATGAGAAAAAACTAATGTGGTGATTGCGATGTGAAAAAGTGTGCCTTACCGGGTTGTCCGATAAGGCACACTTGGAGGCAGAAACTGCTAAAATTATCGCTGACGTGCTTTAAAGCGACCATCGGTTTTGCAAATAACAAATACTTTACCACGACGGCGTACTATTTGACAATCTTTATGGCGCTTTTTTGCTGACTTTAGGGATGATAAAACTTTCATCGTATTCAAATATAATAGTTAATACTAACACTGGGTTTTTATAAAAATATGCCAACCCAACGGGCACAGAATTATACACGTTATGCAGTTAAAAAGGAGATTAAATACACATTGTTAAAGCAGTCTAGTCTTATTGTATTAAAAGCAGCGCGTAATCTGTGGCTATTATTTGAGTTGCACTCTATATGGGGCGTAATAGCTTGCTTGGTTTCCTTAGCCTTTCCAGTTAAGTTAGTAGTAGATCACTCTGACTTTGCTAACTACCCAGTACTGCTCATATTTGCTTTCTTGTTTGTACGTATTATTTTAGGAATGCTGCGAACAGTTTGGTATAGATGAGTGCGCGCAGGTAGTATATAACGAGCATCACGTGCTATTGAAAATAGAGTCTATTACTTTATTTTGAGAAAGCCTGTTCCTACGGAACCACAAGCTCACTGCACTTAGAAGCAGCAAGAACCATAATATGACATCTGCCTTCGTTTTTTTATGGGATGACTCATAGAGGCTACCCCCTCCTTTATTAGGACCTGCACTAGCTATAATATTTATGACGCGTATATTTTCTATGCCAGGATCTGTGACAGAAACAACTATATACTGAGTAGTTACGAGACCTAATGAATCTTCAACACTGACAGTTAGGGTTGTAATGCCTGCTTCTTCAATGTTGCTGAGTGTAATGCTCGTTGTTCCAGTGCTAAAAACAGTACTGGTATTCTCAGTCATAACATGTAGTGGCAATGGGCTGTTATTTCTATCCGTTGCGGTTGAGTAGATGACAATTGGATCAAAGCCAACTTGTAGGGATAAATTCATCGTGGATAGGCTCAAAGTTGGCGCTTCATTGTTTATATCTATAGATATTACTCTATGTTCTTCTTGGCTGGTTATAACAATGCTGCGGTTGTCTGAAGTAGTTGTTATACCAGGTGTTCTTAGGATAGAGTCCGTGAAGGTATAAACCGAACCATTTCCATCAATAGCGCGAATAAGATTATTGCCTGAATCGCTGACGAAAAGCGTCCTGCCAATCGCAGTGATAGACTGAGGCGCATTAAACTGTGCTGTAGTTGTACTACCATCGCTGTTCCCTTTGATTGAAAACTCAGTATGCAAAAAATAAATGTGTATAACATTTTTTTATACTGTTTTGGCGATGAAAGGTGGGTGTATATCTCAATGGCTTTTCAGTATAAAAATGGCAGGAAAAACTTGGAGCAAACTTGGAGCAAAAGTGTTGGAATAAGGCGATTTAGAGTACAATGCGCACCCTATATCGCAGGGGATTTGCCTCTTGTACTAAGATGCGTACTGATTTTCATTATCATTGTAGGAGAATATTATTATGGTTGAAGTAACATTATCTATCATCAAACCAGATGCGGTTGCCAAGCAGGTTATTGGTGAAATTTACAGCCGTTTTGAGCGCGCTGGGCTTAAAATTGTTAATGCAAAGATGGTACATTTGACGCGTAATCAGGCAGGTGCATTCTATGTTGTCCATAAAGAGCGCCCCTTTTACAGTGATTTGTTGGATTTCATGACATCAGGTCCCGTTATGGTTCAAGCATTGCAGGGTGATAATGCAGTCTCAAAGAATCGGGAACTTATGGGAGCAACTAACCCAGCAGAAGCGTTGCCAGGTACTATTCGTGCTGATTTTGCAGAAAGTATTGATGCAAACGCTGTTCATGGTTCGGATTCAGCAGAAAATGCTGCGATTGAAGTGGCATTTTTCTTTGGAGATAACCCACAGGCATAAAACTGTAGTTGGTAAAAGCATTAGCATCTAACATGAGTAAAAATCATCTACTTGGTCTTGATTATGAACGAATGAGTCGGCTTTTTGTCGATTTGGGCGAATCCCCTTGGCGTGCCAAACAGATGCTTCAATGGGTCCATCAGCACCAAGTGTTAGATGTGGATGCTATGACCGTCTTTTCGCAGTCATTACGCGAAAAAATCAAAGCGCATACGGAGTGCTTTTTACCAGATATTTTAGTCGATGCCTTATCTAAAGATGGGACGCGTAAATGGCTTTTGCGTTTTGATGATGGCAATAGTATTGAAATGGTATTTATTCCTGAAAATGGTCGTGGTACGCTGTGTATTTCTTCTCAAGTTGGTTGCGCACTAGATTGCACTTTTTGCGCAACAGGCAAGCAAGGTTTCAATCGTAACTTAAAGGCTTGGGAGATTGTTGTGCAGGTTTGGTTGGCAAAGCAGGCTTTGCAACTGGATAAGCGTTCTGATAATATTACTAATATTGTATTTATGGGTATGGGCGAACCACTGCTCAACACGCAGCAGGTTGGCATTGCAGCGCGGTTATTATTGGATGATAATGCTTATGGTCTGTCTAAGCGTCGGGTAACGGTGAGCACGGCAGGTGTTGTGCCAATGATTGAGCGCTTGCAGCAAGAGGCAGATATTAGTTTGGCTGTATCATTGCATGCACCATCGGACGATTTGCGTGATGCTATTGTCCCTATCAATAAAAAATATCCTATCGCTGTATTACTGGATGCTTGCCGATCCTTTGTCCAGCAAGGCGCACAGCGCAAGCATATCTTGTTTGAGTATGTCATGTTGGCAGGAGTGAATGATCAGCCGCATCATGCCCGTGCTTTAGCGAAATTGCTAAAAGGTATGTCCTGTAAGGTGAATCTAATACCTTTTAATCCGTTCCCTAATACAGAGTATGTCTGTTCAACAGTGCCTGTGCAGCTGGCTTTTCAAAACATTTTGCAGCAGCAAGGTGTAAGGACATTTTTGCGTCGTACGCGAGGGGAGGATATTGCTGCTGCATGTGGACAGCTGGCAGGCGATGTGCAAGATAGAACGCGACGCACTATCCAGTGGGGCAAGCAGCAGACACGAACTGATATGCAGCATACTGTTGCACAAGTTGAGCAATGAATATCATACAGTCTGTGCGTGGCATGAATGATTTGCAGGGCGCAGATGCTCTGAGTTATCATACGATTATTCATACCGCAAGCGCAATCTTCGAGCAGGCAGGTTTTGGCGCAGTGGTTTTGCCCGTTGTTGAGCAAACTGAATTGTTTAAGCGTGCAGTAGGTGATGTGACTGATATTGTTGAAAAAGAGATGTACACTTTTGTAGATCGCAGTGATGTATCGCTGTCTTTGCGTCCCGAAGGAACGGCTGGCTGTGCGCGTGCGCTTATTGAGAATGGCTGGTGGCAGCCCGGGCATCAGTTTAAGGCATACTACTATGGTCCCATGTTTCGCTATGAGCGTCCGCAAAAAGGACGCTATAGGCAATTTCATCAATTTGGCGTGGAGCATTTTGGGACTACTTCACCGTTTGCTGATGCACAAATAATAAGTTGCTGCACGCAGATGTGGGAAACCTTAGGCATAGATGGGTTGCGCTTGGAGTTAAATTCCATTGGAAAATCGGCAGAGCGTTTAGCATATAAAAAAGCATTGGTTGCTTATTTGCAGCAGCATGTAGATGCACTGGATGCAGATAGCCAACGGCGTTTGGAGAGCAACCCGCTGCGTATATTAGATAGTAAGGTTCAGGCTACACAAGTAGTCTTGCAGCAAGCGCCTAAGCTTCAGGATAGTTTGAGCACAGAGTCAATGGCGGCTTTTGATACGATTACGCGTACATTAGACAAATTAGGAATTGTTTGGGAGCATAATCCGTATTTAGTTCGTGGTTTGGATTATTATAATGACTGCGTATTTGAGTGGGTGAGCGATGATATAGGGACACAGTCCACCGTATGTGGTGGTGGGCGTTACGATGGCTTAGTTGAGCAGTTGAGCGGCAAGCCTGTTCCGGGTGTGGGCTTTGCTATGGGTATTGAGCGGATTATGTTGCTGACTAAGCAACAAGCAGATCAATCTCCCAGAATTTTTGTTGTGTGTCAGCAAAGTACGGTAGATCATGCTTTTGTATGCGCTGAGAGATTGCGGCGAGAGAGTGCGTATAAGGTTGTTGGTGCATTTGATGGTAGTAGTATGAAGAGCCAGTTCAAAAAAGCAGATAAATGGGGTGCGCAGTGTGCGGTTATCGTTGGGGAAGATGAGGTAAGTAACCAGAGCGTGACCGTCAAGTGGTTAGAGAGTGCAGAGCAGGTTACTGTAAAAGAGAGTAGTTTACACTCATATTTAGGCAATAAATTAGGTAGTGCATAATGCCCAAAGTGGGCTTTGATTAATAAAATATTAAGGAGTGATTGATGGATCAATTAACACAGCAGCAACAGATAGATCGTGTGAAAAGATGGCTGCGACAGAATGCGGTGGTACTCATTGCCAGCGCAGTGATTAGCGTAGGCTCTATAACTGGCTGGATAGTGTGGAGCAATTTGGTAGAGCAGCATCAGCAAGGCGCTTTCCAAACATTTGAGCAATTACGCACTGCGTTGGATAGCCAACAAGAGGCACAAATTGAAGCTTCTTTGTCTGTATTAGAGAATGAGTATCAGGATACACCGTATCTGATGAGCGCGCGCCTGCATTTAGCACAGCATTATTATGAAAATAATATGAAGGAGTTAGCTGTTAAGCAATTACGGACTTTATTGGATGAGCAGCCAGAACAGGTGGTGCGTGAAATAACTGCTAATCGGTTAGCACGCTTGTATATTGATATAGATAGACCAGATGATGCATTAGCGTTGGTCAACGAGCAATTAGGGCAGGTTTTAGGTGAAAGTGCATTATCTAATTTTTATATTATTCAGTCAGATGCTTACCAAGTTAAAGGTCAGTACGATGCTGCACGTACGGCATTGGATAATGCCTCAAAAAATTTACCTGAGCATTCTCAACTGAAAGAATTGGTGAAACTGAAACGTAACGATATTGCTAATAGGCGATAGTCATGCCTGTTTTCCTTAGGAGCTGTGGGTTTATTGTGAGTTGCCTGTTGCTATTAGGCGGGTGTTCTACGGTGGATGACCATGTAGAAAAGCCGCACAGGGTTCAGGTGGATCAAAGCCTTAATAATCGTTTGTTGGTAACAGGCAGTGGTCAAGGCGTGCTGCCCGATGGCTTAGATAGTACAGGTTTTTCTATTGCGTGGTGGCGTGAAACGGATAAACGCAACTTGCTGAGTTTTCAGCGTAATCAAGCGCAGCATTTGCGTTTGGGGCTTTTCTTGCAGCAAGTAATCGTGCCAATGCCAGCAGGCAATATATACGCTATAGATAAATATGATGGCAGTGATGTATGGCAGATAAATCTGAAAGAGTCTATTAGTACGGGCATCATTCAGGATCAGCGCTATCTGTACATTGGTACGACCAAGGGGCATGTTGTGGTGTTAGAAGGGCTGACCGGTGCTGAGGTATGGCGTAAACAGCTGACAACAAGCATTGCTAATATCAAACCGATTAAAGATGCTGTTTTAGTAGAAACTGCGGACGGTCGTGTGTATAAACTCTCTCTCATAGATGGGCAACAGCAATGGGTATTTGTAGATCAGGCGCCTACTAAATTGAGTATATTGGGAAAAAATGCGCTGTTTGTCGTAGATGATACTATCGTATTGGGCACAGACACTGGTGCTGTTATACTATTAGACAATAACACAGGCAAGGTGTTGAATAGAGTAGTCGTTGCGCAGCCACAAGGTTACTCGGATTTAGAGTCTATAGTTGATGTTCAGGGTACTTTTTTATCAGTAGGGGATGTGATTTATGCGAGTGTTTGGAACAATCCATGGTTTGCTTTTGATTGGAAGCGGCGGCAAATACTATGGCAGCGTGATGAATTCATATTTCAGCCTATGCACTACTTAAAGCAAGGGCTTTTGGCGCAGAGTTTTTATGGTCAATTATATTTGTTTGATCCTGTAGGAGGGCAAAGCCTCTGGAAGCAAGAAGCACTGTCTGGTTTACAATTGAGTGCAATATTGCGTCACAAAGATAAATGGGTCGTGAGCGATAATTTAGGTAGGATTATATGGTTTTCTGCCGAAGACGGGCGCTTGTTGGCACGCTATTTGAGTTCTTCTCCATGGGCCATACAAGCAGTATCAGATGATGAAGGTTACTTATTCTATTTGAACCAGCAAGGGCATATCGTTGCCATATACGCTGATGATAGTGATGCAGGGTAAGGCAAGGCACTATGTTACCTTGCGTTGCTATAGTCGGTCGACCTAATGTTGGCAAATCTACACTGTTTAATTGTTTAACGCGTTCGCGTGATGCTTTAGTAGTTGATAAACCTGGCCTAACTCGCGATCGGAAGTATGGCCGATCCAAAATGGGGAAAAGAGATTTTTGGGTCATTGATACGGGTGGTATTTTTGGCAATCCTGATGCAATAGAAACCTTGATGCAAGATCAAGTACAGCTGGCTATTCAAGAAGCACAGGTAGTTGTTTTTTTGGTGGATGGCCAAAGTGGCTTAGTGCATGGCGATATAGAAATTGCACAGCATCTGAGGGCTATGGGCTGCCGTGTTATTGTGGTGGCAAATAAATCAGAGCGGGCAGATTTTGATCAACTTAATGCGGAATTCAGTGAATTAGGATTGGGTGAAGTCTATGCTATTGCCGCTGCACATTGGCGCGGTGTGCGTCAATTGGCTGATGTGGTTTGCACTTATTTTTCAGAGCAAGAACCTGAACCTGATGCGTGTACAAATCCAGCTATTCGCGTAGCAGTAATTGGTAGGCCAAATGTTGGTAAATCAACTCTGATAAATTGCTTAGTTGGAAGCAAGCGTGTTTTGGCGTTTGACATGCCGGGAACGACACGCGATAGTGTTATTGTGCCTTTTGAACGTGAGAATATTAGCTATGAATTGGTTGATACTGCCGGCTTGCGCCGCCGTGCAAAAGTCAATGATAAAATAGAAAAATTTAGCGCAGTAAAAGCCTTGGAAGCCATTGAGTTAGCACAGGTGGTGATTGTTGTTTGTGATGCGCAAGAGGGTATTACGGATCAAGATAGTCATTTGATTGGTTTAGTGATTGAAGCAGGCAGAGCATTGGTTATTGCTATCAATAAAAGCGATGACTTGCAGGCATCACAAGTGAGCAAAGTGGAGCGTGATTTAGATCTTAAACTGTCCTATATTAACTATGCGCGTAGGCCACGTATATCTGCTCTGAAAGGGTTTGGTATCAAAAAAATGTGGTCGTGTGTTTTAGAGGCACATGATGCCGCACAGAAAAAAATAAGCACCAGTGTGCTCAATACAACTTTTAGTGCGATTAAGGCGCATCATCCTCCTCCGATAGTGCGTGGTCGAGCTATTCGGATGCGCTATGTACACTTGGGCGGGCATTACCCACCTACGATTGTGATTCACGGCAATCAGCTAAATAAATTGCCAGATAGTTATAAGCGCTATTTAGAAAACACTTTTCGTGAGTCGTTTGGTTTGTTTGGTACACCGCTCAAACTACAGTTCAAAACCACTGAGAATCCTTTTGCGGGGCGTAAGAATGTCCTAAGTAATCGCCAAAAAGAACAACGTAAGAGATTATTAAAATTTGTTAAACGTAAAAAATAACCATAATAATTTTTACAAAATATGTGGACAGCATAATCGTTGATTTATGTGTATGCCTATTTTGACTCAAAACGTGTAAAATACATTGCATTTGATACGTTTAACGTAATGAACAGAAACATGGCTTATGCGATAGCCTTTTTAGTACATTGTTTATGAATAATACCTACCTACCACAGTCCTTACACTTCGTCACTCAGTCGGTTGTGCGCCATGATTGGTCATTGGATACGATTCAGGCACTATTTAATTTGCCCTTTAATGATTTGGTTTTTACTGCACAAGGCATACATAGGAAGCATTTTGATGCCAATGCCATACAGGTAAGCACTCTATGTAATATCAAGACGGGTGGCTGCGCAGAGGATTGTGCATATTGCTCACAAAGCGCGCGCTATAGTACAGGTGTTGAGAAGGAGCGGATGATGGAAGTGTCCGCGGTGGTTGAGCAAGCAAAGAAAGCGAAGGAGGCAGGTGCTACGCGCTTTTGTATGGGAGCTGCATGGCGCAACCCCAAAGGTAAGCAGTTCGCTCAGGTGCTGGATATGGTTGAAGAAGTGAAGGGCTTAGGCTTAGAAGTGTGCGCAACTTTGGGTATGTTGGATGCAGATCAAGCAAAGCAGTTGTATGATGCCGGTTTAGATTATTACAACCATAATTTAGATACGGCGGAGGCTTATTATCCTAAAGTGATTACCACGCGCACTTTTCAGGATCGTTTGGATACATTGGAAATGGTTCGTACCAATGGGATGAAGGTATGCTCAGGCGGCATTATTGGTCTGGGTGAGGCGCATGAAGATAGGGCAGAGTTATTGCGTACTTTTGCTAATTTACCCCACCACCCTGAGAGTGTTCCTATCAATTTATTGGTGCCTATTGAAGGTACTCCGTTGGCAGATATGCGGGATAAAACGGATGCTTTTGAATTTATACGGGTTATTGCAGTAGCACGGATTGTGATGCCTAAGTCGCGTGTGCGCTTGTCGGCAGGGCGCAATGAAATGAATGAGCAAATGCAAGCATTATGCTTTTTGGCGGGTGCTAATTCTATTTTCTATGGTGAGAAACTGCTCACGACCGATAATCCAGAAGCCTCTTCAGATAAAATTTTGTTAGAGAAGTTAGGCATGCGTATTGAGCGTCCACAAATTACAGATTTAACTGACCAGCAATCTGCTTAATCTATTCTGTAGTTTCTATGCGCTTAGCCTTAGTACCGTTCTATACGGGATTAGGAATATTAATAAAATGAAAGTCTATCTCAAAGTGCTCAGCAAGGTGCACGCCTAATGCCTGTACCCCAAAGGTTTCTGTGTTGTGGTGGCCACAACTAAGGTAATCAATACCTAATTCAACAGCAAGGTGGGTTGTTCTTTCACTGCATTCTCCACTGATAAAAGCATCGCAGCCTAATGCTGCTGCTTGTTCAATCATATCTTGTGCGCCGCCTGTACACCAACCGATTTTTTGTACACTACGATTGCCGCCAGAAAGGTGGAGTGGTGTGCGTTGCACTGCTTGTTCAGCGCGTTCTATAAAGGCTTGTATTGGGCTTTCTACAATATTACCATACCACAGGTATGGGTTGTCTGGATGAACCTGAACGTTTTGTATGCCGAGCGCTTTTCCTAATAGAGCGTTATTGCCTAGTTCAGGATGTGCGTCAAGGGGTAGATGATAGACAATGAGATTGATGTGGTTTTGTATGAGTGCGGCAATACGGCGATACTTCATGCCGACAATGCACGGTGGTTCATTGTTCCAGAAATAGCCATGGTGTACTAATAGTGCATCTGCTTGTTGTTCAATTGCCTGTTCAATTAAAGCCTGTGAGGCACTAACCCCACCTATGATGGTTTGTATATGATTTGTGCCCTGTACTTGGAGCCCGTTGGGGCAGTAGTCCTTGATGCTATTGCTATTAAGTAGGGTGTCTGTGTACGATAATAGTGCTGATGTTTCTATCATATATGGATCTATTTAGTACGTTTTTAGGGCAGTCATTAGGGATTCATTTTCGTCTGTAGTCCCTATGCTGATGCGAATGCAATTGTCTAATGTAGGATGCGTGCCGTGAAAATTTTTGATTAAGATTTGATTATCTAATAAGTGCTGGCATACTTTATTGGCTGAGGTGGTTGCTACTTTGGTTAGTATAAAATTAGCAGCACTGGGGAAAACCTGCTCAATATAGGGGATATCTGCTAATTGCTGGCTGATAGCGTTGCGTTCATTAATAATGTAATCGCTTTGCGTGGTCAATAGGTGCGGTTGGCTTAAAAATAATGTAACCCATTGCTGGGTAACGCTATTGATGTTATAAGGCATGCGTACTTTGTTAATTTGCTCAATCCATTGTTCCTGAGCAATCATATAGCCCAATCTTAACCCAGCAAGCCCCAGTTTAGAGAAAGTTCTAATTACAATCAAATGTGGGTATTTTTGCTGCCAAGATATGAGGCTTGTTCGAGCAAAGTCATAATAAGCTTCATCTATAATGACCAAACCAGTACTGGCTTCTATGATTCTTTTTAAGTGCGCATCGCTCCATAGATTACCAGTTGGATTATTCGGATAGGCAATAAAAATGAGGCGTGGTTGGTGTTGTTCAATGGCTTGTAGTGTTGCCGATATATCTATATCAAATTGGGCGGTAAGCGGCACGCGATGACAGGGAATGCGGCAAAACGTGGCACTATGTTGGTACATGACAAAACTGGGGTCAAAGGTCATTACAGTGCTGTCGTTCTCACAGCATGCTAACATAAGTAGTTGGATAAGTTCATCTGATCCATTGCCTAGTAATAACTGCTTGGCAGACAACTGCAAGTAGCTTGATAGTGCTGCTTTCAATATGTCTTGGTTGCTGTCAGGATAGCGGTTAAGGGCTAAATCTGGAACACTGTTTTGCCATAACTGTTGCAATGCTTGAGGGGTAGTGTGTGTGTTTTCCATTGCATCCAATTTAATGGTGCTTCTGGGGCAGTGCGTAGCATGGTATGCCTGCATATTTTGAACAGATTGGCGTATGAGATTTTGGGGCGTTCTATCTATCACTTTTATAGCGTACGTAGGCGCAATCGTGCCGCTTCAGCATGGGCAGGAAGTGCCTCATAGTCTGCTAAGGTGGCAGAGGTGTTATAGAGAGTCGCTGCTCCGCTTTGTACAAACATCAAGCTGGAACGTTTTTGAAAGTCGTATGTACCTAAGGGTGAAGAAAAGCGTGCTGTTCCTGCGGTGGGTAGAACATGGTTGGGTCCTAAGCAATAGTCACCAAGCACTTCTGGAGTCATGTTGCCCATAAAAATAGCGCCTGCATGTTTTATGTTTTTGAGTAATTCCTCAGGCTGGGGCACAGCCAGCTCTAAGTGTTCAGGCGCAATACGATTGACTAATTCAATGCCTTCATCTATGCTTTTGGTCAGAATAAGCGCGCCACGGCTATGTAATGATTCACGGATAATATCTTGACGTGGCATGGTCGTTAGGAGTTGGTTTAGTGCGGTTTCCACATTATCTAAGTATGCTTCATCATCACATAGTAGCAGGGACTGTGCTTGCTGATCGTGTTCTGCTTGTGAGAATAAATCCATAGCAGCCCACACAGGATCCAAAGAGCCGTCAGTTAAGATGGTTATTTCAGATGGACCAGCTATCATGTCAATACCAACTTTGCCAAAGACTTGGCGCTTTGCTTCTGCTACAAATACATTGCCCGGTCCTACGATTTTGTCCACTGCTTGAATGCTTTGTGTCCCGTATGCTAATGCTGCTACAGCATGCGCCCCACCAACGCAGTACACCTCATCTACATCAGCGACAAAAGCTGCACCGAGCACTGCATCATTGAAGACTCCATCAGGGCAGGGAGTTACCATCGCTAAGCGTTTTACGCCAGCGACTTTGGCAGGAATGGCATTCATGAGTACTGTAGAAGGATAAGCTGCTTTACCGCCAGGAACATATAGCCCAACACTATCTAAAGGGGTTATTTGCTGACCTAAACGTATGTTATCTTCTTCATACGACCAGTCTTGTTGTAACTGCCGCTGGTGGTAGCGCTCAATGCGCTGTGCTGCAGTTTTTAATGCTTGCTGCACCTTGCTGGGTAGTACGTTGTAGCTGTTATGTAGGCGTTCGGTGCTGATTCGTAGAGGCGTTGGGTTAAAACGATCAAACTGTATGCTCATCTGTTGAAGTGCTGCATCACCATCTGTGCGTACGGCATCAATGATATTGCGCACAGTAGTAGAGAGTGTCGTGTCCATTGTTTGCTCATAAGCAATCAGCGCACCTAATTGCTTGGTAAATTGTTCGTCTGCTGTGCTTAGGCGTTTAATCATTGACAGCCTCTTCAAATTGCTTCATCAAAGGGCTTAGTATGTGGTGTTTAGTGCGGCGAGAGTGAATATTGTAAATTAAGCGTGTGCTGATAGATGTGATGTGCTCAATAGGCATTAACCCATTTGCTTTGAGAGTATTACCTGTATCGACTAAATCAACAATGTAGTCAGCAAGGTTAACCAAAGGGGCCAACTCCATTGACCCATACAGCTTAACCAACTCAAAGGGCTGCCCACGCTCAGAGAGCCATTGCTGTGCAATATTGACATACTTGCTGGCAACGCGCACTCGTTGATGTGGGTCTAATGGTTTGCCGTTTACGCTAGCAAGGCACAAGCTACACGGCGCTATTTTTAGATCAGTGTACTCACCAATGTGGCGGTAATCCCCTAACTCCATTAAGACATCTTTGCCAACTATACCTATATCTGCTGCACCTTCGCGTACATATATAGGCGCATCAGTAGCGCGCACAATAATCAACTGCACTGCTGTTTGCGAGGTGTTGCAGATAAGCTTGCGTGAATGGTTTAAATTTTCTTCAGGATGAATCCCCATTTTTTGGAGGAGTGGCAAAGTCTCTTTAAGAATCCGCCCTTTGGATAAGGCAATGCGAACGGTGTTTTTATCGGGTACCATGGTGCAATCTGAGTATATCTGCGTTAAAACGGCGTAATTTTTCTTCTATCAATTCATAACCGCGATCAATATGATGCACCTTATGGATGAGTGTTTCCCCTTCTGCTACTAACCCTGCCAGAATGAGCGCAGCCGAAGCGCGTAAATCACTGGCTTCTGTTTCTGTTCCTCGCAATTTCTGACCACCAAGGCTGCGGACGAATCTGCCATCAAGGGTTAAATTTGCCCCCATTTTGTTCAACTGCGTGATATGATGAAAACGCCCCTCAAAAACAGTTTCCTCTATATAGGATGCTCCGTGTGTGACCGCATTGAGTGTGACAAACTGTGCTTGCATATCTGTC
>CBDCOD010000013.1:0-26352 GCA_965219665.1 Gammaproteobacteria bacterium | reverse complement strand
CAAAGTGCTGCTATTTATGCCTTATCAAGCGCGGGGCTAAACTCAAAAGAACTATTGCGACCACCGTTTAGAGCACCCCATCATAGTGCTTCTTCGGTATCCTTAGTAGGAGGGGGTAGTCGTGCTCTGCCTGGTGAGGTTAGCCTGGCACATTTAGGTGTATTATTTTTAGATGAACTGTTAGAGTTTAGCCGCCATGCTTTAGAAGGGTTGCGTGAGCCCTTAGAAAATGGCACTATCAACATCACTCGTGCCTGTGCACGGGTTACCTATCCTGCACAAATACAGTTACTGTGCGCGATGAATCCGTGCCCATGTGGCTATTATGGTCAAGCCCGCTGTCGCTGCACGCCTGATAATATGCAGCGCTATCGTCAAAAATTATCCGGCCCGCTATTAGATAGAATAGATATGCATTTGATATTAGCATCAGTACCGCCTGATAAAATACTCAACCCAGTTAGTCGCGAAGTAGAAAGTCTACGATGGCGACAGCGCATAGCGCAGTGTCGTGACAAGCAATATGAAAGGCAAGGAACACTGAATGCACATCTCAGTGGCAAAGAAGTAAAGCGTATTTTGGCTTTAGAGCGCGATGCTTTATCCTTCCTCAAGCAGGCAATGATTAAGCTGAATATATCGGTGCGCGCCTTCTACCGTATTCTAAGACTCTTACAGACACATGTGGATTGGTATAACAAGCCTGTGGATAAGAGTATGATTGCACAAACATTGGCACTGCGCGCTTTTGACAGGGAATAACCAGTGTAATACCCCCTAACAATACGGCGAAATTGATAGAAGATTCTATAATGCATTCAACAGGTGTTTTTTTATGCGCAAATCAAGATATACGACAATGGCGATATTAAAGCAAACCAAAGCAGGCGCTCGTGTTCTACTTATTTTTCCCCGTATAAATGGAGGTATTACATGAGCACTAAATGGATTCAAAAAATTACAAATGCCCAACAATGCGCTGCACCTGACCAACCCGCGTGCTAAAATGCAACATCTCATCAAACGGGTTGGCGCTGACCCGCAACGTCGTTATACGGCTATCATCAATAACTACAATTTGGTAAAATTATTCAATGGATAAAAAACTGAAATTTTCTGACAATGATGTTATTGGTTTTGGATATAGAATTTATAACGGAGATTGTATTGATATTTTAAAAAAACTGCCAGAAAAATCAGCAAATCTTATTTTTGCCGACCCTCCATACAATCTTCAATTAAAGCAGGAATTATATAGACCAAACCAAACTAAAGTAGATGGGGTTGATGATAATTGGGATAAATTTGCCACTAACGAAGAATACGATATATTTACTAAAGATTGGCTTTCTGCTTGTCGTGAAGTTATGGCAGATGATGCTACTATCTGGGTTATTGGCTCATATCATAATATTTTCAGAGTTGGCAAAATTATGATGGATTTAGGTTTTTGGATTTTAAACGATGTGCAATGGTATAAAACCAATCCAATGCCTAATTTTCGTGGTGTTCGTTTTACTAATGCAACTGAAACATTAATCTGGGCTAAGAAATCAGAAAATCAAAAAAAATACACCTTTAATCATCAGGTGATGAAGCAGTTAAATAATGGCAAGCAAATGACTTCTGTTTGGCAAATTCCACTTTGCACAGGAAACGAGAGAATTAAAAATGAGCAGGGTAAAAAAGCCCATTCAACCCAAAAACCAGAGGAATTATTAAAACGAGTAATCTTATCTAGCAGTAGCGAGGGAGATTTAGTTTTAGACCCTTTTTCTGGTAGTGGCACAACTTGTGCAGTTGCAAGAAAACTCAATCGAAAAAGTATCGGAATAGAAAAAGAAGAGGAATATATAAAAATCAGTAAAAAACGATTAGAAGATATAGACCATAATAATTTTAAACATCTAAGAATTGTAGAGCCTGAAAAAAAATCTATTGCAAGGGTGAGCATGGAGCAGTTAGTTAAATCTAACTACATAAAAGAATCTCAAATTATCTATACAAGCAATAAAAAACATTCTGCAACTGTATTGGCTGATGGTAGTATAAAAAACGGAGTTGGTACTGGTTCAATACATAAAATTGGAGCGATGATAAAAGAGTCTGAAAGTTGTAATGGCTGGATGTTTTGGTATTTTGAAAATCAAGGAAAGTTAACTTTAATTGACGAATATCGTAAAAATTATAGGAAGCAACATGGATTATAAAAAATTTGAGGATATTTTCAACAAAACTATTTTTGAAAAATCAAAGCCTGATTTAATTAGAAAAATAGCAACTTATCCAGAAAGATACGCAGGATTATTTAGACCAACTAAACCAAAAGCAAAAATAATTCAAAATTTATTACAATCACATGAAATTAGATTTGGTGATGCTTTTGAAATTTTGATAGAAAAATATTTACAAGAAAATAATTTTGATATTTTAGACAAGCGATTTAAAGATAATGACGATACTTTAGAACTAGACCAAATGTTTTCGGATGGCAATACTATATTTTTTGTTGAGCAAAAAGTAAGAGATGACCACGATTCAAGTAAAAAACGAGGGCAGATTGATAATTTTGAAAAGAAAATATCTGCTATTCTTGAAAGACACAAAGATAAAGAAGTGGTAGGATTTTTCTATTTTATTGATGACAG
Organism: Gammaproteobacteria bacterium; assembly: GCA_965219665.1. GTDB lineage: Bacteria > Pseudomonadota > Gammaproteobacteria > CAKMZV01 > CAKMZV01 > CBDCOD01. The sequence goes on along the minus strand of CBDCOD010000013.1, from coordinate 23,704 downwards.
TTTTACTAAAAATAAAAACTTTTATACAACAGAAATTCAAAAACTATCTGCAGATTATGGGCTTGAATTGCATTTATTTTATGGTAATAATCTATTTGACAAATTGAATAAAACAGAAATATGGAATGAAATTTTAACCCATTTAAAAGCATGGAAAAATAACATCTCAGACTTACCTGAAATAAACTTTGACAAAAATCCACAAGCAAGTTTTGAAGAAATAAAATACTTGAAACCACTTATATATAGAAAATTACTTTCTAACCCAGATTTAGACGGATTGCTTTGCGTTTTATTCCCTGAAAAATTAACACTAAACTTACTCAATGAGTATTTTAAGCAAATGCACAAAGATAATAAAGGCACGATATATAAAACATTAAATGAGTTATGTGCAACAACAATAAGCCGTATAACAAATCATTCCACCTGACCGCTAACGCCGCCGCTGAGTTTTGGCGTTGGGCTTATCACCCTGCTTGTTTTCGCCACGCAAGCGCGGCTTAACAAGGCGGTAAGCAGCAGAGCAACCCGCGTGCTAAAATGCAACATCTCATCAAACGAGTTAGCGCTGACCCGCAACGTCGTTAGGTTCCTTAATCTTAAACTGCAGAGCTTAATTAATGAATAAGGCTGATCAAGAAATATTTGGAATTCTGAAAGAAATAGTCAGGAATAAAAAAGAAGGTGAATTAATTGATCCTGATGACTTGATGGCAGAAAATATTATAAAAGGGCTGTTTTTTCTATCACTTCTGGGTGTTTTATCTTGGGTTTTTCTGCTGCTTTTCAGTAATGAAGCGCCTTCAAAGATGAGGGTAATAGTAGGGTATAGTTTTTTTCTTTGGGACATTATTTTTTCACCTAAATAACAAACTTGAGAATCCGAGTGTAATTATGTTCGTGCTAACTTGCGTTTCTATGATGTTAGGCTTGTACTTTTAATGGTTGCAGTAAAAAACCTAACAAGAAGCTGCACTCTGACAAATATTGCTACGCTCGTTTTTGTATATGTCGCGTGGCTCCATTTTACACAAAAACGCTCTCCGCAATATGTGCAGGTGAGCTTGGCGTTAAGCACTGCCGCTTGCGCGGCAGTGCTTAACGACGTTGCGGCGTACCCTCCCCCCCTGTTTTCGCCGCGCAAGCGCGGCTTAACAAGGCGGCTGCAGCAGACCAACCCGCGTGCTAAAATGCAACATCTTACCAACGGATTGGCGCTGACCCGCAACCACGTTATATTTTAAATAAACTCTGAAGAAATAATTACAATTAACATTAAAAACTGTATAATGGTACTTATACGCAATCCGGAGCAGTAAGCAAAATCGGTTATATGGATTTTGCCAAACCTCCGGATTTTTTTGATATTTTTATAGTGAACATAATATGAGAAGTGTCGCAATTTTAGTTGATGGTGCTTTTTATTTAAAACATCATGATAAATATTTTGAGCAAACAGCTGCGGATGCAGTTGCTAAAGATTTACTTAATCATTGCTTAAAACATATTTATAACAAACAAGGTCAAAATCATGAAAAAAGAGAGCAAGAAAGACTCTATCGTATATTTTTTTATGACTGCGCTCCTTTAACAAAGAAGATTCATCATCCATTAACTAATAAATTGATTGATTTTGGAAAATCAAGTACAGCTGTATTTCGCAATGATTTACATCAACAGCTGAAACAAACAAGAAACTTGGCATTAAGATTGGGTTTCCTTGATGAGAAAAATGCTCGTTGGAAAATTAAAGATCCTAAAAAAGAAAAAAAATTTATTGCTGGAAATTTAAACGAAGATTTAGAAGAGTCTGATATTGTTTATTACGCTCAACAAAAAAGTGTTGATATGAAGATTGGTCTTGATATAGCTGCTATGTCATATAAAAAAATGGTCAATAAAATTGTTTTGATTTCTGGCGATAGCGATTTTATTCCCGCTGCAAAATTGGCCCGAAGAGAAGGAATAGAATTTATATTAGATCCAATGAGAACAATGATAAAACCAGATTTACAAGAGCATATTGATGGTTTAAACACTACCTTACCTAATAATAAAAAAGCATAACAAATTAATGAACTGGACAGCCTCGCTAACGCTCGCTGCCAGTTATTTCAGTCGTTAAGCACTGCCGCGCAAGCGCGGCTTAACAAGGCGGCTGCAGCAGACCAAACCGCGTGCTAAAATGCAACATCTCATCAAACGGGTTAGCGCTGACCCGCAACGTCGTTCAATGAAGGAGATAGCATGAAGGATCTGTTCCCAGGCCAATTTAAAGAAAGTGAGGGGCATCTTAGAGAAGTATGGGATACGTCACTGTTTGTGTTTGATGCAAATATTTTACTAAATTTGTATCGATACTCAGATACTACAAGAAGTGAATTTCTTCGTATTTTAGAGAAGATAGAGGACAGAGCCTGGCTCCCACATAGAGCAGCAGAAGAATACTTTAACAACCGTTTGTCTGTTATCGACCAACAAGAAAAGTCATATGACGACACTACGAAATCGATTAATTCTTTGAGAAATGATCTGGAAAATGCTCGACAACACCCATTCGTCAGCCCGGGCACAATGGGTAAAGTAAGTCAAGTATTTGAAGTGCTTTGTGAGGAATTAAATAATAATAAATCTGTTCACACTACACGAATATCGGACGACGAGATAAAAGATGCTATAGCATCTATTTTTGAAAACAGGGTTGGCTCTCCTTTCGAAAAAGATAAGCTTGAAGAGCTTATTTTGGAAGGCGAAGAAAGATATAAGCAAAAAATACCCCCAGGCTTCAAAGACGACTCCAAATCTAGTGATAGTGAGGTTTTTGTTGAGAAATGCAGAAAGTATGGTGACTTTATCGTTTGGTCTCAGGTGATTGAAAAGGCGATTGAATTAGGAAAGGGTGTCGTACTGGTCACTGATGATAAAAAAGAAGATTGGTGGGAAAAATTTAAGGGTAAAACTGTTGGCCCACGCCCTGAGCTAGTTAAGGAGTTTAAGGATAGGACCAATAACTCGTTCCATATGTATCAAGCTGACCGTTTTCTAGAGTTGGCGAGAGAAAATCTAGACGAACAAGTCAGCGAAGAGGTTGTTGAAGAAATTAGGGAGGTGAAGCGACGAGATAAGCTTGCTTACAAACGCATGAGGGAGATGGAGTACCTAAAAAGAAAAAAAATAGAAATGAGCCGTCTGTTTGAAGAATTGGATCGCAGCAAGCATAGAATGGTGGCATACGAAGAAGAGCGTCATATGCTTCAGCAGCGCATGCATGAATTAGAAGCAATGCGGAATGACATGCGACACCATAAAGAGCATCTATTGAGAGAAAACATAGATCACCCAGAATATGAGCACATAATGAAACGATATGCGGCGCTTTCTGAAGAGTATGCACAAGTAAGACATAGCTTGGAAAGCTCATCAACGAAGCAACAAGATATGCAAATGAAAATGATGGACATTGAGAAAGAAGTGTCCCATCTCATGAAAATCATTGAACAAGAAAATGCAGCGGACTCGTAAACTCGCCGCTGATTTTGGCGTTAAGCACTGCCGCTTGCGCGGCAGTGCTTAACGACGTTGCGGCTTATCACCCTGCTTGTTTTCACCGCGCAAGCGCGGCTTAACAAGGCGGCCGCAGCAGACCAACCCGCGTGCTAAAATGCAACATCTCAGCAAACGGGTTGGTGCTGACCCGCAACCACGTTAGGCGTTGCAACTCGCCCCGATATCCTAGCTATTTGTTGTAACTGAGCGTTGGAGAAAAATTATGAAATTTTCTATTGGATTGGTTTTGAGCTTATTAGCATTAACGGTTCAGGCTGAATGTAGAAGTTCTTATGTGTGTGATGATTGGGGTGGTAATTGTGGTTATGTTGATGTATGTGATAATAGTCTGGACTTACCCTCAAGCAATATAAACCCTTACCATCATTGCCGACAACAGACTTAAAACTTTTGCCGTCTTTAGATTTGCGACCACTTGGTACTTCGCAATGTGAATATAAACAAGTCAACGGTAAGTGGCAAAATGTTTGCTGGTAAAATCATTACATGAAAGTAAAGGAATTGGTAAAAACATTGGAAGATGATGGCTGGCTACTTGTCAAAACAGGAGGGCGTCACAGACAGTTTAAGCATCCAATCAAAAAGGGAAAGTAACGGTTTCTGGAAAACCCAATGTCGAGATACCAATGAACGCTTTTTAGTGCATTAAAACAAGCAGATCTTAGATAAAGGAGTTTATTATGAAATTCACAGTTGTTATTGAGCAAGGGGATAATAGCTATGGGGCGTACGTTCCTGATCTTCCAGGTTGTATTGTTGCGGGTAATAGCAAAGAGGAAGCTTTGCAGTTAATTAAAGAGGCTATTGATTTCCATATTGAAGGATTAAAGGAAGATAATGATCCTTTACCTAAAGTGCATTGCGAATTTGCAGAAGTAGAGGTTAATTACGCCTAACAAAACACTCCAGCGGACGGCTTCGCCGCCGCTGAGTTTGGGCGTTAGAATCTATTCAACGGTGACGGATTTGGCGAGGTTGCGAGGTTGGTCAATGTCGGTGCCGCGAATCAGGGCAACGTGATAGGCAAGCAGTTGTAGAGGGATGTTAAATATAATGGGGGAAGTGATGCGTCCAACGCCAGAGGTGACAGGTAGCACTGTAATGCCTTCTATTGTGCCTACGTGGGCGTGTTCGTCTTCAAATACAAAGAGTTTGCCGCCTCGGGCAAGGACTTCTTGCAAGTTAGATTGCAGCTTGGCAAGCAGCTCATCATTGGGGGCGACTGCAACAACGGGCATATTTTCATCCACTAATGCCAACGGTCCGTGTTTGAGCTCGCCCGCAGCATAGGCTTCTGCGTGGATGTAAGAGATTTCTTTGAGTTTGAGTGCACCTTCCATAGCGATGGGGTACATGCTGCCACGTCCAAGAAAAATGACACTGTTTGCGCTGGCAATTTGTAATGCTAATTTAGCGATATCTTGTTCGCACTGTAGTGCTTGATTTATCAGGGCAGGTAGCCTGCGGAGTCCATCAATGATTTTTTCAGAGCGGGTGCTGTCAAGTTTCTGATGTACTTCTCCAATAGCAACCAGCAGCAATGCTAAGGCGACTAATTGGCAGCTGAATGCCTTGGTGGATGCTACGCCGCGCTCATATCCTGCATGGGTAATGAATTGGATGTCAGACATTCTGGTGAGGGTACTATTAGCCGTATTGCAAATAGCAAGGGTGTGTGTGTTTTCTATTGCATGCTCAGTAGCGGCTTTTTTGACAAGTTCTATGGCTGAGATAGTATCGGCTGTTTCGCCCGATTGAGAGAGAGATATGTATAGGGTGTTGGGTGTGATGACGGGGTTGCGGTAGCGGAATTCGCTGGCAATTTCAACGCTGACAGGCATGTTGATAATGTCTTCAAACCAGTAACGTGCAACCAAACCAGCATGGTAACTGGTGCCGCAGGCGAGAATGCAGAGGCGTTCGGCAGGTCGGAGTTGAATTTCTGGTGTATTTCCAAAGCATTTAATATTGAGTTTGTCAGCGCTGAGAGCAGAGTCTAGTGTATTTGCAGTTGTTTGCCCTTGCTCGTGGATTTCTTTGAGCATGAAGTGTCGGTATGTCCCTTTTTCAGGCTGAATGACAGAGGATTTCAAATCTTGTATGGCACGTTGGTTATCAGAGGCACCTGTTTCAAATACAACGCGGTTGTCGCTGTCGGTTATGTGTAGGTTGTTGAGGGATGCGACTGCAATATCGCCATCTTCCAAGAAGATGTATTTTGAGGTAACCGAAGCGATGGCAGTAACATCTGATGCAATAAAGTGTTCTCCAATGCCTATGCCGATAGTGAGTGGGCTTGCTTGTTTGACGGCAATGATTGTGTGTGGCTCGGTGGTGTCTATAATGCCCAGAGCAAAAGCGCCTTCCAGCATGGGTACTGCAACTTGCACAGCTTCCAAAAGGCTTGCATATTGAGAGCACAGTATGTAGATAACGTGGGCGATGACTTCGGTATCTGTTTCAGATTCAAAGGTGCAACCTTGTTCAATACACCATTGGCGCAATGCTGCATGATTTTCTAAGATACCATTATGGACAACCGTAATGCGCTCGTTGCTGCAGTGCGGATGGGCATTTTTTTCAGAAGGCTTTCCGTGCGTTGCCCAGCGCGTATGTGCAATGCCTGTTCCACCAGTAATAGGATCCTGCTTTAAGTAGTGTTCCAGTTGAGCTACTTTTCCTAATGCCCGTTTGCGCTGAATGGTGCCATCCCTGATTACGGCGATTCCAGATGAGTCATAGCCGCGATATTCCAGTTGGTGCAAGCCTTCTAAGAGAATAGGTACGGCATTGCGTTCGGTTACTGCCCCGACAATTCCACACATAATATTACGAATACGATTAAATGATGAATAAGATGAAATAGAGGCACATTCTAACTGATAATAAACATTATGTCGTGCAAAATACTAGGAATAGAAAGCTCCTGTGATGAAAGTAGCTGTGCTATATATGACAGCGATTTGGGCTTGCAGAGTCTGTCTGTCTATACGCATGAGGTGCATGCTCAGTGGGGCGGGGTAGTGCCGGAGTTGGCTGCGCGTGAGCATGCAGTGCGGCTCATGCCGACCTTGCGCGATACACTGAACCAAGCACAGGTTGATTTGTCTGAAGTGAGTTTTGTTGCTTTCACCAAAGGTCCCGGGTTGCCAGGTGCTTTGTTAGCAGGCGCTGCCTTTGCACAGAGTATTGCCTGGTCCTGCGATATTCCAGCAGTAGGCGTTCACCACTTAGAAGGGCATATTTTGACACCAATGATGGATCAGGAAGTGGCGATGCCGTTTTTAACCTTGTTAGTATCAGGTGGGCACAGCATGTTTGTGTTAGCAAAAGCAATTGGACAATATGATATTTTAGGACAGAGTTTGGATGATGCGGTGGGAGAATGCTTTGATAAGGTTGCGAAAATGTTGGGGCTGGGATATCCTGGAGGCGCGGCGTTAGAAAGTAGTGCAGCACGAGGAGACGCTCACCGTTTTAGTTTGCCGCGCCCTATGGTTAAGCAACGTACTTTAGATATGAGTTTTAGCGGTTTGAAAACAGCAGCAAGGGTTTGTTGGCAGCGTTTGGATAGCCCAACTGATCAGGATGTTTGTGATATGGCAGCCAGTGTGCAGGCAGCCATTATAGATACTTTGTGTTATAAGGCAGCTTACTTGTTAGAGTGTCATGAGGGTATGCCATTTGTGCTTACGGGCGGCGTTGCTGCCAATAAGGCTTTACGTACCGCTTTAGAGCAACTTTGCCACAAAAAGGGAGTCAAAATCCATATTCCGTCTATGCGCTTTTGTGGTGATAATGCTGCTATGATTGCTTTTTGTGGTTCTCTACGCGTGGATCAACAGGTGTTGAGAACTTATGATGTCAAGCCACGTTGGTCATTACAGGATTTAGGTTCGTTGAAGTATGGGTAGTATTGCGTTAATTGGTCCAATGGGCAGCGGTAAAAGTTCAGTGGCTCGGCTATTAGGCAAGAGTTTGCAGTACAAATTGGTCGATTTGGATTCAACTATTCAAGACAGCACAGGTGAGACGATTATGTCTATTTTTGAAGTGCATGGTGAAGCCTACTTTAGGGCATTAGAGGCGCAATGCTTATTGGACGTACTTTCTGATGATGAACCAATTGTTTTGGCAACCGGTGGTGGTGTGGTTTTAGCAGAGGAGAGTAGAGCATATTTGCGTCAACATGCTACGGTTTTTTATTTGAGTGGGAGCGTGGATGTATTGCTAGCCCGTTTGCAGCATGATACTAAGCGCCCTTTACTCAAAACGGATGATCCTAGAGAAGCGATGGAGCGTATTTTGTATGAGCGGGAAGCCTTGTATAGTGCCTGTGCACACTATACTATTCCAATTGATGATCTGAGTGTACAGCAAGTGGCTCAAGTTATAGAAAGTATATTATTGAAAAGGAGCATGAATTGAAAGCGTTGGTTAAAGTAGATTTGGGTGCGCGCAGTTATCCGATTTATATTGAGAAAACTGTAGGTGTTTTTGCGCAATTATCACATTACATTAGCAGTCGGCAAGTGTGTATAGTCACTAATGAGACGATTGCACCGCTATATTTAGAACAGTTGATGCAGCACCTTCAAGACTTTGATTGCATTGTGAGTCAGTTACCTGATGGTGAGGCTTACAAATGCATCGAAAGCGCTCAGCGTGTATATGATGATTTAATAGACCATCGCTTTTCGCGCCAATCCACTTTGATTGCATTAGGTGGTGGTGTGATTGGTGATTTAACTGGTTTTGTGGCTGCAACATGGCAACGTGGTGTACCATATATTCAGGTGCCGACTACCTTATTGTCTCAAGTTGACTCTTCTGTAGGAGGCAAGACAGGTATAAATCATCCGCAGGGAAAAAACATGATTGGTGCATTCCATCAGCCTCAGGCAGTATGTATTAGCACGGATGTTTTGAGTACTCTAGCGCAGCGCCAACTGGCTTCTGGCATGGCAGAGGTTGTTAAGTATGGGCTTATTTATGATGTGGATTTTTTAGAGTGGATTGAGAATAATCTATCGGCATTATTGGCGCGTGATGCTGCCGCCCTCCGCTATGCTATTCAACGTAGTTGTGAGATTAAAGCAGCAGTAGTTGCTGCAGATGAGTTAGAAGGAGGTGTGCGTGCTTGGCTAAATCTTGGGCATACCTTTGGTCATGCGATTGAGGCATTGATGGGGTATGGGGAGTGGCTACATGGTGAGGCGATTGCTGCAGGGATGGTTATGGCGGCTGATTTATCGTATAGGCAGGGCAGTTTGAGTGCGCAAGATTTTGAGCGCGTACGCGCTATTTTCCTACAAATAGGATTACCTATTAAGGGTCCTCAGTTACCGGTGAAAGACTATCTTATGAAGATGGCAAGTGATAAAAAGGTGGCAGACGGTGCTATTCGTTTGGTGCTACTTAGGCAACTGGGTAAGGCTTATGTTACAGCCGATTATGACAAAGCCCTATTGCATGCGGTTATAGCAGAAAATTCAGGGGCTTAGGGCATATTCAACTGCTTTTTTAGCATGGATGGCCGCTGCATCCAACAGTTTTACATGGGTATCATCTTGGTTTATGAGCATACCAATCTCAGTACACCCCAGAATAATGGCTTCTGCTCCTTGAGCGTGTAAGCGTTCTATAACCTGTAAATACGCTATTTTGGAGGCAAGTTTGATCTTTCCTAAACAAAGCTCGTCAAAAATAACATTGTGCACGGTTTGTCTGTCTGCTTGTTCAGGGACTATAGTGTGAATGCCGTGTTTATGGGCTAAGCGATCTTTATAAAATGCCTGCTCCATCGTAAAACAGGTTCCGAGCAATCCAATGGTTTTAACGCCTTTGCTTGCGAGTTCTTCAGCTGCTGCATCTGCAATGTGCAATAGGGGGATTTGTACTGCCTGCTCTATGTCGGGAGCGACTTTATGCATGGTGTTGGTGCAGATGAGCAAAATATCAGCACCTGCCGCTTGAATATTTTGAGACGCGTTAACTAAGAGACGGGCTGCGCCTCCCCAGTCGCCGGCGCTCTGGAGTTGCGCTACAGTTTGAAAATCAACGCTATATAGAACGATTTGTGCTGAGTGCAACCCACCAAGGGCATTTTTTACTGCTTCATTGATGGCTCTGTAATAGATTAGTGTGCTTTCCCAACTCATGCCGCCGAGTAAACCAATTGTTTTCATAGTTTTCATAGTGTATTGAATGAGGTGTTTATAGGCGTTGCATGCTTGTTGCAATGCCCATGCAAGCAACTTGCACGGGCGTTGCCCCTTTATGGTGCAGTATTGGCATCCAACTGCGGGTTATGTGGAATCTGTAATGTGCACATGAATCCAGTATTGTAATTGGTTGGGGCACAAACAAACCCGCTTTTTTCTAATACACGCTTGGAGGCAATATTATCGTTGGTAACGCCGCCCATGATGCTGGTAATATGGTTACGGCCGCACCAGTCAACGAGGCCTTGAATGAGCTCACTGGCAAAGCCTTTGCCCCAAGCAGATTCTTTGAGTAAGTAGCCCAGACGATACGTTTTTCTATTGGGTTCTCTATGCAAAATGACCAATCCAATGGGGCGCTTGGTTGATTGCTCAATCACAAGGAGCGTGCTTCCTTCAGCATCGCGCTCCTTAATCCAAGCTTGTGCCCGCTCTTTAGAGTACTTGCCTTGCCACGATGGCGGCAGTTCTTGCGTTACGGCAGGGCTAAGGATTTGCATAACAACATGTTCTAACGGCTCCCTATGCCACTGCATAGGTGAAATGGCGTGCCATTCAATGATCAGTAGCCTGTTGGTTGTGTAGGTACAGATGTTTATATCGGTGGTGGGAGTTGGGTTGTCGTTCTGAAGCATGATGCCTCCGTGGCTAATGCGGGTTCGTTTTTAGGTAATAATTGTAGTGGCATGTAGATAACTGCTCGCATAAATGCGCATAACCAGCAAAAAAAACAATCTTTAGTAGGGGAGTGCGTATAATCTAATTCTATTACAGTAGCATGAGCCTTTTCCAAGAAGACTATGACTAACTGCTCTATTTAATAAGAGGTATTTCGATGTTAAACTTGATTCTGTTTGTTGCATTATTTTTAGCTGTATTTTTAGGGATCGCGCGCACCAAAACAAATCCTTTATTGGTGTTGGTTGCCCTTGCAGGGGTGTTTTTTCTATTTGGCCTATTAGATTGGCTTGATTTTATATGGACTGGGGCTGGTATTATTCTTAGCGCCAGCGTCTCGGCTCTGTTTCTTTTTAGTCAGGTTCGCCAGCCATGGGTTAGTAGCAGACTGTTTAAATCCTTAAAAAAGACCTTGCCTCCGATTAGTGCCACGGAACAAATAGCGATTAATGCAGGCACGGTGGGCTGGGAAAAATCCATCTTTACGGGGGAAGCAAACTGGGAGCGTTTGAATCAGATTCCTACGTATCAGCTCAGTGAGGCTGAACAGCGCTTTTTGGAAGAAGAAGTCGAGCAATTATGTGCCATGTGTGAAGGACATGCCATTCAGAAGCGAGCGGATTTAAGTAAGAAAGCATGGCATTTTATTAAAGAGAAGCGTTTTTTCGGCATGATTATTCCACCTGAGTATGGGGGGTTAGGGTTTTCTGCCACAGCACATGCGCGTGTGATTGCGAAGTTAGCATCACGCAATAGCGCTTTAGGGGTAACAGTGATGGTGCCTAATTCTTTAGGCCCTGGTGAATTGTTATTGCATTACGGTACAGAAGCACAGAAAAAGCAATATCTGCCACGTCTAGCCAGCGGGGAAGAGATTCCTTGTTTTGCACTGACTTCCTCTGTTGCTGGGTCTGATGCAGGTTCGATAGAAGACCGCGGAATGCTTGAAGAGCGTGAGGTAGATGGTCAAATGGTATTAGGGGTGCGCTTAGACTGGAATAAACGCTACATTACGCTGGCACCCGTGGCGACTTTGTTAGGGCTGGCGTTTAAAGCCTTTGATGCAGATGGATTATTAGAAAAATATTATCCAGAGCACCCTTTAGCAGGTAAGAATGAATTGGGCATTACTTGTGCATTGATCTCAACCAATGCAAAAGGGGTTCACATCGGTAGCCGCCATAATCCGTTGTGGACACCATTTATGAATGGACCAACGCGTGGGGAGTCGGTATGGATTCCTATGAATGCATTAATCGGTGAAGAGCAGTACATTGGACAAGGTTGGCGCATGCTGATTGAAAGCCTTGGGGTTGGGCGTTGTATTTCCTTGCCAGCGTTGTCGGTTGCAGGGACTCAGTTGTGCTATTACACTTCCTCTGCTTATTGTGGTGCGCGGGTACAGTTTAAGGTGCCCATTGGATATTTTGAGGGGATTCAAGAACCTTTGGCACAAATGGCGGTGAATGCGTATGCGAATAAGGCGTTTTCAGAAATGGCAACCGATGCCTTAGACGATGGACAAAAACCAGCAGTTTTAGCAGCGATGATTAAGTATGCGAGCACGAATGCTTTGCGCACCAGTGTGAATCACGCTATGGATGTGCATGGTGGGCGCGCCATCATGGCGGGAGATAGTAACTATTTAGAGGCACTCTATCGTAGCGTTCCGATTAGTATTACTGTGGAGGGTGCAAACATTTTAACGCGCTCTATGATGGTTTTTGGGCAAGGTGCTATGCGCTGTCATCCCTATCTTATAGAAGAATTAGAAGCGCTGAATGATGAGAACCATGCATCAGGGGAAGAATGCTTTGATGGGCTCTTGCAGAAGCATGTTCAATACCATATCCGCTTATTAGCAAAAAGTATAAGCGGCTCTATTAGTAAAGGCGCGCTGCTGTCTTGTGATGCACCAACGGTGATTAAACGCCCTTGGCAACAGTTGAATCATTTAAGCGCACAATTAGGGTGGCTTGCGGATGTAGGGTTGATGCTGTTGGGTGGTGATCTGAAGCGTCGTGAAGGGCTATCAGCACGTTTTGCCGATGCTTGGATGCATTTGGTGATTGCCTCTGTCACTATGCGCAAGTGGAATCAGGATGGCTACCCAGCTCAGCATAGAGCATTAGTGCTTAACACGTGTCAAACCCATTTTTGCCAAGCAGAAGATGCCTTGATAAGTGTGGTGAATAACTTGCCCGTAGCACGCCCTTTGCGTATTGCTATAAAACTATTGAGCTTCCCTTTAGGTAAGCGTTATGCACCAGTAGCCCTCAAGCAGTGGTTTGAGATTGCAAAGCAAGGGTTAACGCCCAGTCGATTAGGATTGGAACTACATACTGATATCTATATTGGGCAGCATGATGATGCAATCAGCATTTTGATACGTGGCTTTGATCAGCAACAAGTATGTGCAGACTGGCAAAAGAAAATGGCACAACATGGACATAAGAAACCCGATCATTTGCATTTTGAAGAATGGTTAGGTGAATTAGTGACTGCTGATATTTTAAATAAAGCGGATAAGAAGCAGTGGTTAGATGCCCATCAGGCTGTGCAGCGCGCTATGGCGGTTGATGATTTTGCAAAATTATAACGAACTAAGTCATAGAGCAAAGCATATATAACGGCTTTTCATATTGGGTTGGGCGTGTGCCTGCCTTTGAGAAAGTAGTTGTAGCAAAATAAAATAATTAGCAGTAGCTTTTTTGGTACGCTATCTCGTATTTTAGTATTAAGCATCATATAATTGTGCACTTGCAGCAAAACACGCTGTGAGGATATATAAAATTTATAAAAAGGACAAATGAAAAAAAACTACGATCCAGCAGCCATTGAGAAAAAATGGTACGATTTTTGGGAAAAAGGTCAGCACTTTACTGCTGGTAATGACCCTGATGCTGAAAATTTTTGTATTATGATTCCGCCGCCTAATGTAACAGGGAACTTACATATGGGGCATGCTTTTCAAGATACGATTATGGATGCGTTGGTGCGTTACCAGCGTATGAAAGGCAAGAATGTTTTATGGCAGCCTGGCACTGATCATGCTGGTATTGCAACGCAGATGGTGGTGGAGCGTCAATTAGCAGCTAAAGGAAAGCAACGCACCGGCATGGGTCGAGCCGCTTTTGTTGATGCAGTTTGGGATTGGAAAGCGCAATCAGGCGGGCAAATTACCCAACAGTTAAGACGCATGGGATCTTCTTTGGACTGGCAGCGTGAGCGCTTTACATTAGATGAGGACTTATCGGAGTCGGTGCGCACTGTGTTTGTGCGCTTGTATGAAGAGGGGTTGATTTATCGCGGCAAGCGTTTAGTGAATTGGGATCCAGTGCTACAAACGGCTGTGTCTGACCTGGAAGTGGTGAATGAGGAAGCCACTGGCTTTATGCATTATGTGCGTTATCCATTTGTGGATGATGAAGGCAATGGCGTGGATATTGGTACAACACGTCCAGAGACCATTTTAGCGGATGGGGCGATTGCAGTGCATCCAGAGGATGAGCGCTATAGCCACTTAGTCGGGCGCAGGGTTTGGGTGCCGATGACCGAAAGGCAGATTCCTATTATTACCGATGAATATGTGGACCCCTCTTTTGGCTCAGGATGCGTGAAAATAACGGGCGCACATGACTTTAATGACTTTGCCGTCACACAGCGGCATGCCGACAAAAATTTACCGCTTATCAATTTGTTTACACCTGATGCGCATATGAATGAAAATGCGCCATCCGCTTATCAGGGTTTGGAGCGCTTTGCTGCGCGCGAGAAAATCGTGGCAGATTTAGAGGCAGCAGGGTTATTGCTGCGGATGGAAGCGCATAATTATGTGTTGCCTAAAGGGGATCGCTCAGGGAGCGTTATTGAGCCATATTTGACTGATCAGTGGTTTGTAGATGCGCAGGCTTTGGCAAAACGCGCCATAGAAGTAGTGGAAGAAGGCGAAGTGCGTTTTGTTCCCAAGAACTGGGAAAATACCTACTTTGATTGGATGCGCAATATACAGGACTGGTGCATCTCACGACAGCTTTGGTGGGGGCACCGCATACCTGCCTGGTATGGCGATAATGGTGAAATCTTTGTTGCTGAGGATGAAAACAGTGCCAAAAAACAGGCAGCGCAAGCTGGCTATAAAGGAGGTTTGCGCCAAGATGAGGATGTGTTGGACACCTGGTTTTCATCTGCTCTATGGCCATTTTCAACGTTAGGCTGGCCCAAAGAAACAGAAGAACTGGAACGCTTCTATCCCACCTCTATTTTAGTAACAGGCTTTGATATTATCTTCTTTTGGGTTGCGCGCATGATTATGTTCGGGCTTAAGTTTACAGGCCAAGTGCCCTTTAAAGAAGTATATGTTCACGGATTAGTGCGTGATAAAAACGGCGACAAAATGTCTAAGTCAAAGGGTAATGTGTTAGATCCCATAGATTTGATCGATGGCATTGGCTTAGAAAATTTGGTAACAAAGCGTACTGGTGGGCTTATGCAGCCACAGCATGCAAAGCGTATAGAAAAGGATACCCGTAAGGATTATCCAGATGGTATTCCCGCCTTTGGCTGTGATGCGCTGCGCTTTACTTTTGCAGCGATGGCTTCAACAGGTCGCGATATTCGTTTTGATTTGTCGCGATGTACGGGTTATCGGAATTTTTGCAATAAATTGTGGAATGGTGCACGGTTTGTGCTGATGAATACAGAGGATCAGGCATTGGATAGCACTCCTTCAGATCATGTGGTTGATCAATGGATCGATGTACGCCTTGTACAGACAGTGGAGCAGGTGGAGCAGGCATTTGCAACCTATCGGTTAGATTTGGCAGCTAATGCTATATATGATTTTGTTTGGCATGACTTTTGTGACTGGTATTTAGAACTGTCTAAAGTTCTGTTGCAGCAAGATAGGCAGGCAGCAAAAACGCGCTACCAGATGTTATGTATTCTAGAAAAGGTCTGCTGCTTGGCACATCCAATTATTCCCTTTATTACGGAGTCTATTTGGCAGCATGTAAAACTTTTGCTGTCTTTACCCGAAGAAAGCATTATGCGTCGCCCGTATCCTGCTGTTGCTGTAGTAGAGGACTATCCTCAGATGGACTGGATACAGTCTGTAATTGGCGGGGTGCGCAGTATTCGCGCACAGATGAATATTGCGCCCAGCAAAAAAATAACCGTTTATATCAGTCAAGCAAGTGTTATAGAGCAGCAATGGCTATCATCGTATAAGCAGTTATTGTTAGTAGGTGCCAAATTAGAGCGTATTGAGCTGTGTGAAACGTTTACGGATAAAGCGGTTAGCATGCTATGTGGTGCAGGGAAGTTGGTGATTCCTATAGCAGGGCTGATTGATGTTGAGTCAGAACAAAAGCGGTTGCAAAAAGAGTTAGCACAGATTGAAAAACAATTGGATCAGTTAACCCATAAACTCAATAATCCTGCTTTTACAAAAAAGGCACCTGAGGCAGTAGTTGAGCAGGTACGCTCTAAGCATGTAGTATGTTTAGAGCAAAAAAATCACTTGCGTAAGCAGTTACTTGATTTAATGGCCTAATGTTTAGAATTGCGGGATTGCTATGGCTGTTCACCCTATGGTTTGCGCCTATGAGTTGGGCGCAAACGCTGTATTATTTGAGCGATAAAGTGAGTGCGTCACTATATAGTAAACCGTCTAAAGAAAGCAAGGTTATTGCCCAAGTAGGCCAGTTAGATAGGGTACGTATATTAGAGAATAAACAGACGGGCTGGAGTAAGGTGCGTGTGAATAAGCAAGTTGGTTATATTAGAAGCAGTTTACTGGTTGTTAAGCCTAACTCTCAAATACGTTTAAATACTTTGCAGCAGTCATTTGATAAGCATAAGCAACAGATGAATGTATTATCCAAGGAGTTGGAGTATTTGCGTAAACAGAGGAAGCAGCTAACCGGAGAGTTGGAACAGTACAAGAAAGATAACTATGTGCAGCTGTACAACATAAAAGAATTAGAGCGCATTGCAAAAAATCCACTTGCAGTTGCAGCAGAAAACAGCAAGTTACTAGAAGATAATGAGTTTTTATTGATAGAAAATAGCTTGCTGCGTGAGAGCGATGAGGTGGAGTATCGTAGCCAACAACGTAACTGGATTGGTTTGCTTATTTTAGTCGGTGTATTGGCCTTAATGACAGGTTGGATTAGTGGCACGTTGCAGGAGCAGCGCAAACGTCAGCGTGAGATATTTTGAATAATGAATTTACAGTTATTCCCAAAGAATGAGGAAGTGTTACGGCGGTGCAGCCTGCCTATAACGAATGTTGATGGGGCGTTAGTTCAACAGGCTGAACAAATGCTTGAGATGATGTATGAGTATGAAGGGGTTGGTTTGGCTGCGATTCAGGTTGGACTAGCACAGCGTCTTTTTGTGATGGATGTGAGTAAGGATTGCAATGATCCTCAGTATTTTTTCAATCCAGAAATAGTAGAGTCTCATGAAACGATTACGTGGGAGGAAGGGTGCCTGTCTATACCAACTATTCATGAACAGACGGAGCGCAAACAGCATATATTAGTGCGTGCTATTGGTTTAGATGGTGAGTCTTTTGAGCGGGAATTTTCTGATTTAGGCGCCGTGTGTGTTCAGCACGAAATTGATCACTTAAATGGCATACTCTTTATTGACCAATTATCGCGTCTTAAATATCAGCGGATACGTCGCAAAATGCAAAAATATTGGAGCGAGCAGGGATGAGAGTTATTTTTGCAGGAACGCCTGATTTTGCAGTAGTTTGCTTGCAGGCGTTGATTGATGCTGATTTTGAAATAGTGACTGTTTTGTGCCAAGCAGATAAGAAAGCAGGGCGCGGGCGCAAGTTGCACCAACCGCCTGTTAAGCAAGCAGCGCTTGCTCACAATATACCCGTGCGCCAAGTACCGCACTTAGACGAAGCAGTTTGCAAGGAACTGATAGACTTAAAAGCAGATGCGATGGTAGTGGTTGCCTACGGGCTGATTCTGCCTAAAATACTGGTTGATAATGTGGTGTGTATTAACGTCCATGCCTCGCTTTTGCCACGTTGGCGCGGCGCAGCGCCTATTCAGCGTGCCATAGAAGCTGGGGATGCACAAAGCGGTGTCAGTATTATGCGTATGGATGAGCACTTAGACACGGGTGCGGTTTATGCTGAGGAAGCCACCCCTTTGGTGCCAGATGAGACCGCGTGCTCACTGCATGATCGGCTGGCGGAATTAGGATCTAAGGCTTTGGTTGAGGTGTTGCATAACTTAGCAGTAATTGTTCCTGTTGAGCAGTCAAAAGATGGAGTGAATTATGCTGCCAAGATTACGACAAAACAAGCCTTTCTTGATTTTTATACCACGGATGCTGTGACTTTAGAGCGGCGTATTCGTGCCTTTTCAGCCGCACCTGGATGTTGGTTTATAGCGCAGGGTGCGCGTTATAAGGTGGGGTCGGTGCACGTTGCCAGCATACCAGCGCTACAGGCAGGGAAAATTCAGGTTATGAAAGAGGCACTCGTTATTGGGTGTGCGCAGGAAGGGCTGTCCATAACCAGTATTCAAGCACCAGGTAAGCGTATGGTTCCGATTAAAGATTTTATAAACGGCATGGCACACACCTTACCAGCTTATGTTGACGCGTAAAGCCGCGCTGCGGGTTTTAGAACGTGTTTTTTCAGGGGAAAAATTAGAAAGCGTCCTTGTGCAGGAGAAAGAGGGGTTGAGCCTTGAAAATCAAAAATTATTAAGCACCATTGTATATGGCGTGCTACGCTATAAGAGCAGTTTGCAATGGCAACTGCAACAACTGCGCCAAGCAGCTATTAAAGAGCATCGCGTCCAGTTGATTTTATTGATTGGCTTATACCAACTGCGCTTTTTGCGAGTTGCGGACCATGCCGCAGTGCATACAGCGGTTGAGCTATGTAAGCACCTACACTTTAAATTCTCTGCGCGGTTGGTGAATGGCATATTAAGACGCTATCAGCGAGAGCAAGCGAAGTTTGATGATCTTTTGCAGCAGCAAGCCGGTATCTTACAAGAGCATCCATCGTGGCTAATAAAGCGTCTAAAAAAAGACTGGGGTGCAGCAAGGGCTAATGCGGTTATAGCAGCAAATAATACGCCTGCTATGATGATTTTGTGCAATAACCCATTACGTCAAAGCTGTGCAGCATACATAGAACAGCTCCAACAAAAAGGCATTGCCGCACACGCAGGATCGATACCTAATAGCATTGTTTTAGTAGATGCCGCAGTATCTCAGCATCAGTTGCCCAATTGGGAGCAGGGAAGCTGTATGGTGCAGGGGTTAGCGGCACAAGCAGCCGTACATATATTACAGCCCACTGCCCATGAAACGGTTATAGATGTCTGTGCTGCCCCTGGTAATAAACTGCTCCAAATAAAACAGCAGTTTTTAGATGTGGAGGCTTCTGCTATAGAAATTAACCCGTATAAGGCAGATTATTTGCAGCGGCGTTTAGCGCAGCAGTCTATGCAGCTGGTAGTGCAAGTAGGCGATGCGCGCAGTGCCAAAACATGGGGCGATAGACAATATCAGGCTATCTTATTAGATGCGCCGTGTTCAGCCGTTGGTGCTATTCGTCGTCACCCTGACATAAAGTGGTCTCGCACAGGGGAGCAGGTGCGCCAGATGGTGGCACTGCAACAGGAACTATTAGAAACCGCTTGGCAGCATTTGCAAGTGGGGGGAAGGCTGTTATATGCTACATGCTCTACTTTGAAGGCAGAGAACAGTGGACAGATGCGCGCTTTTATTGCGAAGCATGCTGCTCAACCCATCCCGATTGATTTGCCCTTTGGCTTCGCCTGTGATGTGGGCTGGCAAGTGTTACCGAATAAGGCAGAATTGGAGGGCTTTTATTATTGCCTCTTGGGAAAAGAAGCGTAAGCAAGATGTTATTGTGTATTTCTTTGAGTAGTACTATCGCTAAAGTAGGCTTGTGTTCTGATAATCACGTTGTATCAGAGCAGGTGATGACAGGCGCTACTAATCATTCTGCCTGCTTTTTTCAGTGTTTGGATGTAGCCCTGCAAGAGGCAGGCATAACAAAAGAAGACATAACCGCCTTAGCGGTTGACATAGGTCCTGGTAGCTTTATTGGCGCGCGCAGCGCAGTCGTGATTGCACAAGGCATTATGCTACATAGAAAGTTGCCTGCACAGACCTTATGTAGTCTGGAAATTTTATATGAACAAGCGCTTACGCCACCTCAGGAGTCAATACCGCGCTGGGTGCTAACCGCTCAGGATGCGCGTATGGGGCAGTGGTACTATGCCCTATGGGATAGCAACACGCACCATGCAATCATTGAACCAGGTGTAGCAGAGCCAGCATATATTTATCAACAAATAGAGGCGCTTAATATAGGGGAATACAGCACCATAGGAAGTGCTTTTGATGCAGATCACGCTTTATGCGTGCAGGCTATGTGTAGATTAGCCAAGCGCCACAATCAATGGACCACTGACAGCATGCAGGTTAAACCGCTCTATATCCGCAACCAAGTCGCTACCCCCTCTCATAACGCACCATAACCCCGTCCCTTTGAAGGGGTGGCGGAAGCAGCCTGATGGGACTTTCCTCTGAGAGGAATTGAGCGTGGAATGTGCTCTTTTACTGACTATTAGTGGAAGAGCAAGTAGGGCGGTGTGCGGCGGTAAGTTGCTGCGCAAGTGCAATGTCGCTAAAGGGTAGGCGTTGGTCGCCGATGATTTGGTAGGCTTCATGTCCTTTGCCAGCAATAAGGATGCAGTCGGTTTTTTGAGCGTGGGTAATAGCATGGGTAATAGCAGCGCCTCTATCTGCTATTACGATTGCTTGCGGACAGCCTTGGATGATCATTTCTCGAATATGGGCAGGATCTTCATGGCGTGGATTATCATCGGTAATAATACAGTAGTCTGTCAAACTGGCAGCTACTTCTCCCATTTTCTTGCGCTTGCTTTGGTCACGCTCCCCGCCACAACCAAAAACACACCAAAGGTCATTTTTGCAGTTTTTTCGCAGGGGAACAAGAGCATGATACAGAGCATCTTCTGTGTGCGCATAGTCCACGATGACAGTTGGTTGACTTGCAACAATATGCATGCGCCCTTCAATAGGTTTAATGCTTTCAATGTGTGGGATAAGTGCGTTTGCATCAACAAATTGGGCGCATACAGTGAATGCTGCTAATATATTGGCAAGCTGAAATTCGCCTATAAGAGGGATGTTTACTGGCCATGTGTTATTAGGGGATTGTATGGTGCAGCGAAAGTCAAAATGATTACTTTGTATGTTTGTGATGCAGTAGTCAGCTGGTCTTTGTACGCTATAGCGCAATAGATTTGCTGTATAGAGTGATTTTTGTTCGGGATCGTCAGCATTGATAATCCAGGTAGCATCAGAATTGGGAAAGCCTGTAAAAAAATGATGTTTTGTGGTTCGGTAGTGGGCGAGTGAGGGATGATAATCAAGGTGGTCTGAGCCGATGTTGGTGAGCACCTTAATAGTAAAAGGAATGTCTTTAATGCGGTTTTGGTCAATGCCGTGTGAAGAAACTTCCATAATAAGCAAGTCAATATTTTGTTGCTCAAAATAATGCATATATTCTATGAGTTGCTTATTGCCTAAAGTGGTGAGTGGACTTGTTTGTAAGTGTGCGCCATTGCAGTCATATATGCCATTGCCCAACGTGCCGAGCATGCCTATTTTTTTGCCTTGTTTTTGTAGCAGTTGTGCACAGAAGTGAGCGGTAGAAGTTTTGCCATTTGTTCCGGTAATGCCAATAATTGGGAAGTTATAGTATTTCATAGGGTGTATATACGGGCCAATTGCTGCATTACGGTTCCAAAAACAGGTGCTGCACTATCACCCCCTTGATAGTGCTCTTCTTCTTTATCATGCTCAATAGCAATAATCATAATAAACTTAGGTTGTGTGGCAGGAAACAAACCTGCAAATAGAGCATGGTATTCATATTTGTTTTTTTCAGCATTTAGGCGGCGAATAGTTCCTGTTTTGCCGGCAGCAGTAAAGCCTGTAACTCGAGCTTTGTGAGCTGTTCCTGTTGGCGAGGTCGCTTTTTGTAGCCATTGGCGTAGTAATTTTGCATTTTGGGGTTGTATAGCCGGCGTTGTTACATCGTTCCCTTTTGCCTTATCCCAGATATGTGGGTGTGGTATCTTCCCATTGTTTGCAATAGCAAGGTATAGGCGCGATAAGTCTAATAAGTCCATAGAAATGCCGTAGCCATAGGTCCGCACAATAAAGTCACCCAAACTCCAACTGTCAAAGTGATCCAGACTGGACAAATCAGGGGCTATATTGTTATTGTGAATGGGGTTTACTCTACCCCAATTGAGTTTTTTATACAGCGTCCAGAGTGCTTCTTTTCCTATCTGTTTGCCTAATTTAATAACACCAATATTGCTGGATTTTTCTAGAACACCAGCTGGAGTCAGGGTTCCAAAATGTCTTGGATCTGTAATGGAGAAATTGCCCAGTTTGAATATTTTATTGGCGTTTACTGTAGTCGCTTCTGAAATAATATGTGCCTCTAATCCAGCTAGTATCGTAGCAGGCTTCAGTGTAGAACCAGGTTGTATTTGTGCGCTTAATACTTTATTGCTTAAACTTTCAGGAGACCAAGTGCGTGAGTCGTTAGGGTTAAAATCAGGCACAGATGCGAGTGATCTAATAGCGCCATTTGTTGCGTCTAATAGGACAGCGTAGACAGCCTTTGCCTGGTGTTTGTTATACGCGTTAAGTAGCGCTTTCTGTACAATAAATTGCGCACGAGAGTCTATGGACAAAGAGATGTCTTCGCCATCTTTGGGAGCGCGCTCTACTGTCCGTTGCACAATACGTTTCTTAGGAGAGTTATGCTCTCTTGACCATATGATTGATTCTATACCAGGTGTTTCTTGCAATCGTGAATCAAACCATCTTTCACTGCCTTCTAGGCCTTTGCCACTGACTGAGCTGATGCCGATAGCATGTGCCGCCAGTGAACCATTTGGATAAATACGATGGCTGCTTTTCTGAATATTAAAACACTGGTATTCAGAACTGGCGTTATGTAGGGTTAGTTTGGCATAACGCTCAGGAGACAGGGCGTTTTGTAGAGGTAGATAGTTGTTAGTTGGATTGCTAAGTGCGTAGTTATATAAATCAGTTTTAGTCCCAATCAGTTGAGAGGCTATTTTGAGGAACTGGCGCGCTGCTTCAGCTTCTCGTCTTTTGGTGTTGGTATCAACTGTTGCTTGGCGCTGTTGTAATTGGCGCAAAAATTTCTCAGAATCAAACCCTATTTGATAGGTGAGCGCATTACCTGCCAGTAATGTTCCATCGTGTGAGTAGAGAGCTCCACGGTAGGCTTCTAAACTACGTTCTCGGCTAACGATTGCATGACGCCTTTCAGACCAAACAGCGCTGTCTTGGCTAAAGATTAACTGGCCAGAGCGTATCAGTAATATACCAAATACAAATAAACATATAGGGATAAGAAGAGTTAAGCGAATGCGAGGAAAGATAAAAACAGCTGGTGCTTTTGGGAGTATCTTCCGATTAGCGGTCATTGATTCTGAGGTCTTTGGATAAATATTTGCTTGGTTGGGGTATCTACAAAGCCATTTTCATTTGCCCACTTGTCTAATTTTGGGTAGTTTATTTGCCATGCAAGCTCAATGTCAAGTTGCTGTATTTGATAGCGTAGTTCTTGGTTTTGTACATTAACACGGTTGATTCTGTTCGTCGTGTTTTGATCGGTATAGGCTAATATAACGATGCTCAATAGATGTACAAAAAGTAGCATAGAAAATGTTATCCACAGAAAAGAATTTTTCATTGACTACGTTTCCAATTTTTTCATGATAATAGGGCACTATCTAATCAATAGAGAAAATGGTGTTGATTCTAGTCTAACATTTTGTCGTAAAAAGGGGAGATTGAGCTCATGAACACTTCACCGTTAACCTCTTTGACAGGCGCATGCTGTTCGGCAATAGGTTTTTCTAATTTTTTGCGCTTATGTTCTATGTGGCTAATATTATTGCTATGTGCTTGTTGCATAGGTAGTTGCTGCCTGCGTCTAGCTGCCGTTGATGGTGTGTTTTTGGGTGTAAGCTGATTGCCAAATTCATGATGGTTAATACCTGTGGCAATAATAGTTATATGCAATTCACCTGTTAGGTTGGGCTTGTATATAGGAGAGCAATCAACTCTATTTGTAC
>CBDCOD010000012.1:0-24953 GCA_965219665.1 Gammaproteobacteria bacterium | reverse complement strand
AAGAATTTCTTCAAGAGTTCATGATTCCATGAGCAATAGTAAAGTCCAAAAAGGTGATGTGTTGCTTAACATTACTGGTGGCTCGATAGGACGTTGTTATTACGTTGAAATAGATGATGACTTAAATGTAAATCAGCACGTATGCATTATTCGTCCTACCGCAGATGTCGAGACAGTATTTTTAAATGCGGTATTAGCATCGAATGTTGGCCAATCACAAATATGGTTTTTTCAACAAGGCGGGGGACGCGAGGGGTTAAATTTTCAAGCAATAAAAAACTTTTATTTGGCTTTACCTCCAAAACCGGAGCAAAAGCTAATTTGTGATCACCTGAAACAAATATCAGTGCAGTTTGCTAATGCAATAGATCTACAACAAGCACAAATTGATAAGCTCAAAGAATATAAGGCTTCGCTGATTAACAGTGCGGTGACGGGTAAAATTAAAGTGATTTAGGAGGTAGATATGAATTTAAAGCGAGTGTTGAATTCTGTCGGGAAACGATGTTTTAGAAATTGTTATGAAGTGGCTATAAAAAAAGGAGAACATCTGGTAATAGAAGATTTATTAGCAAATGATCCAAAATTAAAAGGTACAAAAGAAAGTGGCTTAAGAACAAGGCTTAATTGTATAAAAAGAATTGTGCGAGAAAACAAAGCAGAAGAAGCTTTAATAATGAGCCAAAATGCAAGGAAATAATTATGGTTAGCAAAACCAACGAATTAGCCTTAGAGCAACTCATTGAAAAATCGTTAACTGGCACAATCAAGGAAGAACGCCCTCCCGCTTTTTTTGTTGAAGATCAACAAAGGATCTACAGCAATGACTCGCAGTATTATCGAGTTGGAGAGCCTACCCACTTTAATAAGCAGTTTGCTATTGATGAACGGTATTTTTGGCAATTTTTAGAGTCCACACAAAGCGATGAGTTAGAAAAATTACAGCGAGGGGGCAGTGATTGGCAGCGTAAAGTACTGGAGCGTTTTGACCGCTTGGTGAAAAAACACGGTATTTTGCATTTGTTCAAAAAAGGTCTCTCTGTTGATGATGCGCATTTTTATTTGATGTACCCCGCACCACTGGCAAGCAGCAGTGAAATCGTTAAGCAGAATTTTGAAGACAATATCTTCAGCTGTACCCGCCAAGTCATGTATTCCGCCGCCAATCCGCTGGAGGAAGTGGATGTTGTGTTGTTCATTAATGGTTTGCCCTTTGCTACGCTGGAGCTGAAAAACCCATGGACGGGACAAACCGCACGTTATCACGGCCAGAAGCAATATCGTGAGGACAGAGACCCGTCTCAGGCACTGTTTCAGTTTGGGCGCTGCCTCGTGCATATGGCGGTTGATACGGATGAGGTTTACATGACAACAAAGCTTGCTGGCAAAGGCACATTCTTTTTGCCGTTCAACAAGGGGCATGATGGCGGCGCAGGCAACCCACCAAACCCAAAAGGCCACAAAACCGCGTATCTATGGGAGGAAGTGTTTGGTCGTGAAAGTGTGGCGGGCATCATTCAACATTTCATGCGCCTTGATGGATCATTCAAAAACAAGCTGGAAAAACGCACATTATTCTTCCCGCGTTACCATCAGCTGGATGTTGTGCGAAAGCTAATCTCTCATGCTGGTGAAAACGGTGTGGGGCATACATATCTTATTCAGCATTCTGCCGGTTCTGGGAAATCCAATTCTATCACATGGGCGGCGTATCAGCTAATTGAGGCTTATCCGCATAAAGAAAGCTTGCCTGGCGCGCGTGGCTTGGAACAACCGCTGTTTGACAGTGTGATTGTTGTGACTGACCGCCGCATTCTGGATCGCCAGCTGCGTGATAACATCAAAGAGTTTTCTGAGGTGAAGAATATCATCGCGCCCGCCTATAAATCATCCGAGCTGAAAAGCGCTCTGGAGCAAGGCAAGAAGATCATCACCACCACCATTCAAAAATTCCCGTTCATTATTGACGGCATTGATGATTTGAGCGAGAAGTGTTTTGCCGTGATTATTGATGAAGCGCACAGTTCACAAAGCGGATTGGCGCATGACAACATGAACCGCGCCATGGGTAAAGATACCGATAATGACGCCGATGATGCTCAGGACAAGATCATAGAAGCTATGCGCTCACGCAAGATGCGCGGCAATGCGTCTTATTTTGCGTTCACGGCTACGCCAAAGAATACAACGCTGGAAAAATTCGGAACGCAGCAACCGGACGGAAGTTTCCGCCCGTTCCATCTCTACACCATGAAGCAAGCCATCGAGGAAGGCTTTATTCTGGATGTATTAGCGAATTATACGACCTACAAAAGCTATTACGAAATTCAGAAGTCTATTGAAGACAACCCACTGTTCGACAGCAAAAAAGCACAGAAGAAGCTTCGTGCTTATGTAGAGCACAACCCTAGCACCATTCAGATTAAGGCTGAGATTATGCTCGATCACTTTATTCAAAATGTGGTCAATGCAAAAAAACTAAAAGGCAAAGCCAAGGGCATGATCATCACGCAGAATATTGAATCTGCTATTCGTTATTATAAAGCGATCACAAAATTGCTTGAACAGCGCGGCAGCCCATTCAAAACTATTGTTGCCTTCTCTGGCGAAAAAGAAGTTGATGGCATTGCGTATACAGAAAGCCAGATGAACGGTTTTTCAGATGATAAAACCAAGGAATATTTTGACGGGTTTGATCAAGATGGCAAGCCGATCATACATAATGGTTCGTCTATCAAAAATACATATCGTTTGCTCGTGGTGGCAAATAAATATCTGACTGGTTTCGACCAACCCAAGCTGACATCGATGTATGTCGATAAAAAGCTGCAAGGTGTCTTGTGTGTGCAGGCGCTGTCTCGATTGAATAGATCTGCGCCTAAATTCGGCAAAAAAACAGAAGACTTGTTTGTGCTGGATTTCTTTAATTCCGTTGATGACATCAAGAACGCATTTGATGACTTCTACATCTCGACCAGCTTATCCGAGGCAACTGACGTGAATGTTCTACACGAACTAAAAGATGCGCTCGGCGACGTTGGCGTTTATGACTGGAATGAGGTTGAGCAATTTGTGTCGTTGTATTTTGATGATGCAGATGCTCAGCAGCTGAGCCCGATTATTGATGTTGCGGCTCATCGTTTTAATGAAGAGCTGGAGCTTAAAGATGAGGAAAAAGCGGATTTTAAGATCAAAGCGAAACAGTTTGTAAAGATCTATGGGCAAATGGCATCCATCATGCCGTTTGAGGTTGTGGATTGGGAAAAACTCTTCTGGTTCTTGAAGTTCCTGATCCCCAAACTGATCGTGAAAGATCCAGATGCTGAAAAGATTGATGAGTTATTGGAAGCTGTTGACTTGTCTTCGTATGGATTGGAGCGCGTTAAGCTTAGCCATTCTATAGGCTTGGATGCCAGTGAAACAGAGCTTGATCCACAAAATGCTAACCCCCGTGGTGCACATGGTGGTGATGAGGAAAAAGACCCTTTGGACGCTATTATAGAGAGTTTTAATGAACGATGGTTTCAAGGCTGGAGCGCAACGCCTGAAGAACAGCGCGTTAAGTTTGTCAATTTGGCCGAGAGTATTCGTTCTCACCCAGATTTTGAAACCAAATACAAGAACAATGACGATAAACAAAACCGTGAGTTGGCTTTTGAGAAAATCTTTGAAGATGTGATGATGAATAATCGTAGAAACGAACTGGAGCTTTATAGACTGCTAACGAATGACCCAGACTTTAAAGCAGCCATGCAACAGAGTTTAGAGAGAATGGTTAGCTAAAAAATGGCTTAAATATTGATTTTAAGAACTAGATATGGCACGTATAACAGAACACAAATATAGCATTGTTGATGCCTTTAAGGAATGCTTTTATATTGTTCCAGATTATCAGCGTGAATATGTTTGGTGCGAAAAGCAGGAGGATCAGGTAACGCATCAGTCAAAGCACTTTTAACACCACCAGAAATAGCATCACCCAAACCATCAACCATACCATCAACACTCAATGTGCCCAAACCAGAACCTAAATCACCTATACCAATTGAACCCAAAGAAGCAGACGGTATCTTTGAAGGTAACTTACCAATAGAACCTAACTTAACATTGCCGATACTATTTGCTGCCCAAGAAGCAGCACGAGCAACAGAAGACTTCGCGCTCAAGGCCGCTGATGCAGCATCATCCCTCTTTAATTGCGAAAGAGCAGAACGCTTCTCAGAAATGCTCTGACGCAAAACATCAGCCTCATCAGATTCGGCAGGCAAATCCCTTAACCTCTCTTCCTCATCCTTAATCTCCCTATCCAAAGAAGCACGAGCAGGATTGCCTTCATAAAGAGGAGCATCCTCACGAGAATCAACAACAGATAATCTCGAAATGTCCGCAGTGTCAAGTACCGGCTCACAAAACTGAGCATAAACAAAACCTAAGTGGAATAAAGCCAAGAAAAATGCCGCGTACCTAAAAATAAAAATAATTTTCATAAAAATCTTGTAAAAAAACGTATATCTTAAATAGAGTATATGAAAGACATATAGTCAAAAATGCAACAAAATATAAATAAATTAGGAAAAACTATGGATAACTTAAATAAAATCTTACAAGAACAGTGCATAACACACATTAAAATCAATATTCAAAACCTTGAAAACAACACAAGCAAAGGAGATAAGACAATAAAAGCAACGTGGAGAAAGTGGAACACCACTCCCCAAAATGATGAGACCGTCATATACGCACAATACTTTCTTCAAAAAAGAACAGGAAGATTCAAAAGAGTGCACCTAACAGAAGAACAGGCAGATAGAAAAGCAAGAACGAAAAAAACATGGGAAGGTGCAGAAATTATAAAAACAATAATACGACTAAGCAGACAACTCAAAGAACTTAAACGAGCCGAACGACTATACGCAAATGAACTACAGCGGGCTCACAAAAATATTATAAAAATAACACAAGATGAAGACATTAAAGAAGCAGATCGCGAAATAACAAACAGATCAAACAGATAAGAGAAACTATGCTAACAAGAGGTAGTATAGAAACTGTACAAACTATAAAAAAGCACTTCATGACCATTTTCACCAACTTCAATATGTAACCTAATTTCTTTCGGTAAAAGCCTCGGAGAAAAGCGCTTTCAAATGTTGCACATTGTCCTGCACGATGTCGGCGGATGCGCCGTCCTGTAATTCCACCTTTTTCATAATTGCTTCTTGGTTATTGCTCGTCATTGTTGTTACCCTTCCTGAAATCTCTTGGCTTTAATCTTTTATGGTCGGCTGTTTTATAGGATATAGAAGATATATGGACTATAGATAATGTAGGTACTATAGATAATGTAGGTACTATAGATAATGCAGGTACTATAGATGATGTATGTACTATAGATGATGCAGGTACTATAGATAATGCAGGTACTATAGATAATGCGGGTACTATAGATAATGCGGGTACTATAGATAATGCAGGTACTATAGATAATGCGGGTACTATAGATAATGCAGGTACTATAGATGATGCGGGTACTATAGATAATGCAGGTACTATAGATGATGTATGTACTATAGATAATGCAGGTACTATAGATGATGTATGTACTATAGATAATGCAGGTACTATAGATAATGCAGGTACTATAGATGATGCAGGTACTATAGATGATGTATGTACTATAGATGATGTATGTACTATAGATAATGCAGGTACTATAGATGATGCAGGTACTATAGATGATGCAGGTACTATAGATGATGTATGTACTATAGATGATGTATGTACTATAGATGATGTATGTACTATAGATGATGTATCAGAAATATAGAAACTATAGAAACTATAGAAACTATAGAAACTATAGAAACTATAGAAACTATAGAAACTATAGAAACTATAGAAACTATAGAAACTGTAGAAAGTGTAGAAAGTGTAGAAACTATAGAAAGTGTAGAAACTATAGAGGCTGTAGAACAAGAAGCAAGACCAGCCCCCACAGTCGAAATAAAAATTTCAATAACTTTAAAATATCAAAAACTATACGGGCATTTGAGAGTGGTCTAAGTATTGAGACAAGCGATAGCTTGACGAAATGCAAAGACTACTCTCAAATGCCCTCACGTGGTAACGTAGGGCAAATTAAAAAAAACAACCAACCGAACCGCAAAGCGCAACCGCGCTTTGCGGGAAGGGCGGATGTTAAACCAAAAGATACAAAAACCTGTAAATCAACATAGAGCAACTTCAGGATCAGCATTATCAATGCCAAACAACAACTTGATGGTCCATCCTGAAATGTTAGGCCTCATCTCAAAAACGAACTCAAAATACTTTCAACTCCTCTAACATCAATCAAAATCCTTTGAGCGCACACTCGAAAAATACAAAAATATATTCTGCGCAACAAAAAAAATCTAACCAAAACCAACACAAAAAATCAGACCCAAACAAAGACATTAATCACCCAAAAGGCAAGACAAAAATGTCAACAAATAATTCTTATTTGATGAGATTTGGGAATTTTGATTCACTACGAAGATGGAGCATGGAGCGATAGCGACATGCGACAACGAAGTTGTGAATCACTGTTCCTCATGAGAGGAACTTTTTTAACCATTGAAATGCTTTTTTTTGTAATGTTTTTTTGTGGAAAAAACAAAGGGTCTGATCACTGCTTTTGTAATCGTTGTAATGCAAATAATTTAAAGGTTTTTGTTAAGTAGAAAATCCCTTTTCACAATGTTTGAGATATAATAAGTGGCAGAAATCCAGGAATCACCACAAAAAGCCATGCCAAAAAAACAAAACCAAACGCTCTTTTTTTTGTTGCAAAAACATAACCTCTTATCAAAAGTTTTTGATATTACATGGTCGCGCTTCACAGCAACCAAATATCACAATAATCGAATCACAAAAGAAGATGCTAAACAACAGTTCTATCTGAATTGCTTAGAACGAAATGTTAAACTTAAAGTAGATACAAATACCAAAGATGGAATGAAAATGCTAAGTGCATACGCATACAAGTGCTCACTAAATTCTATCTACAGTATGCTCAGAAAAGAAGCCTATATAGTCAGTGCATCATACTCAGAACAACTCAATACCGTACCCTAACTCTAGGACAAGACGGACGCATCCGATCAGTAAAAACAAAAAATGTATTCCCCGCTCTCAAAAAAGCAGTAGCCGCATACGGAAAACTAAATATACCAGATGTGTAAAAAATACAGAAACTATTACATACCAGATACAGTAAAACTCAACCCCCCAGATAGTTAAACATAATCTAAAAAATATCCTAAGCCAAACCCGGCAACCCCAAAAGCGGCATGGCACGCTACAATCCAAGAGAATTTAACAATTCCGCGTGCTGTGACGCACTTAACAACAAAGACCTAACCATTGGCCTTACTCAATGGATTATCGCTCCGTATGAGGCAAATGAGAGAGGCTGTGGGTAATTTCCCCCTGACAGATAAGGGGCAACGCCCCCAATCCCCATGTGTAGTGGTATATCGGAAGTCCTTATCAAAATCGACCCCCAAAACCTGCACTTTAGGGGACCATCAAAGATCTCCGTAATTTTCGCCCTTCTGGGCTTTCGCTCGGTTGTTAAGAGAATCTAACTTTGTAAGCGCAGTCTCGCCTACTTGCTGATACAACGGAACATGGTCGCTATTCTCGTTTATGTGCGCACCTACAAATTGATATTGATTCCCATCTTGTGCACAGTCCCGCAACTTGGTCAAAAACGGATTGTTGTTTTTTTATTCAATATAACGCCCGCTGTGAATAGATAACACTCAGGGGCACCATAGGCACAGGATCAGTGCGGAACTCCTCTCTCGTGCGAAAATAGGGGTGAAATTCATCATATTTGGAAGATGTTTTCATTATTCAATTCTCCTTTTGGTAAAAGTTGGTTCTGGACTCGCTCTCTAAGCGTGTCGGGATCGGGCGCTTCTTTCCACTTTGGGTAAGCGTTCTTTGCCGAATGGTTTTGAAGAGGATGATTTGAATTTTTATACCAAAGCACCTTAAAGCTCACCCAGTTGTTTCCAACTGATTCTGTTAAGGCTTGCTCCAGTGTTATATTTGCCTTTTTCGCTTCGTCAGTAACGATGCTTAGGGCTTTTGTGGTCAGTGGTGCTTTTCTCTTATCTCTGTTGCGGGGGCTGCCAAATTAGACATTGTTCGTGACTTTCAAAACGCCGTTCAGGCGGCCATATCCGAAGGCAAATCGCTCTCCCAATTCCGTGATGACTTCAATAGCATCGTCGCTCGATACGGTTGGTCATACAACGGCAATAGAAACTGGCGAAGTCGGTTGATTTATCAGACCAACGTGCGCTCCGCATCGCGCCGCTGGGCAGTGGCAACAATTCCAAGAAACAAAAGAAGCTATGCCATATCTGCGCTACCTTACTGCTGGAGATGAACGAGTACGCGATTCGCACCAACCCTATAACAATGCTGCTTATCATATTGATGATCCCTTTTGGCAAACAAACTATCCGCCCAACGGCTACAACTGTCGCTGCACGGTTATTGCACTCAGCAGCATCTAGGCATCAGATGGTCGAATTGAACAAACCCCTGAAGGCGAAACACCGCCCGAATTGGATCACGGTGAGGGCTTCAATTACAATGTCGGCATAGCTGGTAGTGCTGCCGCACCCGCTATCAATATGGGTGCTAAAATACTAGCATTGCCTCCACCCGTGCGCACACAGCTGCTAAACCACGCACAAACGCTGGCACCTGATCAATTTACCGCTGCATATCAAGCACTAATCCGACCGCGACTTTCAGAAATTAACGACAATCAAGCACCCACTAACACCGGCAAAACTGCGCCCGTAGGCTTCCTGCCTGCCGCAGCAGTTGATTATTTGGAAAACACCGGTGTTACGCCAAACACCGCGATCATTCTGGCACAAGACAAACGCATAACCCGCATGGTTCGCGACCTCAAAAAAGAAAAGAATATTGCCGTTGATGATGACTTTATCTTGAACATCCTACAGCACATTGCCAACCCAAACCGCGTGCTCTACGACACCAACAATAAAAATCTGCTATTCGTTATTGACCTGCCCAACAATGCAGCAAACAAATTGGTCGTACAAACCAACCAAACCGCCCGCGTTGACCGGCAAAACCTACAAGCCAACTACATCTGGTCAGCCAGCCTAATCAGTAGTCAAGAATTGGGGAAATTTGAGGAAATAAAATAGCGACCAGACAGTGCGCAACTCTGCTTAACCACGCCATAAATGGCGGAGGAGGACGGGCGACTTCTACCCCCTATGCTGATCGCTACATTAGCATACGCTAGCAATTATACCAAACCATCAGTCTAAACACAAACCCAGTTCTGCCCGCGCGCGCATCCTCTGATAGACTGCTATAAGAACTCTAGATTAGTTTTCTTTACCAGTTTGAAAGGGGGGCAGCGCGGATGCTGCGCTTTGCTTGCATCATCCCCCTCTTGGCTACGCCAATTTACCCCTCATCGCGCAAGACTTATTACTGCGCGCTCCGCTTGCCCCATTTTATTCTTTTTTTTGCTTACCTTTTGGATGATTTACGGATGGTTTTAACCCTATTTTCCTCCCCTTTTATACCCATAAATCCGTTTTTCCAACCCAAACCGAAAACTATAAAAAAAGGGGCTTGCACCCCCCTGTAACCCCCATTGCAAGGGGCTTTCAACGCCATCCCAAACCAACGCGCCATCATCCCATTTCATCTACCCCCCTACAATCTCTGACTGTAAGCCAAGCGTCCCAAGTTTCTTGGGTTACGTCGCAAGGTTTGCTGACGACTGATTTAATTGGACTTGAATCTTTTTTTGTGTTTTTTTGTGAAGTATCGTCAGATACTTCTTTTTTAATACTTTCCTTTTATAGTATTAGGTTTGTATTACGTTCGTAAGGAATTGTTGTTTTGATAGAGCATTTCAACTATTCTCCAATAGACACCACAGCCTTCATTACCAAGCTCGAACAGCAGTTCCTCTATCTTTTCATCAGATATGGACTTGATGTTCATTATGCTATAGGTTTTTTTGAGGGCGGCGCGTTGTATAAGCGCGCACTGTTAGCAGCGCAAGGCTTAATAACAGGAGCCACCAGAGTGTAGTGTCTATAGGGTGGTTCGTTGCGGACTGTAGGCTACAGCCGCCACCACCCCCGCCGCCACTGCTGGCAGGCTGTGACACACTATCAACCACAGTCAGCATAAAGGTTTGGGTTGACTGGTTGGTATCGCCGCCACCATCATCTTCTGCTATCACTGTAATGACTGAACTCCCAAATCCATTAGCGACACTGGTTATAGTAACCTCCCCTGTTTGCGCATCAATTGCTAAAGTAGCAAATTCGGTATTAGTAGGATTAATACTATAAGTAATCACTTGATCGCCATTGTCGCCATCATTTGGACTCACCACGCTAATATCTGTATTGGTTCCAAAATCCTCATCCAGCGTCAACGCCGTTCGTGATAAGGTAAAAGTTGGCACATCGTTCACAGCACGTGCCCTAACAACAACCTGTATGATTGAAAGATTATCCTCAGGAGCAGAGTCATCCACCGTCACAAACAAAGTGGCTTGCCCAAATTGGTTATCGACACTACTCAGGGTTATAGCGCCTGAGTTGCTATCAATAGAAATCATTGCAAAACCGATATTAGTGGTGCTTATACTATAAGTCAAAGGTTGATTGGTGTCATCCCCGTCATCGCTTCTCACCACAGTTATAGAAGCACTGCCAAAATCTTCATCCAGCGTGAGCACAGCAGTTGACAGCACAACATTAGGCGGGTCATTCCTCCCTGGGTCATCCACAGGCTCAATCTCAAGGGTAAATGACTGCGAGAATAGATTATTGACCGCGCCACCATCATTCGCAGTTATTTCAAACAGAATCGGGTTAATGCTATTGGCATCGGCAACGCTATTGAGAATTACTTGACCTGAATTGGCATCAAAGCTTATAGCAACCACCTCTAAACTAACTGGTGATATGCTATAGGTTAAAGTTTGCTCCATGCCATCACCATCACCATCAACATCATTTGGGTTCACCACCGATACAGTTATTGCTTGAGCAAAGTCCTCAGTGAGCCTCAGTGTGGTCGTAGAGAGGGAAAAGGCAGGCGGGTCATTCACAGAGAGTACTCGTAATCTAAGGACTTGGGTTGCCTCATTGTTGGTAGCAGAAGAATCAGTCACCGTTATGGTAAGAGTTGCCTCACCAAAAGCATCCGCTATACTGGTCAAGGTAAGTGTCCCTGATTGTGCATTGATAGTCAGTGTGGTAAAGCCAACATTGTTGGTGCTCACGCTATAAGTCAGTATTTGCTCAATCGCAGCGTCCCCATCATCGGGATTCACTACCACAATATCGGTATTAGTGCCGAAATCTTCATCTAATTCCAATGTGCTGGAAGACAGGGCGAACGTGGGAGGATCGTTCACCTCTTCCACTACGATGGTAAGGGTTACGGTGGCGCTGCCAGCAAGATCTTGTGCCTGGATAACCAGCGTGTTGATCCCTGCTTGTCCATCGGTTAAACTGCCTGCCAGCGTAACCCTGCCACTGGCTGCATCGATGGCAAATAAGCCGTCCTCATTACCAGAGAGAATGCTGAAGGTTAAGTCATTAGCTTCTGCATCAAAAAATAGGTTTTGTGCGCTAATAACGCGCGTTCCAGCTCCTTGAAATCCAGTGCCTAAGGTAACAAAGCCAAAGTTTTCAGAAGTTGAGGAAACGACTTCAATCACGCGAATACGATTGCTATTTGTGTCAGTGAAAAAGAGGCGTCCATCCGGCGCAAGAGTCATTCTTCGCGGTCCGTTTAAATCTATATCAAAAGCGGTTTGTAATTCTTGAGGCTCATTGGTTTGGGCAGCTGCACCACTACCTGCATAGGTAGAGACAGCGGCACCATCGGCACTAATCACGCGAATCCGACTGTTACCCGTATCAGCAACAAAGACGCGACCATCGGCTGCCACGGCAACACTTCGAGGTTCGATAAAGCGTGCGGTGCTTGTGCTGCCATTAGCGAAGCCAAAACTACTGCCTGCATAAGTAGAGACGCTAGCACCATCGGCACTAATGACGCGAATACGGTGATTGAAAGTATCTGCAACAAAGAGGCGTCCATCGGCTGCCAGAGCAACGCCGCTTGGCGTATCAAAGCGGGCGGTGGTGGTGCTGCCATTGGCGAAGCCGGCACCACTGCCTGCATAAGTAGAGACGGTAGCACCATCGGCACTAATGACGCGAATACGGTGATTGAAAAAACCATCTGCAACAAAGACGCGCCCATCGGCTGCCACGGCAACGCCGGTTGGCGCATCAAAGCGTGCCGTGCTGGTGCTGCCATCTGCGAAGCCAAAGGCACCACTGCCTGCATAAGTAGAGACGGTAGCACCATCGGCACTAATGACGCGAATACGGTGATTGCCCTCATCTGCAACAAAGAGGCGGCCATCAGCTGCCACGGCAACGCCTTGAGGTTGGACAAAGCGTGCCGTGCTGGTGCTGCCATCTGCAAAGTTCTGAACGCCATCACCTGCATAAGTGGAAACAGTCGCACCATCGGCACTAATGACGCGAATACGGTGATTGAAAGTATCTGCAACAAAGAGGCGTCCATCGGCTGCCCGAGCAATACCGCCTGGAGAGTTGAATTGTGCTGTCAGGGCGCTACCATCTGCAAAATCGCTAACACCGCTGCCTGCATAGGTGCGCACAGTGCGCAGGCTTGGGGCTACCACAGGCGGGGTGTTATTCACTTGGGTTACAGTGAGGGTAAAGCTTTGTTCGGACTCACTATGGCTGTTACTGCCATCATCAGCAATAACCCGAACGGTTATATTGCCAAACGCGCCTACGCCGCTGATACTGGTAATGGTGATTGTGCCTGATTGTGGGTCAATCGCAAATGTTGCAAAAGGCGCCAATAAGTCATTAGGGTCTATGCGCAGGCTGTATGTAATCGGCTGCTCTATACCGTCCGCATCCCCATCATCTGGGTCATTGATAGTAATGGTTATGGGGTCTGCAAACCCTTCTGCGCGCGTGAGGGCACTGGTGGATAAACGAAACTGGGGCGGGTAGTTGCTCAAAGGTTCAGAAATAACCGTCAGACGGGAAGTAGCTGTGCCTTGCTCATCACTGGCGGCAATCACCAGTGTTTGCGTATTAGCCAGCGCCTCTGTGGGCTGAAGGTAGGTGATAGCGCCACTGACGCTATCGATGGCAAAGGATGCAGCCGTCTCCGAACTGGTTTCGACCAAGCTGTAGCTTAAGGTGCTGCCATCCGCATCGCTAAATAGGGATTGCACTACGCCAGCGCTGAAGAGCCTTGCTCCGCGTACTTGCTGTGCAGCGCTTAATTGCGCAGGGGGGATATCTGCCACTGCCAAACTGGGGGCAATAACGCTCACTAAGTTAAAATCGAGATTGGCGACAAATACCCGCCCAGTCGCGTCAATAGCGATGCCTTGAGGGATGCTAAAACCGGCAACTGCAGCAGGAAGACCTTCATTTAAGGGGTTAATGCCAAAGCCTGGTCTTATGTTGTCAGAGCCGACTCCATTAGCGCCTGCATACACAGAAACACGGCTGCCATCCGCGCTGATGACCCGAATATTATGAGAGCCATCATCGCTGACTAGAATGCGCCCATCGGTGGTAATAGCAATATAGGCAACATCAAAAAAATCGATGCTATCAGCGGGCGGGAATGGTGAATCTTCTGCTGTTTCGCCAATGGCACCGCGACCGGCGTAGGTGGAAACCGTATTGCCATCGGCACTAATCACCCGAATGCGGCGGTTATTGCCATCGCCGACAAAGAGGCGCCCATCGGTAGCAAATGCCAAGCTGACAGGGCCATTAAACTCAGCCGCATCCGCATCGCCATCAAGCAATCCTGGATTGCCATTGCCTGCATAGGTAGAAACGGTGGCGCCATCCGCGCTGATGACGCGAATGCGATGGTTGTCTGTATCAGCAATGAAAAGCCGTCCATCAGAGCGAAGCGCCATCCCCAAAGGTCGGTCAAAGCGCGCAGTGGTAGTGCTGGCACCATCTGCAAAACTGCCAGCAAACTCACCAATTAATCCCCCGCCCGCATAGATAGAGGCGGTGCTGCCAGTTGGGTCAATAACATACACGCGATGCCCAGAGAACGAGGCTCCATCTAAAACAAACACGCGTCCATCGGGGTGAATAGCTACGTCTTGGAGTTCGCGAAAACGAATATTGGCGGTGCTGGCGCTATCTATATCCACGCTGCCGCCACCAGCGTAGGTGGATACCGTGCTGCCATCCGCGCTCACCACGCGTAAGCGATCACGGTTCGTGACAAAGAGGCGCCCATCCGGTGCTACTCTAAGCCCATTGGGCCCACCAAACCGCGCGGTTTTGGTGCTGGCGCCATCGGAGGTGCTGTCATCGCCATTTCCACCCCCTGCGTAGGTGTGTACAGACAAAATATGGCTTAAAGCAACTGGCGCAGCTGCACTTGCTGTCATTGACCACAGCGATGCCGACATCAATGCCGACACTATGCAGAGCAAGAAAACTAAGCGTTTTTGGATGGAATACAGTGTATTGTTAAATGTACTGCTATGTGTATTGCTATGTGTATTGATCGTATGCATAATAGTCCTCTGTGATTATTGATATGAATGAATGGATTCGTTGTTATGTAAAGCGGCGATAGCCACGCAGTGCAGCCAAACTCAATAGAGCAAGCAACCATAGCGTCCAGTCTATTGCGCCTGATTCAGACTGTAGGCTACAGCCGCCACCGCCACCGCCACCACTGCTGCTGCTGGCAGGTTGTGCTACCGCATCGGTAACTGTCACAACTAATTCCGCATAAGTGTGCGCACCTAAGGAATCACTGGTATGCAGCGTAAGCGTTGTGCTGCCCATATCACTGCCGCTGCGAATCATCAGGCTGTTTGTTGCTGTAGTCAATGTCAATAAATCTGCGCCACCAGACACTTGGAAAGAAAGAGAGCCTGTTTCATCTGTGTCCGTAGCGGTTACGGTGATAGAGCGATTAGCGTTCAACGGCAAAGAGAACGTTGCAGGCGCACTGATAGTAGGCAGGTTATTGCCCGTTTCAACTAACACAATCCGATGATTATTCTGATCAGCAATAAACACAGACCTTCCATCAGTTGATACCACAATCCCTGCAGGCGCATCTAATACCAAATCGCCTGTATCAGCAATCAACGTAGATACCGTAGAAACACGCGCATCAATAAGGCGGACCACATCATTATTGCTATCTGCAACAAACACAGTACGACCAGCAATAAAAGCCGCCTGAGGTTGGTTGAATTGCGCCGAAGCAATCGCACCATCCACATACCCTGCATTCGCGCCAGCATAGTTAGCAACAGCAGTACCAGCAGCATTGATCACTGCAATACGGTTATTGTCGGTATCTGCTACAAATATACGACCATCTGCGGCAATACTAATATCGTTAGGTACAAAGCGACCATCTCCATCAAAATAGGTAGAGACAGTACTGCTATTAGCATTGATAACACGAATCCGATTGCTGCCCACATCGCCAATAAATAAACGTCCATCCTCAGTAACGGCAAGGCTAACCGGCTCAATGAATTGCGCAGTCGCTAAACTATTGCCATTCTCAGAACCGGAAATACCACTGCCTGCATACACAGAAATGGTGGAGCCATCTGCGCTGATAACCAAAATTTGCCGCGCGCCGCTATCTGCCACAAACACACGCCCGT
Source organism: Gammaproteobacteria bacterium (assembly GCA_965219665.1). Lineage (GTDB taxonomy): Bacteria > Pseudomonadota > Gammaproteobacteria > CAKMZV01 > CAKMZV01 > CBDCOD01. The sequence continues at coordinate 9,145 of CBDCOD010000012.1, read as the reverse complement.
CCACAGTAGTAGCAATATCTGCCAGTTGACTAAACGTACTGGTAGCACTGCTATCTGGGTACGTTGACACAGTAGCACCATCGGCACTAATCAAGCGGATAACGTTATTGCCTGAATCCACAATCAGGAGGCTACCATCTGCTCGTAATGCAAGCCCTTTAGGCGTGTCAAATCGTGCAGTAGAGGAGCTTCCATTGACTAAGGCATTAACCCCAATCTGTCCTGCATACACACTAATGCGCTGTGCTAACACACTATCAACCACATCCAGCACAGTCAGCATAAAGGTTTGGGTTGACTGGTTGGCATCGCCGCCACCATCATCTTCTGCTATCACTGTAATGACTGCACTCCCAAATCCATTAGCGACACTGCTTATAGTAACCTCCCCTGTTTGCGCATCAATTGCTAAAGTAGCAAATCCGGTATTAGTAGGATTAATACGATAAGTAATCACTTGATCGCCATTGTCGCCATCATTTGCACTCACCACGCTAATACTCGTATTGGTTCCAAAATCCTCATTCAGGGTCAGCACAGCAGTTGACAGTGCAAAAACGGGTGGATCATTCACCTCATTAACTGTCAAAGTAAAGGTCTGTGTTGCCACATTATTGGTAGCAGAAGAGTCATCTACCGTTACCGTAATCGCCGCTGATCCAATAGCATTAAGCACACTCGAAAGACGCACTTCACCTGACGCGCTATCAATCGTTAATGTGGCAAAACCAACATTCATTGTGCTGATAGTATAAGAGAGGGTTTGTACGCCATTATCACCGTCATCACTACTGGCTACGTTGACTGTTGCCCTGCCAAAATCTTCATCCAGCGTCAGCGCCGTTCGTGATAAGGTAAAAGCGGGCACATCGTTTACAGAACGTGCCCTAACAACAACCTGTATGATTGAAAGATTATCCTCAGGATCAGAGTCATCCACCGTCACAAACAACGTGGCTTGCCCAAATTGGTTATCGACACTACTCAGGGTTATAGCGCCTGAGTTGCTATCAATAGAAATCGTTGCAAAACCGATATTATTGGGGCTTATGCTATAAGTCAAAGGTTGATTGGTGCCATCCCCGTCATCGCTACTCACCACAGTTATAGAAGCACTGCCAAAATCTTCATCCAGCGTGAGCACAGCAGTTGACAGCACAACATTAGGCGGGTCATTCCCCGGGTCATCCACAGGCTCAATCTCAAGGGTAAATGCCTGCGAGAATAGATTATTGAGCGCGCCACCATCATTCGCAGTTATTTCAAACAGAATCGGGTTAATGCTATTGGCATCAGCAACGCTATTGAGAATTACTTGACCTGAATTGGCATCAAAGCTTATAGCAACCACCCCTAAACTAACCGGTGATATGCTATAGGTTAAAGTTTGCTCCATGTCATCATCACCATCATTTGGGTTCACCACCGATACAGTTATTGCTTGAGTAAAGTCCTCAGTGAGCCTCAGTGTGGTCGTAGAGAGGGAAAAGGCAGGCGGGTCATTCACAGAGAGTACTCGTAATCTAAGGACTTGGGTTGCCTCATTGTTGGTAGCAGAAGAATCAGTCACCGTTATGGTAAGGGTTGCCTCACCAAAAGCATCCGCTATACTGGTCAAGGTAAGTCTCCCTGATTGTGGATTGATAGTCAGTGTGCTAAAGCCGACATTGTTGCTGCTCACGCTATAGGATAGGACTTGATTGGTGCCATCCCCATCGTCAGCATTTTCAATAATAGCCACCACATTGGAGCCAAAATCCTCGTTCAAGGTTAATACGTTGGTGCTTAGGGTCAAGTTGGGGGCATCGTTCACATTACTAACGGTTAGCATAAAAGTTTGGGTTGCCACATTATTGGTAGCAGAGGCATCATCCACAGTGACCGTAATCACCGCTGAGCCAAAGCCATCGGCTATAGAATTGATGGTTACTGCGCCAGATTGTGCGTCAATAGCCAGTGTAGCAAAGTCTGTACTGGCAGGGCTAATGCCATAAGTAAGTGGCTGGTTGGTGCCATCCCCATCATCGCTGCTGCTCACGGTGATGCTGGTGTTTTCGCTAAACTCTTCCTCTAAGGTGATTGCTGCATCCGATAGCGTAAAACGTGGTGCATCATTCACGCTATTGATGCGCAATAAAAAAGTTTGTTGTGCGGTGTTATCGGTGTCAGAAGAGTCGTCTACTTGTACAGTGAGCGTCACCTCACCAAAAGCATTGTCCACACTGCTCAGGGTAACCGCGCCTGTTTCAGTGCTAATGGCTATACTAACCAATGCAGCCAACGCTGCAGGCTGAAGATTGTTAGTAAAAATACTATAAGTCAGTGTTTGCTCAATCGCGGCATCCCCATCATCGGGATTCACTACCACAATATCGGTATTAGTGCCGAAATCTTCATCTAATGCCAAAGTGCTGGCAGGCAGGGCGAACGTGGGAGGATGGTTCACCTCTTCCACTACGATGGTAAGGGTTACGGTGGCGCTGCCAGCAAGATCTTGTGCCTGGATAACCAGCGTATTGGTCCCTGCTTGTGTATCGGTTAAACTGTCTACCAGCGTAACCCTGCCACTGGCTGCATCGATGGCAAATAAGCCGTCCTCATTACCAGAGAGAATGCTGAAGGTTAAGTCATTAGCTTCTGCATCAAAAAATAGGTTTTGTGCGCTAATAACGCGCGTTCCAGCTCCTTGAAATCCAGTGCCTAAGGTAACAAAGCCAAAGTTTTCAGAAGTTGAGGAAACGACTTCAATCACGCGAATACGATGGCTATCTGTGTCAGTGAAAAAGAGGCGTCCATCCGGCGCAAGCGTCATTCTTCGCGGAGTGGCTAAATCTATATCAAGAGCGGCTTGTAATGCTTGAGGCTCATTGGTTTGGGCAGTTGCACCACTACCTGCATAGGTAGAGACAGAGGCACCATCGGCACTAATCACGCGAATCCGACTGTTACCCGTATCAGCAACAAAGACGCGACCATCGGAGGCAACTACAAGATCGGTTGGGTTATTAAAGCGAGCGGTGGTCGTGCTGCCATCTGCAAAGCTCTCAATGCCATCACCTGCATAAGTGGAAACAGTCGCACCATCGGCACTAATCACGCGAATGCGGTGATTGACAGTATCTGCAACAAAGACGCGCCCATCGGCTGCCAGAGCAACGCCGCTTGGCGTATCAAAGCGGGCGGTGGTGGTGGCGCTGCCATTGGCGAAGCTAGCACTACTGCCTGCATAAGTAGAGACGGTAGCACCATCGGCACTAATGACGCGAATACGGTGATTGAAAAAACCATCTGCAACAAAGATGCGGCCATCGGCTGCCACGGCAATACCTGGTGGAGAATCAAAGCGTGCCGTGCTGGTGCTGCCATCTGCGAAGCCAAAGGCACCACTGCCTGCATAAGTAGAGACGGTAGCACCATCGGCACTAATGACGCGAATACGGTGATTGCCCTCATCTGCAACAAAGAGGCGGCCATCAGCTGCCACGGCAACGCCTTGAGGTTGGACAAAGCGTGCCGTGCTGGTGCTGCCATCTGCAAAGTTCTGAACGCCATCACCTGCATAAGTGGAAACAGTCGCACCATCGGCACTAATGACGCGAATACGGTGATTGAAAGTATCTGCAACAAAGAGGCGTCCATCGGCTGCCCGAGCAATACCGCCTGGAGAGTTGAATTGTGCTGTCAGGGCGCTACCATCTGCAAAATCGCTAACACCGCTGCCTGCATAGGTGCGCACAGTGCGCAGGCTTGGAGCTACCACAGGCGGGGTGTTATTCACTTGGGTTACAGTGAGGGTAAAGCTTTGTTCGGACTCACTATGGCTGTTACTGCCATCATCAGCAATAACCCGAACGGTTATATTGCCAAACGCGCCTACGCCGCTGATACTGGTAATGGTGATTGTGCCTGATTGTGGGTCAATCGCAAATGTTGCAAAAGGCGCCAATAAGTCATTAGGGTCTATGCGCAGGCTGTATGTAATCGGCTGCTCTATACCGTCCGCATCCCCATCATCTGGGTCATTGATAGTAATGGTTATGGGGTCTGCAAACCCTTCTGCGCGCGTGAGGGCACTGGTGGATAAACGAAACTGGGGCGGGTAGTTGCTCAAAGGTTCAGAAATAACCGTCAGACGGGAAGTAGCTGTGCCTTGCTCATCACTGGCGGCAATCACCAGTGTTTGCGTATTAGCCAGCGCCTCTGTGGGCTGAAGGTAGGTGATAGCGCCACTGACGCTATCAATGGCAAAGGATACAGCCGTCGCCGAACTGGTTTCGACCAAGCTGTAGCTTAAGGTGCTCCCATCCGCATCGCTAAATAGGGATTGCACCACGCCAGCGCTGAAGAGCCTTGCTCCGCGTACTTGCTGTGCAGCGCTTAATTGCGCAGGGGGGATATCTGCCACTGCCAAACTGGGGGCAATAACGCTCACTAAGTCAAAATCAAGATTGGCGACAAATACCCGCCCAGTCGCGTCAATAGCGATGCCTCTAGGGAATCCAAAACCCGCCTCTGCAGCAGGAAACCCTTCATTTAAGGGGTTAGAGACAATTCCTCTTATGTTGCCAGGGCCGACTCCATTAGCGCCTGCATACACAGAAATACGGCTGCCATCTGCGCTGATGACCCGAATGTTATAAGAGCCATCATCGCTGACTAGAATGCGCCCATCGGTGGTAATAGCAATATAGGCAACATCAAAAAAATCAATGCTATCAGCGGGCGGGAATGGTGCACCTTCTCCTGTTTCGCCAGTGGCACCGCGACCGGCGTAGGTGGAAACCGTATTGCCATCGGCACTAATCACCCGAATGCGGCGGTTGTCGCCATCGCCGACAAAGAGGCGCCCATCGGTAGCAAATGCCAAACTGACAGGACCGTTAAACTCAGCCGTATCCGCATCGCCATCAACCAATCCTGGATTGCCATTGCCTGCATAGGTAGAAACGGTGGCGCCATCCGCGCTGATGACGCGAATGCGATGGTTGTCTGTATCAGCAATGAAAAGCCGTCCATCAGAGCGAAGCGCCATCCCCAAAGGTCGGTCAAAGCGCGCAGTGGTAGTGCTGGCACCATCTGCAAAACTGCCAGCAAAGTTACCAATTGATCCCCCGCCCGCATAGACAGAGGCGGTGCTGCCAGTTGGGTCAATAACATACACGCGATGCCCAGAGGCGATGTCTCCATCTAAAACAAACACGCGTCCATCGGGGTGAATAGCTACGTCTTGGAGTTCGCGAAAACGAATATTGGCGGTGCTGGCGCTATCTATATCCACGCTGCCGCCACCAGCGTAGGTGGATACCGTGCTGCCATCCGCGCTCACCACGCGTAAGCGATCACGGTCTGTGACAAAGAGGCGCCCATCCGGTGCTACTCTAAGCCCATTGGGTTGATCAAACCGCGCGGTTTGGGTGCTGTCGCCATCGGAGGTGCTGTCAGGACCACTCCCACCCCCTGCGTAGGTGTGTACAGACAAAATATGGCTTAAAGCAACTGGCGCAGCTGCACTTGCTGTCATTGACCACAGCGATGCCGACATCAATGCCGATACTATGCAGAGCAAGAAAACTAAGCGTTTTTGGATGGAATACAGTGTATTGTTAAATGTACTGCTATGTGTATTGGTCGTATGCATAATAGTTCTGTGTGATTATTGATATGAATGAAATGAATGGATTCGTTGTTCTATAAATATATATATTAATAGGATTGTAACACAACCATACGATACTATTTGGTGCGAACAGTTAGGAAAATGTGTCGCAGCAAACATTGCAGCCATCTATTCAGGCTGCTTTTGAGCATGAATGGCAATTGTGTCACATAAAACGGCATTTCTGCCCTTTCATCTAAGATACCCTGCGGCGATAGCCGCGCAGTGCAGCTAAACTCAATAGAGCAAGCAACCATAGCGTCCAGTCTATTGCGCCTGATTCAGACTGCAAGCTACAGCCACCCCCGCCACCGCCGCCGCCGCTGCTGTCGCCACCGCCACCACCGCCACCACTGCTGGCAGCTTGTGCTACCGCAGCGGTAACTGTCACAACTAACTCCGGTTATTTTGATAGAGCATTTCAATAATTCTCCAATAAATACCATAGCCTTCATTACCAAGTTCGAAAAGCAGTTTCTCTATCTTTTCATCAGAGGCAGCGTTGTAATCGTGTGGAAAATAGAAAGTGTCTTTTTTCATTGCGTTCCGTTGTTTGAGAATAGGTATGCTGACGCACCTTAAAAATGAGAAGTCTATAATGTCTTCGGAATTAACCCACAGGGGCTATTTTGCCGCGCCATTAAAAGAAAGAAGTACAAAAAGCACTATTGTTGTGATACCTGTTATAATTTTCATATACTACACATATATGTGAAACACAGGTGGTGCAAATGCACGGTTGCACGAAAATTTCCACCAAATCTCCACCCAAAAGCCATTTGATTTTAAAAAGATTTGTTATTTCAAATACTTAAAAGTATTTATTTTTTTAAGATTGGTACCCCTTGAGGGGGAGTCGCAGAGTGCGAGTGCAACGCAGCACGATGCGGTGGGGGGACAGAGTTGTTGTCTTTTCTCCCCCCACCGGATCATCTGCGGGCTGCGCCCTTGATTCTCCGACTCCCCCTCAAGGGTGGAGTTTATTTCTACTAACTCGGCGTATATTTTTTCTAATACGCCAAAGCAGTTGTTAAATACGTCGTTGTTCCAAAAGCGTAGTACCTTATAGCCTTGTTGTTGCAAAAAATTGTCGCGTTGTGAGTCGTAGCTTTGTTGTTCTTGATGTTGTCCGCCGTCCAGTTCTATGATTATTTTTTTTGATAGGCAGACAAAGTCAACAATGTAGTTCCCCATGGCTTGTTGGCGTCTGAATTTATAGCCGTCTAATTGTTTGTTGCGTAAATAGTGCCATAGTAACCTTTCTGCATTGGTTAGATTTTGGCGTAGTGCTTTGCTGTAGGTTTGGGCTTGTTGGGTGTATTGGCGTTTTATCTCCCCCCACCGGAGCATCTGCGGGCTGCGCCCTTGATTCTCCGACTCCTCCCCCCACCGGAGCATCTGCGGGCTACGCCCTTGATTCTCCGACTCCTCCCCCCACCGGAGCATCTGCGGGCTGCGCCCTTGATTCTCCGACTCCTCCCCCCACCGGATCATCTGCGGGCTGCGCCCTTGATTCTCCGACTCCCCCTCAAGGGTGGAGTGTTTTAGGGCGGCTTTGGCATGCACAGGATCAAAATCGACAAACCAGCTTTGAAATAGCGCCTGTGCCATATCCTCTAAGGTTTGGTTCATCTGGCGGTTAAGCTCTATTTTGTCATCTAATTTGCCTAAAATATGGGCAATGGCTTTTTGTTCTGGTAGTGGGGGAATGGCATTTACAATTACTCTATTTGGAATGTTTCTTTCAAGTAAGGTTGTACCAAACACAGCTCCGTGCCATGAAATCAAGCTTAAGTGTAAATAGAGCTGACTTAGAACATAAGTAATAAAAACTCATCATTAAGATTGCCTTGTCATAATTACATCAAATCTACCAAACAAGATTGGTTTAACAAGCCATTGGTTCTTCAGAACTTACTAATGCTTCCAACACGTCCATCATCTGGCTGAAACTGTCATTGCATTTAAGATATCCTTATTACGAAGTTTAGTGCTACTTTTTTCAACCTTATTCTGTAATTCTTCTTCAAGAAATACCTGTCGAATCCTTTATAGTCTGTAATTCCTTAAATGTCCTTTACTTTGACAACCAAGGATATTCGCCATTCCAAAACTGAGGGTTCTTCACGTTTTGGTGCATAGCCTCCACCAATTGAAGTTTAGATAAGGTCTCCAAGTACAACTTCTTTCCATCCCTTATTCATAATCCAACACCCTCAAATTGTTTTTGATTTGTGTATCTAAGTTATCAGATTGTTCCATTTGCTTTATATGTAGTTTCACAAGTGAGCGACTACGGTTTTTGTGGATGCATAAGTGAGCGACTACGGTTTTTGTGGTGCATAAGTGAGCGACAACATTATTTTCCATCAGCAATATCAATAAGTTTTTTAAATATATAAAAATTAGGTATTCTTCCAGCACCTTTAATGCATGTTAATAAATCATTGTTTTCAAAAACTCTTAATAGTCTTTTAGCAGTTGCTTCTGGAATGCAGGTTTTTTTACAAAAGCTAGTGCTATTAAAGTATGTTGTTTTAAAAATAAAATCCAATGCGGTAATGCCGTGTGCGGATTTAGTCATTTCAGGCATTTTGATTTTTAGTTGTTCGTAATAATCAATAATCGCAGTTGCTCGTTGTAAATTTTCTTTAGCCTGTTGTTCAATTGCAGTCATAAAAAATTTGCACCAATTGAGCCAGTCATTATTTGCAGATACAGCAAGCAAGCCATCATAATAGTGCTGTTTGTTTTGTTCAAAATATTCACTGATATAGAATGAAGGTGCATTGAGTAAGCCTTTCTTCCATAAATACAACGGGATAATCATTCTACCTATTCGACCATTACCATCTAAAAATGGATGAATAGCCTCAAACTCTGCATCAATTTTTATATCTGGTGGGAATTTCTCATAATGATATTTAACTGTCATTTTTTACTCCATAACCTAATTTTTGTAGATTTTGTTTGATGGCTTTGTCCAGTTCTTCCGCCTTGCCCATTTGTTCAAATAATGTGTTTGTGAGCGCTTGCATTTTGCTTTCAAAGGCTATGCCGTCATCTGCCTCTTCGGCTACGCCCACATAGCGCCCTGGGGTGAGTACATAGTCATTGGCTTTGATGTCTTCAAGTTTAGCGGCTTTGCAGTAGCCTGCGATGTCTTGATAGTCGCCATCTTTTGCTTCACCACGCCATGCATGGTAGGTTTTGGCTATTTCGCTGATGTCGTCTGTGGTGAGTTCTTTATGGGTGCGATCGGTCATTGTGCCCATATTGCGCGCATCAATAAACAAGGTTTCGCCTGTGCGGTTGCGATAATCTTTGGTGTTGTCCTGCTTTTTGTTTTTGGTTATAAACCAAATACACACAGGAATTTGCGTGGTATAAAACAACTGCCCTGGTAGAGCAATCATACAATCGACCCTATCGTTATCCACTAATTGCGCACGAATGTCGCCTTCGCCTGAGGTGTTGGAGCTCATCGAG
>CBDCOD010000011.1:0-15740 GCA_965219665.1 Gammaproteobacteria bacterium | reverse complement strand
CTCCTTACAGAGAGCCATTGCCATATGCCTTGCACGCACAATAGGCTGTCTGCGGCTACGTCCAGTCAATTCCGCTTGGCGTAAATGATAAAAATCTGCAACACTCCTAAGCACTTTTTCAATAGTCACTGCACGTGTATGGGAACCAAATGCTTGCTCTAACGCTTTTGTCGCAGTGAGTACAGTCAATGGCTGATTATTGGAAAATTCATGATGCACTTTAAGAGTAGCTAATGCGCTACACAACTCACGCACATTAGAGCGAATTTTACGCGCAATTAAAAAGGCAACATCCTCACTCAATTCCATACCTAAATCTTTTGCCTTTGCCTCCAGAATAGCTACACGCATTTCTAACTCAGGCGGCTTCATCTCTAAAGAAACGCCCGCGCCAAAGCGGGAACGCAATCTATCGCTAAACCCTTCTAAATCCTTGGGATAGCGATCACAAGTAAATACAACTGGCTTATGCCGTTCTAACATACGGTTTATGATTTGAAATAACTCTTCTTGTGTGCCCGCTTTATCAGAAAACAAATGCACATCATCGAATAATAAGACATCAAAACTATTATAAAAACGCTTAAAATCCTCCATCTTTTTGTCTTTGAGCGCTTTGACAAAATTGGACACAAAGCGTGGCGCATGCTGATAGTGCACTTTTGTATCGGAATAACGTGCCAAATGATTACCTATGGCATATAGCAGATGGCTTTTCCCTAAGCCTGAACGACCATAGATGAATAACGGATTATAAAGTACCCCATGAGGGTTTTCTGCAATCTGTTTTGCTACTGAAGTCACAATAGCATTGGCCTCGCCCATAACAAAATTACTAAAAGAAAACTGAGGCTGTAAGTTCGCTAAACGGATATTCTCCTCCGTCTTTGCTGTAGCCACCATGCGCTCCATGCTGTGCAAGGCAGGCATTGAGTCCTCTAACTGCTTTACGGACAACTCAACCCGCAAATGGCTAGCATAAATAGATAGTAATTCTTCAATACGCAACCAAATAGGATGAGCATTAAGACGATCAGCAAATTGATCATCTGGTGCAATCACAGATAACTGCTTTGCATACTGATCCAGTTTTACGCTGAGTGGGCTAATCCAACGCTCATATTCGTATTGTTCTAGTTCTGTTCGCAACGCCTGCAAACATTTACTCCACACATCACTCACTTTTCTACTCAATCCTTCTAAAATATAGTTTGTTGGTCTGGTTATTTTCACACAAAGGGGCATATCGCTCTACAAGAAAATGGTCTATAGAACCAAACCTTCATGGGGGCTTGTATTTTGCCTGATTTTAAGCAGATACACTTAGCTTTTTTCATGGTTAATGCAGTAATATCCTGTGGATAACACTGTGGAAAAATCACCTCAGGCGCACCACTTCAATCTCTGCTATTGTGCATAACTTTTTTTAAGCACTGTTCAATACTTAACTTATGAGAAAAGAGTTAGTGAACGGTATTTGGAGAACAAAAAAAAACGGGCGCTTAAAGCGCCCGTTTTTTCTTCAGGTAAAATGTCAATTACATTACTGACAATTCATCACCATCAAAACTTACACCGAACTGAACACGCATACCCGCACCCAATAAAGTTTCAGACTGCTCTACGTCATCAGCGCCGCCAGCCTGTGGCGTGGTCAAAGTTGTTGAACGGAAGAAAGCATATACTTCTGTGTTAATAGGCTTCCACTTCTTGTACCACTGTAAACCGAAGTATGAACCCGTAGGAGCATCAGGAGAACCATCAGCAGTAGAAACATCACCTGTGTAGGAAGCAAAGTTAGCAGAAATGATCACACCATTACCGAAGTCATAGCCCACTTTACCGTGGAATATGCTTTCAGGATCAATATCAGCACCATCGCCTGCATTGTAAGAACTCGAGGCATAGTTTGCAGTAAGTGCCAAACCATTGGTGAACTTGTAAGAGCCACTCACAGCCAAGTTACTAGCTTTACTCGCAGCTACATCGCCACCCAATGTATCAGAAGCGATAACACCTAAGAACTTACCTGTAGATGTTTTACCGTCAAAGCGCAACGCAAAACTAATTGCATGATCGCATCTTGGTGAACGTCGCTGCATCTTCTGTTGCAGAACCAGCTTCAGGTGCTAAGGATACACGAATCTGAATGATTTGAGCAAACTTAGGAGAGTCATAGCGAAGCAATTGAACACGGCTTAATGGGTCTAAGTTACCAAAATTAACTGAAGTGTTATCGTAATCACTGTTGTAACCTGCAATCGCGTTACCAGTTAAATCAACTTCAGCTGCACCATTAGTTGCAGAGTCTGTTTGACCTAAGCGTACAGTACCCCAGTTACCACCAAGGCTGGCATAAGCATGACGCATACCTGGATTGCACTGTTGCTTCACCGATGAATGAGGAACACCGTACTCAATCTGTACGCCACCAGTTAGACCGTGCGCACTTTTAGAACCACGGAAGCCGAAGCGCGAACCAGATAGTGTGTTGCCGTCTGCTCTGATACGTCCTGCTTCAGTCAAAGAATCAACATCATCATTACCATCATCACCAGATGTGCTATACAAAGCGGCGTTGACAAAGCCATAGAAACCAGACGCTGCGTAAGCAGGTACGGTCGCTACTGAAGCTGCGGTTATCGCAGAGAGGGCTAAAGTTTTAGCAAATTTCATAGTTAAATACCTCTAAAATTAAATGTAATATAAAAACTTAAAAATGCTCTGACTTTGGTGCTAACCGCGCCACAGCAATAATTGGTACGCTATTTACGCGCACTTAGTAGCAAATGTCAACCTAAAGACCTACGCTTTTTCTTGTTTTTAGTATATTTGCGGGCATAATTGTTATTTTATAACTCTTTTTATCGTGCTTATAAACCCATTTAGGCAGATGCGCCGCCATGCATATGGGAACTATTGTATGTATCGTCAATTGCTGTAATTGCGCCAATCATTCCACATAAATACGATTATGCGCAACATACAATCTAATTCAGTTTTATGAATGCGGTAAGGACGAGACGCCCTTGCTCAGTGACGTAAGCTTAGAGAGGTGGAGTAAGCGTTTTTTCTGTTCGTTAGATAATTGGCTAATCGGCGTTGCCTTCAGTTGCTGTAATTCCTGTTTGGTACTCACATTGAGAATACTATCAAAAGCCACTTGTGCATTGAAGAGTGCTTGCTCGGCATTTTCTAATAATATAGGTTTATACGATAACTGTACTAAGTGGCTGTAATGTGGATGCTCACGCAAAGGTTCTAATAAACGAGCAGTGCTTGCTTGAGGCTGTTGCTGCGCATAACTGAGTAATGCCTTTAACAACGCAGTGCCCGGCAAGCCCTCTTCTGGTAATGTAGCCGCATCAGGCAGCTGAGAGCCAATAGTGGGAAAGGCTAATAGGAGTTGCATTAACTGTCTTACAGGCGAGTGCTGGTATTGCATGCCATTGGCAGATGGTGTTGGCGCATAAGGGTGCTGCGTCTCAGGGGACTGTTTCTTGCTTGATGGATGTTTTATAATCAATGCGTCCAACTGCGTTTGATTAATAGGAAAGTTTTGCAGTAATGCTTGGCCAAGTGCTAATTGCCAGCCACCGCGCGCACTTCTTAATAAAGGGCGTGCTGTGGCAATAACCTGTGGCAAGTTTGCTAATTCACCATCATATTGCTGCTTAAGGATGTGTATAAAGTAGTCTGGCAGAGATTTTGCCTGCTGTGTAACTGCTTGTTCAAAAGCCGCTTTCCCTATTTTTTTTATCCAACTATCAGGATCTTCTTTTTCAGGGAGTAGCAAAAAACGTAATTGATGGCTCTCCTCAAGGGTAGGCAGCAACAACTCTAAGGTGCGCTGTGCAGCACGATGACCTGCTTCATCACCATCAAAAGCGATGATCACTTGCGTGCTGATACGAAACAGGTGACTAAGATGGGTTGCACTGACAGCTGTGCCCATTGTAGCCACTGCCTGATAAATACCCTGTTGCGCTAAAGCAACTACGTCCATATATCCTTCTGTTACTAATATCCAGTCTGGCTTACGGTTGTGCTGCAGCAATTGATATAGCCCAAACAGTTCTTGGCTTTTCTGAAAAATAGGGCTTTCAGGGCTATTAAGATACTTTGGTTGGTCGTTTGCATCAATTACACGCGCACCAAAAGCAAGCGTTTTCCCACGGCGGTTCACGATAGGGAACATGAGACGATTCCTAAAACGATCATATATTTTGCCGTTATCATTACGTGAAAGCATGCCTGCTTTAAGTAACAAACCTTGTTTGGACTGATTAGTGCCAAAATGTTTCAAAACAGCATCCCATTGAGCAGGCGCATACCCTATGCCATAAGTTGCTATAACTTCATCATCCAGACCACGCATCATTGCATACCCCACTGCGCTATCTGATTGACTAAGCTGCTGTTGATAGTATCGCGCACACTGATCAACTAATGCTAATAACGCACCATGCTCATTATCGGCTTGCTTAGCAGACTGATTATTTTGAGGTAAGGGCACATGCGCCAATTCAGCCAAGCTCTCAACCGCATCAGGAAAGGATAGCCCATCATATTTCATGATAAAATCAAAGGCATTGCCGCTTTCACCACAACCAAAACAGTGAAAAAACTGCTTTTGAGGATGTACCGAAAAGGAAGGGGTTTTTTCTTGGTGAAAAGGACAACATGCCCAAAATTGATGCCCTTTTTTCTTCAGTGCAACACGCTGCTCAATAATGCTGACAACGTCAACACGACCGAGCAATTCGTCTAAGAATGCACGAGTAAATCGCGTCATCCTATCCTGTTAGGTAATCTGGGTTTTTTACGGGTACTATAGATGAAATGGCATGGCAATAAATGAGCTGTGCAATCGCATGATTTTCCAACAATATAGTGTTTTCATCAAACCCTGCAACCTTGCCTTGCAACTTAATCCCATTTAATAAATAAATAGATACAGGAATTTGCTCCTCATATAGTGCATCAAGGAACTGCTCTTGGACAGTACTTTCTATACGCATAACAATTATTTACTCCATCGGCAGCGCCGAACTATCACTGGGGCTAATTATAGGGTGAATATATCTCTAAATGCAACATCAGCCTACGACAATGTGTAGATTGCCATACTGCGTGTAGTCGCAGCATCCAACTCTGCGCCTACGCTCTAACTACACAGCTGTGGCGGTGTCGCTTAACTTCGTGCATAATCGTAGAACCTATCTGATGCTGATATGCAGTTTCTCTTATAATGTGGCAATCACGATTACAGGATTAGATAGTAATAATGGATAAACAATATATTATTGATAAAATTACCCAGCACATTGGAGCATGCACTATTGAAGTCAGTGGTGAAAACTGTAGTTTTGGCGTGCATGTCACAAGCCCTGCCTTTATTGGAAAATCTACAATTGAATGTCACCGCCTTATTAACGATGCTGTCCGTGAAGACATCAACAACGGTAGCTTGCATGCCTTGTCTATCCGTACGGTTGCAGCCGAATTATAGTATAACAGGTAATTATAAGTGGACACCCTATTAGTTAAAGGCGGCATCGCGTTAGAAGGCGAGATTAATGCATCTGGTTCTAAAAACGCTGTTCTTCCTATTTTAATGACATCCTTGCTGACCAATGAGCCGCTTCGGATTAATAAAACACCTTACTTAAAAGATGTAACCAACACCATCCAGTTGCTGTCTGGCATGGGGGTAGAATGTACCTTACACTATATTGAGTACCCAACGGTTATACTGCAAAACCACAGTGATCACCCAACCATTCCTGACCCAAGTATAGCACAGTCCATGCGTGCATCTATCTTATGCTTAGGTCCTCTATTAGCACGTTATGGTGAAGCCTGTTTTGTACAGCCTGGCGGCTGTATTATTGGTGATCGTCCCATTGATGTTCATATTGACGGCTTCAAGCGCATGGGAGTGACCTTTACACAACAGGATGACTCCCTTGTTGCAAGCACTAATGGAAAACGCCTACAGGGGGCTACTATTGAGATGTCCATCGTCTCTGTTACCGGCACTGAGAATTTGCTCATGGCAGCAACACTGGCAAAAGGAACAACCGTACTCAAGAACGCTGCTTTAGAACCTGAAATAACCGATCTGGCACGCTGTTTGATTTCTATGGGAGCAAAAATACAGGGACATGGCACCAGCACCATACAGATTGAAGGCGTAAAGCAGTTGAAGGGCACACGGTATTCTGTTATCCCCGATAGAATCGAAGCAGCCACCTTTTTGGTTGCTGGCGCTATCACAGGAGGCCGAGTGCGCGTTGCAGATGTTGTTATTCCTCACCTACAAAGCATTTTGAATAAATTAGAAGAGAGCGGAGCGCGGATTATCTATGGTGAAAATTGGATTGAATTAGACGCACGTAAAAAAAAGCTCACAGCAGTGAATATCAAAACGGCAGCCTACCCTAACTTCCCGACAGATATGCAAGCACAGTTTGTCACACTCAATGCGGTCACACACGGAGCATCCTATATAGAGGAAACTGTTTTTGAGGGGCGTTTTCATCATATCACGCAGTTGAACAAAATGGGGGCAAATTTAACCCTTGATGGCAGATTCGTCCGCAGCCTTGGTGGTCAGAAATTGCGAGGAACAGAAACAGAAGCCAGTGATTTACGCGCTTCGGCTGCGCTCATTCTGGCAGGGTTAGTAGCAGAAGGGGAAACACTCATCCATAAGGTGCATCATATTGATCGCGGTTATGAATTGATAGAAGAAAAATTACGCCGTTTTAACGCAGATATACTCAGATTGCACCATGGTACCCGATAAAAACACCGTTCGCATTGCCTTATCCAAAGGGCGGATTCTTAAAGAGACTTTGCCACTCCTCCAAAAAATGGGGATTCATCCTGAAGAAAATTTAAACCATTCACGCAAGCTTATCTGCAACACCTCGCAAACAGCAGTGCAGTTGATTATTGTGCGCGCTACTGATGCGCCTATATATGTACGCGAAGGTGCAGCAGATATAGGTATAGTTGGCAAAGATGTCTTAATGGAGTTAGGGGATTACCGCCACATTGGTGAGTACACTGATCTAAAAATAGCGCCGTGTAGCTTGTGCCTTGCTAGCGTAAACGGCAAACCATTAGACCCACATCAACGAGTGCGCGTTGCCAGCAAGTATGTCAATATTGCACAGCAATGGCTCTCTGAGCGTGGGCAGCCCTTTGAGTTGGTTAAGCTGTATGGGTCAATGGAGTTGGCCCCTTTGGTTAACCTTGCTGACTACATTGTTGATTTAGTCGATACAGGTAATACTCTCAAAGCAAATGGGTTAATGCCTATTGAGCACATCACATCTATCAGCACACGCTTAATTTACAATATTCACTCTCGCCGCACTAAACACCACATACTAAGCCCTTTGATGAAGCAATTTGAAGAGGCTGTCAATGATTAAACGCCTAAGCACAGCAGACGAACAATTTACCAAGCAATTAGGTGCGCTGATTGCTTATGAGCAAACAATGGACACGACACTCTCTACTACTGTGCGCAATATCATTGATGCCGTACGCACAGATGGTGATGCAGCACTTCAACAGATGAGCATACAGTTTGATCGTTTTAACCCAACGCCTCTACGAATCAGCACCGAACGCCTACATAACAGCTACAACGTACTACCCAGCAAGGTGCAGCAAGCATTAAAAACTGCAGCACAGCGCATTGAGCGCTACCACCAGCGGCAGTTACAACAAGACTGGTCGTATGAAGAAGATAACATACGTTTAGGTCAGCAAATAACCCCTTTAGATAGTGTTGGGCTATATGTTCCTGGCGGTAAAGCAGCTTATCCTTCTACAGTACTCATGAATGCCATTCCTGCCAAAGTCGCTGGCGTAAAACGCTTAGCGATGGTAACTCCCTGCCCTGATGGAGTCTTCAATGATGCAGTGCTCGGTGCAGCTTTTGTCGCTGATGTAGATGAGGTGTACTGCGTTGGTGGGGCGCATGCTGTAGCAGCATTAGCATACGGGACACAAAGCATTCAAGCAGTGGACAAAATCGTAGGACCGGGCAATGTGTTTGTAGCAGAAGCAAAGCGCCAAGTCTTTGGCAAAGTTGGCATTGACATGATAGCTGGTCCATCTGAAATAACCATCTTAACTGACGGCTCTTTGGATCCTGTGTGGGCTGCTATGGATTTATTCTCACAAGCAGAACACGATCAGCAAGCACAGTCCCTGCTACTATGTGATGATGAAGCATACTTAGATAATGTGGAAACCGCACTAAACCAACTCCTAACGACCATGCCACGTCAAGATATTATCCGTGAATCATTACATAGCCGTGGCGCGCTTATTCTGACCAAAAGCATAGATGAAGGCATTGAATTAGTCAATCGTATTGCGCCTGAACACTTAGAGCTGGCTGTGCCCCAGCCTGAGGAATTACTCAAAAACATAAAACATGCAGGCGCTATTTTTATGGGCAACATGACTCCAGAAGTGCTTGGTGACTATTGCTTAGGACCCAACCATGTTCTACCCACCGCAGGAACAGCACGCTTTTCTTCACCCTTAGGTACATACGACTTTCAAAAACGCTCCAGCTTGATGTTTGTACAAAGCGGAGCAGCGACTCTCTATAACACCTCTGCCACCTTAGCAGACTATGAGGCACTTCCTGCCCATGCTGAAGCGGCACGATTGCGCCTACGTACGCTATAAAAGTGATAGATAGAACGCCCCAAAATCTCATACGCCAATCTGTTCAAAATATGCAGGCATACCATGCTACGCACTGCCCCAGAAGCACCATTAAATTGGATGCAATGGAAAACACACACACTACCCCTCAAGCATTGCAACAGTTATGGCAAAACAGTGTTCCAGATTTAGCCCTTAACCGCTATCCTGACAGCAACCAAGACATATTGAAAGCAGCACTATCAAGCTACTTGCAGTTGTCTGCCAAGCAGTTATTACTAGGCAATGGATCAGATGAACTTATCCAACTACTTATGTTAGCATGCTGTGAGAACGACAGCACTGTAATGACCTTTGACCCCAGTTTTGTCATGTACCAACATAGTGCCACGTTTTGCCGCATTCCCTGTCATCGCGTGCCGCTTACCGCCCAATTTGATATAGATATATCGGCAACACTACAAGCCATTGAACAACACCAACCACGCCTCATTTTTATTGCCTATCCGAATAATCCAACTGGTAATCTATGGAGCGATGCGCACTTAAAAAGAATCATAGAAGCCAGTACTGGTTTGGTCATTATAGATGAAGCTTATTATGACTTTGCTCGAACAAGCCTCATATCTTGGCAGCAAAAATACCCACATTTGATTGTAATTAGAACTTTCTCTAAACTGGGGCTTGCTGGGTTAAGATTGGGCTATATGATTGCTCAGGAACAATGGATTGAGCAAATTAACAAAGTACGCATGCCTTATAACATCAATAGCGTTACCCAGCAATGGGTTACATTATTTTTAAGCCAACCGCACCTATTGACCACGCAAAGCGATTACATTATTAATGAACGCAACGCTATCAGCCAGCAATTAGCAGATATCCCCTATATTGAGCAGGTTTTCCCCAGTGCTGCTAATTTTATACTAACCAAAGTAGCAACCACCTCAGCCAATAAAGTATGCCAGCACTTATTAGATAATCAAATCTTAATCAAAAATTTTCACGGCACGCATCCTACATTAGACAATTGCATTCGCATCAGCATAGGGACTACAGACGAAAATGAATCCCTAATGACTGCCCTAAAAACGTACTAAATAGATCCATATATGATAGAAACATCAGCACTATTATCGTACACAGACACCCTACTTAATAGCAATAGCATCAAGGACTACTGCCCCAACGGGCTCCAAGTACAGGGCACAAATCATATACAAACCATCATAGGTGGGGTTAGTGCCTCACAGGCTTTAATTGAACAGGCAATTGAACAACAAGCAGATGCACTATTAGTACACCATGGCTATTTCTGGAACAATGAACCACCGTGCATTGTCGGCATGAAGTATCGCCGTATTGCCGCACTCATACAAAACCACATCAATCTCATTGTCTATCATCTACCCCTTGACGCACATCCTGAACTAGGCAATAACGCTCTATTAGGAAAAGCGCTCGGCATACAAAACGTTCAGGTTCATCCAGACAACCCATACCTGTGGTATGGTAATATTGTAGAAAGCCCAATACAAGCCTTTATAGAACGCGCTGAACAAGCAGTGCAACGCACACCACTCCACCTTTCTGGCGGCAATCGTAGTGTACAAAAAATCGGTTGGTGTACAGGCGGCGCACAAGATATGATTGAACAAGCAGCAGCATTAGGCTGCGATGCTTTTATCAGTGGAGAATGCAGTGAAAGAACAACCCACCTTGCTGTTGAATTAGGTATTGATTACCTTAGTTGTGGCCACCACAACACAGAAACCTTTGGGGTACAGGCATTAGGCATGCACCTTGCTGAGCACTTTGAGATAGACTTTCACTTTATTAATATTCCTAATCCCGTATAGAACGGTACTAAGGCTAAGCGCATAGAAACTACAGAATAGATTAAGCAGATTGCTGGTCAGTTAAATCTGTAATTTGTGGACGCTCAATACGCATGCCTAATTTCTCTAACAAAATTTTATCTGAAGAGGCTTCTGGATTATCGGTCGTGAGCAGTTTCTCACCATAGAAAATAGAATTAGCACCCGCCAAAAAGCATAATGCTTGCATTTGCTCATTCATTTCATTGCGCCCTGCCGACAAGCGCACACGCGACTTAGGCATCACAATCCGTGCTACTGCAATAACCCGTATAAATTCAAAAGCATCCGTTTTATCCCGCATATCTGCCAACGGAGTACCTTCAATAGGCACCAATAAATTGATAGGAACACTCTCAGGGTGGTGGGGTAAATTAGCAAAAGTACGCAATAACTCTGCCCTATCTCCATGCGCCTCACCCAGACCAATAATGCCGCCTGAGCATACCTTCATCCCATTGGTACGAACCATTTCCAATGTATCCAAACGATCCTGAAAAGTGCGCGTGGTAATCACTTTAGGATAATAAGCCTCCGCCGTATCTAAATTATGGTTGTAATAATCTAAACCGGCATCATACAACTGCTTTGCTTGATCTGCATCCAACATACCCAAAGTTGCGCACACTTCTAAGCCTAAGCCCTTCACTTCTTCAACCATATCCAGCACCTGAGCGAACTGCTTACCTTTGGGGTTGCGCCATGCAGCTCCCATACAAAAGCGCGTAGCACCTGCCTCCTTCGCTTTCTTTGCTTGCTCAACCACCGCGGACACTTCCATCATCCGCTCCTTCTCAACACCTGTACTATAGCGCGCGCTTTGTGAGCAATATGCACAATCCTCTGCGCAGCCACCCGTCTTGATATTACATAGAGTGCTTACCTGTATGGCATTGGCATCAAAATGCTTCCTATGTATGCCTTGTGCAGTAAAAACCAAATCATTAAAGGGCAAATTAAATAGTGCCTGAATCGTATCCAATGACCAATCATGGCGCACAACCGACTGAGTGACGAAGTGTAAGGACTGTGGTAGGTAGGTATTATTCATAAACAATGTACTAAAAAGGCTATCGCATAAGCCATGTTTCTGTTCATTACGTTAAACGTATCAAATGCAATGTATTTTACACGTTTTGAGTCAAAATAGGCATACACATAAATCAACGATTATGCTGTCCACATATTTTGTAAAAATTATTTGTAAAACTAATTATGGTTATTTTTTACGTTTAACAAATTTTAATAATCTCTTACGTTGTTCTTTTTGGCGATTACTTAGGACATTTTTACGCCCCGCAAAAGGATTCTCAGTGGTTTTGAACTGTAGTTTGAGCGGTGTACCAAACAAACCAAACGACTCACGAAAAGTGTTTTCTAAATAGCGCTTATAACTATCTGGCAATTTATTTAGCTGATTGCCGTGAATCACAATCGTAGGTGGGTAATGCCCGCCCAAGTGTACATAGCGCATCCGAATAGCTCGACCACGCACTATCGGAGGAGGATGATGCGCCTTAATCGCACTAAAAGTTGTATTGAGCACACTGGTGCTTATTTTTTTCTGTGCGGCATCATGTGCCTCTAAAACACACGACCACATTTTTTTGATACCAAACCCTTTCAGAGCAGATATACGTGGCCTACGCGCATAGTTAATATAGGACAATTTAAGATCTAAATCACGCTCCACTTTGCTCACTTGTGATGCCTGCAAGTCATCGCTTTTATTGATAGCAATAACCAATGCTCTGCCTGCTTCAATCACTAAACCAATCAAATGACTATCTTGATCCGTAATACCCTCTTGCGCATCACAAACAACAATCACCACCTGTGCTAACTCAATGGCTTCCAAGGCTTTTACTGCGCTAAATTTTTCTATTTTATCATTGACTTTTGCACGGCGGCGCAAGCCGGCAGTATCAACCAATTCATAGCTAATATTCTCACGTTCAAAAGGCACAATAACACTATCGCGTGTCGTTCCCGGCATGTCAAACGCCAAAACACGCTTGCTTCCAACTAAGCAATTTATCAGAGTTGATTTACCAACATTTGGCCTACCAATTACTGCTACGCGAATAGCTGGATTTGTACACGCATCAGGTTCAGGTTCTTGCTCTGAAAAATAAGTGCAAACCACATCAGCCAATTGACGCACACCGCGCCAATGTGCAGCGGCAATAGCATAGACTTCACCCAATCCTAATTCACTGAATTCCGCATTAAGTTGATCAAAATCTGCCCGCTCTGATTTATTTGCCACCACAATAACACGGCAGCCCATAGCCCTCAGATGCTGTGCAATTTCTATATCGCCATGCACTAAGCCACTTTGGCCATCCACCAAAAAAACAACTACCTGTGCTTCTTGAATAGCCAGCTGTACTTGATCTTGCATCAAGGTTTCTATTGCATCAGGATTGCCAAAAATACCACCCGTATCAATGACCCAAAAATCTCTTTTCCCCATTTTGGATCGGCCATACTTCCGATCGCGAGTTAGGCCAGGTTTATCAACTACTAAAGCATCACGCGAACGCGTTAAACAATTAAACAGTGTAGATTTGCCAACATTAGGTCGACCGACTATAGCAACGCAAGGTAACATAGTGCCTTGCCTTACCCTGCATCACTATCATCAGCGTATATGGCAACGATATGCCCTTGCTGGTTCAAATAGAATAAGTAACCTTCATCATCTGATACTGCTTGTATGGCCCATGGAGAAGAACTCAAATAGCGTGCCAACAAGCGCCCGTCTTCGGCAGAAAACCATATAATCCTACCTAAATTATCGCTCACGACCCATTTATCTTTGTGACGCAATATTGCACTCAATTGTAAACCAGACAGTGCTTCTTGCTTCCAGAGGCTTTGCCCTCCTACAGGATCAAACAAATATAATTGACCATAAAAACTCTGCGCCAAAAGCCCTTGCTTTAAGTAGTGCATAGGCTGAAATATGAATTCATCACGCTGCCATAGTATTTGCCGCCGCTTCCAATCAAAAGCAAACCATGGATTGTTCCAAACACTCGCATAAATCACATCCCCTACTGATAAAAAAGTACCCTGAACATCAACTATAGACTCTAAATCCGAGTAACCTTGTGGCTGCGCAACGACTACTCTATTCAACACCTTGCCTGTGTTATTGTCTAATAGTATAACAGCACCAGTGTCTGTGCCCAATACGATAGTATCATCTACGACAAACAGCGCATTTTTTCCCAATATACTCAATTTAGTAGGCGCCTGATCTACAAATACCCATTGCTGTTGCCCATCTATGAGAGAGAGTTTATACACACGACCGTCCGCAGTTTCTACTAAAACAGCATCTTTAATCGGTTTGATATTAGCAATGCTTGTTGTCAGCTGTTTACGCCATACCTCAGCACCGGTCAGCCCTTCTAACACCACAACATGCCCCTTGGTCGTACCAATGTACAGATAGCGCTGATCCTGAATGATGCCCGTACTAATAGACTCTTTCAGATTTATCTGCCATACATCACTGCCATCATATTTATCTATAGCGTATATATTGCCTGCTGGCATTGGCACGATTACTTGCTGCAAGAAAAGCCCCAAACGCAAATGCTGCGCTTGATTACGCTGAAAACTCAGCAAGTTGCGTTTATCCGTTTCACGCCACCACGCAATAGAAAAACCTGTACTATCTAAGCCATCGGGCAGCACGCCTTGACCACTGCCTGTTACCAACAAACGATTATTAAGGCTTTGATCCACCTGAACCCTGTGCGGCTTTTCTACATGGTCATCCACCGTAGAACACCCGCCTAATAGCAACAGGCAACTCACAATAAACCCACAGCTCCTAAGGAAAACAGGCATGACTATCGCCTATTAGCAATATCGTTACGTTTCAGTTTCACCAATTCTTTCAGTTGAGAATGCTCAGGTAAATTTTTTGAGGCATTATCCAATGCCGTACGTGCAGCATCGTACTGACCTTTAACTTGGTAAGCATCTGACTGAATAATATAAAAATTAGATAATGCACTTTCACCTAAAACCTGCCCTAATTGCTCGTTGACCAACGCTAATGCATCATCTGGTCTATCTATATCAATATACAAGCGTGCTAACCGATTAGCAGTTATTTCACGCACCACCTGTTCTGGCTGCTCATCCAATAAAGTCCGTAATTGCTTAACAGCTAACTCCTTCATATTATTTTCATAATAATGCTGTGCTAAATGCAGGCGCGCGCTCATCAGATACGGTGTATCCTGATACTCATTCTCTAATACAGACAAAGAAGCTTCAATTTGTGCCTCTTGTTGGCTATCCAACGCAGTGCGTAATTGCTCAAATGTTTGGAAAGCGCCTTGCTGATGCTGCTCTACCAAATTGCTCCACACTATCCAGCCAGTTATAGAGCCTACGCTAATCACTGCGCTGGCAATGAGTACCACCGCATTCTGTCGCAGCCATCTTTTCACACGATCTATCTGTTGCTGCTGTGTTAATTGATCCATCAATCACTCCTTAATATTTTATTAATCAAAACCCACTTTGGGCATTATGCACTACCTAATTTATTGCCTAAATATGAGTGTAAACTACTCTCTTTTACAGTAACCTGCTCTGCACTCTCTAACCACTTGACGGTCACGCTCTGGTTACTTACCTCATCTTCCCCAACGATAACCGCACACTGCGCACCCCATTTATCTGCTTTTTTGAACTGGCTCTTCATACTACTACCATCAAATGCACCAACAACCTTATACGCACTCTCTCGCCGCAATCTCTCAGCGCATACAAAAGCATGATCTACCGTACTTTGCTGACACACAACAAAAATTCTGGGAGATTGATCTGCTTGTTGCTTAGTCAGCAACATAATCCGCTCAATACCCATAGCAAAGCCCACACCCGGAACAGGCTTGCCGCTCAACTGCTCAACTAAGCCATCGTAACGCCCACCACCACATACGGTGGACTGTGTCCCTATATCATCGCTCACCCACTCAAATACGCAGTCATTATAATAATCCAAACCACGAACTAAATACGGATTATGTTCCCAAACAATTCCTAATTTGTCTAATGTACGCGTAATCGTATCAAAAGCCGCCATTGACTCTGTGCTCAAACTATCCTGAAGCTTAGGTGCTTGCTGCAAGA
>CBDCOD010000010.1:0-8283 GCA_965219665.1 Gammaproteobacteria bacterium | reverse complement strand
GCGCCAAAATATGAGTGGTATAGATAGAGACTTCAATACGATTTTTATTACTCTTTCAGATTGACTTTGAGGATATATGAAATATTTATTAGATAGAGAGCCTTTACACCGCATCTTAGCCAATATAGCGAGCGTTGTAGAGCGGGTTAAAGTAAACCCTATTTTGGGTAATGTAAAGTTACAATTTTTGCAATCTGAGATGGTTTTAACCACTACAGATACTGAATTACAGATGAGTGCGCGAATGGATTTGCCTGAGGGAGAAATGGGCAGTGCTTTTGAAATAACAGTTGGTGCGCAGAAACTCTTAGAGATTACCAGCAGTGTGAGTGATGAGACGTTAGCCTTAGAGTTTGAGAACGGTAGAATGGTCGTGCATACGGATCGTTCTGTTTTTACCTTGGCAACCATGCCAGCAGGTACCTTTCCTGTATTGGACATGAATCAGGCAGAGAGTACGCTAACCATTCCCAAAAAGCTGTTAAAGCAGTTGCTTTCTTCAGTTGCATTTGCGATTTCTTCTAAGAATCATCGTGCAACATTACGTGGTATGCTCTTAGAGGCAGAGGGCAATACGGTTAATGTGGTTACAACAGATGGTCATCGCTTGGCACGCGCTTGTTATGAGCAGGAAGAAAGTAGCCAGTATAGTTTAATTGTGCCGCGGAAGGCAGTGCTGGAGATTATGCGCCTGTTGGGCGATGATGATGATATGTTAGAATTAAGTCTTAATCAGCATATGATTTCTTTTAACTTGTTGGGGCAGCACAATTTAACGTTTGCCAGCAAGTTGATTATTGGGACTTTTCCTGCTTATCGTAGCGTTATTCCAACGGATAATAATTGCACCTTCCGCGCCGATCGTGTAGAGTTAGGCAAAGTCATTAAGCAGGCAACCCTTATCAACCGCGATTTAGGTGTAAGTGGCAGTGTTCATCTACAATTGGAGTCTGATCAGTGTACAGTTTCTTGTACTAATCTGGATGGGGAGCGCGCTGAAATTATTATTGCTGCCCAATATGATGGTGAGCCAATGCCCATAGCATTTAATGCCAGTTATTTGCAGGATGTGCTATCGTGCTGTAGCAATGATGAGGTGGCACTATCTCTATCTGATAAAAACACATCCAGCGTGCTTATTGAAGAAAAAAGTGATTCAGGCATGCGGGTGCAGCATGTTATTATGCCCATTACCTTATAAGCGCCCTTCTCATAGTATGAAGGGATCTATCCTGACTGTTTCAGCTCCCTCTGGAGCAGGCAAAACTTCTTTGCTAAAACAGGCATTACTTTCTTTGAGTGACATATCCTTGTCTATTTCGCATACTACACGCCCAAAGCGGGAGGATGAATGTGATGGAAAAGATTATTTCTTTGTAAAAGATAAGGCAACATTTGATTTACACGTTGCAGAAGGTCACTTTTTAGAGTATGCCGAAGTGTTTGGTCATTACTACGGCACACATCGCGAAACGGTTGATAGAGAGTTAGAGCAGGGCAAGGATGTTATTTTGGAGATAGACTGGCAGGGGGCAGAGCAAGTGCGTGAGTGCGCAGATGCAGATGTTGTGAGTATTTTTATTGCACCACCAAGTTTTGATGTATTGTGTGAGCGACTGCAAGGGCGTGGAACAGATACGGAGCAAGTTATTGCGACACGGTTAGCGCAAGCAAAAGCTGATATGCAGAAGGCAAGATGCTTTGATTATGTCATTGTGAATGATGATTTTGATAAAGCAGTGGCTGCTTTTATTGCTTTAGTGACCAGTTTGCGTTTGAGGGGCGTGCGTCAGTCTGCCGCTATTGATGGCATGCTGGAAACTTTTCCATCATAGCGTATCGTTTTGCGACTATGTGCTGTTTGCGCAGAATGAAGCTAAGATGCTTTTGTGACTTTGCCGTGATATTCAGTCATTTATAAGAATATACAATAAGTTAAGCATTTATAATGTGTGCTACTTATGGTGATGTAACTGCGCATGTGCGTAGAATATAGATAACTCATTTTTCTAAAGGATAAAAGATATGGCTCGTGTAACGGTAGATGATTGCATTAAAAAGGTAGAAAATCCTTTTGAATTAGCACTTTTAGCAGCAAAACGTGCTTATCAAATTTCAAAGGGAAGCCCTTCGAAGGTGTCTGAAGATAATGATAAACCCGTTGTGCTTGCTTTGCGTGAAATTTCGGAAGGACTTACCGATGAGGAGAGCGTCGAGGCAGAGGAAATAAACATGATGGAAAAATTAGAACAGCCTCCTGTTAGTTTTTCCACAGAGCGGTAGTGCTTATAGGTTCTGATGTGCGCAGTACATGCTGTTTTTGGTAGGGAGCACTGTTATTTTTGGTAGGCCCTATGATTGTTTGTGATGTTGCAGTTATTGGGGGGGGCATTACAGGCTTAGTTAGCGCATGGGAGTTTGTACAGCAAGGGCGTTCTGTAGCAATAGTTTCCAAACCCAGATCGGAAGAGGCCGAGTCCATTGTGCCAGCGGTCTTATCACCACTTCGCCCTTGGGAATTACATAGTGCTGTTAATCGTTTAATCGCTGATTCTAAAGCGATATACCCTACTTTACTCAAACCCTTAGTAGCTCAGACGCATGTGGATTTGCGTTATTGGACTTGTGGGGCATGGGTTAGTCAGGAGGAGCATCCTGATGTGTCGGGTTGGCTTAGTGCATATAATGTGTCTGGGAAGTGGGTGGAAGCGCAGAGCATGCCCAAATACACGGGGATTGAGCGTCATGAGCCCGGTCTATGGATGCGTGAAACTGCTCAGTTGAATCTATCTGCTTTTATACATGCTTTGAGCATGTATCTACAAAATCATTCTTCAGTTGCTTGGTTAGAGAGTGCAGATGCTCGTTTACGACTTGGGCAGGATAAGGTGCTGGGGATTGAAGTAGATGGAGAGAAATATGCCACAGAGGCAGTTGTTTTGGCAACAGGTAGTAATGCAGGTGGTTTGGTGGATGTGGATATATCGCCTGAGTATTTTCAGTTGGGGGAATACGCATTGTTTGAGGCAGAGCATGAGTTGCAGTGTGTATATGTAGAGTCAGATAGGCATCTTATACCTATTTTGCCCAATAAACTGCTATATGCCATTCACTTAGACGAAGTGACCGAGAGTAGCGTGCCGTTAGCCCTTAATGGTGAAGGTATGCTGAAGCAGCTATATGAGATGCTGCCTAATTTGAATAAATCAGTACGATTATTAAATACGTGGGCGACTGTTCAGGGCGCGCTGGGAAAGCAAAACATTCCGCTCATTTGCGAGTCGCCTCAGTATAAAAGATTATTTTTTTCTTTAGGTTATCACCACTACGGCGTTCAGTGTGCCCCTGCTGCTGCAAAATTGTTGGTAAAACTGGTGGATAGGGATGATGGTGATAGCTTTGATCATAGACCGTACTGCTTTCTCAACCGCAGTGACTGTGAATGAGGTGTAGTCAGAACAAGGGCATAGTTTCTCTATGCGTTTTATTGAGTTTTCTGATTCTGTCTGCTTGTAGTTTATCATTACAAAAAACGCCTCAAGCACTCCATTTACATCACTGGAAGGTGCAAGGGGGCGGTAATATTGGCAAAGAGTTGCAGTTGTGGTTGAACACGGTTAGCGAGGAGAGGACGTCAACACCAGTTACTCATCGTAGCGTTGTTTATGGCGATATTGATCGCCGTCGTCGTATTATTGCTTTAAGTGCGCAGGGTAATGTTATTCGCTATTTACAGGAAACAAAGGTTAATGTACAGGTTGAGGACGAGAATAAGAGGGTGTTATCACAAACAGTATTATTTGCTGCAAGGCAGTATGCTGAAGGTGCAGATGCTTCATTATTTGTTCAGCGTTTGAATGAGGAAATGGATACTGAGTTAGCCCGTAGATCACGGGTGTGGCTGAGTCATCAATCATGGTAGAGCGCAGCATTATGGTAGTGAAGAATGGTTAGTGCAACAGTGAAGCAGCGTGCATGAATATAGCTTGGAATCAGTTAGAAAGTGCTTTGAATAAACCTCAGAATGTATGGATTTTGTGGGGTAAGGAGTCTATGTTAGTAGACAGTTCAATGCGTGCTTTGCGTGGGTATTATGCTGGTTTTGATTATGTGCGCTACAGTGTGGATGCGCGATTTGATTGGTCTGAACTTTCCAATGTACTGCAAGAGCCTAGTTTGTTTGCTACCAATAGGTTAATAGAAATTCATCTACCTGAAGGTAAGGCAGGACAGAAAGGGAGCAAGGTGATTAGCACTCTTTTGGAATATGCTGATGAATCAAATATTTTAGTTTTTAGTGCGCATCCTGTAGCAGGCAATTGGCTAAAAAAAACGGCATGGGCTACAAATATAGAACGCGTTGGTTGGGCGGTATCACATGCAGAGTTTAGTGTCATCGGTCGCCAAAAGTGGATTGAGGAGCAGTTTGCACAGCGCGGTAAGCGCATACAGCGTGATGCGCTGATGCGTTTAGATTTTCTGTGTGAGGGTAATTTATTGGCATTAGTGCAAGAAATTGATAGTTTGAGTTTGCTCAGCACTGAGTCGGTCATTTCTGAGAAGATGGTGTATTTACAGGTTGCTGATCAGGCACAGTTCACTGTTTTTGCATTGGTTGAGCAGGTTTTTAAGGGTAGTAATAAGCGTGCATTGCGGAGTATACGGCTTTTGAGAGATCAGGGTAATGATGCCATATTTGTAACCGCGATGCTGTTTAGGGAGGCGCAAATAGTTTATGCCGTATTAGATAATCCGCAGTCTAAAAATATTAGAGAGTTATTTCAAGGCATGCCGATGTGGCCAGCCAGAATAAAGCAAATACAGGAATATGCCAGCCGATTGTCTGTAGAGAGGCTTCAGTCTTTTATTGCACAGCTTGAGATAATAGACAGACAAAGTAAGGGTTTAGAGTATGGCGATGCTTGGTGTCATTTAGAGCACGCTATTGTCCATCTTTAAATAGGCAGATAGGGTATTTGGTAAACATAATGGGTTATAAAAGCATACGGTATGTTGGTTTAGTTGTGGTTTTGTTAGTGAGTGGTTGCTCGCTATTCAAGGATTTGCCGCCACCGGTGACTGATGCAGAGCGTCGCAGTGCATTAGAAGGGTTGACTGTAGATACACAAGATGTGGTTTCTGTTTATTGGAGTAATGAGGCCATTCCGTATATTGTTGCTAAAAACGATGCAGATGCTGCTTATACTTTAGGGTTGGTGCATGCCCATTTGCGTTTAGGGCAGATGGAGTTGTTAAAGCGTGTGGCTTATGGCAGAGTGTCTGAAATCATCGGTATTTTTGGCGAGGATATTGATGTGGCGTTACGCACGATAGATATTGGGCGAGCAGTTCCTTTAATCTATCAGCAGATGCCTGATAGTAGTAAGCAGTGGCTGCATCGTTATGTAGAGGGTATCAATGCATATAAGCAGCAGAGTCAGTTGCCGTTTGAGTTCGAGGTGTTGGGGTTAAAAGATGAGCCTTGGAGCGTTACGGATACGCTTACTATTATGCGCCTATCCGGTATAGATATTTCTTGGTTCGGGCAGTTGGCTTTTTTGCGCTATTACAACACACCTGTTTGGGAAGAAGTCCATGCGATTTGGAAGCAAAAAGGCAAGTGGCAGTCAGCCAGTGCTGTGCCCGAGCGTTTGAAAGCGTTACACAGTTTGCTTTTGCATCCTACTAAGGCTGGTAGCAACAGTTGGGCTGTGGGTGCTGATAAAGCGCAAGAGGGATATGCAATGCTTGCCAATGATCCACATCTGGGCTTTACCTTGCCCAATACATGGGTGCTTGTAGGTATTAAGAGTCCCAGTTTTCAAGTAGTGGGTGCCAGTGTGGCAGGCATTCCCGCGATTGCATTTGGACGGAATCCTTATTTGGCTTGGGGTGGGACGCATATGCGTGCTTCTATGAGTGATTTTGTACAGGTGAGTACTTCTACGATTATTACACGCCCATCGACTTTTACTAATGATTTATTAGGTGATCATGTGGTACGTTTATTTAGTACCGAGCAGGGTAATCCTGTGCTGCGAGGCATTGATTATTTGAATAATCCAGATCTAGCATTGCATTGGGTAGGACATCATCCATCTGATGAGATTACTGCACTATTAGGTGTGATGCGTTCTAAAAATGGCTTTGAGATGCGCCAGTCACTGGAAACGTATGCGTTGCCACCACAGAATTTTCTATATGTTGAGCAGCAGGGTAACATCGGGCAGCTTTTTGGCGTGCAACTGCCTCAGCGTAATATATCACAGTGGCAACTAGTGCGGAGTGCAGAAGATGTGGCATCAGATTGGCAGCAGATGGTAGGAGCTTTGGAGTTGCCGCATATCCGTAATCCTCAGCAGGGGTTTTTAGTTTCTGCAAATAATGAGCCGACAACGTCAACGGTTGTGCCGATAGGTTTTCGCTTTGCTCACCCACAGCGGTATCAGCGTGCTACAGAATTGTTGCAGCAGCAGGAGCGAGTAGATAGGAGGTATTTACAGCAGATGCAGTTGGATACTTATTCAGCGCGTGATAAGCGTTTTAATGATTATCTTGCACAAAAAATGCAGTTCTATGAAGTGGATAGTTGGCTGCTTAGCCGAATGCAGTCTTGGGATGGATACTATGCAGAAAATTCAACAGGAGCAGTCGCTTATGAGGCAATGCGCTATGGCTTGTTCAAAGTGCTGAAGGAGCGTAATGAGGGTGAGATAGATCGGGAGATGTTGTATAAAAGTTTAGATGTGCTCACAGCAGTTGTTCGGGAATATTTGGAGGAGAGTGAGGCAGCAGATAGTAAACGGTTTGTTAGAGAGGCAGTAGCTCAGGCGCAGGCGTGGCTAGACCCAGATTGGGCATGGGGAGATATGCATCGAATAGCTTTGAAACATCCGTTAGCCTTTATTCCGATTTTGAATGAGCAGTATACGCTGGCAGAATTTGGTGCGGGCGGGTCGCGTGATACTTTATATAAGGGTGCGCACAATAGCGGTAATGAGCCACATCAAGCCTCCTTTGGTAGTCAATTGCGGCATATTAGTATTATGGATGACTTAGACAGTAATTATTTTGTTCTATTAGGTGGGCAAGATGGCTGGTTGAATAATCATCAATTAACAGGCATGGTTGAGCTCTGGAGGCAAAACAGGCTCGTTCAGTTCCCTTTAAGAGAGGAGCGTGTGCGCAAACTATTTCCTACAAAAATATTGTTAAAGCCTAAGGACTAAAAAATCATTTCAGCATGCAGTAGAACACTATATTAGTTGGTATATATGAGTGTGCTGTCGTCTAAATCAATAGCAAAATCATGGCCAGATTTCGCTGTGGGCAGCGTAAGAAAATGTTTGTTTTCTGCGTTTTTATCTTTCACCCAGATGCCATAATTGTCTTTGTGCTGCTGTAGATAATGCGCAGGCAGTTGGCTTTGTGAGGATTGCCAGTATATAGGCAACCGTAAGCCAGTGATAAGTTGCGTTTTGGCTGGTACAGTGAGACGAAAACGTTGACTGTATTGGCTTTGATCTACCAGTGGGAGAATATGAATTATTTGTATGGGGTAGGTCTTATTATCACGCACAATCCAGTGTTTAGAGGCATTTATGAAGTCGTTTGATAAATCAATTGGTATGGCGACCTCTATTTGTAGGTGTCGATTCTCAAGCACTTTAATTATTGGACTACCTATGCTGAGAAAGCTACCGTTTTGTGCTATTTTCTCTGTAATAGTTCCGTCAAATGGTGCCCTAATAGTACAGTTCTTGATGTCATGCTGTACATCCTGAATTGCAATTTCTTCTGCTTGTACTTGTAGTGCTGCTTCTTCTACTTTCTGTGCTGCAGTATCTAAATTAGCTTGAGTGGTGTGTGAAGCTGTTTTTTTTAAGCGGTTAAATTCTTTTGTAGCCCATTTCAGGGCATTTTCTCTCTGAGATAATAGGTTTTGCTTTGAACGCAGTTGCAGTCGTGTTTGTGTACAGTCTATGTGAGCGATTGCTTTATTTTTGGTTACAGGGGTACCAACAGGCTTAGCAGATAGTAGTTGTCCGCTGATTTGGGCGGATAGTATGCTGTGATTGGCATTGACGGTGAAGCCCAGAATATTATGCTGTGCGAACTGTTTGATTTTACCAAAAGCAGGTGCCTCTGCTTGAGCAGTTAGGCACGTGTAGAGTAGTGATGTTGCTATAAGTGTATGAGAAAATACTGAGGGCATGGTTGTATTAACGAGGGCGTTTTGGAATTTTTTCACCATTTTTGCGCATGCGGTAGGCATAAAAAGCA
>CBDCOD010000009.1:0-29392 GCA_965219665.1 Gammaproteobacteria bacterium | reverse complement strand
ATGCCTCGAATATCTTGTTGTACACGAGATGGCTCACTTATTAGAGCCCACTCATAACCAAAGATTTGTATCTTTGATGGATCTGTTTTTACCGAAATGGCGACTGTACAAAGATGAACTAAATAAACTTCCTGTGGCGCATGAAACTTGGAAATAATAGTTTCCCTATCAATTCCCTGCTTTGAAAAACACACCTTACGACAATAACTGTCATGCTGCGAGACAATAAACTGTCATGCTGCGCGAAGTCGCAGCATCTGCAAAAACGCTGTTGGTGTTAAGACAATAACTGTCATGCTGCACGACAATAAACTGTCATGCTGCGCGACAATAACCGTCATGCTGCGCGACAATAAACTGTCATGCTGCGCGACAATAAACTGTCATGCTGCGCGACAATAAACTGTCATGCTGCGCGAAGTCGCAGCATCTGTACGACTAGTCGTTAGCCTACGGGCTGTCGCGTGGGCTTGGTCGCAACCAGTGGTTAAAGTTCAAATAAGACGCTCCCCAAACGCTTTTGGCGTCCATAAGACAATAACTGTCATACTGCGAGACAATAAACTGTCATGCTGCGCGAAGTCGCAGCATCTGTACGACTAGTCGTTAGCCTACGGGCTGTCGCGTGGGCTTAGTCGCTAACCAGTGGTTCAAGCTTAAATGAGACGCGACCCAACGCTGTTGCACTACTCTGCGAGCATAGCTCGCAGCAAGTGCAAAAACGCTTTTGGTGTTAAGACAATAACTGTCATAAACTGTCATGCTGCGCGAAGTCGCAGCATCTATACGACTGGTCGTTAGCCTACGGGCTGTCGCGTGGGCTTGGTCGCAACCAGCGGTTCAAGCTCAAATGAGACGCGACCCGCAGCAAGTGCACGCTTTTGGTGTTAAGACAATAACTGTCATGCTGCGAGACAATAAACTGTCATGCTGCGCGAAGTCGCAGCATCTGTACGACTAGTCGTTAGCCTACGGGCTGTCGCGTGGGCTTGGTCGCAACCAGCGGTTCAAGCTCAAATGAGACGCGACCCAACGCTGTTGCACTACACTGCGAGCATAGCTCGCAGCAAGTGCAAAAACGCTTTTGGTGTTAAGACAATAACTGTCATGAACTGTCATGCTGCGCGAAGTCGCAGCATCTGTGCGACTGGTCGTTAGCCTACGGGCTGTCGCGTGGGCTTGGTCGCAACCAGTGGTTCAAGCTCAAATAAGACGCAACCCAACGCTGTTGGTGTTAAGACAATAAAGACAATAAACTGTCATGCTGCGCGAAGTCGCAGCATCTGTACGACTAGTCGTTAGCCTACGGGCTGTCGCGTGGGCTTGGTCGCAACCAGTGGTTAAAGCTCAAATAAGACGCTCCCCAAACGCTTTTGGTGTTAAGACAATAACTGTCATGCTGCGCGACAATAACTGTCATACTGCGCGACAATAAACTGTCATGCTGCGCGAAGTCGCAGCATCTATACGACTGGTCGTTAGCCTACGGGCTGTCGCATGGGCTTGGTCGTAACCAGTGGTTCAAGCTCAAATAAGACGCAACCCAACGCTGTTGGTGTTAAGACAATAACTGTCATGCTGCGCGACAATAAACGCTGTCATGCTGTTAAGACAATAAACTGTCATGCTGCGCGAAGTCGCAGCATCTATACGACTAGTCGTTAGCCTACGGGCTGTCGCGTGGGCTTAGTCGTAACCAGTGGTTCAAGCTCAAATGAGACGCGACCCAACGCTGTTGCACTACACTGCGAGCATAGCTCGCAGCAAGTGCAAAAACGCTTTTGGTGTTAAGACAATAACTGTCATGCTGCGAGACAATAAACTGTCATGCTGCGCGAAGTCGCAGCATCTGTACGACTAGTCGTTAGCCTACGGGCTGTCGCGTGGGCTTGGTCGTAACCAGTGGTTCAAGCTCAAATGAGACGCGACCCAACGCTTTTGGTGTTAAGACAATAACTGTCATACTGCGCGACAATAAACTGTCATGCTGCGCGAAGTCGCAGCATCTGTACGACTAGTCGTTAGCCTACGCGTGGGCTTGGCAACCAGTGTCAAATAAGTGGGCTTGGTCGCAACTGTCAAGCGGTTAAAGTTCAAGCTCATAAGACGCGACCCAACGCTTTTGGTGTTAAGACCTCGCCATCAGTCACGGTGTATGTGACTGACAATCCGCCCTCAATCCGATCAGATGAACGAACTAAAGGAGCGTGAGATTGCATTTGTAAGCCTTAATGAGGCGATTGACACGAGTACCAGTACGGGTATGTTTGCTTTCTGAGCATTTGCTTGAATTATTACGAAATTACTTCAAGGCATATAAGCCTTAAAAAAATATCTCTTTGAACGACCGAAATTTATACTCATGTATCAAAAAAGGCAATTGATAAGATTAGAAACCTAGTCGATGATTTTTTTGATTGAAGAGATTAAAATGATAAATGAAAAATATATATAATTGTGCTTAGCCCACCAGTTTGGAGGAATAAACACAATAGAGTTTACACAATCGTTAGCGGTAATTAAAAATGAAGAACGTAATTGAAAAATTAAAAGAGTATTCTAATCAAATTGATTTATCAAATCGGTTTGACTTCTTTTTTGACCTGTCAGATTCAATTTTTACCGATTCAGAAATTGAAAGTCTTTTAAGTGAAAAAACTCTGTTTGACCAGAATGTACGATTAAAATGGATACTTAAAGAAAAGTATGAGAAAACAACTGACTCGGATTCACTCGATTTTTGGATTATTAATATTTGGGGCGGGATTAGGAGCTTTAAACCAAATGACAGAAATAAGGAAAAAGTAAAAACCTTCAGAAAACAACTACTGAAAAGGAAATTATCTAAAGACTCATTTAGCACCATTTCCTCTTTATCAAAAATTTCCTCATTTATTGACCCAGACAATTTTGTCATTTATGATTCAAGAGTTATTTACACTCTAAATTGGCTTATTTTGACCTGTGAAAACCACGAAATATTTAAAGAACTGTATTTCCCAATGCCAAGCGGAAGGAATAGAATAATATCGGATTTTGATATGAACACAATTCTGAACCTTTTTCATATTTTTGAATACAGTCAAGAACATTCCTTATTTATTTCACAACAGCAAGCTTATTTTGACTATTGCGACTTTGTTAAAAAAGCAACGATAGAAGTGTTTGGAAATGACTCAAAACCATATGAACTCGAAATGCTACTTTTTATATTAGCAGACAAAGAAATATTTGAAGAATTGAAAGAAAAAATAAAAATGACTACCGCCAACAAGGTGTATCCTCACAAGTGCCCAATGCCGATTGAATAAGACGCACCTCCTCATCACTAATGCGCCTAACACGCGGCGGAGGGTTCGATGGACGCTTAACTTTAATCACAATAAG
The DNA here is from genome assembly GCA_965219665.1 of Gammaproteobacteria bacterium. GTDB lineage: Bacteria > Pseudomonadota > Gammaproteobacteria > CAKMZV01 > CAKMZV01 > CBDCOD01. The sequence continues at coordinate 26,005 of CBDCOD010000009.1, read as the reverse complement.
ACGCTCCCATTCCTTCTTGTACGATTTGCGAGACGGTAAAACATCTTGCATGAAAAGCTCTAATGCAGCACGCAACAAAATCGTCGTTCTAGCACCTACACGCTCCCGACCAGAAGTGGATAAAATACGAGCCTCTTCATGTAGTGCCCAAGCCTTCGCTTGTGCACGTGTATCAAAAGTGGCAGTCTTACGTACCCCTAAACGATTCACTTCTGCTCGCCAAGATTTAGAGCGTTTTGAAAATGAAGCCATTTTTAAGAAAGCTAGTAAAAAAATAAAGCACAATGAACAATCAAGGAATAAGGTAAAATTAACCTTGTTGTCAATGTATATCTAAACTGGTTTTTTTGGATGTAAAAATGGTGGTTTTTTTAGCGGAAAAACGCTTGTAAATGAGCCGGATTGAATGCCAAAAAATAATAATGAAACAGTGATATACTATTGATGTTACTAACAAAAAATACTCCAAAGGCTTTGGGCGAAAATCAAAGACCGCTCTAGAAGGGACAGATAACTTTAGTATAGCAATGCAGCATCCAATCTTTCAATATTTTCAGGCAATTCCTGATTTCCCCAAACAAGGCATTCTTTTTCAGGATATTTCTCCTGTACTGCGCAGCCATTTGAAAGAAACGATCGAAGCACTCGCTAATCTGCACACCCAGCAATATTGGAATAATATAGATTACTTAGTAGGCATAGAAGCTCGAGGTTTTATACTAGCAGCAGCTCTTGCTATTTATTTGGATAAAGGATTTATCGCTGCACGCAAGCCCAATAAATTGCCACAGGTTGCCGGCAGTTACTCATACGATTTAGAGTATGGAACTGCAACGCTTGAAATGCAAGCTGCGCCATCAAATGAAAACGTTGTGCTGGTAGATGATGTGCTCGCAACTGGCGGCACACTCAATGCATGCTATGCCTTAAGCAAACAAGTAGGATACTCTGTTATAGGGGCTTTGGTTGTGTTAGACATTTGTTTAACCGACAGAAATGACTTACCCACCCCCTGTTCTGCACTCATTACACTGTAAAAACAAGCAACCATGCCATTACTAGATAGCTTTACTGTTGATCATACTCGCATGCAAGCTCCTGCTGTGCGTCTGGCAAAATCTATGCAAACCCCCAATGGGGATAACATTCATGTATATGATTTACGCTTTACAAAACCTAACAAGACTATGTTAAGTGCCCGCGGCATACACACATTAGAGCACCTATTTGCATTCTTTATGCGCCAGCACATGCCAAATACTGCAATCATTGATATTTCACCAATGGGCTGCCGAACCGGCTTCTATATGAGTATCATAGGGGATATTGATGAAGCAGCGATTATTGATGCTTGGATAGCCTCTATGCACAATGTCCTGCAAATTGAAAGCGAGGAACACATTCCCGAACTCAATGAATATCAATGTGGCTCATACAAAATGCACTCATTGGTAGATGCTCAGCATGCTGCCCAAACCATCTTGGATGAGGGTATCACAGTTAATGATAATACAGAACTACAATTAGACCCTGATTTTTTACGCTCATTGGGAAATACCGTATAAATGATTCTAATAATTTCTGCGCTAGAAATAGAGCTCAATGCACTGAAACAACGCCTTGAATCAGCAAGCATTGTTAACACTGTACCACAGCCTTGCTATCAAGGTACTATTGCACATAAGCCTGTTATTCTCGCACAATGTGGCGTAGGTAAAGTGAATGCGGCAGCACTCACTGCTACACTACTTGCCCAGCATCCTATCACTTCAATCATAAATACTGGATGTGCAGGAGGGGCACCAAGTACTGACATTGGTGATATGGTAATCGGGACATGTTGCATGCAACATGATGTTAATGTGACTCCACTGGGATATGAAATAGGTGAAATACCCGATACAGGGCGCATCTTTAATACAGACAACACACTAAGCAATCACCTATATAATACCACCCTTAAACATGGGAAATCCTTACAAGGAATGATTATATCGGGTGATACTTTTATTAGTCAGCCTGGAGCGCTTCTGTTTGATATCGCCTCGAATGTCTTAGCTGTAGACATGGAAAGTGCGGCAATTGCTCAAGTAGCCTATCTACACAGCAAGCCGTTCGCAGTAGTCAGAGCTATTTCAGACAAGGCGAATACCGAATCAACTATTGATTTTCCATCTTTCGTTTCTGCAGTGAGTGAACTCTCTGCTCTAAGCGTTTATGACATGTTACAGGAACTTTAACACACGAGTCACTATGGCGAAAAAACAATCTAAGAACTCAATAAAAGCTGCTCCACAGGCAACTGTCCTCCACTTTAACGATCGCAATACCGCCATTGGTGATGGATGGATTTATACATTTGCTGTCGTTTTATTTGCACCCACCATTGTGGCACCGCTTTTCACTAAGTACGGCTACTCACCCGACTTGCATATGGCATACATGATTCAGACAGGTCTGCTTCTCCTCTTGACGGCTTTCCTTTTTGCACACCGTAGGTGGCAGAATCTAACTTGGGTAAAAGAACCCTTAACCCTTCCAGCGCTGCTGTTTTATGGCTGGGCACTTCTATCAATTTTCTGGGCGCACAACCGCTTTGAGAGTATGATTTCTACCCTAGATTGGGGAGCAGGTGTACTGTGCTTTCTCCTTATTGCACATGGTGTTCGCAAAGTTGAACACATCCGTGCCCTTGTTCTTGCTATATTCTTCACAGGTGTTGCTCTGTCTTTTCTCGGCTGGAATCAGTATTTACTAGGCGTTGAGTGGGTGCAGCAGCATGCCCCTCCATCTGCCACCTTCAATAATAAAAACATGGCAGCGCAATATGGTGTACTTGTCATGCCCTTGAGTATTGGCTTATTTATGGCAGAACAGCGGCGATTAGCCTACTGGCTATATGCCTTTAGCATTACACTTACGTTTGTATTTGTCATGTACACAGTCACCCGCAACGCCTATCTAAACCTTGCAGGCATACTAGCAGCTCTCGTCTTATTCAGTATCATTGACCATCTAAAAGGCAACCGCTGGCACTTCAGCAAAGATAAATGGATAGCTTTCCTCTGCGCGTTGACTGTAGGCTTTTTTGCTCTGTTAATAGGTCCTGGAGAAGATGGGGGTATTGAGTGGATTGGGCCAATTAAATTCTTTGGAACTCTGTTTGGTGAAATAGAAAGCATACATGGATCAGCCAAACTAGATGGCACTGGTGTTCCTCGTGTGGCCATGTGGTTTAATTCATTAGAGATGGTCAAAGACAACCTACTAACCGGCGTAGGTATGGGAAACTGGATGGTTCATTATCCCCTGTATCAAACTGCTGCTATTATAGATTTTGAAATGTCTGAGTCAATCCAGCATATCAATGCGCACAACGATTACGTAGAAATTCTCTCTGACTTAGGCATAATAGGTCTGCTGCTGCTGTTTTTTTTAGGATTTAGGTTATTCCGAACCGCCTTAACAGCTTTCTTCCCTCACCCTGATAACCCCAATCGCTTTATCATTTTAGGGGTGTTGCTCGGCTGCATGGGCATCGGTATCAATGCCTTTTTTAGTTTTCCTTTTAAGCAACCAGCTCCCATTATGGTCTTTATGGCATATTTAGGTATTTTATCTGTAGAGCACAGTCGTGTAAAAAATGCACTTTTAAAACAAGTCCCCGCAGCAAATAAAGCACTTACTGCATCCTTCATCAGCGCTACTGTATTTGCCACCATATTTACACTGCATTATCAATGGAACCAATCAGAAATTCACTTTCGCCTTGCTACCATTTCCTCCCAACAGCAAAAATTTCACGTCATGAAGCGTGAAGGACAACGTTCTTTTGATGCACTACCTATTCGCTCGCGTATGCTGAATTTTGTAGGAATGGGGCATATGCGAACTGGCAATCCACAAGCTGCTGCCGAATATCTAGAACGCGTTAAAGCAAGTTATCCTCATCGCAACAACACCCTGCAAAATTTAGGTTATATCTACTTAGAATTAGCAGAAGATGCCCGACGCAAAAACCGCACAAAAGACTATACAAAATACCTTGAGAAAGCGCGTGAAAACTTTGCACACTTAACTGATATTCGCCCTGATAACGCCCGCGCGCATAGAAATCTGGGCGTCACCTATGTACGCCTAAACCAACCAAAACCTGCTTATATCCACTTAGAAACATCCACTGCCTTAGAAGCGGCTAACGGCAAACCAGTACCTCAAAACGTTAAAAACCTTATTAAACAGTTAAAAGAAAAAGCAAATACGGGCTAATACTGCTGTCTGGCTTCAGCACTGAACACTGCTATACACTCCCCCATGCGCAGACGCCTTTTACCGTTTTTAGGTTCAATGGATTTAGCCATAACATTATTGGTTATGCTCTCCATTGCCTCCGTTATAGGAACACTCATCCGCCAAGGAGAAAGTTGGACCAATTACCAGATTAAATTTGGACCTTTTTGGTTTGAAGTTTTCAGGATACTACAAATATACGATGTATATAGTGCACCTTGGTTTTTGTGTGTACTAACATTTCTACTCATATCTACCTCTCTATGCATCTGGCACCACACACCAGCATTCATACGTGAGTTACGCTCCATACCGTATAGACATACTACAGACACACTCCAAAAGTTGCGTTGGCATGCTATATACAACCAGTTAACTGATACACACTACTTATCCAGCATGATGCAACAGGCAGGATTTAAGGTGCGCACCGAAGAAGGCTCTGACGGGCAGTATCTATACGGTGTTCAAGGAAAATATAACCGCATAGGATACTGGCTAACACATTTTGGCATTATTATTATCTGCTTAGGCGCTCTCATGGATACCTCCCTACCGTTCAAATGGTCTATTTATACTGGAGAAAAGCAAGTTGAAACGCGTACCTTGCCCATCAACGATGTCCCTAAAAAATCATGGATTGAGCTATCTAATCCTGCATTTAGAGGTACCGTTGATATTCCAGAGGGCAGAAGTAGTAACGTAATTTTTCTCCCTTACCAGGATGGCTATTTTGTCCAAAAATTACCCTTTAACATTGAAGTGAAAGACTTCAATATTGAACACTACCCGACAGGCCAGCCGAAGTCTTTTCAATCCCAGCTACGCATCTATGACTTAGCAGGGAATTTTAGAACATCAAGCACCATTGAAGTCAATAAACCATTACTTGTTGACGGTATTGCTATCTATCAATCTAGTTTTAGCGACGGTGGTTCAGAAATACATTTTAATAGTTGGGACTGGGGAAATAATACCACCTCAACCATTCACACCGCCATCCATGATACCCAAACTATTTCGGGGCATGATTTGCAGCTAGAGATGCGCGATTTTCGCCTCTTCAATATTCAAAATATTGATGAGCAAAACACACACAACAATGGTCCTAGCGTACTATTCAGATTACGAGATAAAACAGGACAAGCGATTGAATACGAAAATTTTATGCTCCCAATCAAGCGGGAAGAACGCTACTTTTTCCTCAGCGGTGTACGCTCAAAGATAGACGAAGAATTCCGCTATTTATACATTCCTGCTGATAGCAATAACAGCATCAAACGCTTTATGGCCTTTAATTTTCGTATCCATAACGATAATTATTTGCGCCAACATTTTATATCAAAGTCAAGTATTGATGCAACAAGCAGTAGCTTAGAGCAAGAATTTATGGTAAACATCATTCGAGTATTTCGAAATCAAGGTTTTGGGGGTATTGAGCAGTACCTACAAGCCATGTCTGCCGAGCAGCGTAAAAGCATTGAAGAAACTGTGCTTGATTTACTCAAAGTTGCGCTCAGTGCAGTATATGTACAAACACTATCTGAGGAGGAATCTATACCACCAGAATCTATGAATGACTTTGACTTTTCTTTCTTCGATGATGCTGTTTTCGCCATTTCTGCACTGAGTAGATATGAAGCCCCTTTCTATCTAGAGTTGAAAAATTTTAAACATATACAATCATCAGGGCTTCAACTAACGCGCTCTCCAGGAAAATTAGTGGTTTATTTAGGCTGTCTTATGCTCATTATTGGCATATTTATCTTATTCTATATGCGTCGTGCGCGTATATTTTTTGCACAAAATCGGCAAGAACAAAAAACAGTTTTGGCGATAGACTATGTCAAGAATGATACAGACCGCGCTCGCCTAATGGAGCAGGCCAAGCAATGGATAGAGTCGGCACCATAAAACCAATTTTTAAGAGCAAAGTATGTGCGCCCTTTGTATACACTCGTATAATAGCACCTTAGGTCATACACAACACAATACAGCTATATCATTAGAGTAATATGAGTCTTTTAACATCTTCTCACCCTACGCATAATTTGCGAGAAATCGTGCGCCTAATAGCATGGTCAGCAATTATAGTAGTGGCAACTATTTACATCCTCATGCAGTATGGCGCTGCTATGGATGTGTTTGAAATAAGCATCTTGGTTAGTAGTAGCTTGAGCATAGGGTACATGGGTTGGAAGGATAAACAAATGATGCAATATATTGTAAGCTGTGCTCTCTTAGCATTTGCTGGCATCTATCTGTATCAAGGTCAATTAAACACTGCAGAAAACTCTTTTTTCCTACGCTATTTTCTCTCTAGCCAGTCTGCTATCATGTGGATGAGTGCTTTATTTGTTTTATCCTCTGCCTGCTATCTTATTGGTCTGCTACGCAATAATAGTTTTTTAGATAAAACTGCCACCGCTTTTATGTGGTGTGGGGCCGCTATGGGACTAATTGGGTTGCTGGTTCGCTGGCACGAATCTTATCTAATTGACCCCCAAATTGGCTATATCCCTGTTAGCAATTTATATGAAGTATTTATTCTGTTCTGTCAAATAACTGCGCTCATTTATCTCTACTACCAACGTCAGTATCAGACTACCCGTCTTGGTTTTTTTGTCAGTTTAATCATTAGTTGTGCTGTTGCTTTTCTCTTATGGTACACTTTTGAGCGTCAAGCACATACTATCCGCCCATTAGTACCTGCACTTAACTCCTATTGGATGAAAATCCATGTGCCTGCAAATTTTATCGGTTACGGATGCTTTGCCATATCAGCAATGGTTGCTAGTGCATGGCTCACAGTACATGCGGTAGAAAAGAAAAATCCAAATTCCCATTGGCTAAATCATTTACCTGATCAACGGCTGATGGAAGATGTTATGTATCGTTCTATCGCATTGGGGTTTGCCTTCTTCACCATAGCGACTGTACTTGGTGCATTATGGGCCGCCGAAGCATGGGGCTCTTATTGGTCTTGGGACCCTAAAGAGACGTGGGCCCTTATTGTCTGGTTAAATTACGCTGGATGGCTACACCTGCGATTGAGTAAAGGATTGCGCGGCACTGTAATGGCGTGGTGGGCGATTATTGGCTTATTTGTCACACTATTTGCCTTCATTGGCGTCAATATGTTTCTATCAGGACTACATTCATATGGAGAACTATAAAATAATGAATACTCTAAAAACAATCATTCTGGCTATGCTCTTTATTCCTCTATGGGGAGCTGCCCAACCTTGGCAAGAAGATTTACATTATGAAGTACTAACTCCTAAGTTCACGCATCCACTGCAATCAAAAACCAATGAAGTCATTGAGTTTTTCTACTATGGCTGCCCTCACTGTTACCGCTTAGAGCCCCATGTTAGACTGTGGCTAAAGCGTAAGCCTGCTAACGTCAGTTTTCATCTTATTCCAGCAACATTTACTGGCGGCAGATGGGACTGGTCAGCACGCTTGTTCTACACCGCTCAAGCGCTCAATGTAGAGAGCAAAGTACATGATTTGATTTTTGAGGCACAACATGCCCCTGGCGGCAAAAAAATCCGATCCAATTCAGACATGGCTGATATATTCTCCAAAGTTGGTGTTGACCGTAAAACTTTTGAGAACACATACAATAGCTTCACTGTACGCAATCAAGTAGAACAAGCACGTAACCTGAGTAATAAATCTGGCATTCAAGGTGTTCCTGCCATCATCATAAATGGCAAATACTTGACATCTGTGTCCCAAGCTGGCAGCGAAAACAAACTCTTTCGTCTTGTGGATTGGCTTATAAAGAATAAGCCTTAGTCCTACATGCAAAATACTGCAACACCACGCAGATTTACACTGCCTGAACATTATAAAATCGGCATTGCCTGTGCTCGCTTTAATACTGATATTACTGATAAATTATTGCAGCAATCCTTAGAAACACTTACTGACTTAGGTGCCCAAGAGGCTAACATTACTGTTATTAAAGTACCTGGTGCAGTCGAACTACCCTTAACCTGCCAGCATTTTTTGCGGAATGGTGCTGCAGGTGCTATTGCATTAGGTGCGGTCATACGAGGGGATACTCCGCATTTTGACTATGTTTGTAACATAGTCTCCTCAGGAATTATACAAACACAATTGCAGTACAACAAACCAATTGCTTTTGGCGTCCTAACCTGCAATACAATGGATCAAGCACACGAACGTGTTAATGATCGAAACGGTGCTACGTCAGCCTTAACTCTAGCAGAAATGCTTCACTACTTAGCCTAAGTACGAAACGAAAATAGCCATTATGGGACAATCACGCTTCGTCAGCCGACAACGTATCATTCAAGCACTGTACCAATGGCAAATAACTAAGGAACATCCAGATGTGATTGCACAGCAGTTTCTTGATAGCCGGAAGCGTATGCGCAATGTCAACCAAACATTTTTTCTACATGCCTTCAACAGTATCACACAGCAAAGTAATATGCTAGATGCTTACGTGAATCAACACAGCGATCGTGATTCCTATTCTATCGGACAAATAGAGCGCGCAACCATGCGCTTAGCAGCTTGGGAATTATTAAACGGCGAATCAAAAGCTATTGCTATAGATCAGGCATTGGAACTGGCCCAACTATTTGGTTGCGAAGAGAGCCGACCTTTTATCAACGCTGTATTAGATAAAATCCCCTCTGCATGAATAAGCCCCCTATTACAGTAACTGTGACTTCCTTAGTCGCCGCTTCTCTAATGGTGTTCTTCATATACAACCATTACAGCACCGAACATACAGAACTGCAATTTAACCCCCATTTACAAACACAAGATGTTCTTATCACAGAAATGGTATACTCATCTATCTCAAGCACAGAAACTACCATCATCGAAGCGCCTATAGGGTACTATAATAGCAAAGAAGACACCTTCAAACTACAAAATCCCGTTATAACATCTATTAAAAATAGCACAAAAAATTTTACAGCAACTGCTCAGCACGGCACAATACACCAAAAAAAACAAACTGCACAACTAACCTCTCAAGTACGCATTGATTTTAACGATGCGCCCAATACAAAATTAACAACTAAGCATCTGAATATTGATTTAAATGACCATATAGCTCATACCAGTGAAACTGCCCGCATTGATGGTAATTGGGGGGTAATCCAGGGGATAGGTCTATTTGCTGATTTAGATAGGCAATACTTAAAACTTTTTACCTCTGTTAAATCCACCTTCAATCCCATAAAATAGTACTATGCAATTTATAGCCTGTATTTTTCTGCTTGTATTTGCCAGTGTATCACTAGCCAATGAGAGCACAGCCCGCATTACTATCGAAGCTGACTCTTTTGAAACAGAGCTGGGTGGTGCTTTATCCACTTACACTGGCAACGTTATTGTAGTGCAGCACTACGATACTCTCATGGCAGAGCGCATTGTCATCCTACGCACGACACAAGGCATTTCTACTATTAAAAGCTGGGGGGATCCTGCCACATTAAAACGTTTAGATCCTATAGAGCCTCTCAGTGCAACCGCACAATACATCATCTTTGAGCAACAAGATGATTTCCTAACACTTGAAGATAATGCATCAGTCATGCTGAAAAATAACATGCTATCAGGCGATTATATTTTTATTAACCTTTCAACCCAAGAAATTCGTGCTACTGCAGCCAAAAATGAGCGTGTAAGAATGACTATTGATCCTCAAAATTTAAAACAAAAATGAGTAAACTATCAGCTCAGTCGATTAGTAAAAGCTATAAAAAACGTACCGTTGTCGACAGTGTTTCATTAGAAATAGATTCAGGAACGATTGTCAGCCTCCTAGGTCCTAACGGCGCTGGGAAAACAACTACTTTTTATATGCTATGCGGGCTTATTCGATGCGATATGGGTGTGATTACCTTAGATGGCAAAGACATAAGCAACTGGCCAATGTACCAGCGTGCGCAAGCTGGTATCGGCTATCTTCCGCAGGAATCTTCTATTTTTCGTGGGCTCTCGGTAAAACAAAATATCTTAGCAGTATTAGAGTTACAAAAACTCAATCACCAGCAACGACACCAGCGTGCTGATGAGCTTTTAGCCGAATTCTCCTTAGAACATGTGCAAGACTCCTTAGGGGGCACGCTATCAGGTGGTGAACGACGTCGCACAGAAATAGCTCGATCACTTGCTGCTAATCCACGCTTTATTTTGTTGGATGAACCCTTTGCTGGCGTTGATCCCATCTCTGTTTCTGATACTAAAAAGCTCATTCGTGCAGTTGCTGACCGCGGCATTGGTATTATCATTACCGATCATAATGTCCGTGAAACACTACAGATATGCGACCTGGCCTACATAATGAACCAGGGACATTTAATGGCTTCAGGCTCTCCTGAGGAAGTCACTAAAAATCCTCAAGTACAGCATAGCTATCTTGGAGAAAATTTTAATCTTTCATGAAAAAATCTTTCATAGAGCGGTTTTTTGAAAACCATGTGCTTGCTAATTTGTTTTTTAGCTTAGTACTTCTATTAGGCACGCTGAGCTATATCAATATGCCACGCCAGCAGGATCCTAATATTAACTTTAACTGGATTAACATTACCACTATTCTCCCTGGAGCATCAGCAGCAGTCATAGAAGAGAAGGTTACCCAGATATTGGAAGAAGGGCTTGCAACTATCCAAGACATAAAATTTGTTTCTAGCGTCAGCCGCCAAAATATTTCCTCCATCCTACTGCGTTTTAATGACATAGAAAGTGCTGAATTTGATAAAAGACTCCAAGATATACGGCGCATTATTCAAAATAAGCAAGCCGAACTACCTGAAGATGCTTCTGATCCAGATATTTTTGAAGTCACTAGTTCAAATGCCTTTCCATCTGCTATGGTTGTTGTTCAAGGAGAACACAATAATGAGCAGTTACGCCAAGCAGCGCGCCAATTTAAGACCGAGTTAGAACGCTTAAAAGCAGTTGATCGTGTTAATGTCACCGCATTGCATAATCCACAAATCAATATAGAATTCACACCTGAAAAATTGGGGCAATATCAAATTAGCCTTGGGCAACTGATTCGCACCATCCAAGGATCTCTGTATGATATATCTGCTGGTGATGTTGATGTCAAGGGGCGATCGTGGCTGGTAACACTCAAAGGCGTTGGCAATCATATAGATCAACTAACAAATCTGCCTATCAAAACACCAACAGGCTATGTCCCTCTATCACTTCTTGCGCAAGTAACGCGCGCTCAAGTGGAACATACCTCTTTAGCCAGTTTTAATAATAAGCCTGCAAGTATGCTTGCTGTGATGAAGAAAGATCGAGCCAACTTATTAGATACCGTTCAAGAAATAAAAGATAGAGTTGCGCAGCGCAATGCAACAAGACCTGACGGAATACAGTATTTCCTTGCCGACGACCAAACCGAAATCACACGTAATGCACTCAAAGTTATGGAAGGGAATTTTGCTATCGGCATCGTTCTTGTGCTCTTAGTTGCTTGGCTTTTTTTAGGCAGTAAAGTGGCCTTTATGACTACCTTAGGCATCCCCTTCACCATAGCAGGGACCATGTGGGTAATGCATACTTTGGGCTTTACCCTCAATGTGTCTGTATTGCTTGGTGTGGTTATTGCTCTAGGTATGCTGGTAGATGATGCAGTGGTGGTGGTTGAATCCATTGCACTCAGGCTGCGCCAGGGCAACAGTCCATTACAAGCCACCCTAGAGGGAATCAGTGAGGTCATAGCACCTGTAACCACCTCAGTGCTTACCACTATTGCGGCCTTCCTTCCGCTTATGCTTTTACCGGGTATTTTAGGAAAATTTATGCTGGTCGTCCCCTTGGTAGTAACGATTGCCTTAATCGTATCACTATTGGAAGCATACTGGCTATTGCCAACGCATATCACTATGATAAAATCCAACTTTGATAGACCCTCTAAGACTGAAATTTGGCGTAGAAAGGCACTCAACGCTATGCAAAGAAAATATAGTAGAGCGCTGATTAAATCATTGCGCTTTCCTAAAACCGTTGTGCTCTCTCTCTTTCTCCTGTTTGCTGGAACAATTACTACCCTTGCCAGCGGAGTGATTCCCTTCAATTTTTTTGCTAATGATGCTCTACGCGTATACTACATTAGCGTACGCATGCCTAGTGAAGCCACACTGACAGACACCATGAATAAAGTCAACCAAGTTGCCAATACTGCAAAAATGCACCTACAGGATGAAGAAACACGCTCTGTGTTAGCGTATGCTGGACAAATGTTCACCGAAACTGAGCCCTTCATAGGTAAACAGTATGGACAAGTCTATATCAGCTTACACCCTCAAGGAGAGAATCTACGCACTGTTGAACAGGTTATTGCAGCCATGAAAGATGACGTAGAAGCGATACAGGGGGCAGAATCTATCAGTTTTCTTAAACTGGCAGGCGGCCCTCCTGCTGGCAGAGATATTAGCCTCAAAATATTAGGAGATGACTTTGATATTATCACCCAAGCAGGCAATGAGCTATTAGCATTCATGCGACAAAACCCAATATACCAAAACTTGCAAGACGATAATACACCAGGGACATGGGGCATGGATGTATCTATTGACTATGCGCGCGCACAGCAAATTGGCATATCATCTGACCAAATTAGCCAAGAAATTTTAGCACTAATAGATGGCATAACTATTGGCAACACGCTGATTAACAACGAATTCATAGACATAAAACTACGCGCTCAACCTGGCGAAATATCCGATATCTATAATACAATCCTCAATCACCAAATTGTGGCACAAGATGGTACGCTGATACCGCTACGAAATATCGTTACTGCTCAAGCTAAAATTGTCAAAGGAAATATCCGACACTATAATTTCAAGCGAGCACTCACCTTAGAGGCTGATATTGACAAAAGCAAAACAGACACTGTGGCTGCCAATAATTTACTCTTTGAACATTGGGCTAAAATCCAAAAAAAATACCCCTCCCTGAGCATAGATACGAGCGGCGCCTTAGATGACATTGAAGAAAGTATCTCTGCTATTGCTACCCTATTTATCTTCGGCTTAGGTCTTATGTACCTTATCCTTGGCACCCAGTTTAGAAGCTATTTCCAGCCCCTTCTTGTGTTGAGTGCTGTACCTATGGCATTCATTGGTGTTACCCTAGGACTACTCATTACCGGCAATCCTATTAGTCTATACACCCTATATGGCATTGTTGCCCTATCAGGGCTGGCAGTAAACGCATCCATTGTTATGATCTCAACAGCTAACCGTAAACGCGAGATGGGAATGAGCGCAGTCCATTCGATTTTCTATGCAGCAAAACGAAGGCTTATCCCCATCATGATTACCTCTTTAACTACCATTGCAGGGCTTTTCTCCCTTGCAACTGGCATAGGCGGTGAATCATTGTTATGGGGGCCTGTAGCGATTTCAATTGTTTCTGGCTTGATTATCTCTACCATGTTATCGATATTTGTCCTGCCTTCGTTATATGTGAGTAGTTATAGAAGTTACATGTGGTTCTCCAACATTTCTCTGCTCTCTATACCAAGACGGTTACTGCACCGCAAAACCCTACCTACCTCATGAACGCCATTCCCTTTGTAACACTATTAGGCATGTCTGGTGTGGGCAAATCTCACCTATCCCAGATATTAGCAAAAGATAATTGGTTTCATTATTCAGCAGACTACCGCATCGGCAGCACCTACCTTAAAGACGCTATTGAGGATAATCTTAATAAGCAGGCATGCTTAAACCCACTGCTGGCTCCTTTTATAGCCAGCGGTAGCATTAGAATGCACAGTCACCTTTCCATAAACGACCTAAGCCCCAGCAGCCATTTTATAGGCTGTTTAGGCAACCCAGAGACTGGAGGCATTCTATTCAAAGAATTCATTCGTAGGCAACGGCTACATCGTGAAGCGGAAATAAAAACTACCTACGATGCTATTGACTTCTACAAAGCAATGCAAACGCAGCAGCAGGTACCAGGATTTATTAATGATGCTGGAGGATCACTGTGTGAAATTGCTGACAGTGGGGCTATCCAGGCACTAGTCGATAATGGTGGTATTATTCTCTATATCCGCGCTAATCAAGCTATACAGCAAACCATAATCCAACGTGCTAAAGATTGCCCCAAGCCACTCTATTTCAATGAAGCTTTCTTAACTGAGCAAGTTGAAATATTTAAGGATATACACGGGCTATCTTACAGTGCTGAATTCGATCCGGCCGCCTTCTCTTGCTGGATATTCCCTAAACTTATTGCATATCGCCAGTTACTATATGAAGAGCTTGCAGCCAAATATGCAATTACCATTGAGGCAGAAACTATCAACTCCATTCGTGATAGTCACGATTTTCTTGAAATACTCCAACAATAAACCATATGCCCGTCATTGCAACCAGCGACCTACCAGCTTTTGAAAAATTGCGCAAACAAGGCAACATTATCTTAGACCATGGTCGTGCCAGCCGTCAAGAAATTAGACCACTGCATATAGGCCTTCTAAATATGATGCCTGATGCTGCTCTACAAATTACCGAGCAACAATTCATGCGCCTTATTGGTCAAAGCAATGAGATTGTACAGTTTCACCTACACCTATTTACCATACCAGGTATTGAGCGCTCAGAACAAACCAAACAGCATATCCAAAAATACTATGAAACATTTGAACAAATCAAGCAGCAAGGGATTGATGCGCTTATCATTAGTGGGGCTAATGTTACTTGCCCTCATTTAGAGCAAGAAAAATTTTGGGAGCCCTTAGGCAAGATTATAGACTGGGCATGGGACAATGTGACTTCCACGCTGTTCTCATGCCTGGGTACACATGCACTAATGCAGCACACCTATAATCAAAAGCGCAGCCACATGGGCAAGAAATGCTGGGGTGTCTTCAACCATGCTGTCACTGATCGCAATCACCCCTTAGTCCACAATATCAATACGCGCTTTGACACACCGCATTCTCGCTTTAACCAAATTAGCGAACAACAATATCACCAAGCAGGCCTGAGAATACTAGCGCAAAGTGATCAGGCAGGCGTGCATATAGCCGTTAGCCCCGATGGCATTCGACATATCCTCTTTCAAGGGCATCCAGAATACGATTTAATTAGCCTACTCAAAGAATACAAGCGCGAGGTATTTTTATATTTTGATGGAAGCAATGCAGAGTTGCCTCTTTTCCCAGAAAACTATCTCAGCCCACAAGCACAAGCAATTTTAGAAGAGTACATAGACCGCTGCCTAAATGATAGGCATTATGTTCCTCACTTCCCTGAAAAGCTCATAAGCCAACGCTTAGATAACACTTGGGGCGATACGACAAAAGCCATCTTTAGTAATTGGACTGCCTTAGTCTATCAACTCACGCATGTTGAGCGCAATAAGCCTTTTATGGATCACTTAAATCCGCTCAATCCATTAGAACACTATACCTAATGCACATTCATATACTGGGCGCTTGTGGCACCTTCATGGCAGGCATTGCAAGCATTGCCCATCAATTGGGGCACCGTGTAACAGGCTGTGATACCAATGTCTATCCACCTATGTCTACGCTACTTCAAAGTTTAGGAATTGACCTTATTGAAGGGTTTGATAGTAATCAAGTTTATCTAAAACCAGACCTGTTTCTGATTGGAAATATCGTGAGCCGCGGCAATCCCCTCATGGAAGCTATCCTACGTCAACGACTGCCCTATCAAAGCGCGCCACAGTGGCTCTATGACCATGTGCTATGCAAACGACATGTAATCGCTGTTAGTGGCACACACGGAAAAACCACAACAACTGCCATGATTACACACATCTTGCACAGTAATAATGATAATTGCGGCTTCCTCATAGGCGGTATGGCCTCTAATTTTTCTACCAGCGCCTCTTTAGGCAGCAGTAAATACTTTGTGATTGAGGCAGATGAATACGACACTGCCTTTTTTGATAAAAATCCTAAATTCTTACATTACCATCCACAAACACTCATCATTAATAACATTGAGTTTGATCATGCTGATATTTATCCCAATATAGAAGCCATTATTGAGCAATTTCATCGGCTACTACGCCAACTACCAGATACCGCATGTGTTCTATGCCCCATAAGCGACAGCATAAACCAACTCTTAGATAGAGGCTGTTACAGCCTACTGCAACACATTGGGAAAGACTGGACTATCAGCGAAAATGGCACAATAAATAATCACACAGACCATCTACTACGCTGGTCCCTTATTGGTGCCTTTAACCAGCACAATGCACTAGCTGCTATAGGTGCAGCACACCATATTGGCATCCCTATCAGCGACAGCCTACGAGCACTTGAAAGCTTCAAAAACGTTAAAAGAAGACAAGAATTAAAAGGCGTTTCACGCGGCATTGCCGTATATGATGATTTCGCACACCATCCTACAGCTATTACTGCCACTCTCACAGCATTTCGAGAAAAACTAGCCGCAAGCCAACGACTCATTGCCGTGTTTGATCCTGCCTCTAACTCCATGAAACTAGGCACACATAGAGCCACTCTATCAGAATCTTTCTCTACAGCCGATGCTGCCTTTATTTATAACAATCCCAAAGTCGGATGGAACTTGCGCACACTACACTGGCAAGAAAATACAGCTATTATTGATTGCAGTAGTGAGCTTTTGCAGAAACTGACAGCCTTTGCTCAGGCAGGAGATACTATTGTTATTATGAGCAATGGAAAATTTGATAATCTTCCTACCAAACTTTTAACTGCCCTAAGCGATATGAACTAAAAGCTGCTCCACCCAATACATTAAACACATAGTGCATAATTAAGAGGAAGAACTGTAACGCGCGCGCTTATTTGAGCCTATCCAAATGTTCTTTTGTTACATCCTGAGCCTGGCCAAGTAGAATCTTAGAGGCAGCAATTTTTTTATCTAAGACATCTAAAGCATCATGCATCCATGGTGATGCACTCTCCCAGTTATACCACAGCAGTCCCACTAGACCTAAAATAATGAGTGTTCGCATAATATAACCACTTAAATGATAACCACTTAAATGCCTGTCTAGTGTAGCTGTGCTTTAGATGTAGCCTCAGTAGGGGAAGCAACATCTGCCACAATATCAGGAAACCCTAAATTCCATTGCGCAATATGCAATGATTGCTGCAAAATGTTAACAAAAATATTGAACATAGCATTGGTTAACTGCACCCGCATGTAATGCTCCTCTTCCTTGTCTGCAAACTCTAATGTAATGATATGTGCATCGCCTAAATCCATCGTAAGGCGCGTGACAAATAAAGCATTTTCTACATTACTCTGAATTTTAGGGAACGCTCTTGCTGCATAAGTATAGTGCCGATCATGACCTAACTTACCCTGCTTACCTTCTTGAATTTCCCAGCTATTTTCGTCAAAACGTTGTTTGGTTGCTCCCATAATTTGCTCCCAAACTAGCACAATTAAACGCCGTGTTACCCAGATTTTATATAATTTATCACTATCAAAAGACAACATTAACCTATCAGCCTCCGCATCGTAGGTTATCTGCATCTGCCGGCTGTCCCTCCATACCGTATTATTCGTATCAATCATTGCGCTGTTTAATGGTTAGTCTTCATCTAAGTTATCCTGACCATAGATATTGTAAAGCTTTTCTGCCACAACCACTTAATCAATGACAACAAAAGCAATGGCATATTTACTTTCATCACTAATTGACACATGAATACTCTGTGCGCCTAATTGCGTAAAAAATTCTAATGCTTTCGCTTGTAAACGAATATGTGGCTGCCCCTTATCACTATGAAAAACCATAATATCCTCGAAGCAAATCCCGTTTCTCAAGCCTGTCCCCAAGGCTTTCAATGTTGCCTCTTTTGCTGCGAAACGTTTTGCCAACCAACTGGCTTTCTGATCAGTCAATGCCTCAAACTCCTGTAGTTCTGATACATGCAATACACGCTGGCTAAAACGCGGCTGACGATCCAGGATGTGCTTTATACGCTCTACACGAACTATATCTGTGCCAATACCTTTAATCATTCACCACTATTTGCATGCACTATCTATTGCTTGGCGCATATCAGCGACTGCTTGTTCAAAACCCACCATAAGCGCACGTGCCACAATAGCATGTCCTATGTTCAACTCTTGAATATGAGGGATTGCGGCTATCTCCTGTACATTATTATAGTGTAGTCCATGCCCCGCATGGACCACCAAGCCCATCTGATGCGCTGCTATCACTGCTTGCTCTAACCGCGCCAACTCTTTCTGCTGTGATGCTCCGCGCTTTGCGTCAGCATAAGTGCCTGTATGCAGTTCAACAACAGGTGCTAATGCCTTTGCCGCCTCAATCTGCTCCAAATCAGCTTCAATAAATAAAGATACCCTAATACCTTCAGATTGCAACCTAAAACTAATTTGCTGCACCGCTTCAAAGTGACGTACCACGTCCAAGCCACCTTCAGTGGTTAATTCTTCTCGCTTCTCAGGAACTATACATACATCCTGAGGCTTGTAACATAAAGCCATGTGCAACATATCCTGCGTTGCTGCCATCTCCAGATTAACACGCACACCTAAATCCATAAAGTCTTTTAAGTCACTTTCTTGTATATGACGGCGGTCCTCACGCACATGAATAGTGATAGAATCAGCTCCAGCGTGCATTGCCAACTTTCCAGCCTCTAAGGGGCTGGGATAGCACGTATGACGAGCTTGTCTTATAGTAGCAACATGATCAACATTGACTCCTAACTTCATTTTTACCCTTTCAATAATATTCTACTTTTGAAGCGCATAGCGTCTCCTAACCACTGTTTTATTATGTTCTGGTGCAGATGTTTAATACGGACTAAATACGCGCTATCTTCTGTCCTCGTGCTATTGCCATGTAATAATGCAATCATCTGCACATAATCCTCATAATATATGCTCTGCCCTGATACCCAACCCAGAGTAATATCATAGTCCCAAAATCCAGGACGATGCTCTAAAGCACCCTCTGAATATAAATCGTAGCCATGTGCTGCTAATAACTGGGCTTCAAAGCACCTTAATGCACGAGCGCACTCTTGTGTGCTCGCTGCCAAACCTAAAGCAGTGTACGTTGCCTGCAGTTGCTGAAAAAATGTCTTACTATCCTCTATCCCTTCATTGGCAATGGCTGCTAATTCGTTAACATAACTGCCACAAGCTAGTTTCATCGGCTCACCCAAGCTCACTCCATGCAACTGCTCTACCTCATGCAGTGTATATCTACCTGTGTTGCGATATGCACTACACACAACAGCAAGCCTTTGAAATGGTTGAACAACCCCAGCTCGACGGTTACTTTGGCCCAGTAAACCAAAAACTGTCACTGTTAAACAGCCATTTTGGCAGGTCATAAAGCGCACTAACGCATCCCGCTCTCGCCAAGGCTGAATAGGGGCTATTACAAACGCTTCATCTTGCAAAAAATCATTCATATCCTAACTGATTCAATGCACTTTGGTTATCTGCCCAGCCTTTGCTCACGCTAACCCAAGTTTGCAAAAATATTTTCTTGTCCAATAATTTTTCTATATCCTCACGCGCTGATTTGCCTACCCATTTCATCGCTGTACCTTTGTCACTTAACAGGATAATTTTCTGCGTTTTACGCTCTACAAAGATGCGTACTTTAATGCGAATTAAAGCCGCTTCTTCAATAAACTCTTCCACTAAAACACTTATTCCGTAGGGTAGCTCATCATGAAAGCGGATAGTCAATTTTTCACGGACAATTTCAGATATCAAAAAAGATGTGCTGCGATCAGTTATGGCATCTTCATCAAAGATCGGGGGTGACAACGGAAGCAGATCACATAGAGTGTGTTCTAACTGATCAAATCCTTGCGCAGTAGTAGCTGATATAGGTAGAAAAGCATGTGCATTTGGTAAGCATTCCGATAAGCTGTTGAGAACAGGTAGTAATTTATGCTTATCTGCAAACAAGTCTATTTTATTGACAAGCAGCAACACAGGAACCTGTACATTACATAATAGCGAAGCAATCGCCCCCCAGTCATCTGTCTTTTTTGCATCTACCACCCAGCACACCACATCTACACCCTGCATCGCTGCCTGTGCTGTCTTATTCAATTGCCTATTAAGCGCATTTCCGCCTCGAAAGTGTATACCAGGAGTATCAACCAGAACAGCTTGAAACTGTGCTTGAGTCCATATACCATGAATCCTATGACGCGTAGTCTGCACTTTATGCGATACGATACTAATTTTTTGCTGTAATAGCGCATTCATTAGGGTAGACTTACCTGCATTAGGCAAGCCAATAAAACTAACAAAACCTGCCTTATAATTCAAGGGGAGTCTGTACCCGATGCCTGCAGAATGCTTAAAGTGGCACTGGCAGCATTCTGCTCTGCCTTACGTCGACTTGTCCCTTCTGCAAGCACTTTTTCATCTAATGCTTCAGTGACACAACTCACTTTGAAATTAAGATTATGCTCCTCACCCCGAACCTCTAGCACCTCGTATTCAGGCAAAGACATTTTTCGTGCTTGCAACCATTCTTGCAGGTACGTCTTAGCATCTTTGTTAATAGCATTTGGATCCAAATTTTCTATAACCGGCTTAAACCAGCACTCTCTAATAAGCGCAGCAACTGTTTCTAAGCTTGAATCTAAATATACTGCGCCAACTACTGCCTCAAAGGCATCTGCCAGAAGAGACTTCCTATTCTGACCCCCGCCACGCAACTCACCTTGCCCAACCCGCACGCAAGCGCTTAAATTGTGAGTTTGGGCAATACCGGCTAAAGATTCACCACACACAATACAAGAACGTAGGCGCGATAATTTGCCTTCTTTGAGCTCAGGGAAGCGCTTATACAAATAATCGGCAATGACCAACTCTAATACACTATCACCCAAAAACTCCAAGCGCTCATTATTGCACCTATCTGCACTACGGTGTGTCAGCGCACACCGCAAAAGGCTCAAATCCTTAAAATGATAACCCAAGCTATCTTGTAGTGCTTCTAAAGCGTGCGTCATACCTACGATAAATGTTTTCTCAATAACGTATTCACCTGAGCAGGATTAGCCTTTCCTTGCGTTGCTTTCATCACTTGCCCGACGAAAAAGCCAAATAGTTTATCTTTACCACTACGGTACTCGGATACTTGATTTGGGTTATTTTGGATAACCTCTTTAATAATTGCAGTAATGGCGCTATCATCCGTAATTTGCCTTAGCCCTTTGCGCTCAATAATAGCATCCACCTCTCCACCTTCTTGCCACAGAGTATCTAATACCTCTTTGGCAATCTTACCAGAAATCGTCTTATCCACCACCCGCTTAATTAACTGTGATAGCTGCTCCACAGTAATAGGAGCTTCCTCTAATGGAAGTGCATCTTTATTCAAAAGAGCTGATATATCACCCATCAACCAATTAGCACACATTTTAGCGTCCGCTCCTGAGGATTGAACCACTTGCTCAAACCATTCTGCCATGACTTTAGTTGCCGTCAATACCTCAGCGTCATATGCCGTCAAACCGTAGTCTCTAACAAAGCGTGCACAGCGTGCATTCGGCAATTCTGGCAATCCTGCCTGAATACGACTAATAGTTGGTTCATCTAACACAACAGGCAATAAATCTGGATCAGGGAAATAACGATAATCGTTGGCCTCCTCCTTTCCTCGCATAGAACGAGTTTCATCACGGTTAGCATCATAGAGGCGTGTTTCTTGTAATACACTGCCGCCCGATTCTAAAATATCTGTTTGTCGACCTATTTCAAATAGCAATGCCTTCTCTAAAAAGCGAAATGAATTGATATTTTTTAACTCTGCGCGCGTACCCAATGGGTCACCAAAACGACGCAAGGAAATATTGGCATCTATACGAAATGATCCCTCCTGCATATTACCATCGCAAATATCTAAATACCGCACGATTGCATGAATTTTTTTAGCATAGAGCACTGCCTCTTTTGTTGAACGCATATCAGGCTCAGACACTATTTCCAATAAAGGAATACCTGCCCTATTTAAATCAATACCTGACTCTCCCTCAAAACTCTCATGCAAAGACTTGCCCGCATCCTCTTCAAGGTGCGCACGCGTAATACCTATCTCCTTTTGTTCACCATCTTCTAAGTCTAATATCACCTTGCCTGTGCCGACAATAGGCAATTCAAACTGTGATATTTGATAGCCTTTGGGCAAATCAGGATAAAAATAATTTTTGCGGGCAAAAACAGATACTGGCGCAATATCTGCCTCTACTGCCAGTCCAAATTTCACCGCCATTTCAACTGCTTGCTTATTGAGTACAGGCAGCATCCCCGGCATCCCCAAATCAATAGGGCATGCTTGTGTATTCGGAAGTGAAGCAAAAGCCGTTGATGCTGCTGAAAATATTTTTGTATTAGTCGCTAACTGCGCATGAATCTCTAAACCAATAACTACTTCCCAGTTCTTCATGGCATTACCGCATCCCTTGATTTTGTTGAAATTGATGCACTACACTTAATAAACGACCTTCCTCAAAATAATTGCCTATGAGTTGACTACCGATTGGTAAGCCCTGCGTAGAGCCTGTTGGAAAACTAATCGCAGGCAATCCCGCTAAATTAACTGGAATAGTGTAGACATCCTGTAGATACATTGCTGCTGGATCAGCATTTAGTGTACCTAATTCAAAAGCAGTATTTGGCGTAGTCGGCGTAAAAATCATGTCCACTTGCTCAAAGGCCTTTGCAAAATCCTGAACTACTAAACGGCGTAATTTTTGTGCCTGCAAATAATATGCATCATAATACCCTGCTGATAATGCATACGTACCCACCATAATTCGACGCTTCACTTCAGCCCCAAAGCCTTCACTGCGCGAGCGTATATATAAATCCATTAAATCTTTGGGGTTTTCACAACGATACGTATAGCGTACCCCATCAAAACGTGATAAATTTGAAGAAGCCTCTGCTGGTGCTAAAACATAATACGCTGGCAAACCCACATCCAAATTGGGTAACTCCACATCCACCAACTCTGCGCCTATTTTTTGTAACTGCACCAAACTATCTTGACATGCCTGTGCAACTTCGGGCTGTAGCCCACTGCTAAGCAGCGCCTGAACTACACCAATTCTCACTCCCTTTAAGTCAGTACCTAATTGCTCAACTGTTGACTCAAATACTCGATTAATCGAAGTGGAGTCCCGCTTATCAAAGCCCCTTATCGTATCAAACAAATAAGCACAGTCTTCGGCACTATGAGCCATAGAACCACCCTGGTCAAAACTAGAAGCATACGCGACCATACCATAGCGAGACACCGTCCCATAGGTTGGCTTTAACCCCGTAATGCCACAAAAAGCAGCTGGCTGACGAATAGACCCGCCTGTGTCAGTACCTGTTACCAATGGCGCCATACCTGCAGCAACCGCCACAGCAGAACCGCCTGAAGACCCTCCGGGGACCCGTGCGGCATCATATGGATTCTTCACAGCGCCAAAATATGAATTTTCATTAGACGAGCCCATTCCAAACTCATCACAGTTAAGCTTGCCTAATAAAGGCATGTTCGCTTTTTGGGTTTGCTCAACTACAAAAGCATTATACGGTGGCACAAACTGCTCCAACAACTTGGAACCACATGTTGTCCTAACACCCTGTGTGCAAAATAAATCTTTATGAGCCACTGGAATACCACATAGCCCATGCGCCTCACCCTGAGCAAGAGCCTTATCCGCTGCGCGCGCCTGCTCTAACGCCCTATCAGGGGTTAATGTAATATAGGCATTATTACTAGTCTGCAAGTCTGCACTCTGTTGATTAAAATGCTCAACCAACTCCACACTGGAAATTTTTTTTTCCCGTAGTGCTTGTGATAACGCACGTACTGATGCTGTATCTATATCCATTTTCTATTCACTTTTACTCATCATTCAATCACTTTAGGTACCATGTATAATCCTGCATGAACTTTCGGCGCCATCGCTTGAAGCGCCTCACGCTGATTAGTTTCTGTGACTTCATCTTCCCGAAGTCGCTGAGTCAAATCTAAAGGGTGCGCCAATGGTTCTAAGTGCTTGGTATCAACACACTGCATTTGCTCAATCACTGCCAAAACACTGTTAATTTGCGCAGTCGTTTCTTCCAGCTCATCTTCTGCAATAGACAGCCGTGCCAAGTGTGCAACCTTTTGTAACTCACTTTGCTTTATCATCGTTCTATATCCTTAGGTACTCACTTTTAATTAGAGGGTACACTGACCAGTTTACGCGGTTTACCCTTTCTATCGATATGACAATGCGCTAATGCACCCATCACCGCGCTTATTATATACCTAAACCATACCCTTTCCTGCTTCAACCCTACTATACTGTCAGTCATCTGAGAAATAGCAAGCCGTAACGCTTAACTATCATTGAAATATGGCAAAAACCAAATAGCGACCATTAAATACATCCTGCGCTTTTATGTACTATATTTTGCCACCTACCGCCAAAAACATCAACTAATTTGCTATTTTAGTGGATAATACCGCCCTCTTAAAAATCTATATTTATTCTCAAGTTGTATTTTCGGTAGTAGTATTATGTCAAAAGTTTGCCAAGTAACTGGGAAGCGCCCTTTAGTTGGGTGTAATGTATCCCATTCAAACCGTCACACCAAACGGCGTTTTATGCCTAATATCCAAACGCATCGCTTTTGGGTTGCCAGCGAAAACCGCTGGGTCAAGCTCAAAACAAGCACTAAAGGCATGCGGATTATTGATAAAAAAGGCATTGATTCCGTGCTGTCCGAGATGCGCAGTCGCGGGGAAAAAATCTAATCAAAGGTATCAGCCATGCGTGAAAAAATAAAACTTGTTTCCTCTGCTAAAACAGGGCATTTTTATACTACTGTCAAGAGCAAACGAAACACCCCTGACAAAATAGAAATCATGAAATATGACCCCGTTGTTCGCAAGCGGGTTGCTTACAAAGAAAGCAAAATAAAATAATCACAGGCACTGGGAGTCCTCTATCCGTATTGCACGGAGTGAATCTTTGACATGCCCGAACTCCCTGAGGTTGAGACAACCTGTAGAGCATTGCAGATTCTTTGCAATCAAAAAATACAAAAAGTAACGATTAGGCAACCACGTCTACGCACGATTATTCCAGTTGATATATCAGCGTTGGAGACGCGACATATTCAGTCCGTTACACGCCATGCAAAATATCTGGTTTTTCACTGTGAAAGTTGTAAAGCGCTTGTTCATCTAGGCATGTCTGGCAGTCTGCGCATAGTAGATACAGATAGCGCATGGCGCAAGCACGATCACTGGGAATGGCAATTTACAGATACCGCGTTGCGATACCACGACCCACGTAGATTTGGTTCATTGAACTGGTTCAAAGCAGAGACGCTCAATCACTTAGGAATAGACCCTTTAGATGACGCCTTTGACGGGATGTATTTATATAAAATAAGTAGGCCGCGCTCTGTAGCAATCAAATCCCTTATTATGAATCAGCATATTGTCACAGGTGTTGGCAATATATATGCAAATGAAGCCTTATTCGAAGCAAAAATCCACCCAAAAACACCTGCTAAAAATTTATCAAAACAGCACTGCGTAACCTTGGTAGAATCTATTAAGCAGGTGCTGAACCTTGCTATTGAAAAAGGCGGCTCAACTCTTAAAGACTTTGTCAATCCTGATGGAAATACAGGATATTTTTCCC
>CBDCOD010000008.1:0-48709 GCA_965219665.1 Gammaproteobacteria bacterium | reverse complement strand
CAACCCAACTGGGACATTTCTTGAAAAAAAAGCGTTGTACTCTTTTTTGCAACAGGTGCCTGAGCATATTGCCATTGTGTTAGATGAGGCGTATTCTGAGTATTTGCTACCCGAACAGTGTTATGATAGCGTGGCTTGGCTACAGGCTTTCCCAAATTTGATTATTACGCGTACTTTTTCTAAAGCATACGGGTTAGCAGGGTTACGTGTAGGCTACGCATTGAGTTCAGAAAAAATAGCAGATTGGCTTAATCGTGTGCGCCATCCCTTTAATGTTAATAGTGTGGCATTGTTGGCGGCAGAATATGCTTTAGAGGATCAGGATTGGATTCAACAGACGATTGAGCAGCATTTTGAGCAAAAAAGCGTGATGGAAAAAGCTTTACAAGGCATGAATATGCGCTATCTTCCTTCATCAGCAAATTTTCTTACCATCGCATTAGACAACGGCAGTATGCAGGCACAAAAATTATTAGAGCAAGGGATAGTGGTGCGTGATCTTGATGCGTATAAGATGCCTGATCATGTGCGAGTATCTATTGGTACTGCTGCCGAGAATAATCGGCTGTTAGACGCACTTTCTGCGCTATGAAAATGAGTAGAAATAGAGTAAACACAAGGACAGTAGCCATTCTTGGTGTAGGCGTTATTGGTGGCTCATTAGGCATGGCCTTGCGAGAGAAAGGGTATACAGTGTACGGCTATAGCCCTTCAAATAACCAGGCTGCATTGACTTGTGGTGCGGTGGACGTATTAAGCACACGCCTTGATAGGGCAGTTGAGCAGGCAGATATACTCGTTTTAGCAACGCCAGTTGGTGCGTACCGCTCTTTATTAGAGCAACTACAGCCCTACTGGCAAGCTAACTGGGTGTTGACTGATGTGGGAAGTACAAAGCAGTCTGTGTATGAAGATGTGTGTTCCGTATTAAATCATCGCCAGCAGCAGCAAATGGTATATGGTCATCCTATTGCTGGGCGTGAACAATCTGGTGTAGAGCATGCACATTCTGACTTATTTCAGCAAGCTTGGGTTGTTCTGTGTGAAGGTGTGCCATCAATCAATAAGGAAGCATATGCACTAATAGAAAAAATGTGGGCTGATTGCGGTGCACGTTGTACAGCGATGGAACTAGAGCAGCATGATGCTATTTTGGCACAGATAAGTCACCTACCACATGTACTAGCTTATGTTTTGGTTGATGCTCTGGTCCGTTCTGATAGTAGCGATTTATGCTTCAAGTTGGCTGCGGGAGGATTTGCTGATTTTTCTCGCATTGCGTCCAGCTCGCCAAGAATGTGGACAGATATTTTGCAAGCAAACAGAGTGCATATTTCACAAGTCATTAAAGATTATATTCAGCGCCTAAAGCAGATAGACAAAATGATTAGCCAGTCAGAAAGTGGCAGTGA
Source organism: Gammaproteobacteria bacterium (assembly GCA_965219665.1). Lineage (GTDB taxonomy): Bacteria > Pseudomonadota > Gammaproteobacteria > CAKMZV01 > CAKMZV01 > CBDCOD01. The sequence goes on along the minus strand of CBDCOD010000008.1, from coordinate 47,297 downwards.
TAGAATGCTATACGAATGGTTATATTCAACAAAAAAAAGACGTGACGAATGGTTAAGGAGTAAGAAAAAATGGTAAAAATACTATTATTGCCTGGTGACGGAATTGGTATAGAAATTGTGCGTCAGGCAGAGAAATGTATTGCAGTTTTAGTGCAGGCAGGACTGGCTATTGAAACAGAAAAAGCATTAGTAGGAGGATCTGCTATTGATGCTGAAGGGACTCCCCTTCCTCAACAAACTTTAGCCTTAGGCAAGCAGGCAGATGCTATACTATTAGGTGCAGTAGGTGGCTATAAATGGGAGCCACTGCCGATGTCTCAGCGACCTGAAAAGGGCTTATTGGGGTTGCGTCAGCAGTTTGAATTATTTGCTAATTTGCGACCTGCTTTATTATTTTCACAGTTGATAGATAGCTCTACATTGCGTCCTGACGTGGTTAGTGGACTGGATATTTTGATTGTTCGCGAGCTTACTGGTGGTATTTATTTTGGTAAGCCACGTGGCGTAGAAATTGTAGATAATGTGCGCCGCGGCTTTAATACTTACGTATACGATGAGACAGAAATTAGGCGTATTGCACAGGTTGCTTTTGAGTTGGCACGCTTGCGAAAAGGTAGAGTGTGCTCTGTGGACAAAGCGAATGTGTTAGAGGTTACGGAATTGTGGCGCGAAGTGGTGAGTGAAGAAGCACAGAACTATAAAGATATCGAGTTAACCCACATGTACGTTGACAATGCTTCTATGCAATTAGTGCGTAATCCCAAGCAGTTTGACGTTATTCTAACGGGTAATATGTTTGGTGATATTTTGTCAGATACTGCTGCTATGCTGACGGGGTCAATTGGTATGCTACCATCTGCTGCGCTTAATACGGATCAATTTGGCTTATATGAGCCGGTGCATGGGTCAGCTCCAGATATTGCAGGTCAAGATAAAGCCAATCCATTGGCAACTATACTTTCTTTGGCGATGCTGCTGCGTTATTCTTGCGGATATACTGATTGGGCTGAAAAAATTGAGCGTGCAGTTGAGCAAGTTCTAGACAGCGGGCTACGTACGGGAGATATTGCACAAATTGGCTGTCAGAGTATAGGAACAGAGGCAATGGGTGATGCAGTAGCAGCAGCTTTGGAGCAATCTATCTAGAGCGCATTTTAAGGCGCATGACTTGCGATGCAAGAACGCATTACACTGACTATTAGCACTATTCGGAGTGCAAAACACTACTCAATCGGTAAATTATTCCGCTATGGTATCTTTATTTCAATTTTTGTATTGGTTCTCACCTTAGTATGTTCTATTGGTTTGGCCGTTTGGTTTAAACAAGAAGCACAAACATTAGACACCCTGCGTATGGAAACAGATATCTCGTATAAGCAATTATTGGAGCAGCAAGAATTATTGCATCAGGAGACACTTGCCGAGCAGTACGTGTTGTATCAAGTTTTGGAGGAAGAGCGTAGCAAGGTCAATTTTCTGGATTCAGCTTTAGAGCGCATAGAAGATTTAGTGGGTGCCGATAGCACAAAAAACGATGAGAATAATTTTGAATTGCGCATCCAGATTGCTGAGCAAAATTCACGAGAGCGCAAACAGATGCTTGCAGCTATCCCCAGTGGTTATCCGCTTAAGGAGAATAAGCGTATTACAAGTGGTTTTGGTTATCGTAACCATCCGATTAGAAAAAAGAGAGAGTTGCATGCAGGCATTGATTTTGCAGCGAAGGTTGGTACACCCGTATATGCTACAGCAGATGCTGTGGTAGAATTTGCAGGCAGGCATAGAAGTGGTTATGGTATTTTAATTATTTTGAGTCATAGTTTAGGATTCAGGAGTTTGTATGCCCACTTAAACTCTATAAGTATTAAGGTCGGGCAGGTGGTTAAAAAAGGTGATGTTATCGGCACGACTGGTCGCACAGGTGTGGTAACTGGTCCGCATTTGCACTATGAAATAACCTATGTGCAACGCCCATTAAATCCTAGATATTTTGTGCGCTGGGATTTGGAAAATTATGAAAAAATATTTAAGCAAGTGAGGTATGTTCCATGGCAGTCTTTAGTAAGTCTAACCGCGTTTCAAGCAAACTAAACAAGAGTATCCTTGCATCAGGCAGCCAGTTTAATGGTACGTTGCGCCTGTATGACCAAATGCACGTAGACGGTGTCCTGGTGGGCAATGTATTTTCAGATAATGATTTTTCCATAGGAGAGTCTGGTCATATGCGTGGTTTTTTGCGGGCTAGGCATGTCATTATTAGTGGTGAATTTCATGGGCAAATTGACTGTGCTATTTTAGAAATCATTCAAAAAGGTAGTGTACATGGTGATGTGCATGTTCGTGATTTGCGTGTTGAATCAGGTAGCAATTTTGATGGGAGGAGTTTTCGATATGGAGATACTGATTTTACAAATAGTTATTCAGAATCTATTGCTGAAGAGTTGCAAAATTTTGTACAGAGTCAGACTGAAACCTCTACAAAGACCGATAAAGTGCAAATTGAGGGGCTGGTTCAGGAAGAAGCATTTACTCATAAGTTGGTAGAAGATGCTGCTCAAAAAAAATAATAGGATAATTTAGAAGATATGAAAAAAGTAAATATATGTGTTGCTGGTGCTACTGGTGCGGTTGGCCGCACCATTGTTCAGCTATTAGAGGAACGTGATTTTCCTGTTGATCAGTTTTATCCATTATCCAGCCACCGCTCTGCTGGCACAGTTATTCGTTTCAAAGGTCAGGATGTTATCGTTGAGGATATTGCACACTTTGATTTTTCAAAAGCCTCTATTGGTTTATTTTCCCCAGGTGCTGCAGTTTCTTCAGAGTATGCGCCTAAAGCTGCAGCCAGTGGTTGTGTGGTGGTTGATAATACCTCGTACTTTAGAATGGAGAAGGATATTCCGCTCGTAGTCCCAGAGGTGAATGCACATGCTATCGCAGGCTTTGCTAAGCGTGGCATTATTGCGAACCCTAACTGCTCCACTATTCAAATGTTAGTCGCCTTAGCGCCTATCCACCAAGCAGTTGGCATCAAACGTATTAATGTTGCAACATATCAAGCCGTTTCTGGTTCCGGCAAAGCAGCCATTGATGAATTGACAACACAGACAGAAGCCATGTTGCGTAATGAGCAGGTGCATGCTAAAGTGTATGCCAAGCCTATTGCGTTTAATTGTTTGCCGCATATAGATGTCTTTATGGAAAATGGCTACACTAAGGAAGAAATGAAAATGGTTTTGGAAACCCAAAAAATATTAGAAGACGATACGATTACGGTTAATCCAACAGCAGTCAGAGTTCCAGCGTATTACGGGCATAGTGAAGCAATACACCTTGAGACTAACAGCAAAATAACAGCTGAAGAAGCACGCACACTGCTCCAAGGGGCAGCAGGGGTGCAGGTGATAGATACCCGTGCAGATGCTGGCTATCCAACTGCATTAGATGCAGCCGGGTCAGATACGGTCTTTGTTGGGCGGATTCGAGAAGATATATCACACCCCTTAGGCCTAAATATGTGGGTGGTTTCCGATAATTTGCGTAAGGGAGCGGCAACTAATACTGTACAAATAGCAGAATGTTTGCTTGCTGATTACCTATAGGGAGTATTGCGAATTATATCTGCTGAGAGTTAAAAGATAGTTGCCAGTATGGTACGGCGTCCTTCGTTGATTAGCAGGTTATAGGTATGGCATGCAGATTGTAAATTACAGCACTCAATACCAATATTGTGTTGGTGTAGATGAGCGATTATTGTGCTGTCTAACAGGCAGTGTGGGTCATGCGCATCGGTTCCAAATAAAATAATCGATGGCTTGTAGTCAACCATGCCAGATACTCCCCCAAGCGTTAAAGGTACATTGGAAATATGCCATGTTTGAATAGTATCGTGGCTAACCCAAGTTGTTTGGGTTATATGCTGGGAGCCAACCCAAAAGGTTGGCAGATTAATGCGAGTTACCAAATTCGCAGAAGTGTTAATTTGTTCGTGGAAGTGCATAAATGAAAAAAGAAAATAGCATAGGAATCGGTTTACTGGGTTTAGGCACAGTAGGTAAAGGTGTGGTGGACATTATACAAAATGCTCAGGAGTTGCTTGCGACTAAGAGTGGCTGTACTATTCGTATTATAGCCGCAGCAGTGCGTGATAAGCATGCGCCGCGCGATTGCGATTTAGAGGGGGTACGTCTGAGTGAGGATATTCAGAGTGTTATTCATGATCCTGAAGTAGATATTGTTATAGAGTTAATAGGTGGAGAAACAGAAGCGCTAGAGGCAATCGAGAGTGCACTAAATGTTAAAAAACCAGTTATAACAGCAAATAAGGCACTACTTGCTAAGCACAGTAAAAGGCTGTATACCATTGCCCAAGCACAAGGTGTACCACTGCTATTTGAGGCAGCAGTTGCTGGCGGCATCCCAATTATCAAAGTGATGCGTGAAGGGCTCAATGCAAATAATATTTCACGCATTGCAGGCATTATTAATGGCACATGTAATTACATACTTACACGGATGTTGTCTGATGAAATGGGTTTCTCCAGTGTATTGGCAGATGCCCAACGATTAGGATATGCGGAGGCAGACCCTGAATTTGATGTTGAAGGCATTGATGCAGCACATAAATTGACATTATTAGCTGCTTTAGCAACCAATCAAAATATAGATTTTGACCAAGTCTACACAGAGGGAATTACGCGCATCACTTTAGAAGATTTGCATCAAGTTGAGACGATGGGCTATAGCATAAAACATTTAGGTATTGCTGATATTACTGGTGATACAGTTTCTTTACGTGTTCATCCCGCTTTGTTGAGAAAAGAAAACCCGCTTGCTACAGTGTCTGGTGTTATGAATGCTGTGTTTGTGGAGTCCGACATGCTAGGAGAGAGTATGTATTATGGCCCTGGAGCAGGACGTCTGCCAACTGCGTCAGCCGTTGTGGCTGATATATGCGAAATAGCGCGCTGCACAATACAAAACATACAGCCGCCTCTGTCATCTCTTAGTATAGAGAGCGCTGTGCAATACCAGTCCATTGAGCATACCAGCATGCGATATTACTTACGCTTGAATGTTATGGACAAACCGGGGGTGATGCGTTGCATCAGTGACTCATTGGCTAAGCATAATATCAGTATGGAATTTGTTCATCAGTCTTTACCAGAGATTGAAGGGGGTGAGGCAACTGTATTTATTATGACCAATTTGATACAAGAAAATGAATTGAGGCAAGGCTTGCAAAGCATTTGTGAGCAGGTCAGCCTGTGTCAAGCCCCTTTCTTTATCAGGGTATTCTAACAGAGTATATGAGCATAGATAACATTGCAATCCTTCAGGGTGTTCGTGCACTTATTGTGGACGTGGATGGTGTTTTGACGGATGGAAAGCTCTATTTTTCAGATAGCGGCGATGAAATAAAAGCTTTTCATGCCCATGATGGTTTAGGCATGAAACTGTTGATGCAAAGTGGTGTCATAGTTTGCGTGATTACCGCGCGTAATTCGCCTCTACTGCATAGACGAATGGAAGGGTTGGGGATTACCCATTTCTACCCTGGCAGTGAGCACAAGCTGAGTGCTTATGAAAATTTCAAGAAAAAGACGGCTTTAAATGATGCACAGATAGCCTATGTGGGGGATGATATTATTGATCTACCCGTTATGTTAAAAGTGGGTGTTGCTTGCAGCGTGCTTAATGCCTGCTCAGAGGTGCGTAGTCGCAGCGATATAGTGGTGCCTGTCCGTGGCGGAGAAGGCGCAGTGCGTTGGCTCTGCGAGAACATAATGCAGCAGCAATCCACGTGGGAGCAGATTATGAAGCACTTTAGTTCATCTGCGGTGGATAGCGATATTGTTATCCAGCAATAGCATTATAATACCCGTCTTTGAGAATCAATGTACTAGCGATTGTCACTTAAATTTTATTTTTTGTGCGCCATGCGTTGCTCTCACTTAAAGTCATAATAGTGTAATTATTCCACTTTGTAAATAACCATTTTTTCATTTCATTTATGTCATTAAAACACTACACTGGTCTTATAGAACGTTATAGGGACCGTTTGCCCATTACTGAGAACGACCGTATCATTAGTTTAGGAGAAGGACGCACACCTTTGATTCACTTGGTGCACATATCTAAGTCCTTGCCCATAGATATTTATGTCAAGTACGAAGGGCTTAATCCTACAGGATCCTTCAAAGATCGCGGTATGACAATGGCTGTAACACAGGCGGTCAATGAAGGTTCTGAAGCAATCATATGTGCTTCCACTGGGAATACATCAGCCTCTGCTGCAGCGTATGCTGCGCGTGCAGGTATTAAAGCATTTGTATTGATTCCTGAAGGTAAAATCGCCATGGGGAAAATGGCACAAGCACTCATGTATGGCGCAAAAGTCATACAAATTAAGGGGAATTTTGATGATGGCATGCAGTTGGTTAAGGAAGTTGCAAAAGGAACAGAAGTAACCGTAGTCAATTCTATTAATCCGTACCGCCTTCAAGGGCAGAAAACAGCAGCCTTTGAAATCATAGATGAACTGGATAGTGTGCCAACACATCACTACCTTCCTTTAGGTAACGCAGGCAACATTAGCGCTCATTGGATGGGGTATAAAGAGTATCGTGATAGTGGCGTTGTGAGTAGTGCTCCTATTATGGTTGGCTACCAAGCTCAAGACTCGGCACCGTTTATTGTAGGGCATCCAATTAAAGATCCTGAAACAGTAGCAACAGCAATTCGTATCGGAAATCCACAAAGCTGGGAGTTGGCTCAGCAAGCTAAAGCGGAGTCAGGCGGCTGGTTTGGTGCGGTGCATGATGATGATATACTTGCTACTCAGAAACGCCTAGCACAGGAAGAAGGAGTATTCTGTGAGCCAGCTTCTGCAGCATCGGTGTGTGGTCTATTAAAGGATGTTTCCGCAGGGCGTATTGAGGAAGGTTCGCGCGTTGTATGCACCCTGACTGGCAATGGCATGAAGGACCCTGATACAGCTATTCAGCAGTGCAAAAACAACGTTCCTATACAAACTCCTGTAGACTTTCAGGCTGTGAAAAATGCCATTTTTAGTGCATAGTTTGCCGCTGCCTGCGTAACTATGGGATTTCTGGCATTAAATTGTTTTCATATAGTGAGGAAAAAAGTATCACTAATGCAATGGTCGCGTGATGGAGTATAGCTTCTACATAGATAGGCTACGCTCTTACCAAGCCCGCTTACAGGAATTGACTATTCTTTTAGATTTAGAGGCTAAGCGTACACAGTTACAGTCCATTATTAAGCAATTAGAACAGCCAGATATTTGGCAAAATATTGAAAAAAGTGCTGACTTAAGCCGTCAAAAATCCCTCTTAGAAGAAGAAATTCAGTCAATAGATAGATTGAAAACCAATCTGTGTGATGCTGTGGATATATGGGAAATGCTACGAGATGATGATGACTCTAAAGGGGCAGAAGAGTTACTTGAAGAAATTGATACGCTACAGGACTGCTTGGAAAATTTAGAGTTTAGAAGAATGTTCTGTGGTCAGATGGATGCGAATAACTGCTACATAGAAATCCAGTCAGGTTCAGGGGGAACCGAGGCCCAAGATTGGGCACAAATGCTGCTAAGGCAATATATGCGTTGGTGCGAACGCCATGATTTTGAAGTAGAAGTAAATGATATATCTGATGGTGAAGTGGCTGGCATAAAAAGCGCTTCCCTACATATCAAAGGGGCTTATGCCTACGGTTGGTTGCGCACAGAATCAGGAGTACACCGTTTGGTTCGAAAATCCCCATTTGACTCAGGCAGTCGCCGTCATACATCGTTTGCATCTGTTTTTATATCTCCTGAAATAGATGATACGATTGAAATAGATATTAATCCGGCAGATATTAGGGTAGATGTATATCGTGCTTCAGGGGCTGGTGGGCAGCATGTTAATAAAACAGAGTCAGCAGTTCGCCTAACCCATATGCCTACTAATATTGTTACCCAATGTCAGAGTTCACGCTCGCAGCATGCTAATAAAGCAGAGGCAATGAAGCAACTGCGAGCTAAATTGTATGAGTTAGAACTGAGAAAACGCCAAGGAGAGAAACAACAGTTAGAAGAAAGCAAATCAGATATTGGTTGGGGTAGCCAAATACGTTCCTATGTATTAGACTCTGGGCGGATTAAGGATTTACGTACTGGCATAGAGGTGGGTAATACACAAGCTGTTCTTGACGGCGACTTAGATGCTTTTATAGAAGCCAGCCTAAAGCGAGGTGTCTAATCTAATAGAGTAGATTACTGTAATTCAGAAGCAAGAAGTGCTACCGATAGCGCATAGTAATTGCTGTTATTATAGCGCTTGATTACATGGTAATTTTTGAGACCTAACCAAAATTCAGCGCTTTCATCTGATGAAGTAAACTGGTACACTTTACCAGTGGTCTTATGTGCTACATTTGGTAGTGATTGTCCATAATTTTTACGTAGGTTGCCGATAGAATAGCGCCATTTTACACGCGCCATAAAATGTATATCTTTATTTGGTTTGAGAGGGTAGGCAATCGCCTTATGTGCCTGCCAGCCGTTTTCTTTGAGGTAATTTGCAACACTGGCAACTGCATCGTACTTCGGATTAAAGAAGTCTATGCGATTATTTTGGTCGTAGTCTATAGCAAAATGTTTATATGAGGAGGGCATAAACTGCCCAACACCTATAGCTCCTGCTTTTGAGCCAACTTCTCGTATAGATAATTGTTGTTTTTGGGTTAGCACTAAGAATGCTTCCAACTCTCTTTTAAAGAATTGCTTGCGCCTCGCATGTGGGTGAAAGGATCGAGTAAGCAGCGTATCAATAACAGGATACTGCCCCAGGTGGTTTCCGTAGTTGGTCTCAATGCCTATAATAGCAACAACAACAGATGCGGGAATACTGAAATCTGATTCAATGTTCTCTAACATATCTCGGTTTTGTTCAATAAATGCTTTACCTTTTAAGATGCGTTCTGGCGTGAGTACTTTATTGCGATAGGTATCCCAAGTCATTCTCTGCCTGACCTTATTCACGCTTTGTGAAGAGGCTTCAGTGTGGCGAAGAGAACGTATTAAAGAAGGTTGAAATTCATATTTTTTTAGTTGGGCTAGAAATATAGAAGGTGGAAAATCATGTTCCTGTATCATTGTCTGTATGAACGCATTGAGTGCTTCTGCATCTAAGTGCTGTAAATCTTTAAAGGGCTTATAGGTACTGGCGTTCTTAGTAGTCAATCCAGCATGGAGTAAGCGTGGTTCAGGTGTGCTTGAGCAGGAAGATATACCGACTACAAGCAGCAGCAGTATAAGCCAGCAGTGACCGTTTTTTATACACATATCTGACTTACGATGCTTAGAGTAGAAATGTTCATGTTTTCAACTATTTGCGCAGCCAATATAACTTGGTTTTGCAACAACTCATCAATATACCAAAGCCAATGGCGTGTGTCAACAGCGAACTGCCTCCATAACTAATAAAGGGTAGCGGAAGTCCTACTATTGGAAGCAGACCTACCACCATAGCGATATTGACAATACAGTTAAGAAAAAATCCCGCTATGAGCGTTGCAGAAAGCAGTCTTGTAAAAGTGTTTTCTGAGTGGTAGGCAATGGATAGTCCTCTAAGGAGGATAGCAAATAGTAATGCGAATAGGGCGATAACCCCTAAAAAACCAAATTCTTCTGCCAATATAGAAAAAATAAAATCAGTATGTTGCTCAGGGACAAAGTTAAGCTGTGACTGCGTACCGTTAAGCCAGCCTTTGCCCTCTAATCTCCCCGTACTGATAGCAATTTGTGATTGGATAATTTGATATCCTGCCCCCAATGGGTCTTTAGCAGGGTCTAAGAATGTTAAGACACGTGATTTTTGATAGGCATGCATATTCATCCAGAGTAGAGGAAGTGAAGCGATGGCAACACTACCTGCTGCAAAAAGAATTTTCCAAGAAATGCCCGATAACACGATAATAAATATTGCAGTAGTTGCAATCATGATGCTGGTGCCTAAATCAGGCTGTAGTATGACGAGAGATAGAGGGATTGCGCTAATAATCGCAAAGCCTATCCAAGCGAAATAGGATGGTGAGGTGTTGATTGTTTTATCGAGCCACCAAGCAAGCATCAATGGTAACAATATCTTCATAAATTCAGAAGGCTGTATAGTAATAAATCCCAAATTAATCCATCGCTGCGCACCTTTGCCAGCATGTCCGCTGGTGAGTACAAATATTAGCGCCAGAACACCTAGAAAATAGCAAAATGGCACTATGCGGTGAATAAATCGGACGGGTACTTGCGCAATAAAAATTAAGGCTGCAAATGCAATACAGGCATTAATAAACTGTTTCTTGATGTAAACTAATTCTCCGCCGCCAGCACTGTACAGGAGTACCAGTGAAGTCATAGTCATCAAAAGAAAGCCAATTGTTAAAAAAGCATCTAAGTTGATAGACAATCCTTTTTTAATAGGTGGTATCGTATACATGCGCTGCTTTATAGTGGATATAAATCAAAATATTTATCTGCTATATCTCTGGTTAGTGGTGCAGCAAGTGCTCCCCCACCGCCACCATTTTCAATAATAACAGCAATTGTGATGCGTGGCTCCTTATGCGGTGCAAAGCCAACAAAAAGAGAATGATCTTTGAATGCTTCAGAGAGTTCTTTTTTTTGCTGCTCACGCTTTTCTGGGTCTTGAGAGAGCCCGACCACCTGCGAAGTTCCTGTTTTACCTGCCATGGTATAAGTTGCCCCTACCATGATTTTATGGGCACTCCCAAAGTTTTGATTAGTCACACTAAACATACCCTTAGTAACATCTAACCAATTTTGTATAGACCTAATTGGGATATGCTTTTGTAGTTGCGTTGGCTTAGGGTAGTGAGAAGTGGCAGCACCCATAGCTAATTTAGGTGTAATCAGATATCCTAAATTAGCTATGGCCGCAGTATTGACGGCCATTTGTAGTGGAGTAGCAAGCAGATAGCCTTGTCCAATACCAAAAATGATGGTTTCTCCGGGATACCAGCGCACAGATTTTTCTTTTTGCTTCCAAGCACGAGAGGGTAATAGTCCACTATCTTCATTCGGCAAGTCAATCCCTGTTGGTAATCCAAAGTAGAATTGTGATATATAGTCATTCAGTCTATCTATCCCCACTCTATAGGAAAGATCATAGAAATAAACATCACAGGACTGAGCTAATGCACGTTCTAAGTTGACCCAGCCGTGCCCATCTTTTCGCCAGTCATAAAAAATACGTTTCGTTTTTCCAGGAGGCTTATAACTGGGCCCTGCAAAAAAGGATTTTCTTGCATTGAGTAAATTGTGCTCTAAGCCGGCAAGAGCAACAAAAGGCTTAAAAGTTGATCCAGGTGGATAAGCCCCATGAATACTACGATTGATAAAAGGCTTGCGTGGATCGTTCAGATAGGTTTTATAGGTGGTAGAGTCACTGAGTCTTGAAACAACGTTCAAATCAAAGTTAGGGACACTGACCATAGCGATAATTTCACCATTATGGTTATCCATAACAATCGCAGACCCTTTGAATGGGCTCAGTAAGTCGGCAATATATTTTTGTAGTCTAATATCAATGGTCAGATACAGTGGTTTGCCGTTCAGGGCTTCTACTCTGCCTACTTCACGAACGTAAACACCTTTAGCATTTTGTTCAATAGTAGCAGCCCCTGCAGTACCGCGTAGCCATTTATCATAGTAGAGCTCAACCCCAGTTCTTCCTACACGATTAATGCCTTGTAAACTGTTGAATGAATTGCTTGCCAGGTCTTTTTTATTGGGGATTTGTGTATAGCCAATGACATGGGCTGCGTACTGCTTATAGGGATAGAAGCGATGAAAATCTGCATTCACTTGAATACCGGGAACATTGGAAAGTTGAGGAGCAATATGTGCAACTGCCTCTTCAGTCAAATTGGTAGCAATGACAGCCGTTTTTTTGCGTGTTTTTAGATCAGTTCTCAGCTGTTTTACCTGCGCCGTATCAAGGCTTAAGATATGTGTTAGCCGATCCACAACGGATGCATGTTGCTGTTTCGGTATAGACCATGGATGCACTTCTACAGAGTAGTGAAGGATATTACTAGCTAATAATTCTCCATTGCGATCGTAAATATTATTGCGCACTGGAGAGATTGGGAGGGACTCTAAACGGTTTTGTTTAGACTGTAGTTGATATTTTGTATATTCAAAAAACTGCAAATGAATGATCTTGCCTATAAGCACAACGCTAGTGACTGTGAAAAAGAGCAGCAATATGAGAAATCTTGAATAATGTAGATTTACAATATTCTTATAACTTTGCTGTGCCTTATATAAAAGGGATAATTTACTCACTGTTTTGAAAGGAAGCGGAAAGGGATCGTATAGTTATCCATATAGTAACGCTAAAAATGATAGAAATTAGCGAACTAATAAGCAAATGTGTTTGAGGGCTTGATAAATCTAACATAACCGCCAGCAGCCAATATAAAATTTTACTGGCAGTGAGAAGTATCATCATATAGATAATTTCCCGTATTAGAGGTAACTGATTAGAGCGGATAAACAGTGGCTTGAAAGCAAGGGTAAATAGTATAAACATAAGTGCGTTAAATCCTAAATATACGCCTGTTAGAATGTCCAGAATAAGTCCCAAAATTACTGCATACCAAGTACCATATTTTTCTGGATTAAGCAAAGTAAGCAGAGCGAGAGTTAAGATAGAAAACTGTGGGAGGGATAGAACAATCGCCTGAGTTCCCCAAGGTAAAATATGGAGAATCAAACTTAGCATAGATAAGCATATGCCTAACCAGAAAGGTATCGCTATATGATAGGCATTTTGCTTATTCATGATTTTTTATTTACCCACAGTAGTAGCACTTGATAGGCAGTAGTCACGTTGGCTAAGGGCAGTGCTCGTATGCGTGCAAATCCGCCAGGCACATGTTCAACGGTCGTTACTTTTGCAACAGGGTAATTAGCAGGGAAAATCCCATCCAGTCCAGAAGTGACTAATAGATCATCCTTGCGAATATCTTTATTGGATAAAATAAAGCGCAAATCCAAGTCAGAGCCACTACCAAATAGCAGTCCGCGTTCGCCATTTCTTAAATTAGAAACTGATAGCGTAAAGGATTGTGCGGTAACTAAATTAACTTTACTGCTTGCTAATCCAACTTCGGCAACAATACCGTAAATGCCTTCGCTGTCTACTACAGGTTGGCCTGTATAGACCCCTTCTAAGCTGCCTGCATTAATCCAAACACTATGTTCAAAGCCATTTGTTTGAGCCGCCTCTAACTCAGCGACAGTGACGCGATTGACCTTAGTTTTTTCAATGACGCCTAGTAGGTTACGTAAGCGATCGTTTTCATGCTTTAGGCTAATATACTTTTGGGTATGTGCTTTAAGCATTGAATTTGTAGTTATTAGGCGATTGTTTTCTTCAATCAGTTCCAAATGAAAAACACCCAACTGCCCTATCCATTCTGCAACATTATGCAGATTATTTGGAATAGCCCTCAATGGGATGAGCGTAGCATGTGTGTAGTAGCGAAGTCGTTTTAGGTAGTCTGTTTTGCTATCTACAACCAGTAAGGCTGAACAGAAAAAGATAGCGAATGCAACACTAAATGAGCCAGATGAAGCACGTCCCATGGCTATAAGGGTGTCTATAGAACTATTCTGTCGTGAATAAGTCTGTCATCTTATGTTTGTCTAACATTTCTAAGGCTATGCCGCCGCCGAGTGCCACACAGCTTAAAGGATCATCAGCAATATTGACATCAATGTGAGTATTGTGCTTAATTAGCCGGTCTAAGCCATTTAATAGCGCACCACCTCCAGTTAGTGTAATTCCTTTGCGTGCAATATCAGCGCCTAACTCGGGTGGTGTTTTTTCTAATGCAGAGCGCATAGAAGTGAGGATGGCGTTCAAAGGATCTTCTAAGGCTTCGCACACCTCATGGCTGCTAATAATTATGGAGTGCGGTATCCCAGCAGCAATATTGCGTCCTTGAACTTCTAATTCACGAGGCTCATTATCCGACATGGCAGTGCCAATCTCCATTTTGATATGCTCAGCAGTCCTATACCCAATGAGTGTGCCATATTTCTGGCGTACATAGCGAACTATGGCTTCATCAAAGGCATCACCACCTATTTTAGTAGAGTCAGCATACACTGTGCCATTGAGTGATATAGTAGCAATCTCAGTTGTCCCGCCACCAATATCCACAACCATAGAGCCACTTGCTTCGCTTGTTGGAATGCCCGCACCAATGGCAGCGGCTAGTGGTTCTTCAATGAGCTGTACTTGTCGTGCGCCAGCTCCTAATGCAGACTCACGAATAGCGCGCCGCTCTACCTGTGTGGACCCACAAGGAACACACACCAATACACGAGGGCTTGGTGAGAGAAAAGTAGATTTATGCGCCTTGCGAATAAAATGCTGCAGCATTTTCTCTGTAATATTGAAATCTGCAATTACGCCATCGCGCATAGGACGGATAGCATGGATGTTGCCTGGAGTACGCCCCAGCATAGAATTAGCCTCTTGCCCTACAGCAAGAATACTCTTTTGTCCACGGGCATTTTCACGAACAGCCACAACAGAAGGTTCATTCAAAACGATACCTTTTCCTCTGCTATAAATGAGTGTATTGGCTGTGCCTAAATCGATAGACAAATCATTTGAAAAAAGACCGCGAATTAAACTAAACATAGGAAACCTTAATTATTGAAAAAATTGTGTTATTATGCTTAACTGCCTGATGCAGCGTACAAAAGCCGTCTGCATTGCTTAATACGGTTGTTATCTGCATCCAACAATAAGGAGAAAGCCTTCTGCACAAGTGGACTAATTTTACACTGAAACTGGGTTGCAAGTAACAAATACAAGCGTGTATTTTTACGGGGTGATAGAAGGCCCCATAATCAAATCTGGCAAGAAAGTAGAGATGGCAGGCACATAGGTCACTAAGACTAAAAACAGCATCAAAACCAGCATCCAAGGTATAGCAGCACGTGTTACTTCGGTCATTTTCATGCCTGTTACACCAGAGGTAACAAAAAGATTGAGCCCAATTGGCGGAGTAACCATGCCAATCTCCATATTCACAACCATAATGATGCCTAAATGTATAGGATCAATTCCCAATTCAATCGCAATGGGGAACACTAAAGGCGCAACAATGAGCAATAAGCCAGAAGGCTCCATAAACTGCCCCCCTAATAGTAGCAGCAAATTGACTACAATTAGGAAACTCCACCACTCAAAGCCAGCTGATAGAATAAGCTCAGTAATTGCTTGCGGAATGCGCTCAGTGGTGAGTACGTGCGCAAACAGTAACGCATTAGCAATGATGAACATGAGCATAACGGTTGTGCGAGCTGCATCCCGTAACACCTTAGCAGTATCTGCATGAATCATGGCAGGCAAAAAGAAAGCAATAGTTAGCACTGTATTGCGTCCAACGCTGGCGATTAGTGACTCAGATTCTTTGCGCCAAACTTGTTTTTTGAGTGGCCCAATATCTCGGTAAATAAAATGTGCCACAAGGAAAGCATACACAGCTGCAACAGCAGCTGCCTCAGTCGGCGTGAATATGCCCCCGTATATGCCTCCTAAAATAATGACAATCATGAGCAGCCCCCAAGATGCTTCACGCGCTGCTTCATTAATTTCAGACCAACCCACCCAGGGCTGTGCGGGTAAATTATTACGACGGGCACGGATGTAAATGGCTAGCATGAGCATCAAACCAGCAAGCACTCCAGGGATAACACCTGCTAAAAACATGCGTCCTACTGAAACATCAGTAGCTGCAGCATAGACAACCATAACAATAGAGGGCGGTATCAGAATGCCCAAAGTACCTGCGTTAGCAATGACACCGGCGGCAAAAGGGAGTGGATAGCCCGCTTGACGCATGCCTGCAATCACGATAGTACCAATAGCAACAACTGTTGCTGGTGATGAGCCAGATAGTGCTGCGAAAATCATGCAAGAAAACACACCTGCCATTGCAAGCCCGCCACGAAAAGACCCAACGGTTGCAATCGCAAGGCGTACGATACGTTTAGCAACACCACCAGTTGATAAAAAAGTGGAAGATAGGATAAAAAATGGAATTGCTAATAGTAGGAAGTGCTCATTTGCCTCAAATAACTTGAGGGAAATAGAGGTCATAGAGTCATTAGAGAATAAGACAATATAGAGGATACTGGACAGACCTAAGGAAACAGCAACAGGCACTCCAATGGCTAAAAACCCAAAAACAAAGACGAGCAGTAAAAAGGATTCCATGGCTTCAATTATCGGCTGTTATGTTCTTTGAGGAGCTCCTCGCCTTCATGCGCTGAAACTATGGTTTGGCGCTCTCCTTTGATAATCAACCATAGTGCTTGTGTACTCCGTAACACAAAGAGCATCAGACCAATTGGGAGAATGATATAAGCAATCCAGCGTGGTATAGGTAAATCTTCCATTTCAATGCCAAAGCGATACATCTTAATGATGTAATCAATTGAGCCGCCACGAGCATTAATGTTATCACTCAGGATAGATAAGAAGGATGCGTCTAATAAAATAACAGCATAGAGAATACAGAATAAGGCAGCAAGAATCGCTGCAACACGTTGCCCTCTTTGTGGTAGTTTTTGCACAACCACATCCACGCCAAGGTGGGCACCAATTTTGATGCCATAAGATGCTCCGAATAAAATCATCCACGCAAATAGTGTCGTAGTAACTTCTAGTGCCCATACTGCACCAGAATTGAAGACATAGCGCGCAATAACCTGTGAAAAGGTAATGAGCACCATGGCTGCTAAAAGCAGGCTAAGGATAGCCTCTTCAATACGTGTTATCCAATGATCATCGTTAAGATATTGCATAGTAAGCCCATTATGGTTGTGGGATTTTGTCTTATTACGTAAATAGCTCGACAAACACTGGCATCTAATGATTACACATCAGATGCCAGCAGAAAAAGAATTAACGATTGTAACGTTGAGCAGCTTTTAATAAATCACTCCCGATGTCTTTTTCAAACTTCTTCCATACAGGCTTCATGGCATTAACCCAAGCTTGACGTTGTGAAGAAGTCAGTTGGCGCACCGTACCACCTGCTTTGATGACATTCTGTTTATTTTGCTCGTTAATTTGAGTAGAGAGACTGTTACGCTCCTCGGTGACTTCTTTGAGTATACGCAATAAATCTCTACGCAATGAGTTAGGCAGACCATCTAAGAACTCTGCACTGGTTACTACCAAATAATCCAAGATACCGTGATTTGTCTCAGTCACACCATCTTGTACCTCAAAGAATTTTTTAGTATAAATGTTTGACCACGTGTTTTCTTGCCCATCAACAACACCCGTCTGCAAGCCGCCATACACTTCTTTAAAAGCCATCTTTTGAGGATTAGCTCCTAACTGTTTGAATTGCGCTTCCAATACATCAGATGTTTGGATGCGAAATTTTAAGCCAGCGGCATCACTGGGCTTAATTAAAGGACGCTTTGCTGACATTTGCTTCATACCATTATGCCAAAATCCTAAACCAACTAAGCCCTTATTACGCATTGAATTAAGTAACTTTTGCCCATCATCCGAGTTTTGGAAACGCTCTACCGCAGCAACGTCATCAAATAGAAAAGGCAAGTCAAAAATGCGGAATTTTTTAGTATATTTCTCAAATTTTGATAGAGAAGGTGCTGCCATGTGTACGTCACCTAACAGCAGCGCTTCTAAGACTTTATTATCGTTGTACAGCTGGCTATTTGGATACACTTGCATGCAAGCCCTCCCATTTAACTGGCTATTAATACGCTCTGCAAGTAAGGATGCTGCCTCGCCTTTAGGATGTCCTTTAGACTTGGTAACATGGCTGAATTTTATAACAAGCTCTCCCTTGTCACAATTGGCTGATGCCATCGTTGTCAAGAGAGAAAGAGTTGTCGCAAATGCGATGGTTATTATGTGTCTCATACTACACTCCATAAGTAAAAATTAATGAACTAATTAATAGGCAAGCATTTAGGGATAGTTGCACGCCCAACGCTAACATTTTACCGCGTGATACCAATTTAATAAGTTTTTTTGCCGATATAAATGGCAGAACTGGATGTTGCAACAAAAACTTGAGCTAGATAAACATTGGGCTCTGCGTGCTTGATGTTTATCTATCGCAGGTGTATGAATTTGAAAATATCGCCCATTTGATCGGGCATTAGAAGTGTTTTGAGGGCATTAATTTTTTTGAAAAAAGCAGCGGATTGATCGGGATTAATATCACTATCTTGTAGCCAATCGCGCATAAAGTTGCCTTGCGAACAGTATTTTTCTATTTGCCAGTCAGGAGCTTGCAACAAGGGTGTGAAATTGACGTCATAAGTCAAATCGCATTCTCCTGGATTTTCTAATGGATCTTGCTGTTGTTGGTGCGCATGATAGCAACGTACTCCACTGCTGTGAATATGTCGTAGCTCTTGTTCTGAGCCACCGTAATCAAAGAGGATAACATCGCTGGCTATCGAGCGCAAACTTTGTAGCCACTTTGTATGCTCTGGGCTGTATATATAGGGCTGAAAGGGATGCCAATCCTGCATATTAGGGAAATGACAGGGAGGTGTTTCTTGCATCCATATTAGAGAAAGCT
The DNA here is from genome assembly GCA_965219665.1 of Gammaproteobacteria bacterium. Lineage (GTDB taxonomy): Bacteria > Pseudomonadota > Gammaproteobacteria > CAKMZV01 > CAKMZV01 > CBDCOD01. The sequence continues at coordinate 28,613 of CBDCOD010000008.1, read as the reverse complement.
GGTTTGCATCATTATTAGTTTTGACGTACGCACGTTGCCAATGATCTCCTGTGTGCTGCCACCACTGTGCAGCAAACGCATCTAATAATTCGTTAGCGATAATAATGGCGTTGGTATCTGATGGTGGTGCGCTAGGCCAGCGTGCGGAGTTATAGGATTTCAGATTTTTTTTCTGCTGCTCTTTAAATGGATGGCTTACTTCTATAATGTCGTATTGTTGCGGTGATAGTTGTTCGATTAATTGGCGCGCGAGTGCGCCGCTTCCAGCACCAAACTCTACGATAGTTCGTTCTGTAACTGCTCCAAAGTAGTGCCTAATATAGCGTGCCAAGCATCGCCCGAAAAGAGGGGATAGCTCAGGGGCAGTCGTAAAGTCGCCTTGTTCGCCTATGTTGAGGGCACTCTTTTGGTAATAGCCCAGCTGTGGATGGTATAGCGCTTGTTGCATATAGGCGCTAAAGCATATTGGCTTGTGAGACGCTTGCTTACACAGTAGATGGTGTAATGCACGTGTCATAACTGTTGCAATATTTCAAGTTGTTGTGTGGTAGCAAGATCCTGTACAGTTTGCTGTAAAGAGGGCGTAGAGATAAGCGTGCTATATTGTGTGTTCTGTAATAAATCCAGTGTAATCTGCGCAGCAAAGGCGTAGTTTTCAAGGTCTGGACTGATAAAGATTACCTCATTTTTGGATAAATCAATGTAGGTGTATAAATCTAAGTCAATAGTACGATTGGTAAAACGCTTTGTAAGCACGCCTTCGCTAAGGAGACGTTCTGATGTTTTGAGTGTTGCGCAGAAAGTAGGGTAGTCTAACATCGTATAGCCACAGATACCCACATTGATAAAATCATTGCCAGCAAAGCCGATGGCAGGTGTTTGATAGAATGGACTGGTATACGGTGTGTCTAATTGTGCGCTTAGATAATCTAAACCTTCTTTGGTATGGTGTTGCGGGTTGATATTGGAACCAACTCCAACAGCGACCCAAGCAACCATGACAAGGCTACACTATGCAGATTGAAGTTTTGAGGCGATGAGTGTAGCGTTTGTACCGCCAAAGCCAAAACTATTAGACATAAAACAGTTCATGTTCATAGGTGTTTGTTTTTGCAATATAGGCAAGTCTTTGGCTTCTTTATCTAAGGTATCTATATTGATAGAAGGACATGCAAACTGGTTCTCTAGCATAATTAAACTGTAGATGAATTCTTGAACGCCTGAAGCGCCTAAGGAATGTCCAGTCATTGATTTAGTTGAGCTAATGGCGGGCATTTTGCTACCAAAAACAGTACGCATTGCGCCCAATTCACATGTATCACCAACTGGTGTGCTTGTGCCATGCGCATTGATATAGTCAATGGGCTGATTGGTGGTACTTAGTGCCTGACGTACACAGCGTACAGCACCATCTCCTGAGGGCTGAACCATATCATAGCCATCTGATGTGGCGCCATAACCTACTAGCTCTGCATAAATAGGAGCGCCCCGTTTGACAGCATGCTCTAACTCCTCTACTACAACCATACCCGCCCCACCAGCGATAACAAAGCCATCACGGTTAGCATCATAAGCACGAGAGGCTTTATCAGGTGTGTCGTTATAGTTGGAGGATAGAGCACCCATGGCATCAAACAAGCAGGACTGTGTCCAATCTAACTCTTCACCTGCACCAGCAAATACCATGTCTTGTTTGCCGAGTTGAATAAGTTCCATAGCATGCCCTATACAGTGTGCACCAGTTGCACAAGCACTGCTGAGTGAATAATTTACTCCATGAACTTTGAATGGAACGGCTAAACAGGCAGATACAGTGCTACCCATAGTTCGTGTTACGCGGTAAGGTCCCACACGCTTAACGCCTGCATTACGGGCGACATCTGCTGCATCTACAACGTTTGCAGTAGAAGCACCACCTGATCCGGCAACTAAACCTACTCGTGGATTTTCGTGGTACTGCTCCTCGCTCAACTGTGCATCTGCAACGGCATCGCGCAAGGCTAAATAACTATATGCAGCAGCATCACCCATAAAACGGAGTAATTTGCGCGGAATCTCTTCGCGGTTAACGGTTGGCATGCCATATATCTGTGAACGGAAGCCTTTTTCTGCATATTCAGGAGCTGCACTAATGCCTGATTTGCCTTGTAGAAGGTGCTCTAAAATGTCTTTTTTAGTATTGCCCAGGCATGAGACGATACCTAGACCAGAAATAACAACTCTTTTCATTATGTATAGTGTTAGAAAGTATTTGTTTCAGTGAATAACCCTACGCGTAAATCATTGGCATGATAGATAGTTCTATTATCAACAATGAGCAGGGCATCACCTATGCCCATCCATAACTTACGCCGAATAATACGCTTAATGTCGATTTGATAAGTAATTTTTTTACAGTTAGGAGTTACCTGACCGAAAAACTTTAATGACCCAGAACCCAGTGCTCTTCCTTTTCCTTGACCGCCTAACCAGCCTAAGTGAAAGCCAATAAGTTGCCACATAGCATCTAAGCCAAGGCATCCAGGCATAACAGGGTCTGTTCTAAAATGGCAGTCAAAAAACCACAAGTCAGGGGTAATATCTAAACTAGCAATTACTTGCCCTTTATTATGTTTTCCGCCAGTTGATGTTATTTTTTCAATACGATCGAACATCAGCATAGGAGGCAAAGGCAAGCGGGCATTTTCAGGCCCAAACAGTTTGCCGTTGCCGCAAGCAATGAGTTCGTCACGCGTATAACTCTCTTGAGGTACAAAATTCATGGACGGGGATTATAACGCCTACTAAGCGTAGCAATATAAGCAAATTAAACTGTTAGCAGTATAGATACAGCCTAAGTCGTCACAAAATGCGGAATATAAAGGGATATGAACTGTATAGGTTTTTCTGCTCAATTTGTTGATAATATTACATTTTTCTAAAAAAACGCGTGAGTGTGTTACGTTAAAATAGTATAAGCAAAATTATGTGCGTTTAGTTTTGTTGGGGTGGGTTTGCCTGAATGTTGTGAATGCTCACATCTGCTCCCAAGTACTCATCTTCTTGACTAAGACGAATGCCACAACTGCTCTTGAGTAGTCCATAAATAGCATAGCCACCTAAGAACGCAATCGCAACTCCAAGGGCAGCCCCAGCCAATTGAGCGCTAAAAGAAACGCCGCCAAGTCCTCCCAAAGACTCCTGTCCAAAGATGCCACAAGCAACTGCACCCCAAAGACCACATAGTCCATGCAGTGGCCATACACCTAGTACATCATCAATTTTAAGTCGATTTTGTGCCCACGAAAAAGTATATACAAATAGGGCACCTGCAATGCCACCGATTACTAAAGCGCCTAACGGATTGACAATATCAGAACCTGCACAGATAGCAACCAAACCTGCTAACGGACCATTATGCAAAAACCCTGGGTCACGCTTGCCTATGAATAGTGATGTGAGAGTGCCTCCTACCATAGCTAACAAAGAATTGATAGCGACCAAGCCTTGAATGCCATCAAGGGTTTGGGCAGACATGACATTAAAACCAAACCAGCCAACGGTAAGAATCCATGCCCCTAAAGCAAGAAAGGGGATGCTAGAAGGCAGGAAGTTGCCAGTTCCATCATAGCGACCTTTGCGCGTACCAAGCAATAGCACAGCGGCTAAAGCAATCCAGCCACCGACCCCATGTACTACCATAGATCCTGCGAAATCATGAAAACTGGCACCAAAATATTTTTCAAAAGCTGCTTGTACACCAAAATTCCCATTCCAAATCATTCCCTCATACAGCGGATAGAGCAGGGCGACGATAACTGCGCTGGCGATAAGTTGAGGGTAAAACGCTGCTCGTTCAGCAATACCACCAGAAATAATAGCAGGTATAGCAGCGGCAAATGTGAGCAGGAAGAAAAATTTCACCACCTCATACCCAGATTTTTCGGTGATGGCTGCATTCAGTGATCCATCAATATTGAATCCTATAAATGTGCCGTAAGCAACACCGTAGCCCACAAAGAAGTAAGCAATAGTTGACACTGAGAAGTCCGATAAAATTTTGCTCAAAGCATTCACTTGGTTCTTATGACGTACCGTTCCTACCTCTAAGAAGGCAAATCCTGCATGCATAAATAAGACTAAAATTGCGCCTAATAAAATGAAAAGGACATCTATATTGGTATTAAGGTGTTGCATTGATAACGTAGCTCCTAAATTTAGATAAAACTATGATTTATTATGAGCATATATGATGAGGTATTGACTTAGACCTACAGTCTATTTCATTGAAGCCAGCATCAACCATAATAAAAACATTATACCTGAATATAACATCTAAGTGTTGTTACTATTAAATCATTTCATGTTGCCGGTTTTTTTGTACAATGCGCCTTACTCAACAAACGGCTAACAGCACGCAAGCACGCACTCTATGGATGCGCTGGCTGAGTCGTTTGCAGCAAAAAACAATGATAACTGAGAAGAAAACGTGCAGCATGAGAAGCTTTATTTAAGCGAATTTACTGAGAAAGCATACTTGGATTATGCCATGTATGTCATTTTGGATCGTGCGCTTCCTCACGTCAGTGATGGCTTAAAGCCGGTACAGCGTCGCATTATTTTTGCGATGAGTGAGCTTGGCTTAAAAAACATTGCCAAATACAAAAAATCTGCACGAACGGTTGGCGATGTCTTGGGCAAATACCATCCACATGGTGATACAGCTTGCTACGAAGCAATGGTGTTAATGGCACAGCCTTTTTCCTATCGCTACCCTTTGATAGATGGACAGGGTAACTGGGGTGCACAAGATGACCCCAAATCATTTGCTGCAATGCGCTATACAGAGGCAAAACTCTCTGTATACGCTGATTTACTATTAGCAGAAATGGCTCAGGGTACGGTTGAGTGGTTGCCTAACTTTGATGGCACATTATCTGAGCCTAAACTGCTCCCAGCGCAAGTGCCTAATGTACTACTCAATGGTGGGGGGGGTATTGCTGTAGGCATGGCTACTGATATACCACCACACAACATACAAGAAGTGGTATCTGCGGCTATATTTCTTCTCAAAAATAAAGCGGCGAGCTTGGATGAGGTATTAAACATACTGCCAGCACCTGATATGCCAACGGGTGGTGAGATTATCAGCAGCAAAGAGGAACTACGTCGTATTTATGAAAGTGGCAACGGTCAATTTCGTGTACGCTCTACCTACCATATAGACAAAGAATGCATTATTGTGGATAGTTTACCCTATCAGGTTTCAATCAGCCGTGTTTTGGGGCAAATTGCCCAACAGATGCAGCAGAAAAAAATGCCATGGTTAGATGATTTACGTGATGAATCAGACGAAAAAAATCCAATACGTATTGTATTAATCATGCGATCTAACCGTGTTGATGGTGATTTATTGATGTCACATTTATTCGCATCAACTGATTTGGAACGCTCATACCGCGTCAATATGAATGTCATTGGCTTAGATGGCAGACCGCAAGTTAAGCCACTCATTCCCTTGCTGCGTGAATGGCTTGACTTTCGTCAGCAAGTTGTACGTAAGCGCCTACAACATCGCTTAGACTGGGTTAATGATCGCCTACATGTATTAGAAGGCTTATTGATTGCCTATCTGAATATTGATGAAGTTATTGCAGTTATTCGGGAATCTGAAGAACCTAAGCCTGCCTTAATGGAACGTTTTGCTTTGAGTGAGCGGCAAGCAACTGCTATTTTGGAAATGCGCTTGCGGCAACTGGCCAAATTAGAGCAGATAAAATTAGAGCAAGAGCAAAAAAAGTTGGCAGCAGAGCAAAGTTCTTTAGAAGGCATTTTATCCTCTGAGCGCAAACTTAAAAACCTGATTGAGCGGGAGCTGAAAGGTATTCTTGCCAACTGGAAAGATGAACGCCGCACTGCTCTTGTTGAGCGTGAACGTGCACAGGCTTTGAGCCAGAAAGAATTACTACCCTCTGAACCAATCACTGTTGTACTCTCTCAGAAAGGATGGATTCGGGGTGCTAAGGGAGATATTGATGGTGCAACGCTCAGTTATAGAGGAGATGATTATTTTTTAGCACAAGCAAAAGGACGTAGTAATCAAAGCGGTGTGCTGTTTGATAATGAAGGAAAGGCGTACACAGTACCGTGTAATAACCTGCCATCGGCACGGGGATATGGAGAACCACTGACTGGACGCATAAACATATCCGCTGAGCAGCACATTAGACATATTATTTTGGCTGATGAAGGCGTAGAGTTTTTGCTCATGGCATCTAATGGCTATGCTTTTGTAGCCGAGTACGGTGCGCTACTATCTAAGACGCGTAATGGCAAAACGGTCATGACCCTTACTTCAGGTATTGAAATGCTGCAACCTGTACAAGTTTTCAAAGAAGATACGCATGTAATGGCAGTCTCTAGCGCAGGGCGTTATCTTGTCTTTGAAAAGAGCGAACTACCCTATTTGCGGCGTGGACGTGGTAATCGCCTTATGAGTATTAGTAGTGCGCATGATGAGCATCTGGTTGCTGCTGGCAGCTTTTCTAAAGACACCTCTGTTCTGCTGCATTGTGGCAAGCGACATATGCGCCTACCATGGGCTGATTTGGCCAACGTAGTGAGTATGCGTGGCCGCCGTGGCACGATGTTGCCACGTGGTTTTGCCAAAGTAGATGCACTAGTTGTAGAGCGATAGTATGGCAAAAACGCGCTTTGATGACACGCAAGTGCCGTCCTTCGCCAGTTGGAAACCTTTGCTTGAGCAGGCATTTCAGGAAGATTGGGCTGATTGTGGTGATATAAGCGCGCAATTTTTGCCTTCAAAAAAGGTTAAAGCGCATTTGCTCTGTCGAGAGGATGCTACTATTTGTGGGCTATTTTGGGCGCAAAAATCGTGGCAGTTACATGACAGATTAGTGCAGTGTATTTGGCGAGTTGATGAAGGAGAACAGGTCAGTGCAGGAAGCATATTGGGAACGATAGAAGGGCATTTATCTTCGTTGGTTTCAGCAGAGCGCATAGCACTAAATGGATTACAGTTATTATCAGCAACAGCAACTCAAACAGCCGCTTATGTGGAAGCAATGAGTCATGCATGTTGCCATCTATTGGATACACGCAAAACCATACCGGGATGGCGCATACTGCAAAAATATGCAGTAGTTTGTGGTGGTGGATATAACCACCGCATGGGGTTATATGATGCGATTATGCTGAAAGAAAACCACCTAGCAGCATTTACGGACATGAAGGGAGCTATTGCAGCTGCTCGTGCGCAATACCCATCAATGCCCCTTATTATAGAAGTGGAGCATATAAAGCAATTGATATCGGCGTTACAAGCCGGCGCATCGCATATTTTATTAGACAACTTTAGCTTAACAATGGCAGCAGAGGCAGTACACATAAACCAACAACAGCAAGCGCCAGCATTTTTAGAATTTTCTGGCAACGTAGATTTGCATAATATTCGAGATATTGCTGCCAGTGGTGTAGATGCTATATCAGTAGGTGCATTGACAAAGCATGTGAAAGCAGTTGATTTAAGTTTGCGAGTGGAGGATGCCTAATGCGGATTATGACTCTAAACTGCAACGGTATTCGCGCTGCACACAGAAAAGGTTTTTTTGAATGGGCACAGCAAGCAGACTGCGACATTATTTGCTTGCAAGAAGTGCGTGCTGACCAAAGTGTTTTAGCAGAACAAAAATTTGTATTAGATGGATACCAAGCATGGCATAAGGTAGCTACTAAGAAAGGCTATAGTGGCGTCAGCGTTTATGCGCGCATTGCCGTTGATGCGGTATGCACTGAGGCTGGACATGATGTTTTGGACGATGAAGGGCGTTGGTTGAGCGTTAAATGCGGTAATCTCAATATCGTTTCATTGTATTTGCCTTCTGGCTCTTCTGGCGAGGCGGCGCAGCATAAAAAAGATATATTATTGCAATGGATGTTACCTAAGATGCAAGCCTGGTCTAATCAGGGTGAAGACTGGGTAATATGCGCTGACTGGAATATTGCGCATACGCAGAAAGACATTAAGAACTGGCGTGCTAACCAAAAGAACTCTGGATTTTTGCCACATGAGCGCCAGTGGGTGACTGATGTATTAGCTATGGGATGGGTGGATGTATTTCGGCAGCTTAATCAGCAGGATCATCAATACACGTGGTGGTCTAATCGGGGGAAAGCTTGGGATAATAACACAGGGTGGCGCTTAGACTATCAATTAGTGTATGGCTCTCTTGCGCAGCGCGCTAAGCAAGAATGGATCTATAAACAACAGCGTTTTTCAGACCATGCGCCGCTTATTATTGAATATGAATGACATGAACACTCCAACGGCAGCAAGTCCTTTGGGAAAGCAGATTAATGCACCACAGAAGCGTGACAGCAGTATTCTACAGCGCATAGAACGTCACGAGCCGGGTATTGAGCAAGGTGTGGATGTATGGACGTGCTGGGAAGCATACTGGTTAGACGAGTCAGGGCGCGCCCAAACAGCAGTATTGCAGTTTGAAATTGATGCGCAGTGCGGTTATATCGTGGAATCTAAATCGGTTAAACTCTACTTACAAGGGCTAAATCATGTATGCTTTGCTTCTGATCAAGCCTACCTACAAGCAGTGACTGAAGATTTAGGGAACTGCTTGCAGTATCCGATTAAAGCAGAATTAATCCCTCCACTAGCAATTCAGCGCGCTGAAGTGCCCGGTATCAATATTGACTCTTGCACCTACACGTATAATGGTAATGCCGTTGATAATACCGTTTTATGTAAGACAGAGGGGCAAGCATCATTGGCACTGTATAATTCCAACCTGTTTCGTTCGCTGTGTCCAGTCACCAATCAGCCTGATTACGCAACGGTTATTATTGCTATGGTCGGGACCATATTAGAGCCAGAATCTGTATTGGCGTATTTGCGCTCTTTTCACAGTCATGGAGCCTTTCATGAGCAATGTTGTACTCGGGTTTTTAGAGATATTAAGCAAGGGTTTGCTATGCAGAGATTGTCCGTTGTGATGGCATTCTCGCGTCGCGGTGGTATTGATATCACTCCAATGCGCTGGCAAGATGGGCAGCCAAAGCCAGAAGTAGGGCACTTATGGCGGCAGTAAATGCACGAATAATACGTATTATATTGTATGATTTGTTTTAAGGCAAAAGCCGGAGGGGTTATCCACGGTGCAGTTGATCTGCCTGGCGATAAATCTATTTCGCATCGTGCGATTATGTTCTCTGCACTGGCAGATGGCATCTCTCATGTACACGGCTTATTAGAAGGTGAGGATGTACTGGCAACTATAGGTGCCTTTAAAGCAATGGGCTGCTGTATTGAGGCAATAGCAGGTGGTGGTTACCGAATTAGTGGTGTAGGGTTAGAGGGGCTAAACCCTGCGCAAAATGCCATTGATGTAGGCAATTCTGGCACGGGTATGCGTTTGCTTATGGGACTTCTATCAGGGCAAAAATTCGCAACCAAACTGATAGGTGATGCCTCATTATCAAAGCGACCAATGCGCAGGGTTGCCGATCCACTTAACAGTATGGGTGCACATATTCGCACTGCTGCCGATGGTACGCCACCCGTGCACATTGATCCAGCAAGACAGTTAAAAGGGATACGCTATGCTATGCCCGTGGCGAGTGCTCAATTAAAATCAGCAGTGCTTTTAGCAGGACTCTATGCACAAGGTGAGACAGTTGTTATAGAGCCTGCTCCAAGCCGAGACCATACAGAGCGTATGCTGCGCAGTTATGGTATTACTGTTCAGCAATCAGATAATGTGGTATCACTGGCTGGTGGACAGCGTTTGCACGCTTGCGATATAACCGTGCCACGCGATATATCTTCTGCCGCCTTTTTGATGGTTGCTGCGAGCATCGCGCCTAACTCAGAAATCTATTTACCTGCGGTTGGAATTAACCCAACCCGAACTGGAGTCATAGATATTCTGCGTGCTATGGGTGGTGATATTACTTTAGAAAATACGCGCACAATAGGGGATGAGCCAGTTTCAGATATTTTAGTGCGCCATGCACCACTGAGTGGCATAAATATCCCTACAGAATTAGTGCCCTTAGCCATTGATGAATTTCCAGCGCTATTTATTGCTGCTGCCTGCGCTTCAGGTAGGACTATATTACGTGGTGCAGAAGAGTTACGTGTTAAAGAAAGCGATAGAATCGCTGTTATGGTAGAGGCAATAAATGCATTAGGTGGACAAGCACAGGCAACCCCAGATGGTGTGATTATTGAGGGCGTTACCTCATTCACTGGTGGCATTTCTTTGCCCAGCTGCCATGATCATCGTATTGCTATGTCATGTGTGATAGCGGCACTACGTTGTACAAAGGATATTACAATAACCGATTGTGCAACGGTAAACACATCATTTCCTCACTTTGCACAGCTGGTTAGTCAAGTTGGCTTAATAGTTGACACCATAGAACAATATGAGAAATAGGAGTCTGTCTTGTTAGTTAATACTACAGATAGGCAGAACAAAAATACTAAGGCAATGATTTCAGGGCTGATTTAGGTAAATATGGAAAGTGTATTAAATTTTGCAGACGATGCTGCTAAAAAAGTGGCAGAGTTGATTGAAGACGAAGGCAATGACAGCTTAAAGTTGCGTGTCTATATAACAGGAGGTGGCTGTTCTGGATTCCAGTATGGCTTTACTTTTGATGAGAACAAATTAGATGACGACAGTGTGGTAGAAAACCAAGGAGTGGTTTTGTTAATTGACTCTATGAGTGTGCAGTATCTACAAGGTGCAAAAATAGATTACCTTGAAGACCTACAAGGATCACGCTTTGTTATAGACAACCCTAATGCAACGACAACGTGCGGTTGCGGCTCATCCTTTAGCGTATAAAAGCTATAATGGCAACTAATGACAATGTTTAGTAATTTTAGTAATAGTTTATTTTGGAGGCAAACATGACAGCAATATGTGGCTATGTTCCGGGTCTGGCTGGTATTCCTGCAACTGAATCATCTATCTCATCCATTGATGGTGAAAAAGGAATTTTATTCTATCGGGGCTATCCCATTGAGCAATTAGCAGAGCATAGTAACTTTGAAGAAGTGTCGCTGCTTTTGTTAACAGGTGAGCTGCCTACATCCGAAGAATTGACAAAATTCAATACACGATTAGTGGGGCACCGCCGCATTAAATATAATATTGAGCGCATTTTGCAGCGATTGCCTCCATCGGCACATCCAATGCAAGTATTGCAAATGGGCATATCTAGTTTATCGAGTTTCTTCCCAGGCACAGTCGTGTTTGATGAAGGGGATTACACGGAAGAACAGCAATACGAAAGTGCTGTAACCATTCTGTCGCATGTGGGAACTTTGGTTGCCATGTGGGAGCAAACCCGTTTGGGGTACAGAGCTATTAGCCCCTTATACGATAGCAGTTATTCAGAAAATTTTCTGTACACTGTATTAGGGCATGAACCTGACCCACTATTAGCGCGTATATTTGATGTTTGTTTAGTGCTGCATGCAGAGCACACCATTAACGCATCCACCTTTACAGCAATGGTTGCCGCTTCTACACTGGCTAATCCCTGCTCAGTCATTGCATCAGCGACCGCATCACTATCAGGCCCTCTCCATGGTGGTGCAAACCGTGCAGTTATCAACATGCTCAAAGAAATAGGCACAGTGGAAAACGTAGAAAAATTTATAGAAGGGCGCATTAAAAATAAGCAAGTAATCTGGGGAATGGGGCATCGTGAATATAAGACCAAAGACCCACGCGCAAAAATATTACAAAAACTCACGCAAGATTTGATTGAGCAACGCGGCTCACAATCCAAACGCTTAGAAATTGCAATGAAGGTTGAAGAAGTATGTGAAAAACATCTTGCTGAAAAAGGAGTGTACCCTAATGTAGACTTCTACTCCGGCATCCTCTATCGTGAAATTGGCTTGCGCCCAGAGTTGTTTACCCCCATTTTTGCAATCGCTAGAACAGCAGGCTGGCTTGCCCACTATTTAGAGCAAGTCAAGCATAATCGAATATTCCGCCCAACACAAATCTATGTTGGCTCTAAGCCGAGAAATTACATACCTATAGGCAAAAGAGGCTAAAACCTTGCCTGTATTTGGCACAGATGGCATTCGTGGGCGATACGGATCGCCTGCTTTGAACCGTGCTATTGTGCAGCAGGTTGCGCATGCAGTCGGATCCTACGTTGCAGCGGGTAATAATAGGCGCGTTATCATAGCAGGAGACACGCGCTTTTCCACACAAGAAGTGATTGATACTATAAAAACCTGCCTGCGACAGTGGGGGATTACTGTTGCTTACTTAGGAATAGTTCCAACCCCCGTACTAGCTTATATGACCGCTGCCGATGGGTACGCTTTAGGTATTATGGTCACCGCCTCGCACAATCCATGGCAAGACAACGGCATTAAATTTTTCAATCATAAAGGGCGCAAGCTGAGTGCACAGCAACGCACACATTTTGAATCCTTGATGCAGCAAGAGCATCTACCAGAGGGTTCTGGGAAAGGGCAGTTTTTTAGCACTAACGCTGATGCATACTGGGATATGCTGCAAGCCAGACTACCTGCTGATTTTAATCATGGTCGCATTGTGGTCGATGCTGCTAATGGGGCAGCTTCTGCTTGGATTGCACCGTTATTTAGTGCACTGCCAAGTCAACTAATTGAGGTAGCAAGCCATCCGAATGGTGAAAACATCAATGTATGTTCGGGCGTTACCAATCCTCAAAATGCTATTGAAACTGTCCGTAAAACCAATGCACAGGTTGGCATCATCTTAGATGGTGATGGTGATAGAGTGCACTTGGTAGATGAACAAGGAACGCTTGTAGATGGTGATGCTATTCTCTATATTTTGGCGCGCTTTTTAGCCCACCAAGGCAGCGGGGTTGTAGGTACACAGATGAGTAATCTGGGTTTAGAGCAGGCACTAAATGGCTTACAAGTCGGCTTTACACGCACAGCAGTAGGGGATCAGTACGTCTTAGAAGCATTGTTAGAAAAAGGATGGCAATACGGAGCTGAGCCCTCAGGGCATGTAATTTGCATGCAAGAAAACCCCACAGGGGATGGCTTGTTAGCAGCAATCACAGTACTTAATCTCATGGCACAGCACCAATGCCGCCTATCTGATTTGCTATCGGATTATCAGCCGCATCCATTAGTGCTTATCAATGAGCGTGTGCAAAATGCCAAGCAACTATTAGAGCAAGCAGAGATTGCTCATTATTTGAGCAAGCAGCAAGCAGTAATTGAGAGAATAGGGGGGAGGGTGCTGATACGTGCTTCAGGTACTGAGCCACTGGTACGCATCATGGTCGAAATGCCCAATGTAGCACAGGCAGAACAGCAGGCAGAGCAGATAAGAGAATACATCCGAACGCAGCATAATCAATATGAAGCAGCAATAGAAGTATAAGGCAGGCACAGCAGCGACCAGAACAAAAACTTACTGCTCGGCAGATAGCTGATTGGATATTTGAAAGCTATGAAGAAGCGTGTCGTCAGAAGTAGAGTCGTTTAACCGCTACACGCATTCCACTTGACAGTGACAACGCTCTGACTCAGCAATTGGTTGCTGAAATCATCTCGCATTGACCAGCAGTACAATAGCGCCCGCACTGAGCATACCGGCTACTACATCATCTAATAAAATTCCCCAGCCGCTGTCTATATTATCAAAATAACGCACAGGCGGTGGTTTGGTAATATCTAATACGCGAAATAGGATAATGCCAAAGATAAATAAGGCAAGATTAAAGTGTTGCTGTAGGGGCAACAATGCAATCCATACGCCGACCCATTCATCCCACACAACGCGGGGGTGGTCTTTTTGTCCCCAGTCTAAACTACTGGTAGCACATATCCACGGCGCTATAGCAAATGCTATAGCAACTACAACTGTTGCCAACCACAGGGGCAATGGCTGGATAGCAAACCACCAAACAATGGCAGCTGCTATAGAGCCCCAAGTGCCAGGTGCTTTAGGGAGTAGTCCACTGCCAAACCCATGTGCGAGTAGGTGATACCAGCGCGTACTATATGCCTTATTCATGCGCTAAAATACAATTAAGGTAACCCTTTTATTTTGGGGAAACGGCTTTTTATAGTATTTTGTATATCTTTTTTGAGTTGCTCTTCTTGCTGTTCTTTTTGTTGATTGATACGCTCTTTTTCACGATTTAAGCGATTATCTAAGAACTGTTTCTCTCCCTGCGCCAGCAACTTCTGTAACACTATTTGAGAACGATCCAAGCGCTGCTTACTGGCTTTTAGATTAATAAAATCAGTAGATATTTTTTCTTTTTCTGTCTGGACAAATGCCTGCATTTTTTGGCGCAAACGCTGTTCGGTTTGCTTGGCGCTTTTCGTTCTAATCCGTTTGAACACATTATCTAAATGCCGCTCCATGCTTGAACTAACCCCTACTTTTGGGGCTAACAAGCTACCATCAATTGAGACATCTATCAAAAATTCGCTAATATCCGCCAGTAAAGGCACCATGTATTGTCCAATATCAGGACGTTCTCGGTAACTGGCAGTATCCCATTGCACGGCTTCATAAGAACGCTGCAAATTTCCCTGTACATTGCCATTTTCCTCCAGTTTAATACTGCCGCCTAATAGTGTATTAGCCTGTGCAATATGTAGTGAAAATCCTGCATTGTCCACTAATTTTTTATCCTTTTCTGTATGCAATTCTTGTCCAAAGCGCCACTGTGAAAACCCATTCCCTGCTTTGCGATAATCAACAACCCCCTCAATCACTATAGGGATGGCATCATCTGACTGGAGTTTTAGAGTAGAAAATTGACCGCTGCTTGCATGATTAAAATGAATATTGTTTCCAGCAATTCGCCATTGGGCATCCTCATAATCTACGGATAGAACAAGACGCTTGATATTAAAGACTGGCTGGGGATCTGCCTCCTCAAAAGCCACATGCTCGCCAGAAAAAAGCAAGCTACTCTGATGGGTATTCTGCTTGCTCGTATACGCTGAAAGCCATGCTTTAATACGCTCAATAAAAGGAGCACTCTGCACATACCAGCGCTGTAGCTGATCAAAATTGTGCTGTGCTTGAGCACCATAAATAGTCGCCATTAGCTCAGAACTGCTTCTGGGTTGTTGAGAAATCAATTGAAGTCCTTGCCGTATATCGTCATCAACTCCGGTTTCTAACTTTAATATGGCCTGAGTTGCCAAATCAATTTGTATATCTGCTTGCTCCCCCCAAACACGCAGGCGCTCCATATCTTGGGTGATATTCTGCTGCACAGTATTCCATTGTGTAAGCTGTTCTCCTATTTGCTGAACACTGCCGCTTGACTGCAATAATGCCCCTAATGCCTGCTCATGTGATTGGAGTATGCTTGGCAACCCCTTTTCTATGGGAGCAAAGGCATCTTGTGCTGCTTTGACCGCCACATGCATTGCCTTTTGGCGAGTGCGAGTATTAGAACTTGCCACCTCCCAGATGATATCAAAATCTATGGAAGCGGGGACTATATCTGCTATACCACCTTGAGAAGCAGTTATTTCAGATACGCTTTGCTCTACAGTATGTGCAGAATCTGCTGGGGCTTGTTGTAGTGCATAAGGTGTTTTTCGCGGAACATCAAGGCGCACATTGGTCAATGCCAAGTCCTCAAGCACCCAACGCCCCACTACACGATGGTACATACTCAACGTTACCTTCAAATTATCAAACTCTACTCTATTCTGGTATCGATTATTGGGGTCTGCCACATGCACATTGTGTAGCGACAACGTAATAGGGGATAAAGAAAAATGCAATGCCTCAATAGCCACAGGTGCTCCCCACCACTGACTAAATGTATTTTCTAATTGATTCTTAATATAAATCGAATTTAACAGCCAATATCCGCCCCCTGCGCAGAGTAATATGGCTGCAAGTGTTATACTGCCGCCTTTAGATAACCAACTGGGTGAACTGCTATCTACAGCTGGCTTAGTGATAATCTGGATAAGAAAGGCAGCTTTGCTCTGCTGTATTTTTTTAACTGTTGACAGTGCCAGAAAACGCGCTAGAAATTGCTCTTTATAGAATCGCAGAACAGCCCAACTCACTGCAAAGATAAGCGGAGCGATTGCTAATGCAACTATAACGCTACCTAAAATCAATGCATCATTAAATTCAAAGAACCGCCATAAGGCACTGTTATACGCCTCAGTCCAGAATAGACGCAATGATGGCAGAGACAACAGATGTAGTCCTACGCCCTCTAACACCGAAAAAAGCGTAAGGGCCACTGCTTCAGCGATAATCCAACCGCTTGAAAAAGCAATGCCATTAATGCGAAACAACAAATAAATAACAAAAATAGCAACATTATGTGGTGCCAGCAAAGGTGTTAGACCAAACACCACACCCAAAGTCAACGCAAAAGCACGCTGCGCTGGCGTTTGTCGCGCATTAAATATTCTAGATAAACGCAGTGTCAGTGATGAAATCATATTCTATCTAACTCTTTAGCGTCCATGGCTTGATTAGCCAGCCAATCAGCGCGCTCATTATAGGTGTCTCCATTATGTCCTTTTAGCCATTCCCAACGCACACTATGCTTGCTAAGCAGAACATCTAACTGTTGCCAAAGCTGTACATTTTTAACGGGCTTATTGGCAGCCGTTCTCCAGTTCTTCTGCTTCCAATTAGGCAGCCACTTCACGACACCGTCACATACATATTTAGAATCTGTTAGCACAATCACATCACAAGAAAATTTCAGCAACCTCAGTGCCTCAATCACCGCAGTAAGTTCCATTTGGTTATTCGTTGTATTAGCAGCATAACCGCTAATTTCTTTACTATGTTCATCATAAAAAAGCACAGCCCCCCATCCGCCCTTGCCAGGGTTGCCGCGGCAGCCGCCATCTGTATAAATCTTCACCTGTTTGCGCATAAAACTAACTATACTTACCTTGCTAACATGCAGGCTGCACATCAACATTTCTAAAGCCACCCGTAACAGGCCTCATACGCATACGCACGACATTTTTTTTCAACACAATCAAGCGTCCCATGCCCAACATGGCTGACCAGTAGTGCGTTTTAGCATATTTATGCGAAGGAACAAGTCCTGTCTGTAATACTTTTTCAAAACCCTGTTGCTTATAGAGTTTAGAAAAATTTTTGAGCGGCGTTTCTGGTAGATTTTTTGTAAGCAATCTAAAAGAACTACGCCCCCACACCCAACGTGCCAGAACAGAGTGGTTATAAAGCAAAATAAAACATAATCCATTTGCTTGTAATATACGCCACACCTCTGACAATATCGCCTCTCTATCGTTAGACCAATCTAAGGTATGTGGCAATACCACCACCTGCATAGACTGTGAAGCCACGCCTAACTGATGCACCTGAGACTGAAAATGCGTGCCTATCTGCGGTTTGATAGCCGTCTCCAGCATCAGCGGTGCCTTCAATCCACTCCATGGCGGGCGCCAACGCTCTGATGCCCCCACAACTAAAAAACGCTCTGCATGTGTCTGTTGCAAATAATACAGTAACGCCTGATTTTCGTACAACGCACTATTTCTGCCCTCATTTTCTTGGAGCCACCACTGCCAATGCTCAAAGCTTTGCTGTATCATGATAAACGAATGTGCTGTACAAGCCTGCCTTGCTAGTCCCCTTAACACTCAATATATCCAATTAAGACCTCAAATTAAGATAGACAGCTTAGAAAACCCGAATGGTAAAAACTGTCCCGTGATTGTACAACACACGAACACACTGCTCAACACTTAAGCACTTTCTATTTAATCTACCACACACTGCGGTCAGGTGTTCCATCAAGCAACATTTTATGAGCTGCAACGTCTAATTTGATAGCACTTGAAACAATAACATGGCTAAACACAACACGCCTGCCAATAAAGGATAACTACGGCCCTTAATACGACTTTGATAACGCGCATCCCAGTGCAGTCTCAGTGCTGAAAAATTCACTAAACAAAAGACAATCAACACCACAAAACTGGATAGTTTAGCCAGCTGCACTAATGGCAAAAACACAGCAAATAATGCAATCAACACACTGACTAACAGCGTTGCTATAAGCGGTGTTCGTGTTTTGGCATTTACACGGTGCAACCAATTAGGGCCACCGTATTGTGAAGACATTCCATAAATAACCCTTGATGCCATAATCATTTGAATCAGCACCCCGTTCACGATAGCAAAAATACTAATCAGCGCGAGAACCTGCACCCCTGTTGTTGTTCTGTTTGCAATGATAGTTGCCAAAGGTGCATTGCTACTAACCAACTGATCCAGAGGCAGGGACAATACAGCCACTAATGCAATCAAAATATAGAGCGTGGTGGACACAGTTATCGCCGCCATAATAGCACGCGGCATCTGCTTCTGCGGCTCCTTAACCTCCTCCACAATATTAACCATATCCTCAAAACCAATAAAGGCATAAAAAGCCAAAAAAGCACCCGACAATACCCCGACTACTTCCAGAGTATTTGTAGGTATTAACACTTGCTCAAACTGAGTAGGTAACTTCATCAAGACATCACCACTATAGTACAACACCAATGCTAAACCCGCCACTTCAATCAGCGTAATCATCGCCGCAGCAAACAAAGACTCCGCAATGCCCCAAGCCGCAAGCAGAGTCAGCACCGCCAGCATCAACAACATACCCACAACATCGTCTACAGGGAACAACACCTGCACATACCCCAAAAAACCTCTAATCAAAGCCGCAGCAGACACAATGCCCGTAAAAGTAATCAGCAAACCGATTGATATCGTCAACCAGCGCAAACCAAAACCTGCCTCCACATAGGCAGCCTCACCAGCACTACGAGGAAACAGCACCGCCAGCTGCCCATAACTTAGAGCCGTCAGCCACGCAATGACTGCCGCGACAGCAAAAGAAAGCGGTGCTAACAAACCCGCCTCACCTGCAACCTTACCCACCAACACATAAATACCTGCTCCCAATATGGTACCCAGCCCATAGAGAAACAGTAACGGAAAGCCAATACGGCGTACAAGAGTTATTTGATTAGTCACAAGTCAAGAAAAAATAAATTTGGGCAAAAATGGGATAAATTCAGGTGCTTAGACTACTGCGTACACCTTCGTAATCGCGTTGATAGCAAGAACATTTAAGAGCGTTACGAGCCAATATCTAACCATCAAAAACAGTATTTTACCTGTACATCACAAAAATAGGGGTTATTGCCTTAAAACAGGTGGAAAAACTTCACGGTACCCTCCCCAAAAAATTGCCATGCAGCTCTAACCATAAACCGTGTAAGCATACGCATTGTAATTTTTATCAGCGTGCAGCAATTGATTGGGTAAAATGTATAGAAATATTTTAATTTAATTGATTACGGAGCGAGAAATTATGAATTTCAACTTTGCAGAAATGCCCAATGAAAAAGGCTACTTTGGTGAGTATGGCGGTCAAATACTACCTCCACCATTGGTTAATGTCATGAATCAGATCAATGATGCTTACGAGCATGTCAGAAAAACTCAAGAATTTCAAGAAGAATTAGCGCGCTTGAATGCCGAATATACTGGCCGACCCAGTCCCATTTATCACGCTAAGCGGTTATCAGAAAAAATGGGCGGAGCACAAATTTACTTCAAACGAGAAGACTTAAATCATACAGGGGCACATAAAATCAACCACTGTTTAGGCGAGGCACTATTAGCCAAGCACATGGGGAAAACCAAAGTATTAGCCGAAACTGGAGCAGGGCAGCATGGTGTAGCTCTATCCACAGCGTGTGCCTTAGTTGGTATTGATTGTGAAATTCACATGGGACAAATTGACATTGAAAAAGAGCATCCCAATGTTGTAAAAATGAAAATACTAGGCTGTAATCTGGTGCCAGTAACCAGAGGAACAAAAACCTTGAAAGATGCCGTTGACAGTGCCTTTGAGGAATACTTGAAAGACCCTGAAAACTTTTTCTATGCAATCGGCTCAGTAGTTGGACCACACCCATTCCCCAAAATGGTACGCGATTTTCAAAGCATCGTGGGTTACGAAGCGCGTGAACAATTTCAGGAAAAATACGCTAAACTACCTGACATCATCACGGCCTGCGTTGGTGGTGGCTCAAATGCCATAGGGCTATTTACCGCGTTTTTAGAAGATGAATCAGTAAAAATCGTTGGCGTTGAACCCTCAGGCTTAGGCTTGGACACAGAGCAACACGCAGCCACTATGACCAAAGGGGTAAAAGGCGCTATTCATGGATTTGAATGTTACAACTTGCAAGACCAAGAAGGCAACCCCTTGCCCGTATATTCAATTGCATCAGGACTGGATTACCCCGGTGTTGGACCACAGCACTGCTACTTAAAAGACATTGAGCGTGTTGAATACGAAGTAGCCAGTGACGATGAATGCCTTGACGCCTTTATGACCCTCTCACAATTAGAAGGGATTATCCCTGCTTTGGAAAGCGCACACGCTATTGCCTATGCAATGCGCACAGCAAAGCAAATGCCTAAAGATAAATCTATATTAGTGAACCTCTCAGGCAGAGGAGACAAAGATGCGGATTTTGTCGCAGCAAAACTAAACTTATAGAGCACATCATGCAACCCAAATTGCGCACTGGCTACTGCTACCAACAATAAAAATCTAAATCAAGGCTGCCCAGCTTGAAAACGCGCCAGATATCAGACTGGCGCGGCTCTCGTGGCTGCTTGCGCAAAGGCAGGGATAGAACAAGAGCAAAATAAAATTAAAGAGGAAAACATGACAGGAAGTGAACAGCGTGCAGCGCTGCAGCATAAGATAGCCCACAAGCTGATAGATATAATCAATAAAGTGAATGCAGAGGTAACGAAAAATCTAAACATCACAGTCATTCAATTCAATACATTAAGCCATTAGATCAAAAGATTGAATTAAAAATGGGCACTATCCTATCCAGCAATATCTATAATCATGCAATGATTAATTGTTAGACGATAAAAGATGCACACAGAAAGGTTCAAAAAACTAAGAAAAGAGTCGTTATCAAACCTCTTTGACAAAAAGGAGGTCAGTTCCGTATGGAGGAAAATCGTTCGCGGCCAGTTGCGTTCTCTTGATTTCAAAGACTTGTACGACCACTATGATCTCAACTACAACATAGAGGATCGATCTACAGCAATTAGAAATGAAATTTTGAACGGAACATATCGCGTTTCTCTTCCATTAATTTACAGACTAGAGAAAAAGTACGGTGTATGTCGGCACATCGTTATTCCACAACCAATAGATGCTCTCGTTTTGCAAGTACTAGTCGAGTCTATTGCTGAGCAAATCATCAAGCACCAACCTTCTGATAATTCCTTTTACTCTCGTGACAAACACAATGTGGGGAAACCGCATGAAGCAGCCGAGTACGGCCTATCTTTCAGGAAGCAGTGGAAAAGACTGCAGAAAGAGATCTATAGATTTAATGATGAAAAAGAACTTCTAATCGTTACTGACTTGTCGAATTATTATGACAGCATAAGCATTGATGAACTTAAAAAGGTGCTTCTAGGATATGTTGATAATAATGAAGTTCTCGTGGACATTCTCTTTCGCGTTATAGAAGAAATATCATGGAAACCTGACTATCTTCCTTACGGCGGGAGAGGTTTGCCTACATCGAATCTTGAAGCAATTCGATTGCTTGCTCATTCGTTCCTATTTGAAATCGATGAAGTACTAAAACAACGAACTCACAATTCATTCACGAGATGGATGGACGACATAGTGATTGGTGCAGATAGTCGAAAGGAAGCTATTGAATTAATCAGCTCAATTTCAGACATGCTCAAAAGCCGAGGGCTGGCTCTAAATCTATCTAAAACTGCAATCTATGATAGTAAAGAAGCCCGTTATCATTTTCAAATCGACGAAAACAAGTATCTAGACTCTTTGGAAGGCATCAAGAAAGGTGAAGACAATTACAATCAGATAACAACAGATCTAAAGAAAAACTTCAAAAAGCACTTTAAAGATCTTGGCCCGAAATACTGGGATAAGATAGCAAAACGCTACATAACTGCATTCGGAAAGCTCGAATCAACCAAACTTCTTACCGAAATCTCAAATGTGTATTTAAACTATCCAGGTCTCCGGCCAAATCTCTTATATTATCTGGCGAAAATTGGTTATAGGAAGCAAACGGCAAAAAAGGTAGTTGAAATGTTGTTAAATATTGATTTTTTTGACGATATATCTCTATATCAAATATGTGCTCTGGTTACTTCATGGGAAGTTCCAATAAATGATGAGAGCAATGAATTCTTGCAGAGCATCAATAATACTTTGGTTGACGCCTCATTTAAAAGTAAAAATCCAGCAGACTTTTACTCGGTATTGTGGTTTAAAGCAAAATATGACCACCATGAAGAGCTGTTAAAGTTTATTAAGAAGTATCAAAATTTATGGCAAGCAGATTCTTTTTTGAGGCGGCAGGTTACTGCGGTTATGGGAAGGCTTTTTATAACCAATAGTAAAGAAATCGAGCCGTTGCTTTATACACAAATATCTTCAGGAATCACAAATACAGTTTCTCTTGCGAACCAGATTCAAAGATTTTCTGATATTGATAACCTCGATGGAAAGCTACGTTTCTACCTATTCCCCAAGAATGCACAAAGGCCATATCCATTGCCAAAATTTATGGTGCTGTGCTCAGTGTTAAACTCAGAGAAAATTAGAACAGATTATGATGTAATAAAATCAGTTCTTGAGCATGTGAAAGATCCATATTACAGAAAGTGGCTAGATGCTCAGTACAATGTTAACTAATCATCGTCTAACAAACACATGCACTCGGACAGCAAAAAGCGTCGCTCGTTCCTCGCTATGCTTTTTGCTGCAGATGATGCTAGGCGTTATGCATATATAGGTTATTAGATTCCTATAATTATTGGAGGAAATGAGATGAGAATAAGCCAATTTCAAAATTACTCGCAAAAAGAGAACACTGTTACAAATAATGTATTATTGATGCTCTCCAGATTAAATGACCTAAATGTCGGTTATTACAAAGCAATAATAGAGCTCTTAAACGAAGGAAGCCTCCAGCAATCCTATTATCCACAACCCATTTTCACACAACAGATTAGTGTGGGGAAAGGCATAATTGATGGATATATCGAGGTGAAAGCATCAAAGATAGTGATTGAAACAAAATTAAACAGTAAGGAAATCATAGATAAACTAATTAAATATGCAGAAATTTTTAATGAAAATAGCCAAAATCAATTGTGGCATCTAAGCTCAGTTCGATTTGATGAAAAAGAAATTATTAAAATAAACAAGCAGCTGAAAGCATCGTACCCAAAATTAAATATTCAATTTAACAGTTTATTGTTCAGTGATTTAGTTGAAAATTTGGAAAGTATTTATGAAAAAAATACTCACGATATGGAACTGCGCTTACTTCTTGATGATTTTAGTGACTACTGTAATGAGAGTAATTTAATTTCAAATGAAAAATTCAAATTACTATTCGTGCCTACAGGGTTTTCGTATGATTGGAATAAAGAACATAAAATATATTATTGTCCAACGAGTTGGCACAGTCAGAAGTTCAAATATTTCGGTTTATATAATTCGAAGTCTGTAAGAACAATATCTGAAATTGAAACAACGATAATTGCAGACTATAATGAAAAAAAATTGACTATACATAGTAATGGACATACAGATGAGCAAATAGAACGTCTAAAAAAAGGATTGGTGAAATTAGGCGAGAATCATTCTGGACTTAAGTACTACATCCTTCCAGAAAAATGTACATATGAAACTGATTTTAGAAAGATATCTCATGGAGGAATTCAAGGTTACAGATACAAGGATCTTAGAGATTACTTGACTCTAGAAGAATATAATGACGCAGAATTGTTAGCTGAAGAATTAAGAAAGGTAACCTGGGAATAGATACAAAGAAATTAGATGCATAACAAATGGATCCAGCGGATTTTGTGGGGCTCCGCAAGCTCCATCCCACAAAACTGCTAACCTCAATCGTTATGCAGTAAACATAAAACGAAGGAACTAATACGAAATGCCAAGACTAATAATAGCCATAATAGGGAACGCAAATATTGAAAATGATATTGAAAAACAAAAAATATCTTTTGAATTGGGTAAACTAATAATTGATAATGGCTTTGTTTTGGCAACAGGTGGTTTAGGTGGAGTAATGGAATATGCGTCCAAAGGAGCAAAAACATCTGAAAAATATACCAACAATTCAATAATAGGAGTTTTGCCAGACTATAACTCTGACAATGCAAACAAATATATCGACATAGCAATACCTACAGGCTTTGGATTGGCAAGAAATCTAGTGCTAACAAGTATGGCTAATGCGGTAATTGCAATTGGTGGTGGGTCAGGGACATTAAATGAGATTTCTGCATCTTGGCAAATGAATAAACTCATAATTGGTTTGCAAGTGAACGGTTGGAGTGAAAAACTTTGTGGCAAAGCACTTGACGACAGAAGAAAAGATATTATTTATTGTGCAAAAAGTGCACGAGAAGCAATTGAAGTGTTAAATAGTAAAATATCATACTATCAAATACGAAAATTCGCAGGAATAACTAAAGAAAAAATTAAAAAAGATAAAGCAGAACAAATAGTAACAAAACATTTTGAAATAAAAATCAAACTTGATTTTTTAGGAGAGGGAAGTGAAGGTTTTGTTTTTACGGATAAAAGCTTTGTTTACAAATTAATAGATAAAACTGAACAACCGTTAGAATTGTATTGGATACTTTTATCACTCTCAGAAACTTTACAAAAAGAAAATAGCACTAAAGGGCTTCCACGGTTTGAAGTTTCTTTTTTAGATGATCATATTTTAATCAAATATAAATATGAAAAAACAACAGAATTTGTAGCAAGCACAAAAATTCACATTGATAAATTTATTGAATTATTAAAACAATTTCGTAAAATAAATTGGACTTTAACAGATTTCAAACCCCAAAATTTAAGAGTTTCAGAACAAGAGGATTTGTTCATTATTGACATAGGAAAAAATTTTTTACCAATCTCTGATTATTTATTTACAAGTATGTG
Source organism: Gammaproteobacteria bacterium (assembly GCA_965219665.1). GTDB lineage: Bacteria > Pseudomonadota > Gammaproteobacteria > CAKMZV01 > CAKMZV01 > CBDCOD01. The sequence continues at coordinate 3,512 of CBDCOD010000008.1, read as the reverse complement.
CCGTAGAGCATTTGTAACATATAAATTACAAGGAAAATTATCGAATCCACAAGATTTTAAAAAATACTTATCGCCCGTTAATGAAAAAGCGGATTTTTCGTTAATGACTGAATTTGGTTTTATTGAAGATGCTTTAATACAAGAATTTGACACTTTTTACAAAGAAATTATAACCGTTGGAAAAAAGGACATTCTAAACCCTATTATAAAAAGCATTTTCAGTAATTTAAAAATAAATAACGTTTTTGATTATGGTTCAGGATATGGCGATATATCCAAACATTTACAAAGTATAAACTTATCGGTTACAGCTTATGAGCCTGATGAAAAAGTAGTTGAAAAATATAAAGAAAAGTATTATCAAAATATTAATATTTTGAATTATGCTAAAATAGAAGAGTTGATTGCAAATAAAACAACCTTTGATAGTGTTTTATGTTCATTAGTTTTGTGCCACCCTTTGGCTGAAAGTAAACAAGAACGACTGAATATCATCAATCAAATTATGGGTGATATTACAGCACTTACAAATAAATATATTGTTATGGTTGTTTGCAATCCATTATATACATATCAAACTTGCTCAACTTTACAAAAAAGGATTTTGCCTGATCATTTTGATTACAAGAATGAAACAAAATTTATAAAAAAGATATATTCATCAGGCAGAGAGCGTTTTGATATTCATAGACCTTTATCTTTTTATGAAAATCTGTTTGTAGATTACAATCTCAATATAAAAAAGATAATACAAACAAATGACAATCAAAACACAGATAGCATAATCAATTCAGATTTTATAATTTTTGTTTTAGAAAAAGGCAAAAAAGATGAACAAACTGAATAATACAGACCCAATAATTGTAATTATTGCAACAAGTTTTGCAAGGACTAATCTTTTATTAGAACGTTCTTTAAAGTCTGTTTATGAGCAAGTTAATATTAATCCACATCAGATTTATATTGTTGATGATAATCCAGTTAAAGAAGGTGAGCGTTATTCTGATGAACACAAGAATATTAAAAAAGTTATAAATAATTTACGCAAGAATATTTTAAGACCCAAGTTTGATGAGTTCAAAAAGAAAAGGGAAGCACATAATATTGGATTTGATAATTATTTCCACACAAATTTAATTCAAAACACAAGGACAAAAGGGTTTTCAGGCACAGGAGCTTGGAATTCAGGTGCTTTTAAAGCATTACGATATTCAGAAAGGAATTACTTTCTTGCTTTTCTTGATGATGATGATGAGTGGAAATCTGGGTATTTAGAAACTCTATTCAAAAGTGTCGTTGAGCCAGAGAAAAGAAAAATCAATGGAAAATTAAAGAATATAAAAACAATTGCTTCTATTGCCGGATTTTTGAGAATTGAAAAAGAAAAGAAAATCAAAATACAGGCAACACGAGAGAATTTTAATAAGGAAAGTTTTTTTGTAAGTAATCCTGGGTTGCAAGGAAGTAATTTGTTTGTTGAGCTAAAAACTTTTTGGACTATTGGTGGTTTTGATGAAAGTTTAAAAAGTGCAACTGATAGAGATTTAGGAATTAGATTAGCTGAATACGTGAGAATAAGACCATCAAAAAAAGTAACATTTATTGATGATGTTTTGGTTAATCATTACGCAATTTCAGATAATAGAGTAACAACAAATACAAATAATAAAAAGCAGGGCTTAGATTTATTTTACCGTAAATATTATCATCAATTCTCAAAAGAATTACAAGAAAAGTCATTACAAAGAGCTAAAAGACTTTTCAATTACGAGATTTCTAATATAACACCAAATACAACAGATAATTATTCTTTAGAAAATAAAATAAAAGATCCAATAAAACCATTTAATTTGATAATCGGAACAATATCTGATAATGCGAATAATCTAATTGAGTTATTCAAATCATTTTATAGTTTGTATCAAAAACACGGCAAATGGTTAAAGGGTTATAGGTTTTTAGTTTTAGAAAACACAAGTAATGAATATGAGATAAGACCAATAATTGATTATTTTGTAACAAAGAAAAACTTAAATATTGAACTGATTGAAAATACTACAAATGGTTGTTCAATAGCTGAGAATAGGAGATATTTACAACAAAAAGTTTATGAAAAGGGAAATAAGGAATTTAACAATAATCAAATTTCTTGGATAATTGATGATGATCATTTATTCAAATTTGACACAAAGAACAAAATTGAAATACCAAATTATTTTCAGATTATTTCAGAACGGAAAAAACACCAAATTGATGCGATGTTTGGCCAAATTTCTGATGCTCCGCCATTACCATTTTTAAACATTTTGAGAACTCAGCTTATAGACTTTTACTACAATTTGACATATTTTGCATATTGTAATCCGAAAGAAAAATTTGAACTCAATAACTTGCAAAAAACTAATATAGAACGAAAAGAGTTTTATTATGACTTTTCAAGTAAAAACCACCAACATCTTGAATATCCATATTACAAACAATTGAAAGGGCAGACGAATATAGAAGCATTTCAAAGTTTTCTCACAGAAACGGCTCTTTTGTCAAATGGAGTAAATACATTTAGAAAGCTAACTTTTAGCCCTGAAACAATAGGGGAAATCGTAAATAAGTCATCAATATATCGTGGTGGAAACACGGTGATTTATAATTCTAAATTACTGCTTACACCCAATTATACCCCTGAAAAAAAATATAACAGAAGAAGTGATTTTAACTGGTCGATTATTAATAAATATATCTTTAATTACAAACTATATGAAATTATATTTCCTTTAAAACACGACAGAAAACTACAAAAAACACCCTTAATTACCAATAAAATAAAATTACAAGCAGACATAAAGGGATTAATTTTTTACAGACTTTTTGAAAATATAATAAGTAAAGAAAATTGGGAAGATAAAACTGAACATAAAAAAGAATTAAGATATTATGAACAGATAAAAAATCAAACATTCAGAAAAATAAAAATTAATAATTACAGAACGCAAAATTTGTTATATATGATATTAGAAATTCTGAAAGACGTGAAACTTTGGTGGTTTGAAAATGAATATCGAGCAAAAATAAATTACGATATTCAACAAAATATTTTCACTCTGGAAGTTTTAAGAATTGAATTAGGTAGAAGAAAATTTCAGATTTTAATTCAAGATTTGGAAAACGAAATGAAAATTGATAATGATTTTATTAATCGAGTTATAACAGAAATGAAAGGGATAAAGGGAGATAACAATGCATAACAAATCGTTGCACCTGACATTTTTCAGCTGCGCTCCAAAATGCAGGTGAACTAAGACGTTGCGGCTTATCAACCCGCGTGCTAATTTGCCTGTAGTTAAAAAGTGCCTGCTATTATTGCCATTGATAACCACATCACCAAATCTATTCAAAAATCAACAGGGAATTATCTAGGAATTTAATACATTTATTAAATCTAATACATGAATTTGCTTAATTTTCTCTTATTTACCACTAAAATAAACAAGCATTAGGATGATGAAATTTTAACT
>CBDCOD010000007.1:0-12039 GCA_965219665.1 Gammaproteobacteria bacterium | reverse complement strand
GAAATTTGTAGAATTTTATGGACCTGGCGTCCAATCACTGCCGTTAGCTGATCGCGCAACCATTGGTAATATGGCTCCTGAGTACGGTGCTACCTGCGGCATCTTCCCAGTAGATGAGGAAACCCTTGATTACATGCGTTTATCCAACCGTAGTGCGCATTCTATTGCTCTAACGCGCGAATACTACAAGGCGCAAGGCATGTTCTTAGATAGCAATACACCTGAGGCAGAGTATAACGAAACGATTACGCTAGATTTATCAACTGTTGTACCCAGTATTGCAGGACCAAAACGCCCGCAAGATCGCATTTGCTTGAGCGAATCGAAACAAGCCTTTGAACAGGACGTGCGCACCCTTCGTCAATCAAGTACCTCAAACAGTGTAAAAACAACAGATGGCTATACCCTTCAAGATGGCGCTGTGGTTATTGCGGCAATTACTTCTTGCACCAATACCTCTAACCCTTACGTTATGCTTGGTGCCGGGCTACTTGCCAAAAAAGCAGTCGCCCTTGGTGCAATGGTCAAACCTTGGGTAAAACCCTCCTTGGCACCTGGGTCAAAAGTGGTAACAGAATACCTTCAAAAGGCAGATTTATTAGATAGCATGGCTACATTAAATTTTGATGTTGTTGGATATGGATGTACTACGTGTATTGGTAACTCGGGTCCTTTGCCTGCTAAAGTATCTCAGGCAATAGCCGATGGTAATCTAACCGTATGTTCCGTTCTCTCTGGAAACCGCAACTTTGAAGGGCGCGTGCATCCAGAAGTGAAGATGAACTATTTAGCTTCCCCGCCATTAGTAGTTGCCTATGCTATTGCAGGCCGCATGGATATTGATTTATATAATGAACCTTTAACCACTACAGACGCTGGAAAAGAAATCTATCTCAAAGATGTCTGGCCCACTAACGCAGAAATGGCGGAAGCTGTACAACAATGCGTCACACAAGAGCAATTTTCAGAAACCTATGCCACCATTTTTGATGGCGAACAAAACTGGCAAGATCTTCCAACCAGTTCAGCTGAAAAATATGACTGGCCAGACTCCACTTATGTGAAGAAACCGCCTTTCTTTGAGGATATTAATGCCCCTCGTGCGGCAATAGAGCGCATTGATGGTGCATATGCTTTAGCGCTGCTTGGAGATTCGGTCACAACCGATCATATATCTCCTGCAGGCAGTATTAAAGCAGACAGCCCTGCTGGCAAATATCTACAAGAGAACAGCGTCAAAGTCAGCGATTTTAACTCGTATGGATCACGGCGTGGCAACCATGAAGTGATGATGCGCGGGACTTTTGCCAATATTCGTCTGCGCAACCTCATGCTCCCCGACACTGAAGGGGGTGTGACGGAGCACTTGCCTACTGGAGAAACCATGAGCATATATGATGCTGCTATGCGTTATCGTGCTGCTAATACACCAACCATTATTGTCGCTGGTAAAGAATACGGCACAGGATCCTCACGCGACTGGGCAGCCAAAGGGCCTTGTTTGCTTGGTATCCAAGCAGTCATTGCAGAATCCTTTGAGCGCATTCACCGTACTAATTTGGTAGGCATGGGTATATTACCGCTACAATTTGCTAACAACGATAGCGCAAGTAGCTTAGGGTTAAACGGTAAAGAACGCTTTAGTATTGACAATATCGCTAATGGCGAGAGCAAAACAGTGCAAGTGACTGCCACAAATGATGATGGTAAAATCACTTCCTTTGAGGCGGCTGTCCGCATTGATACCCCGCAGGAAATCGAATACTATCAAAATGGCGGTATTTTGCAATACGTGCTACGCCAACTTGCTAAAAGCTAAGGCCAATAATTAAGATGAGCGGGTAGCCTCTCTCCAAAAAGAGTGTGCTACCCGTTTTACTTCAAGCTAAAATAAGGTCAAATGTCACCTTCTATTTGCCTTATAGCCTGCAGTAAAGCGCAAAAAAAATACTTTGACGCGCTCACAAAATACTCTACTGTTCCCACAAACTGCCTGTGGTATAAGTCACTACGACTACCTCAGCCATTCACTGCTATACCTTGGCACGGTATTTACCAGCAAGTTCAATATCGCCTAACTCGAAAAAATGGGCAATCTAATCGCAGCCACAGCGCGCTTTATATCTACATCTGGCATATACTCGCTATGGCGCATGGCATACTCCTCTATTGGATATACCACCGAGTTATGTCTGCTATGCCACACTCTCATATTGGCTTGTGGAACGGCAAAAAATTCCGCCAAGCTATCATGGTATTAGCTGCCAAACAGTGTAATAAAGAATTGTTGTTTTTTGAAACAGGTCCTCTTCCTGGCTATAGTTGCGTAGATACACATGGTGTTAATGCTTTTGCCTCTATACCCAAAGAGCCTAATTTTTATAAGTCAATCACAATAAATGATAGTGAAAATACACCAAGAACATCATACTCTGATGACTACATATTTGTACCTTTCCAAGTTGTGAGCGATAGTAACATATATATGCACTCACCGTGGATTAAAAGCATGTTTCAATTATTTGCAACTATCAAGCAAGTGGCACAAGACAGTCCGCATATTCAGTTTGTTTTCAAACAACACCCCGCCTGCAACAAAAACTATCAGGCATTAATTCAGGCTGCTGAATCAGCTCCCAATCTATGCTTTATGAACGATGCTAATACTACAGAATTAGTACGCCATGCGCGCTGCGTCATAACTATAAACTCAACGGTTGGTATAGAAGCGTTACAATGTGGTAAACCACTCATTGTTTTAGGAGACGCCCTATATGGTATCCAGGATTTAGTTTTGACTGCCACCGATATCGACACGCTTACGTCAGCGGTTCACAAAGCAGAAAGATGGCTGCCAAACAGAGACTTGAGGCATGGGTTCCTGCACTACCTACAATATCATTATGCGGTATATGGTGATGCCATGAAAAACCCAACACCAGAACACTTTAATGCTATGAATGCAAAGATTTCAGAACTTATTTAAATGCATCAGCAGTATAATTGTTTGCACTATTCGGAACCAAAATTACAGAATAGTGGTGATCGATTTACTCTCAAGCATAAACCGCTGCTTTAAATACAATGCGTACCCAAATACTCCAATATAGTTTAACAACCCTTATCAAAGCAGTGCATAGAAACCAGTATATACTCTGGTTATGCTTTGCGGTTTTCTTATATAAAATACCCTTTGTTTTTGATGTATTGTTACATGGTGATGAAGCAAGTTTTATGCTTGTCGCAATTAGTTTACTTGAAGGCTATTTACCATATGAGCAATATTGGGATAACAAACCCCCTCTTATATTTTTAGCATATGCAGCTGCCCTATTAGTTTATGGGGAATATTATGGAATATTCATATTAGGGAGCTTAGTTCTCCTTGGCAATACATTGATGGTATTTCAAATATCAAAAAAACAGAAGCTATCTGCTAACTGGTCTTTTATGCTTGCATTGTGTTATCTGGCTCTATCCTATCGATATTTTTTGATGAGCGAGCAATTGGCGACCCTTTTCTTGTTGATTGTTATTACGCTCACATTAGGCATTACTAAAGACCGCTATTACAATGTGAGGCTGACTTTCATTGGCTTTTTTTTGGCGGCCATGGTGCTAACCAAAACGAACTATGCTGTATTTGCTATCTCAGTTTCTATTTTCTATTTAGCAGTGTATAAAGAAGAAATATGGCCAACCTTATTCTCGCTATCTATCGGCGCATCCTTGATGCTACTGCTGGTTATTACTCCCTATGCACTAAAAGGGCTTGTCCCCTTGCTGTACAAATCAATCGTTATCGTACCGCTTGCAGACGCCAATACAGAAAATATTTTTAACTCCTTGATAGGACTGCTCAATAAGATATTCACATCAAACTTTTTACTAAGCTTTTTTTTATTCCTAACAAGTATCGCAGTATGTATCGTAAAAAAGAATATTAATAAACCTAATATTTTTATACTCATAACTGTTGTTTCTTTACTCGTCTCTATCGCACTTAAAGGGCAAAATTCCTCTTACTATCTATCTATTCTTACTGCTCCTATGTTAATTGGCATAACTGTGCTACTGAAGCAAATAAGATCTAAAAAAAAACTACAAATTGGAGGCTTTATCCTTCTGCTAAGTCTAATCGTAGGAGCAAGCGATCTTTTTATCAACAGAATCCATAAGCATGTTATTTCTCTATCTACTGAGAAAAAATATCATAGAACTGACACTGTGAAGGCATCTGATTTTCTAAATGCAACTGGTTCCGTAAAAACTAATAATGTATTATTTGTATCCAATACATTAGGGCATGTTCTCACCAGTACAAGAGTGCCGAACTACGTCGTCCATCCATTCATGAATTCGCGACCTAATATTGTAAAGCACTTATATAAAAATGAGTCTATGCGTTCTAGATTAGAAAAAATAGTAGTAAAGATGGATTTTATTGTAATAAGTGCAACACATAGACCTTATGATAGAGAAGCATGGCAGTATCTTCAAAAAGAACTCAATAGCGAATTTAAGAAGGTTAAAACATTTGGCAGAATCCAAATTTATGAACGGATATAGCGAGGTCTACTACTTATCTTATGGCATTGAATACACTTTATCTACCTTCCACCCCACTAAATTTCATCATATCTTGCGCGCGTGCACTGGCGCACCAAGAAACAGAGCAAGCAGACCTATGGTTTATCGACCAACATAATAAGCAGAACATCTACATGGAAATGCTCAACCAATGGCAAGATAATCCATTTAGAAATACTCAGCTATTGATGGCATCCACTCCCAATCTCACTAAAAAAGCGCATCGCCACGCGCTCTTTCAACATATTAAAGAACTGCTACTGCAGTGTCCACCAGACCAAATTGCAACAGGTAGCGACAGGCGTATTGAATTTCAGTTCGCACATCACTTCTGCTCACAGCAAGGCCGCTCTCCCAAAGGATTATATTTAGATGATGGATATTATACTTATGCGGGTGCTTATAGGGCAAAACATGCTTATATAAGCAATGCTTTAATTAAGAAATGTTTATATGGCAATTGGTGGGAAGAACCCATAACAGTTGGAGGCTCTAGTAAAATAAGCGATGCATGGCTATTCTCACCTCATAACGCAGTAGCTGATCTCTGCGCGCACAAGCATTCCTTACGCCCTGACTGGTTTGCCTCTCTCCCAATGCGCACAATGGCAACGCACATAATACATAATAGCGGCATACAGCGCAACAGCCTGAATGCAACACAAGTACTCTTCTTTTTGCCACACCCTAACCATTTACGCAAGCACCCTACACTACCAAACCAAATACGGAGGTTCATTCAACAGTACACCAGCACCAACTCAATAGCAGTAAAATACCACCCTCGTTTTGACAAGCATGACTCATTAGAACTAGAAAGCCTTAATACAATGATTTGGCCAACTGCTATTGCCTCTGAAATGTTGCTACTACTGCTCAGCCCATCCACTCATTTAATATCCTTTACTGGAACAGTCGGATTAACCGCTCACTGGTTACGACCGGATATAAAAAACACAGTTATTGCACTGAACAACTTACCAAACCGTGCCATATTTAATAGGCTCATGAACACTTTTAATATCCCCTATTTAAATCAACTATCTGATGTCACGCTTTAATCCGCTAAGTTACCCCTACTCTATTCTTACAGCAAACCAACCGCGCTTGGTTATGACCATACTCTGCCGCAATGAAGTAGATATTATTGCTGCTAATATTCATACCCATGCTAAATTAGGCGTTGATGCTTTTATCGTGATGGATAACGGCTCTACCGATGGAACACGTGATGTATTAAGCAGCTTATCACAACAGTATGATTTACAAATTATTGACCAGAATGGCATGTATCAGCAAGCAAAATGGATGACCCAGTTAGCCAACCATGCTCGCAAAGCAGGAGCGCACTGGGTCATCAATAACGATGCTGATGAGTTTTGGCTCCCCTTGCAGGGGAAGTCTATAAAAGACCTCCTATACATCTCTGACAGCACCGTAACAGTATCTAAAAGTAATATGTTACTTACCGAGGACATGGCGTTAGATAACATCCTACTTGAAGCACGCTATCGGGTTTGCAATACTATTCTATATGATGCACAAACGCAAATAAATAATCCACATGCTGCCATATTTTTTGCAAAATTAACCCACAAGGTTATTGTTAACCCACACAGTCTCATCAAAATAGGCGGCGGAAATCATCGTGCGAAACACTGGTACAACTGGCTTAGAGCGCGCAAAAACCCAAATATACGCGTGTACCACTACCCTATTCGCAACTACCAACAATTTGAAGCAAATATCAAGCATCGCCGCGAACTATTAAAACACGGCGCCCGTATGGGAAACCATTATCGCCGCTGGGTACGCCTACTGAATGAAGGAACGCTAGAAACCGAATTTGAACAATTCATTGTAAGGCATTCACAAATACCGATACTACAACAGTATAATCTCATTACCAAAGATACAAATCCCTTAAAGTGGTTGCGTAATGAGCCTTCGTAAAGACGCCTTGCCTACAATAGGCTTTTTATTAGGATCACTGCGCGGCGCAGGTGCTGAAAAAACCATCTTATGCTTAGCAGAAGGATTTGCTAAAATTGGGCATCAAGTACACCTCATTCTCATAGAAAAAAACCAGGATTACCAGCCTAATCCAAACATAAAAATATGGATTACTTCTACCTATGATCGTAACCCACGCCGTGGTATAGAATATATTGCGAACCATATGGGGGCAATTGATTTACTAATAACCAGTCGCGCAGAATTTTACAACTGCCCCATTAATGCACACATTCGTTACTGTAGCGTGCATATTACTCCGACTGCATGGCTCAAAAAACGCCCTTGGTGGTTGAAATGGAAAACCTGGCTACAGCAACAAAAATTGACAAAAAAATTCAAAAAAAAACAGCTAATTGCCCTCTCTCATGGTATTCGTTCTGACCTTATCAATAACTTAGGGGTAGAAGAGCACAACGTTACTGTTATACATAATCCTTTCGACTTTCAAACAATTCAAAACATGGCGCGCGAACCGCTGGATCAAGCGTACGATTTTGAGTATATCATCTATGTGGCAGCGCTCATCCCTAGAAAAAGGCATGCTGACTTATTACATGCTTTTTCCGGCATACAAAATACAAGCATTCATTTAGTCCTGCTGGGGAAAGGGGAACTACAAGAGAAGTTACTTCACCTTACTAAAAAACTAGGCATTACCGATAGAGTCCATTTTTTAGGTTGGGTGCACAATCCTTATCAGTACATATATCACTCTAAAATTTCTGTTCTAACTTCTCAGGCAGAAGGGATGCCACGCATATTAATTGAATCTATTGCTTCTGGAGTACCCGTTGTATCAACTAACTGCCCCTCAGGGCCCAATGAAGTCCTCACTGGAGAATATGCTGAACAACTTATTCCTGTTGGCGACATTACAGCTCTCAGAAACACACTTAATAGAACCTTAAAGAAACCGAACATTATTCAATTAACACACATTGAGCGATTTAAACTAGAAAATGTTTTAGAAAAATACCTATCACTACTATGAACTACATTATATTTTTGCTGCTTACACTCATGCTTTTTTCCTTTGGAGTACATTTAGGGATAGGATATCAAATATATATTGCTATTTCCCTAATTGGGTTGATACTTCTGATGAAAAAGAAGACGTACTTATCTTCAGCACTCAAATCCTTTTTAATTCTTTCGTGCGCGCTTGCTCTATACACTACGGCACATGCACTATTCATAGATTGGCAGCTCTTATTTACATGGCGATTTGACATTTATAAAATTCTGCTGCTGACTCCATTCTTTGCTGCTGCTTGCAGTTACATGCTCGACCAGTTCCAGGATACAGGGGCAGTCTTTTGGAACCTGCTTCTGCTGCACGCACTTTCCGCTATTTTCTTTTGCACTCTACTGATCTATAACTATGACACTCTCGTTCGAGGAGTCGGTCTGCTACAGCAACCTATCAATCGCGGAAACCTAGGTATGCTCACTGGCTTAATGGCCCTCCCCGCAATATTTACGCTAAAACCATATGCTTTGCGCGCATTGGCACTACTTATTTTCTGTTGCGGCTTATTGGTGAGTTTAATCTCTCAATCACGCGGTGGCTGGCTTGCTTTGCCGTTAGCCACTATAACTCTGGCTGGTTTTTTGCTCTACTATAATAAGAAAAAATCTGCTCTATTCCTAATGGGAGGATTTATAGGTATTACAGCAGTTATAGGAGCCCTCTCTCCCTATCACCGGGTTGATGAAAGGCTTCTATTAGCGGTGCATGAACTCACTAGTTATTGGGCTAACGATGCTGATGCTATCCATTCCTCTGCTGGTCTGCGGCTATTTATGTGGAAAATCTCTTTGCATGCTATCTTTGAAAATTTTTGGCTTGGCTGGGGCTGGGGGCAGTACCCTACTGCACAAGAAGCGATTATAAACAGTGGCGTAGTTCCCGCTATAAGAAACGTAGGGCACCCCCATAATCACTTCGCACTCATATTTGTAGAAACAGGCCTTATCGGCATACTTCTGTACATCACATGGCTGCTGTATCCGTGTATCAAAGCATTACAATGCATAAAAAAAACGCCTCCTTTTCAAATAGGAATAATTGCTATATGTATAGTTGTTTTGACTGAATCCCTCATAGAGTTTAGCCTAACGGATGATACATTAGCTATCAAAGACTTTACAATCATCATCATCACTATGAGCATACTATTCCTACACATTACGAATGTGACCAATAACAAAAAAACAGAGTTAAACAAATGACTAACTTAGTTACTGGTATTAGCGCATACCTCACTCAAAGGAGCAGCAATGCACCCATTACCCTAGGTATGAGTATGCAAGTAAAGAATGAAGCTGATATTATTGCCTTAAATATCAAGTACCATGCTGCCAGAGGCGTTGAGTATTTTTTAATTATAGATAATGGATCAACTGATGGCACTTGGGAAATTTTGCAAGATTTGCAGCAACAGTTTAACCTTCAGTTATTTAGAGATAGCGAGCCTATATATAACCAAGCATACAATATGACTAAATTAGCCCATATTGCAGCTAAACAAGGCATTGACTTTCTTATACATAATGATGCCGATGAGTTCTGGTTTCCGCAGTCCCAATCATTACTTACTTTCCTTAATCGATCACAAACTATACTGCGAGTGAAGCGTGTAAATGTACTTCCAATTTTGAAAACACCAGACAAATGGCTCTACTCTCCATGGATAACAAACAACGTAGTTACGTATGATATGGATACTGAGGATTATACCGGTGTGAACTTTCTGCATCACAGAGTACTTCATAAAATAATGTCCAATAGCCATGGACTCATCCGCGTTGGAGGTGGCAATCATGGCGGGACACATGTTTGGGATAAAATCCATTGTAGGAAATATTGCGACTGGAATCAAGATATCAAAATCTATCACTACGCTCTACGCTCTTTTGAACAATTCAAAATACGTGTACAAACTATTAGCGAATCTCTAACATATACTACTATGATGAAATATAAAAAACATAATTTTGGAGCACATGCTGTCCATTGGGCAAATGCATACAGGCAAGGCAAGCTTAAAAATATTTACGAGCGTATGCTATTAGACACTAAATACAGTAAGGGTTTAACTGACTTAGGCATCATCACAAAAGATAATTCTTTGCTAAAGGATTTTAAAGTATTAGGACTTATATGATATTTTCTTTATCTGACGTTAATAATAAGAGACAGCTTATATTGGCACTTATAAGCGTTTTCCTCTCTGCTTTGTCCCACTTGAAAAAGCGAACTGCTTAGAAATGGTGTGAAAAAATATACTGTAGTATTGGGTTATCGTGCTTCTAATCAGCGCACAGATTACATGATGCAGTTGCTACCTCTTCTCAATAAATCACATAGATTGAGCATACTATCCTTTTCACAAAAATCACACTCAACCATTTCGTCAATCCGCGTACGTGATTTTAGTGATACTTGGACAGTTACCCGTTACCGTATACACGAATTTATTGCTAAACGTAACAGCCCACCACTGTTACAGCCTATTCTCAATTTGAAAATGATTATTTGGTACCCCATAACCCTTTTCTTATATCTAAAAGTCAAAACTTTTCTGAGAACAAACCACGCAGATTTATTAGTTGTTTGGAACGGACATCGCTGGACACAGGCAAGCATGGTTTTAGCCGCTCAATCCATTAACACAAAAGTTGCCTTTTTAGAAACAGGGTATTTCCCTGATCATTTTATTATTGACCCAGACGGTGTTAATGCAGCCAGTTGCATACCGCGTAACAGCCAATTTTATAAAAAATATGCGACTTACTATGATGTTCTCCCTGCTCGAAAAAAAAGCACTAAGACCATTTTAATACCCATGCAAATAGAACATGATTCTCAGTTTCTGTTGCACAGCCCATGGATTAAGAACTTACAGCATTTCATAACAGAAGCCAAAATATTATCGCAACACATCCCCAAGGATTGGGTCATACAAATTAAACCGCATCCAAAAGCACCCCAACATAACTTAGACTACCTAATACAAGCACTTGATGACTACCCAAATATTGAGTTAGTTATGGATAAAAATGCTCGTGAAGCACTCAATGATGCGGTAATACCCCCAATAAATAATCAGTTTTGATGGTAGAAAATTCTATAATGTTCTGAAAAGGAGTTTTTTATGAAACAATCACGATACACCGATCAGCAGATCGTTAAGATTCTGCAACAAAATGAACAGGGCGTAGCCGTTGCTGATTTATGCAGAGAACATGGCATGAGTCAGGCTACATTCTATAAATGGCGTAGCAAGTATGGCGGTATGGATGCCCCACTGATCTCAGAGGTCAAAGCACTACGTGCTGAGAACATGCGCCTAAAGAAGATGTATGCAGAAGAGAAGTTGAAGGCTGAAATTGCCAGTGAGGCATTAGCAAAAAAGTGGTGAAGCCATCGTCTCGCAGACAGATGGCAAAGACTGTTTCACAGCAACAGGATGTCAGTGTTCGTGTGCTGTGCGAAATTTTTTCTATTAGCCGCACCTGCTATAACTATGAAGGTATATTATCATCTGAAAATCAGCGGATTGCTTCTTGGTTACTGCACTTAACGAAGCAGCATCCACGCTGGGGCCTTATGCTATGCTTTTTATATTTACGCAATGTTAAGGGCTTTAACTGGAATCATAAGCGCGTTTATCGCATATATCGAGCTTTAGAGTTGAATTTACGCATTCGAGCGAGGCGTAGGATTCGACGAGATAAGCCAGAGGCATTACAAGTTCCAAGTAGCATAAACCAAGTGTGGTCAATGGACTTTATGAGAGATAGTCTAATGAATGGGCATGCATTGCGCACATTTAATGTATTAGATGATTTCAATCGTGAAGCCTTGGGTATTGAAGTAGATTTATCTCTGCCCTCTGCTCGGGTGGTTCGCAGTTTAGAACGCATCATTGAATGGCGAGGTAAGCCATGTGCAATTCGCTGCGATAATGGTCCTGAATATTTATCAAATGCTTTAAAAAGCTGGTGTGATGAACAGGGCATAGAGTTACGCTAAATTCAACCTGCCAAGCCTGCGCAGAATGCTTATATCGAGCGGTTTAATCGCACGGCGCGTCATGAATGGTTGGATTTGCATATTTTTGAATCCGTTGAGCATGCTCAAAAAACAGCGACGCGATGGATGTGGTATTACAATAACGAGAGACCTAATATGGCAATTGGCGGCTTGCCACCAAGGTAATTACTAACTGCCGCTTAAGACTCTACTATCAGATTGTATTAAAAATGGGAGTATTACCATGCCAGTATGCTGGTAACTATTAATTCAACTATGGGGGTAGAAGCATTAGAGTTGTCCATACCTGTTATAACTTTAGGGGATGCGCTTTATAACATTGAGGGACTGGTATTGCAAGCACAGTCCACGCAAATACTGACTGACTGCGTTTA
>CBDCOD010000006.1:0-9868 GCA_965219665.1 Gammaproteobacteria bacterium | reverse complement strand
GTAGCACCACAGTAGGCGCATTGAAAGTTATCGTGATCCATGCCAAGGATGTCCAATGCTTCTTTCACTTGCTCATTTGTTGGAACAATTATCGGAATAATTGAATTTATAAATGAGTTTGTGATGCTTGCATCACTCCTGTATTTATCTAAATCTTTTTTAGCTTTGTTGCTTAAGGCTGTCATATTCTCTCGATTTTATGCTTTCTTAGCTTCGCGATCAGCAAGCTCTTTTATCTAAGCAGATACAGAAAGCTTCGCTTTTTCTGCTGCTTGTTTGTAGAGAGCTTTTTGTTCTGGAGTTACTCTTATTGGAGATAGAGTCTCAGAAGCGGAATTTGATTTAGGGGGTCTTCCCCGAGGCTTATCAATATTCATAATGAGAAACATTATTGTATATACATTAAATATAAGCAACCAATTCTTTCAGTGGAGATGAGCCTAGCTACTTGGGGCACCTAACGTGGTTGCGGGTCAGCGCCAACCCGTGTGGTAAGATGTTGCATTTTAGCACACGGGTTGGTCTGCTGCAGCCGCCTTGTTAAGCCGCGCTTGCGCGGCGAAAACAAGCAGGGTGGTAAGCCGCAACCACGTTAAACACTGCCGCGCAAGCGGCAGTGTTTAACGCCCGCATTTGCGGCTGGTTTGGAGCGCAGCGGAAAACCAGTCCGACAACATGCGCTTGTTATGTTTTATCTCTAGCATTTACGCATGCCGCAATGAATAATTTACCCAATTCTGATGGTGTAGCGTAGTATTTAGAAAATTCGGCCTTGTGCTTTTCTAAAGCATTCAAATCTTCCTCAATTTGTTTTACCGGTGGGTCATTTAAAATACGATCATATACACCCTCAGAAACTAAATGCTTATCTCTAGGTATGTCAATTAAGCCTAGGCGTTCCAAGTTCTTTAGATACGTGCCGACCATATCTCGATGCTCACAACCTGAATCATGTCCTACCGTCGATACGTAGGGACTTACAACAACACCTCCCTTGCCCTCAGTGCTTTCTCTTCGAATATCAATCAAAGGAAAGACCTGAACTTTCACCAGATGAGCTAAAATCTTAGCCTCATCTCCACTAAGGTTCCTTATGATTTCTACGAATCCTGGATGAGCTGTTTTTGCTGTGGTGCTATCCATAGAAGTTGCTAATAGATTTGCATAAAGATCGCTTAAAGATTCTTTGTGCCCAGTAAAGCGTAGTGATTCAATAGCAGGACCTGCCACAGCAGGGTCAGGGGTCTGGATATTTTCAGGTGGAACATTTTCAAGCTTTTTCGTAACTTTCGTTTGAACAAATTCTTCAATTTGCTCCATGCCCCAGACAAGCCCACGTATAGGCAATAGCGCGGCATTTACCGTTTTTCCCACGGTGCCCAGAGCCTTGCCAGTTTCCTTAGCTAACGGTCGTATCGCATCTTCGTACACAGGCACTTTTTCAACCAGCCCAGTAACAGCCTTGATTGTTCCTTCTACGGTTGACTCAGTGTCGTCTGATTCACTCATCTTGTCTCAATACTCCATTTGTGTGGAAACATAACGCCTGGGCTCAGGGGCGCGCAGCGAAGCGGAGCGTCCCTTGGAGCCCATTGTTATGTGATTGTTCGGGCTAACAGCTACCATCCCAAGGAACTTCGATAGTTTGTGATTTCCCGCTCTCGCCTGGAAATGATTTAAACATTGCTTCAAGGATTTCATCGAATACGCCATTTATAGAAGAGCAAGAACCCGTACTTCTTGCGCGCATTTCATATAGCTTTACAGGTTTTCCTGACTCGACGCTTTTAGCATTCACGATATCTAGCGCAATCGCTCGCGTATACTCTGTTTGCGAACTTGTTGATGAGCCAACAATTCCATAGGTGGGCATTGTGTAACTTGTTCCTGAGTAAGATGCGCTTCCACCATAGCCATATACTGAACCAGAAGAATATGTGGTTCCCCCTCCAGTTTGCCCAAAAATAGGAGTGGAAACGATAGATGTTTTCCCGTTATCTATGCCATATGCTATCAGCGCAATAAAGTCTGCGTTATCTGCTGTTTGAGATATTGTATAGCCGATAGTGCTCAGCTTCTGCTCTACCCGTTTTTTGTAGTGAGAGAATTCTAATGAATCGTTGACTTTAGCATCGGCTGCAGCAACAAGTATTGAACCCCTTTGCTCATGACCTTGGCCGTGGAAGGTTGTCGTTGTTGTGCGTACAAAGCTCATGCAGCCAGACAATAACGCCAGACATAGAAACGGGATAAATAGCTTTCTCATATAGATGCTTCCTTTTTACACATAACGTGGTTGCGGGTCAGCGCCAACCCGTGTGGTAAGATGTTGCATTTTAGCACACGGGTTGGTCTGCTGCAGCCGCCTTGTTAAGCTGCGCTTGCGTGGTGAAAACAAGCAGGGTGGTAAGCAGCAACGTCGTTAAGCACTGCCGCGCAAGCGACAGTCTAACAATTAATCATTACATGATTATACACTGATAATGGATATCACAGGCCAGAATGAATTATTTATTTGTTATTTATGTCATATAGTTTAATATCTTGAAATAAATGGCTGTAATGTAGGATATAATTTTATACATGTCAAAAAAGTTATTAGAGCAAGTTGCCGATAAAATTCGGTTAATGGGATACAGTTATAAAACCGAAAAATCCTACTGTGGATGGATTAAGCGTTTCATTTTATTTCACAATAAGCGCCACCCAGAACAAATGGGCAAGGAGGAGATTGAACGATTTTTGACCTATTTAGCCGTTGAAAAACAAGTGGCACCTTCGACGCAAAATCAAGCTTTTAATGCATTGGTTTTTCTTTATGAGCAGGTGTTACAACTGTCTCTAAAGGGTAAAAATATTTCTGCTGTTAGGGCTAAGCAAAAAATTCATGTGCCAGTCGTATTATCTAAGGATGAAGTAAAAACAATTTTATTTCACACCTCTGATATTTATAATTTGATGTTGATGTTGCTCTATGGCTGTGGTTTGCGTATGAGTGAGTTATTACGTTTACGCATCAAAGACATTGATTTTGGGCTTAATAATGTGTATATATTTGATAGTAAAAGTCAACGAGATAGAGTGGTGCCGTTACCCCAAAAAGCGACAGAAAACCTTCATATTCACATTGCAAGTGTGGGAAAAACGCATCAACTTGATTTAGAGGATGGATTCGGGTATGTTGATCTGCCCTATGGCTTGGAGCGAAAGTATCCAAATGCCAACCGTGAATTCAAGTGGCAATTTTTATTTCCAATGAAAAAGACTTCGATTGATCCACGTACGGGCAAGCGCAAGCGTCATCATGTCTTGGAAACCACCTTTTCCAAGGCTTTACGCA
Source organism: Gammaproteobacteria bacterium (assembly GCA_965219665.1). Classification (GTDB taxonomy): domain Bacteria; phylum Pseudomonadota; class Gammaproteobacteria; order CAKMZV01; family CAKMZV01; genus CBDCOD01. Next base: position 6,528 of record CBDCOD010000006.1, on the reverse strand, counting down.
GTGCCGTTATTAAAAGCGGAATACCTAAAAAAATTTCTGCCCATACCTTTCGCCATAGCTATGCTACACATTTATTACAATCAGGTATTGATATTCGTACTATACAGGAATTGCTTGGACATAAAAGCCTGCAAACTACTATGATTTATACACATGTTGTAAAATCTTTGAGTGCGGATCGATTGATCAGCCCTTTAGACTTTGTAGCGTAAATTTATCATTTAACTTCACTGTACATTCCTTTGTTATATGAAAAAGGAAGGAGAGATAGACAATCGCATCCATTTCTTATGTGTTATGGCTTTGTAGAGGCTGGATGCTATGCTAAAGCAGTAAAATTGCTGTAAAAATTGGATGTTTTCCTATATTTTGGATATTTTTAGGGTTTATATTGTGACTATATTCCCTAATATGGTAAATCTCACCGCGATTATGTCAAGTGTCCACTTTTGAGACATAGGTAGCACACTCGTGCAAAATGGTGTGTCGATAGTTTGTAACATTTTCTGCTTCAAATCAATATGCCCAGGTTATTTGTAAACATACCTGTAGTGTCACATGATGGTTGGTTTTTTGCAACTAAGGTACAATGCCGTTTTAGTACACTCAGTATGATTGCCTGTATTCTGATGATTCCTATGACAATAAATTATTGTTATTTGCGATTGATACAATACTGAGGAAATTAGCTTATAAATCCCATAGTATAGTCTGTTATGAGTCAATACAAGAACCAGCACGTGATAGCAGTCGATCTAGATGGAACGCTATTACGTAGTGATTTATTGTATGAGTGTATAGCGCGACTTTTGAGGCATAGGGCGTGGATGCTGCTGTGGGTGCCTTTTTGGTTATTGCGCGGTATTGTGTATCTCAAATGGCAGTTGGCAAAACATACTGTAGATTATATTGATTTTGCGGCTTTACCGCTAAATGAGCCCTTATTAAAGTGGTTACGCCAGCAAACAATGCCTGTAGTTCTTATTAGTGCTTCGCACCAAATTTTAGTGGATCGTATAGCACAACAAATAGGTGGTTTTGCGTTAGCAGTTGGCACTACTGATGTAAATATGCAGGGAGGGCAGAAGGTTGTTTGGTTGCAGCAACACACTCAAGCCTTTGACTACATAGGAAATAGCAAGGCAGATGTGCCAACGTGGCAGGCTGCACAGCAGGCTTATAGTTGTGGGTATTTACCCAATAAAAAGATAATGCCTTTGGCACAGTGGCAGTCTAATACATTTGGCGCGCTATTATCAGCAATACGCTGGCACCAGTGGGCTAAAAATGCGCTTCTATTTGTGCCTCTGGTTTTAGGCTTTCGTTTCTTTAGTGAGCAGGTATTTTATTCAGCCATAGTTGCATTCATATCCTTTTGCTTTTTAGCATCCAGTATGTACTTGCTCAATGATATCCTAGACTTAGACAGCGACCGTAATCATCCAGAAAAACGTCATCGTGGCTTGGCAAGTGGTATGGTTTCTATACCTGTGGCTAGTATATTAGGTGGCGCTTTGTTTGTGGTTAGTATGGCTCTTGCTCTCATGGTTAATACAATGTTCTTATGGGTAGCACTGTTATACATGTTTATTGCCTTGGCATATTCCTTTGCTCTAAAAAAAGTAGTTATGTTGGATGTGATTGTTTTGTCTATCCTATACACAATACGCATTATTGCAGGTTCAGCAGCAACGGGGATTGTTACATCCAACTGGCTCATTGCTTTTTCAGTTGCTTTGTTTTTTAGTCTGGCGTGTTTGAAGCGGTTTTCTGACTTAGTGGTAACAAGCAAGGCATTGTCGGGTAGAGGCTATTCATTACAAGATGTGCCTGTTCTACAAATGCTGGGGATTGGGGGCGCATTATTGTCTGTTTTGATAGCAGCACTGTATATTAATAGTTTGGAAGCAGAGTTGAACTACCAAAGTAGTCCGTGGTTGTGGGGTGTTAATATTGTGCTGTTATATTGGGTTAGCATGATGTGGCTGCGTGCTAATCGTCAAGAGATAAAAATTGATCCGGTGCTGTATGCAATTAAGGACAAGGTAAGTTGGTTGTGCATCCTTAGCATAGCATGCTTTTTGGCACTTATTGTGTTATAAAATTTGGAGTGAGAGCTACGTTCCAAAATGAGAGTCATCCATCGCTATATTGGGTTTGCTATAGCAGCAACTGTTGCAAATATTGGAGCACAGGATATTATGATTCGCTTATACGGCGGTACTTACGGTATTTTTGTCGCTATTGCTGTAGGTACAGTTGTTGGTTTAGGATTGAAGTATGCTTTAGATAAGCGTTATATTTTTTGCTTCTACGCTCAGGGTATTGCGAAAAATATACACGTTTTTGTCCTGTATGTGTTTATGAGTGTGATTACTACCATGATATTTTGGGGGGTTGAATTTGGTTTTCATTACTTATTTGCAAGCAAAGAAATGCGCTATTTAGGTGGTATCATTGGCTTATCCATTGGCTATACCGTGAAGTATTTCCTAGATAAGCGTTATGTTTTCCGGCAGGAGAATATATGAAAAAAATTTGTTCTTGGGGACGTTTAACCACTGATTTGCATGATGTAATACTGCTTAATCATGATGAAAAAAAATTCAAAGAAGCCATTACACAAGATTGCTTAGGTTTGGCATATGGTATGGGGCGCAGTTATGGTGATGTCTGCTTGAATCCTGATGGCTTGTTATGGCTTACTACAGGTCTAAATCGTTTTATTGCATTTGATGAGACTACAGGGCGCTTGGTCTGTGAATCTGGTGTTTTGTTGCGTGATATTCAGCAGTTGACTATCCATCGGGGCTGGGCATTGGCTGTTACGCCCGGGACGCAAATGGTGACGGTAGGTGGTGCTATTGCAAATGATGTGCATGGTAAAAACCACCACATGTATGGCTCATTTGGTAATCACATTAAACAACTATCGTTAGCGCGTACTGATGGCCAGCGTATAGACTGTAATGCGCTTGAACATAGGGATTGGTTTGAAGCAACGATTGGAGGGATGGGTCTTACTGGTATTATCACCCAAGCAGAAATTCAGTTACGTCGTGTTACAGGGGCATGGATAGATTCAGAGACTATTGCATACAATAATTTAGATGATTTTTTTCAATTGGCAGACGATTCAGAAGCAGATTGGGAGCATACAGTGTCTTGGATTGATTGTAGTTCTCATAATGAGCGTGGTGTGTTTATGCGTGGTAATTTTACCGCTGCTGATGACTTAGTACCGCCCAAGAAGCGCGCGTTAGCTATGCCATTTACACCGCCGATTTCGTTAGTTAATAAGCTAACACTCAAGATATTCAACCAATTTTATTATCATGTTAAGAAAAGACAGGCAGGCAAAGCGGTTGTGTACTATGAACCGTTTTTCTATCCGCTCGACAGCATAATAGGCTGGAATAAAATGTATGGTTTGAAAGGTTTTTTTTCAGTACCAAAGTGTTGTTCCACGTTCAGATGGTAAAGAGGTGGTGCGGATGATGCTGAAAGAAATCAAGCGCTCTGAATCAGGTTCATTCCTTGCTGTATTAAAGACATTTGGTAATCAGCAGTCAATGGGGATGCTCAGTTTCCCACAGCCCGGTGTTACATTGGCGCTGGATTTTCCTAATAAGGGAATGCAAACACAAAAACTTTTTGAGCGTCTTGACAGCATTGTACAGGAGGCAGGTGGGCGTATTTATGCAGCCAAGGATGCCCGTATGCCAGTTAATTTGTTTGAGGCTGGTTATCCACGGCTATCTGAATTTTTACAATATCGGGATTCAGGCATTAGCTCAGGTCTTTCTCGTCGTCTAATGGGGTGGTAGTTCATATGGTTAATAATGTCATTATTGGTGCAACATCCGCGATCGCAGAACATTGTGCTAGATTATGGGTGAAAAATGCATCTATTGGGCTCGTTTTGGTTGGTCGTGATATACAGCTTCTAGAACGTGTTGCCAGTGATTTGCGGGTGCGTGGTCCACAGTGTAAAATTACAGTCATGCAGGCTGATTTTGAGAATCCAACGGCGATACAAACTGCTGTCAGTGATATTGTTCAATTAGGCGAGATAGGAACTGTGCTTATTGCGCACGGCTCACTGCCGGATCAAGCTGCGTGCCAAGGTGATGTGCAGGCTTGTCATTCAGCACTTCATGTTAACGCTATTTCCCCTGTATTGTATGCTGAGTGCTTTGCTGCTCATATGGAGAAAGTAGGTTGCGGAACGATTGTGTTAATTGGGTCTGTTGCAGGGGATCGGGGGCGAAAATCCAACTATATATATGGTGCGGCAAAGGGATTGATTACACGCTATGCACAGGGACTACAGCATCGTTTTGCCAAATCAAATGTAAAAATCACCTTAGTTAAGCCGGGACCAACTGCCACGCCAATGACAGCACATTTGCAGAATAAAGGTGTAAAGATGGCTACTGTGGAATCAGTTGCTAGTGAGATTGTTAGCGGTGTTGGAGCAGGAAAGTTGATTATTTATACGCCTAAAAAATGGTGGCTTATTATGATGATTATTAGACATCTGCCTCAGTGGATATTTAACAGGATGGATATTTAGTGATACATGGCATAACATCTAATCAGAGAGGGTTGTGGCTGTTCCTGTGTGCAGTAGCTGTTGCTCATTTATGGTTTTCCATTCGGTATTTTCGTCCAGTAGGATTTGATGATGCTTATTTCGCCTCGTTTGCTTATGAGGTTTTTACTGATTTTTTTAGAGTCCATGCGCCGATAAACGGTGAGGCAGCACCTTTACGCATCAGTTATCTTCACACCATACTGTATGCGCCGATTATGCATATTTTTGATGAGAGTATGTATGCGCACCGTGTGATTAGCAGTGTATTAGCCTGCGGTGTTTTATACCTATGGTTTCTATTGTTTCGGCGGTGGTCAAACACCGTTATTGCACTACAAGCAGTTGTCTTATTTGCGCTATGTGGTGATTTTGTGCGCGGCGCACACTCAGCTCGGCCAGACATACTGGTCTTGGCGTTACTAACCGCTGGCTTTTTTGTGCAAAGTTATGCCGGCCCAAAATCAAAGTGGCTTATCCTTGCCGCCTTTTTAAGTGGTATGAGTGTAACAGCGCATCCTATTGGCCTGCTGTCTTGTGTGTTATTTGCTGCCTATGCGTTATTAACTATGCATTCTTGGAAGAGTGAGTGGAAGCGCTATATTGCTATGTCAAGTGCAGGATATGGATTGGCGTTATGCGTTTTTTGTTTAGATAATGCACCACATTTGCAGTTATTTTTAGATGGCTATGGGAAAACATTGCACAGTGTTTATCAACAAACATTAGAAGAGCGCTTTGCTATTTTTCTGTATATCCCTAAGACAGCAAAAACGCTTTATCTTTTTGTGCAATTTCAGTTGCCGATTATTGCATTAATCCTGTTAATAGTGTGGGATAGATGGCATGAGAAATATATAGCATCCTCTGTTCCACTGCAGCAATCATTACTTCTGTTTGTCATATTGCTGATTAGTTATTTGTTATTAGGTAGGATTAATGTACTGTATTTGATATTATTTACACCGCTTTTATGGTTTGGCGTAGCCTATCTTGCCCATCATTACACGCGTGGGGGGCTGTCCCTTATTTTTGCGGCAGGGTTACTGGCAATATGGGTTGCTGTTTTTATGCGTGAGGGTGGGGCTGATCCAAAGCCTTACATCCAGCAGTTAAAACAAAAAACAGCGCCCTATTTGAACGCTGAAACAGTTGTTTTAGGCTTGCCGCATCACTGGTATATATTTCGCAATCAACCGTTTTTTTCCTTTTCAACTAAACAGAACCTGAATCAGGTAGCAAAGCGTTGCAACATGATAATGATCCTTCCCAAAGAGTACTTCCATAAGCAGGAGAATACTGCTATTTCAACGGATGCTTCGCTGCTTGGAGATATACAGAGACTGCATAAAACGGTGTTTAGGGATAGCCAGAAAATAGGAGAAGTTTTTAATGAACATTATGGTACAGTGCAGAATAATAAAAACAACACTTTGGAAATATACTACAGACCTGCCTGTTAACGATAATCCGATTGATTCATAAGATATGAAAAAAGACAATCCTCCTGTTTTAGCCATTGTTTGTCCATGCTATAACGAAGAAGAGACATTAGTTTGGTCTGTGAATAAGTTATTAGAAAAGCGCCAGTCATTGATTGATAGTGAAGCAATTAGCCATGACAGTTTTATTGTATTGGTTGATGATGGTTCAATAGATGCTACTTGGTCATTTATTGAGCAAAGTAGCTCGGAACACCCCTCTATTATTGGGATTAAATTAGCAGGTAATGCGGGGCATCAAAATGCGCTGACTGCGGGATTGCACTATGTCACTGATAAGTGTGACTGTGCAGTCTCTATGGATATAGATTTACAACATGACATCAATACCATAGATGATATGTTGCATTGTTTTCAGCAAGGCAAGCATATCGTGTTTGGGGTGTGTTGTAATCGTTCAGATAATGGTTTTTTCAAGCGCGTCTTTTCACA
>CBDCOD010000005.1:0-42897 GCA_965219665.1 Gammaproteobacteria bacterium | reverse complement strand
CACCTAAGATGGGATAGCCCGCCAAGACACCTTTTGCCATTTGTTCTTGAATGCCTTTGTCAACGGCTGGAATGTATTCGCGTGGCACAACACCGCCAACAATTTCATCCGAAAATTCGTATGTTTTTTCGCCGTCCACAGGAATGGGCTCAAGACGTAACCAAACATGACCGTATTGACCGCGACCACCTGATTGGCGTACAAATTTACCTTCCACTTCAATACTTTTACGTATGCTTTCACGGTAGGCAACTTGTGGCTCACCAACGTTTGCTTCAACATTGAATTCTCGCTTCATGCGATCAACAATAATTTCTAAGTGTAATTCGCCCATCCCAGAAATGATGGTTTGACCAGATTCCTGATCAGTGTACACACGGAAGGACGGATCCTCCGCTGCTAATTTAGAGAGTGCAATGCCCATCTTTTCTTGGTCAGCTTTTGTCTTAGGTTCTACTGCGACAGATATAACAGGCTCTGGAAATTCCATGCGTTCAAGAACAATTTTAGCGTCTAAACTACACAGCGTGTCACCCGTAGTAGCATTCTTTAGACCTACCACCGCAACGATGTCACCCGCACGCGCTTCTTTAACTTCTTCGCGTTCGTTAGAGTGCATTTGTAGTATGCGTCCTATACGTTCTTTTTTGCCTTTAACCGAGTTGTAAAACACTGTCACCAGATTTGAGCACACCAGAGTAAATACGCACAAAAGTTAGTGTGCCTACATAAGGGTCTGTCATTACCTTAAAGGCTAAAGCGGCAAAGGGATCATCATCGCTGGATGAACGCTTAGCACTGCTACCATCTTCTAATTCACCTTCAATGGCTGCAACATCAATTGGAGCAGGCATGTAGTCAATTACTGCATCAAGCATAGCTTGAACGCCTTTGTTTTTGAATGCAGAACCACACGAAACAGGCACGATTTCTGCTGTTAAGCAGCGCTGACGAATGCCAGCAATAATGTCTTTTTCACTTAAATCACCTTCTTCAAGGTATTTTTCCATCAATTCTTCATTAGATTCAGCAGCGGCCTCAACCAAGTGTTCCCGCCATTCTTGACAAAGCGCTAACATGTCTTCAGGGATATCTTCATAGACAAACTCAACGCCCATGTTTTCATCTCGCCAGTTAATTGCCTTCATTTTCACTAAGTCAATAACACCGCGGAATACTTCTTCTGCGCCAATAGGGAGTTGCAAGGGAATAGGTGTCGCACCTAAGCGCGTCTTAATTTGGTCAACTACGCGCAAAAAATCTGCGCCAGCACGGTCCATTTTGTTGACAAATGCCATACGAGGCACACCATATTTATTTGCTTGACGCCACACAGTTTCTGATTGAGGCTCTACGCCACCAACGGCACAAAATACAGCAACGGCACCATCCAAAACACGCAGTGAGCGCTCAACTTCAATCGTAAAATCAACGTGTCCCGGAGTGTCAATAATATTGATGCGATGACGCTCTCTATCACCTGCCATTCCCTGCCAGAAGCACGTGGTAGCGGCAGAAGTGATTGTAATGCCGCGCTCTTGCTCTTGCTCCATCCAGTCCATAGTGGCAGCACCGTCATGCACTTCACCAATTTTGTGTGAAACACCAGTGTAATACAAAACACGTTCTGTTGTGGTTGTTTTTCCTGCGTCAATGTGCGCCATAATACCAATATTACGGTAATGATTTAGTGGATCTTTTCTTGCCAACTTATACCCTCTTCAGGTTATTGAATTAATATTAGAATAGTAGATGAATTTAACGAATTACTCAGCGATGAGCATTTCAGAACTACCAACGAAAATGTGAGAATGCGCGGTTTGCTTCAGCCATTTTGTGTACTTCTTCTTTTTTCTTAACAGCAGCACCACGATTTTCAAAAGCCTCTGACATTTCACCTGCTAAACGCAGTACCATACCTTTTTCACGACGCTTACGTGCTGCATCAATCAGCCAGCGCATAGCAAGCGTTATGCGGCGGTTAGCGCGCACCTCAATGGGTACTTGATACGTGGCACCACCTACACGGCGAGACTTAACTTCTACAATAGGACCTAAGTTTTCCAGCACAGTGTCAAATAATTCCAAAGGTTCTTTTTTGGAGCGATCAGATGCAATATTGAGTGATTTATACACAATAGATTCTGCAACTGATTTTTTACCATCAAGCATCAATGTGTTGATAAACTTAGCAACAATTAAATTTTTATATTTAGGGTCTGGCAAAATTTGCCGTTTCTCTGCTCTTCTTCTACGTGCCATAACTCTATCTTAGTTTTTGGGTTTCTTGGCGCCATATTTAGAGCGCCCTTGACGACGGGATTCTACTCCAGAGCAATCCAATGCACCGCGAATAGTATGATAACGCACACCTGGTAAATCTTTAACACGACCGCCTTCAATTAAGATGACAGAGTGTTCTTGCAAGTTGTGACCTTCACCACCGATATAAGTCGTTACTTCATAGCCTGAAGTCAAGCGTACACGAGCAACTTTACGCAACGCAGAGTTAGGTTTTTTAGGGGTTGTCGTGTAAACGCGAGTGCAAACACCTCTACGTTGCGGGCATGCTTTCAAAGCTGCTACTTTATTTATTTTGCGCTTTGGCTTTCGCGGTTTACGCACTAACTGGTTTGTTGTTGCCATGAATCTCCAAGTAATAATACAATCATTCTACAATCCCAATGTGAATCCTCTAATGCCTCATAAACAAAAAACATGTAATCGCAATGATTAACATGCTATGGCTTTCAAATGGCAAGACGGGCACCAAACTGTCACAATACAGAACCCTTTAATACGCCTGCTCACCTGAAAATAAAGATGAACTCCTCTTTGTGGGTGCGCGCATTGTATGCATCAAATATTCTTGTGTCAACCAATATTTATGCGTCAAACTATATAGGCGATGGTAACTCGGTGTACAGTACCATAAAATAATATATTATATTTTTTAAAGCTTATACATACTACCCGTCTGGGCTGATAATATAAAAAAATTCATTTTGTTTTTGACTTTAATAAAAATACACTTTATACTTGTCGCCAATTTTTAGCCAGAAGCGTTCCATTAATTTAATGAACCGCTTCGTTGTGTGCCTTCTGCATGTAGGTATACACTAAATATAATTGTTACAATCTAAAACTATATAAATAGTTAAAAGGAGTTTTCTAATCATGAAAAAAAATCTTTTACAAGTCCTGCTGGCAGCAAGTGCAATTGCTGTAGCAACTGGTTGTTCACAGCAACCGCAAGAGAGCGCAAGTGCTCAAGAAGCTGCACCTAAGGCAGCAACGTCCGCCTTAGATACCATTAAAGCACGCGGTCATGTGCAGTGCGGCATTAACACGGGCCTACCTGGTTTTGCTACTGCTAACAGTGATGGTTCATGGTCTGGTATTGATGTGGATTACTGTAGGGCCATTGCTGCTGCAGTTTTTGGCGATGCGAGCAAAGTACGCTACACACAATTGACAGCAAAAGAACGCTTTACCGCACTTTCTTCTGGCGAAATCGATGTGCTCAATCGTAATACCACATGGACCATGCTACGTGATACACAGTTGGGCATTACTTTCCCTGGTGGTGTAAACTATTATGACGGTCAAGGCTTCTTAGTTAAGAGCTCTTTGGGCGTTACTAGCGTAAGTCAATTAAATGGCGCAACATTCTGTCTTCAAGCAGGTACAACTACTGAGTTAAACTTGGCTGACTACTTCCGTGCTAAAGGTATGCGTTTCACCGCCATTACATATGACACTTCACAGCAAACCAAAGATGGTTTTGACCAAGGTCGTTGTAATGCATTGACTTCTGATCAATCTCAGTTGGCGGCGCTACGCACACAGTTGAACAACCCAAATTCTGCAGTTGTATTACCAGAAGTTATCTCTAAAGAGCCTTTGGGACCTGTAGTACGTCAGGGTGATGAGCAATGGCTAAAAATTGTTCGTTGGGTACATTATGCTTTGCTAAATGCTGAAGAATTAGGTGTAACTCAAGCTAACGTTCAGCAAATGAAGTCTTCTGAAAATCCTTCTATTCGCCGCTTATTGGGCGTTGAAGGTGATTTCGGTCCTAAGTTAGGTCTATCAGCAGATTGGGCTGCAAGTGTTGTTAGCTCAGTAGGTAACTACGGTGAAGTATTTGATCGTAATGTTGGCTCAGGTTCTACCTTACAACTACCTCGTGGCATCAATAAATTGTGGACAGAAGGCGGCGTTCAGTACGCACCTCCTATCCGCTAATTAACGCCTAAATCGTGAATTAGAGCCACGCTAATGCACAGCGTGGCTCTAACTCACTCGCTTCTACCTTAGTGATACGCATTACCCTTAACCATGAATAAAACAACGCCTAAAATCAAACTCTCATTACTCAATAGTGAGAGAGCGCGCGCCATCATTTTTCAAGTGCTATTTTTTGTTGGTCTGATTGCGCTGATTGTTTGGATTTATGATAACACGCTGCAAAACATGGCAGCACGCGGTATTACCGCTGGCTTTGATTTTTTACAGAATACAGCAGGCTTCCAAATCCTGTTTAGCCCTTTTATTGATTTTCAGCCCTCATCGGGCACCTATTTTGACACATTCCTCATTGGTATCGGCAACACAATGCTCATAACCGTACTGGGAATTATTACTGCTACTCTTTTAGGATTTGCCGTTGGTATCAGCCGCCTTTCCAGCAACTGGTTGCTTAATAAAATTGCTTTATCTTATGTTGAGGTATTCCGCAATATCCCTCTATTGCTACAGGTCATGTTTTGGTACTTCGCTATATTAGTACCTTCCTTGCCGTTATTTGATGATAGTTTTTCATTCTTCAACGAATCTATCATTATCAATAAGGCTGGGCTACAAATTCCTGAGCCAAGCGCTTCCTTTACGTGGGCAATTGCTCTAACTGTCTTGATTATAGCCAATATCGCCTATGTACGCATCGCGCGCAAACAGGCAGAACAATCAGGGAAACAAAAGCCCATATTTCTCATCAGCTTGGCTGCATGGATTGGTATGTTTTTGCTGCTACAGTTTCTGGACCCGATTACACTAAATTACCCCGTTAAAGAACGCTTTGCCTACGATGGTGGCTGGATACTCATACCTGAGCTTTTGGCGTTATGGGTTGCTCTCTCCATCTATACAAGTGCCTTCATTGCTGAGATTGTTCGTGCCGGTATTGAGTCAGTACCTAAAGGGCAAATAGAAGCCGCACAATCACTAAATTTAAGCACTGGGCAGGCGCTGCGACTGGTCACTATCCCACAGGCACTCCGTTTGATTATCCCCCCACAAACAAGCCAGTATCTTAATCTTGCTAAAAATTCTTCGCTGGCAACTGCTATAGGTTACCCCGATTTAGTTGCTCTATTTGCAGGGACCGCACTCAATCAAGTTGGAAAAGCATTAGAAATTATTAGCATGACCATGTTGGTCTACCTTAGCATTAGCCTATCTATATCTGTTTTGATGAATTGGTATAACCACCGCATTGCGATTACTGAACGAAAATAGATAAGACAAATAATTAAGGATTAACCTATGAATGCTCAATGGCATAACTATGTAGTAAGACAAACTGGTGTGTGGGGTTGGTTCATGCAGAACCTCTTTTCTACGCCTTTTAACACAGTACTTACCCTACTTTGTCTATGGTTTATTGGGTCAACATTACCCGCCATTCTGGACTGGAGCCTGTTCAGCGCGTACTTTAGTGGTAGTGGACCAGAAGCTTGTGATCGATCAGGTGGTGCTTGCTGGGTTTTTGTTAAAGAGCAAATCAATATTATTATGTATGGTTTCTACACACCGTCTGAAATCTGGCGCCCCAACCTTGTGTTTGTGGGCACTGCACTGCTACTACTGTGCTATAAACTCCCGCTTAGTGGCAAAGGCAAGACCTATTTAACCTTATACCTCTTGTTGATTCATGTTTTTGTATGTACAGCACTGTTAGAGGGTTCACTATTCGGCATCCACTTCTTGCCTATAGTAGAAACCGATTTATGGGGTGGCTTAATGCTCACCTTAGTACTGTCATCAGTTGGCATTGTTGCCTCTATACCACTTGGCATTTTGCTTGCGTTGGGTCGCCGAGCAGATAATATGCCGCTTATTCGTAATTTCTGTATCGCATTCATTGAGTTTTGGCGTGGCGTACCTCTGATTACGGTGCTGTTCATGGCATCGGTAATGTTGCCGCTATTCTTACCTTCTGATTCATCTTTTGAAAAATTAACACGTGCCCTCATCGGCATTACTTTATTTGAAGCCGCCTATATGGCAGAGGTTGTGCGTGGTGGGCTGCAATCCATATCACGTGGACAATACGAAGCAGCAGATGCATTAGGGCTTGGATACTGGAAAAAAATGGGACTGGTTATTCTTCCTCAGGCCTTAAAACTGGTTATACCTGGCATTGTCAATACCTGTATTGCATTGTTCAAAGATACTTCTCTGGTGTCTATTATTGGATTGTGGGACTTACTCAACGCAGCGTATAATGCCACACGTGATCCTGTTTGGCTGCCTTTTACTATTGAGGGTTTTGTGTTCACTGCCTTGGTGTACTTCCTGTTCTGCTTTGGTATGTCACAATATAGTCAAGCACTCGAACGCAAACTCAGTTATTCAACTAAAACCTAATCCTTCTCTCTCAACATTACACATAACAAATAGCTCTCACTATGAACGAAACACTATCAAATAAATCCTCTGCTGATAAGGTAGTTATTGAAATCAATAACATGAACAAATGGTATGGAGATTTCCATGTTCTCAAAAATATCAATCTTTCCGTTAAGCGTGGCGAAAAAATTGTTATATGCGGTCCCTCTGGCTCTGGCAAGTCCACCCTCATTCGCTGCATCAATCGCTTAGAAAGCCATCAAGATGGCGATATCATCGTATTTGATCGTGAGTTGACAGAAGATGTTAAATCCATTGCACATGTACGCAACCACGTGGGAATGGTATTCCAGTCTTTTAACCTATTCCCACACCTAACTGTGTTGGAAAATTTAACACTTGCTCCTTTTTGGGTCAGCAAAACTCCAAAAAAAGAAGCTGAAAAAACAGCTCTTGAGTATTTAGAGCGTGTCAAAATCCAGGAGCAGGCCAATAAATATCCAGGACAGTTATCTGGCGGACAGCAGCAGCGCGTAGCCATCGCGCGATCACTCTGTATGCACCCTGAGGTAATGTTGTTTGATGAGCCTACTTCTGCCTTAGACCCTGAAATAATCAATGAGGTCTTGGAAGTTATGGTAGAGTTGGCGCAAGGCGGCATGACTATGCTGGTAGTGACTCATGAAATGGGCTTTGCGCGCAAGGTTGCAGATTCTGTTATCTTTATGGATCAAGGTGAAATCATTGAGTGTAACTCCCCGAATGAATTCTTCACTAATCCTGAGAATGAGCGCACGCAACAATTCTTACAGCAGATTATTACCCACTAAGTTATTCCTTAATTTTTCTATTACTATTGAGTATATAGTTGCACAATGCAGCTATATGTTTTCTGGCACACTTATGATGCCATTACAGTTTGAGCGCTTAACGCAATGATAAAGCGGACAGAATCCACAGGGCTTGTCTGCTGCAGGTGTTCTTGCCTTATTCTTGCTGAGCGCGTGTACTGACCATAATAAGCCACATCAATTTACCCACCATGTATTCGGCACAGTAGTACAAATACAAATTTTTTCTGATAAGCACACTGCTATCCAAGCCAATACCGCATTGGAAAAGGAATTTTTACGCATCCACCAGCAATGGCACGCATGGGAGCAAGGTGGGCTACTGTACAAAATCAATACTGCCATAGCCAATAAGCAGCCGATTACCCTTTCTACCCCTGTAGCGACTTTTTTACAACAAACTCAGAAAATTAGCCGCCAAACACAGAATCTTTTTAATCCAGCCATTGGGCATCTGATACGTGCTTGGGGGTTTCACCAAAACATCCTACGCCCTCCTCCCCCAAATAGTATGATTATTGACCACTGGTTACAAAAAGCCCCTAGTATGGATGACTTAGTGTTTAAGGGAGATACCTTGTATAGTACAAACTCTGCTGTACATATAGATTTAGGAGGTATTGCGAAGGGATATGCAGGCATTATTGCGCAGCAACTATTAAATACCTTTACGATTAAGGCAGCTCTCATTAACTTAGGAGGTGATGTTGTAACTGTAGGAGAGCGTCCTCATAGAGCATGGCGCATAGGGATTGCTGACCCCAAAAATCCACAGTACACCCTTATGAATAAGCAGCTATGCTCTGGGCAAAGTATCTTTACATCAGGGACCTATGCGCGCAACTACAAATGGCAAGGTAAAACCTATCATCATCTTATCAATCCCAATACAGGATACCCCGCTAAGCATTGGCAATCTGTAACTGTGATAAGCCATGATCCCTTAATGAGCGATGCCGCTGCAACTGCCCTTTTGATTGCGGAAAAAAAATGGCATGATATTGCCCAAAAACTCCCTATAGAGTTTGCTTTACTCATTGATGATAAAAATCAACAAACAATTTATGAATCATCCATAAGGGATTGCAAATAAAAAAGCGTGTAATACAACGTGTACTATTTAACAATTTTAAATTAGGATATGACCATGCTAAAAAAAATATTTTTTCTCTTATCATTACTACTGATTAGCGCTTCCCTAACTGCATGTGGCACAACTGGTAGCCGCCAGCATAGCAATGAAGCAACAGAACCCACACTGGAAGAATTGCAGAGCCATTTTGGTTCCATTTCCCAAGAATAATTTATCCCAAAAATCGCCTCTCTTAAATGATAACTCTTCATTTGATGTGATATATTAACATAGGTTAATACCCACCTTAAAGAGCGCATAGAGTTTGCCCGATTGCGTAATATAAGTAAGCGTCCTCTGCTATAATCACGCCCAATTCCAACTAGGCAAAAACAACATGGGCTAGCGAGTGGGCACTACAGCAATATTAGCATTATCAGATGGGCGTGTTTTTCATGGAAAAGCACTTGGCAAACAAGGGGTGAGCGTTGGCGAAGTAATATTCAATACGGGAATGAGTGGTTATCAGGAAATCCTGAGCGACCCCTCTTATTGCCGCCAGATAGTTACATTGACGTATCCACACATTGGCAACACAGGTGCTAATAGTACTGATGTTGAATCTACACATTGCCACACTGCTGGTCTGATTGTTCGCGATTACCCTGCAGCCTACAATAATTGGCGTCAAGAATCCTCACTGCACGACTGGATGGTGCAGCAAGGTGTAGTGGGCATTAGTGAGATAGATACTCGTGCACTTACAATTCATTTACGCACGCATGGTGCTTGCGCAGGATGCATTGTGTCAGGAGATACCTACTGCGATGAAGCAGCTGCGATTGCGGAAGCTCAGGCCCACCCCTCATTGAGTGGGCAAGATTTGGCCCAACATGTTAGTTGTAGTGAGCCTTATGTGTGGTCAGAAGGCACATGGCGTTTAAGCGGCTCCTCGCCCAAAAAAGATACACGGTACAAAGTGGTCGTTTATGACTTTGGCGTTAAGCATAATATTTTGAGATTATTGGCTGACAGAGGCTGTGAATTGCATGTTGTCCCTGCCAGAACATCTGCCGATTCGGTGCTAGCAATGCAGCCAGATGGGGTGATGCTATCCAATGGTCCAGGTGATCCTGAGCCTTGTAGTTATGCTATTGCCGCTATTGAAAAACTGTTAGAAACACGCATGCCTATTTTTGGTATTTGCTTAGGGCATCAGCTATTAGCGTTAGCTAATGGCGCACAGACTGAAAAAATGAAATTTGGGCATCACGGTATCAATCATCCTGTGCAGTGTTTACAGAGCAAACGTACCTTCATTACCAGCCAAAATCATGGCTTTACTGTGAGTGAAGAGGCTTTGCCTGATTGCCTCAGTGTGACCCATCGCTCTTTGTTTGATAATACTATTCAAGGCATTGAGCATAAAACATTGCCTGCGTTTAGTTTTCAAGGACATCCAGAAGCGAGTCCTGGACCGCATGATATTTGTAGTTTATTTGATCGCTTTACTCAACTTATGGATACACATCAATAATGCCTAAGCGCAACGACATTCAATCTATATTAGTCATCGGTGCAGGTCCTATTATTATTGGGCAAGCATGTGAGTTTGACTATTCAGGGGCACAGGCTTGTAAAAGCCTACGCGAAGAAGGTTTTCGTGTCATTCTGATCAACTCTAACCCCGCTACTATCATGACTGACCCTGAGTTAGCAGATGCAACGTATATTGAGCCTATTCACTGGGAAGCTGTAGAGCGTATTATTAGCATAGAAAAACCTGATGCTATCTTGCCTACTATGGGCGGACAAACTGCACTCAATTGTGCTTTGGATTTGGTACGTGAAGGGGTTTTAGAGCGTCATAGTTGCGAGTTTATAGGTGCATCTCCTGATGCAATTGATAAAGCAGAGGATCGCCAGCGGTTTCGAAGTGCAATGGAGAAAATCGGCTTAGAATCTGCACGCTCACAAATAGCTCACAGTATGAGTGACGCGTGGGAAGCACAAAAGAGCATAGGTTATCCGGCTGTCATTCGCCCTTCTTTTACGTTGGGCGGAACGGGTGGCGGCATTGCTTATAATCATGAAGAGTTTGAGAATATTTGTCAACACGGCTTAGACTTATCACCTACATCAGAGTTATTGATTGAAGAGTCATTATTAGGCTGGAAAGAGTATGAGATGGAAGTAGTACGTGACCGAAATGACAATTGTATTATCGTCTGCTCTATTGAAAATTTAGACCCTATGGGGGTACATACGGGCGATTCTATTACAGTTGCACCTGCACAGACCTTGACAGACAAGGAATATCAACTGCTGCGTAATGCCTCTATTGCAGTCTTACAAGAAATTGGCGTAGATACAGGCGGATCTAATGTACAGTTCGCTGTTAATCCAGATAATGGGCGTATTATTGTCATTGAGATGAACCCGCGTGTTTCACGCTCTTCTGCTTTGGCATCCAAAGCAACTGGCTTTCCTATTGCAAAAATTGCCGCTAAACTGGCAGTTGGTTATACCTTAGATGAGCTCAAAAATGATATCACTGATGGCGCAACACCTGCTTCTTTTGAGCCGACTTTAGACTATGTCGTCACCAAAGTACCTCGCTTTGCCTTTGAGAAGTTCCCTAATGCAGATAACAGACTCACTACGCAAATGAAATCTGTTGGTGAGACCATGGCAATTGGACGTACCTTTAAGGAGTCTTTACAAAAAGCACTTTGTGGTTTGGAAATTGACAAGAGCGGTTTAGATGAGATTATCAGCACACGCTCTATATCCGACGAGGATAAGCGCTCTCGTTGCTTACGTGAGCTGATTACACCAGGTCCATCACGTCTATGGTACGTTGCAGATGCGTTCAGAATTGGGCTTGATTTTGATACTATCTTTGATTCCTGTAAAATTGACCCGTGGTTTCTACATCAAATCAAGGAGCTGATTGACCATGAGACTGAATTATCTGAATGCGGCATTGCCTCGTTAGATGCCGACCGATTGCTACAACTAAAACGGCATGGGTTTTCTGATAAACGCATAGCATCTCTGCTACACATAGAAGAAGAAGATGTTACAAAATTACGTCTGAAATGGGATGTTTTGCCCGTTTTTAAGCGTGTAGATACCTGTGCTGCAGAGTTCAATACCTCTACTGCCTATCTTTATTCCACCTACGAGCAGGAGTGCGAGAGCAAGCCTTCTGACAAGCGTAAAATCATCATTCTTGGCGGTGGACCCAACCGTATTGGGCAAGGCATTGAGTTTGACTATTGCTGTGTGCATGCAGCCTTAGCACTTCGTGAAAAAGGTTTTGAAACCATCATGGTTAACTGTAACCCTGAAACGGTCTCTACAGATTATGATACTTCAGATCGCCTATATTTTGAACCCCTTACCTTAGAGCATGTCGTCTCCATTGTCCATACAGAGAAGCCTTTTGGTGTCATTGTGCATTATGGTGGGCAAACCCCGCTTAAATTAGCAAAAGGCTTAGATGAGCTAGGCATTCCCATTATTGGCACGCCCTCCCAAGCAATTGATCAAGCAGAGGATCGTGAGCATTTTCAAGCACTACTGCAAAAACTACAATTACTGCAACCACCAAATCGAACAGCTCGCAGCACTGCAAGCGCCTTGGACCAAGCAGAAGAAATTGGTTATCCGTTAGTAGTACGCCCTTCATATGTTTTAGGTGGCAGAGCGATGGAAATTGTCTATGACAATGAGCAGTTGCAGCACTATATGCAAAGGGCAGTGCAAGTGTCTAACGAATCCCCTGTTCTGTTAGACCACTTCTTAAGTGATGCTATTGAGTTAGATGTTGATGCGGTTTCAGATGGCGAAGAGGTTATTATTGCAGGCGTGATGGAGCATATTGAACAAGCAGGTATTCACTCTGGTGACTCTGCCTGCTGCTTACCGCCACATAGCATACCGCAAGAAATTATAACTAAAATTGAGCAACAAACGATTGCTATGAGTAAGGCATTGGGTGTCATCGGCTTGATGAATGTGCAGTTTGCTGTGCAAAATGAAAATATTTTTGTATTAGAAGTTAATCCACGGGCTTCACGTACCGTACCGTTTGTATCCAAAGCAACTGGGGTGCCTTGGGCAAAAATTGCCGCATTATGCATGGCAGGAATGGATCTTAGGTCACAAAAAGTGCCACTGCCATTTTTACAATATTCCTATGTTAAAGAGTCCGTATTTCCCTTTATAAAATTCAACAATGTTGATCCCTTACTCGGTCCAGAAATGCGATCGACTGGGGAAGTCATGGGGATTGGTAGTAACTTTAGTGAAGCTTTTTCTAAAGCGAGTGCTGCTGCTGGCTGCAATATACCAACTGCTGGCGTGGCTGCTCTAAGCCTTAACAAAAAAAATAGACATCATGCAGCGCCTTTAGCACGCGCTTTGCTTAAGCAAGGGTTTTCTCTGCTTGCAACCCGCGGCACACTCAGAACACTAAATGAAGCAGGCATTACAGAAGTGCAATTTGTCTATAAAGTCTATGAAGGGCAGCCCAGTATTGTTGATGCCATCAAAAATGGGGAAATTGACTTCATCATCAACACAACAGCAGATGTTCGCTCCGCTCAGGACTCTTATACCATTAGGCGCAGTGCTTTAGTCAATAGAGTACCGTATACTACTACAGTAAGCGGTGCATTTGCTATGCTTTCTGCTATGCAGAATAACCCGTACACTACTGTCCGTTCCTTACAAAATATAGCGTCTTCATAAGCGCTAACACGCCACTATGCGCACCAAATTCTTGAATAAGGCGACATTTATTCCTATATAATATTTGTATATATTTTTCTTTTTATTAGATATTTATAAGCTTATGCCCAGCATAAGGCTTTGTCAGATACAGGAGATACTGCCATGACTTATCAATCCATTACTGCCATAGAGGCTCAACAACTCGTTGAAGATGATAAAGCCATCATTATTGATGTACGCGAACCAGGTGAGTTTAACAGTGAACGCATTACGTTATGTACCACGAATATTCCACTATCCAAAATCGCCTTAGATACAGTGGCTGATCAAGCTAAAAACAAAATGCTGATTATCTCTTGCCAATCTGGTAGAAGAGCAGAGCAAGCCTGTATAAAAATTGCTGAATTAGGCAATATCATTCTCTTAAAAGGCGGATTGCAGGCATGGAAGGATGCTGATTTAGAAACCGTTCTCTCAGAAAGAAAAGTTCTACCCTTAGATAGGCAAATGCAAATTGTGGCAGGCAGCATGGCGTTAATTGGTGTTGTTTTGGGCTCTCAAGTACATCCAGCCTGGTATGGCTTGGCCGCCTTAGTAGGCGCGGGTTTATTGGTTGCAGGGTTGACTGGGTTTTGCGCTATGATACGTTTGCTCAGCATCATGCCTTGGAATAGAGCTTAGCTTGTGCTTGTTAAGCCTTTTTTTGAGTCAGATACGTCAACTTATTCCTACGTTATAGCCTGCCCAGAAACAAAGCAGTGCGCTATTCTTGATTCCGTGCTCAACTTTGACATGAGCGCAGGCAAATTAACACATGAGTTTGCGGATACGATTGTTGATTATGTTAAGCAAAACAACTTAAGCGTTCAATGGATCTTAGAAACCCACATACATGCTGACCATGTCACCGCATCGGCTTACCTCAAAAACGTATTAGGGGGAACTACCGCCATTGGTTCTAATATTGTCGGCGTACTTAGAACGTGGATCCCTATTCTCAATACCACCAATGACACACCTGATAACGGTATTCAGTTTGAACAGCTCTTTAATGATGGGGATACTTTCCAGATTGGCAACCTAAAAGTTACCGTCATGCACACACCTGGTCATACACCCGCCTGTCTTACTTATATCATTGATGACGCCCTATTTGTAGGCGATACTATTTTTATGCCTTATGCAGGAACTGCCCGAACAGATTTCCCCGGCGGTTCGTCCAGCGATATGTACGCCTCCATTCAACGCCTGTATGCATTCCCCAATAGCACGCGCGTTTTTGTTGGTCACGATTACCCACCTGAAGGACTTTTGCCGCACTGCGAAAGCACGATTGGCAAAGAAAAGTCCTCAAATATTATGATTAAAGGAGACACGCCCGCAGAGCAGTATATACGCGATCGTGAGCAGAAAAATGATGCATCTGATGTACCACGCTACCTCTATCCCTCTATCCAAATCAATCTGCGTTCAGGGCATATCGGCGCGCCAGAAACGAATAATCAATATTACTATAAAGTACCTTTGAGCGCGCCTCAAAGCCTCGTTGATAGTCGTTAGCGTTTAATAGGGCTATCTACTGATTCCAACATATTATCATGCTGCGCGCATTTACAGCATCTATTTTGCCACCTCAGTTGCTTCATGCGGAATGGAATGGAAAGGATAGACTGTTGCACTCTGATATTTGGAACAGCCGTATGACAATTTGTCATGCGTAGATGATATAATAAACTTTAATTTTCAAACCTATTCTATCCCTATGGACAACTCCGCTGAAACAACGCTAAAACGTATAGAAGAACAAGTTAAAAACAACACGGTTGTGATTTATATGAAGGGTTCACCACAATTACCTTCATGTGGATTTTCAGCTCGTGCAGCACAAGCACTGGTTGGGACTGGTGAACCTTTTGCTTATGTTGATGTATTAGCAGATCCCAATATTTTTGAGCACCTACCTGCTTATGCTAACTGGCCTACTTTCCCACAAATATACGTCAATGGCGAGCTCATCGGTGGTGGTGATATTGTGATTGAATTAGCCGAAAAAGGCGAACTCAAAGAGTTACTGAAGCAAACCTAAGTAGCTGGTATAAAGTGCAGAATCAATCCTGTACTTGCTCTGCAATTTCTAACCAACGCTGCTCCTTCTCTTCTAACGTATTTTGCTGAACGCTTAGCACGTCTAATATTTTTTGCTGCTCAGCGTAACTTTTCTCATGAAAAGCTGCTTCACTGATTTGTTTGCTAATGTCCGTAATGGCGTATTCTAGTGCTTCTATTTCTCGAGGCAACTGATCATATAGGCGCTGTAATTTATAACTAAGCTTCTTAGGTGGATTAGTGGACTTAGTTGCTCCCTTTTCATTTTTCTGAGGAGCAGCACGCAATTTCTCTTTAGCACTGACGCGTAAGCCGTGCCCTTTTTTCTCCCAATCGCTATATCCGCCTACGTGTACTTTTAAGTTACCATCTGCCTCAAAAATGAGCATCTTATCCACTACAGCATCTAAAAATTGACGATCATGACTAACAACCAGTAGCGTACCCTGCCATATTTTGAGTTGCTGCTCTAAAATTTCTAACATCTGCATGTCCAAGTCATTAGTGGGTTCATCCAACACTAATACATTGGTAGGATGTGCAAATAGCCTTGCTAACAGCAGGCGGTTTTTCTCACCGCCAGAAAGTAGCCGCGCACTATCTAAGGATTTATCAGCAGAAAACAAGAATTTTTTAAGGTAACCGACCACGTGTGTTTTGCCTTTTCCATAGTCAATGTAATCATTACCATCATTGACGTTATAAGCAACACTTTTATCAGGATACGGTAACTCTTGTGCTTGGCTAAAGTAGCCCATCTCTAAATTTGTGCCCATTTTGACTACGCCTTTTTGAGGTGGTAATTGTTGTAACAGCATACGCAGTAAGGTGCTTTTCCCAACCCCATTATTGCCAACAATGCCAATCTTATCTCCGCGCCCGATACGCACATCAAGTCCTTCAAATAATACTTCCCCAGAAAAAACAGCGCTCAGGTTAAAAGCTTCTATAACCTTACGCCCTGATACACCAGCTTCTGCTATTTTGAAGCTAGCAGAGGGCTGTACTTTCATACGGATTGCCTGCTCTTCTTTCATCTTCTCAAAAGCACGCTGACGCCCAGTATTACGCGTTCCCCTTGCTTTAATTCCTTTGCGCATCCATTCTTGTTCCTGATCTACTTTTTTATCAAAAGCGACTGCATGAGCAGTTTCTACAGCAATTTGCTCTGCTTTTTGCTCTAAATATCGCTGATAGCCCATAGTGAAATGCGACACCCTGCTGCGATCTATATCAAAAATCTCCGTTGCCATTTTTTCTAAAAAACGACGGTCATGGGTGATAAATATGACAGTCCCTTTATAGTGTAGTATCTGTTTCTCTAACCATTCAATAGTGTGAATATCCAAATGGTTGGTAGGTTCATCTAATAGGAGCACTTGCGGTTTACTAACTAAGGCTTTTGCTAACGCTGCGCGGCGTAACCATCCCCCAGACAATTGGCTCATATTCCAATCTCCCTGCAAGCCTAACATACTACAAGTTTGCTTAATCTGTGTATCTAAACTCCAGCCTCCTCCCGCTTCAATTTGAGCCTGTAAATTTGCTATCTCATTCTCAGAGGCTTCCTTTCCTAATGCCTGAAAACGAGCTAAGCGTTCTGCCTGAGCGGCTAGTCCTTCACGAACAAATTCGGCAATAGTAGATGAGATATTTTGAGGGAGAGATTGCTCCAAGATGCTCATTCGCAACTGCGATTGATAACGTACTTCTCCAGCAGAAGGGTCAAGGTCACCAATCAGTAGCCTAAGCAAGGTGGATTTGCCAGCACCATTGCGCCCTACTATGCAGATGCGTTGCCCTGATAAAATACTCAGATTGACATCTTTTAGTAGCCATTGCTGGCTAAAACGCACGGATACATCTTGCACATGAATCAGCATAGAGGCTGTTGGGTTGTGAAACGGTCTCCTTAACCTTACTTAAATTCAGTCAAGCGTTTTTCTTGCTTGGGCTGTAAAGTGGTGTCTAACAGAAGTAATAAAGCGCCAATGGTAATACTGGTATCAGCAACATTGAAAGCAGGCCAATGCCAATTTTGCCAATACAAATCTATAAAGTCAACAACATAGCCAAGCAATGCCCTATCAACTAAATTGCCCAAGGCACCAGCGAGCAACAACGCCAGGCTCACGCAATACAAGCGAGATTCCGTCCAGCTTGCGCAACGCATAAAATACAGCAGAGCGCAAGATACAATAGCGGAAAAACCTGCTAAAACCCAGCGCTGATAGCCTCCCCAATCAGCAAATAAGCTAAAAGCTGCACCAGGGTTATGCACTAAATAAATATTAAAAGAAGGCATGACTTCGTACCTATGACCATAGGTAAATAAGAAAGAAACAATCTCTTTAGATACCTGATCTAATAATAATACCAAAAAGACGAAGGGCAGCATGAGCAACCCACTTTCCATCCAACGAATTTTCGGGGGAGAACCATACTTAAATGAATCAAAGTCATGCATATACGCGCACCTCACCTTCTCCGGAAATATTACAAATAGAGCGTGCGTCTAAATCAGGATAATTAGGGTCCTGACCAACCTCAGCACGGCGATGCCACGAACGTGCACAACGCGGAAATGTGCTAGGTATAACACAAATAGTAACACCTTCCAGTATACTCGGCTGTGCATTAGGTGGCGCAGTATCTATAGGATGAACACGCGCATACGAAGTAATCAATACAAATCGTAACTCGTCTTCCAACGCATTTAAGCGCTCCAGCCAAGACGCATCAACATACAAATCTACCTCTGCATCTAAAGAACCGCCTATCGCGCCTTCCTGTCTTAATGCTTCTAAAGGCTTTGCAACTGCCTCCTTCAGCATCATAATATGTTGCCAAAAATCTCTATCGTACTGCCCATCTGGTAATACAACTAAACCATCGTACCACTGCGTCATCAACACTGATTCTTCCTGACGATGCTCCATACACTGCCATAGTTCCTCAGCAGTAAATGACAAAATAGGAGCTATCCAACGCACCATTGCATGCAAGATACCGTGTAATGCGGTTTGAGCCGACCGGCGTGCGATACTATCTGCCTTAGCTGTATAGAGTCTATCTTTGATAATATCTAAATAGAAACCTCCCATGTCTACTGAGCAAAAATTATGTAGTTCCTGATAAATTTTGTGGAAACTGTACTCAGAGTAGGCGACTTTAATACTATTTTGCAAGCATAGTGTTCGATCAAGTGCCCACCTGTCTAACCAGACCATCTCATCTGAGGCAATAGCCTGATTAGGGTTAAAGTCATATAAATTACTATGCATAAAACGCAGTGTGTTGCGTATCCTACGATACGCCTCTGCTGTATGTTTGATAATGCCATCTGATACGCTCATCTCTTGACGATAGTCCGCAGCCGATACCCACAAACGCAGCACATCTGCACCATACTGATTACAAATTTTCTGTGGCGCAATGACATTACCTAATGACTTAGACATCTTGCGCCCACTTTCATCTACTGTAAACCCATGTGTTAATAATGTCTTATACGGTGGATGCCCGTTCATCATTACACTGGTCAATAGTGAAGATTGAAACCAGCCACGGTGCTGATCTGATCCCTCTAAATATAAATCTGCAGGTATCTGTACCTCTTCACGCACACTTCCTACACCAAAGTGCGTAACACCTGAATCAAACCACACATCTAAGATATCTTTAGTTTGCTCATAGTCATCAGCTTCATCACCTAACCAATCACTACTAGTAGAGTCAAACCATATGTCAATGCCATTCTGCTCTATACTATGTGCTACACGCTCTAATATTGAGATCGTGTCAGGATGAATATCGCCTGTTTCCTTATGTGTAAATAGTGGAATAGGCACCCCCCAAAATCGCTGGCGTGATATACACCAATCTGGGCGATTTTCTAACATGCCACGCATGCGATTCTCACCCCAATCTGGTACAAATTTAATAGAATCAATCGCTGTCAAAGCTTCATCACGCAAACGATCCATGCTAATAAACCATTGCGTAGTAGCACGAAATATCAATGGCGTTTTAGTGCGCCAACAGTGCGGGTAACTGTGCTTAAAAGGCTCATGTAAAATCAGATGCCCTTTCTGCCTGAGCAGTTCTATGATACCATGCTCTGCCTTATAAACAAACTGTTTAGCAAACAGAGGGACTGAGGGTAGATATACACCATTTTCATCTACAGGACAACTCAAGTCTAAATGGTACTGACGCCCGATAGCAAAATCCTCAGGCCCATGTGCAGGCGCTGTATGTACACAACCAGTACCGCTTTCCGTTGTCACATGCTCACCCAGTACAATGGGTAATTGATGCTCATCATAGAAAGGGTGATATACCTGTAAATTTTCTAAGGAAGCACCATCCACTGTGCCACAATATTGCACGGCATCCATATCCCAGCCATAGCGCGCAGCACAGGTCTCTACTAGATCTGTCGCTAATAGGTACGCTTTCCCTTGATAGCACACAGCACTATACTGAATATCCGCATGCAAACAAACCGCCCTACTACCAGGAAACGTCCACGGAGTGGTTGTCCAAATAACGACTGCTATATCTTCACAGCAGCAGTCCAATTTCTTAGACCAAATAGATCGATCAACCACGGGGTATGCGACATCTACGGCATTAGATATTTTGTCTTCGTATTCCACTTCAGCCTCCGCCAATGCGGAAGCACACCCTGTACTCCAATACACTGCCTTCAAGCCACGCTTAACATAGCCGTGCTCAACCATCTTAGCCAGCGCACGCACCTCCGATGCCTCAAAGAGATAGTCTTTTGTTAAATACGGATTATCCCAGTCACCAATAATCCCTAAGCGCTTAAAGTCCTCACGCTGCCTGTCAATATGACGCTGTGCATAATCGCGGCACTTTTGGCGAAATGCATCTGCTGATAATTTTGTCCCAATCTTACCGTGTTTCTTCTCAATCTGCCATTCAATAGGCAGACCATGGCAGTCCCAACCAGGCACATAAGGGGCATCATAGCCACTAAGCGACTTAGACTTAACAATAATATCTTTGAGCACCTTATTGACTACATGCCCAATATGAATATCCCCATTAGCATAAGGTGGCCCATCGTGCAACGTGAATTTTGGTGCGCCTTTGCGTTGCGCACGCAATTTCCTATAAACATCTTGCTGCTGCCACGCCTTTAATCGTTTCGGCTCCTGTTGCGCCAAATTGGCACGCATTGGAAAAGCCGTCTGTGGCAGATTTAATGTACTTTGATATTTGTTTTCTTTCTTATCACTCACGGTATTACTATCAATACTATACTATTTCTCTATAATGGCGGCGACCAAAGCGATTAATTGCTATGAAAGCGCGCTATTATCCCTTTTTATATACTCAAAGGTGCATAAAACTATACACCTTCAGCAACCTATTACATTTTTATATAAGCAAAGTGAAGTAATGTAAAAAATGCTCTCATTACCAATACTGTACTGGTATGCACTGTATTCCATGCTGTCCGCCTTTACATAGGCAAGAGAAAAACAAAAGCCTTTCAATATTAGACAGAAGTCTTGTTTGCTAAGAAGATAAAATAGCGTAAAACAGGATTAGCGAGAGCGGTCTCTTTTGTAGAGTCCAGTTTTAGGATCTATGTGCCCAAGTGCTGCCCTTTTTTCTTCTGCAGCTTTTTCTATAAATGCGCGGAATTTGTCATGCATGTTCTCAGAGGCTGTAGCTCCTGGAGGAGTGAATGAAGCGTTAATAAAGGTTTTTGATGTTTCAATAATAAGCACTGTTTCTTTTGCATTAAGCATGGCTTCTACAGTCGCCTTATCAATTTTATAGCGCTTAAAAGACCAACCTGACAATGAAGCATAATACGTCTTTGTATAAGCATCCATTTCACCCTCTACTGTTGCAAGCACATAGTGGGCACCATCTATGTTTACCTGTAAAGATTTTCCCTCTTCTATATTTGCTGTACTCTTTGCTAGAACATCAAAAAAATAATGTTCAGCTTCTAAGCGTTCGTCCCAGTACATACCCAACTTTACATCGCTTGTCAGCCATACAGGTTCCATACGCAAATAGAGTTGCTTAGACACTTTGGCAAAACCACTGGATAGTTCCCCAGGCTGCGTACCCACCAATAAACTACAGCCAGTCAATGTGAACGCTGCACATGCTAATAACATTACTTTCTTTAATATATTCATTTAATACCTTTTGCTTCACCAATACCATTGAAATCAACTGTCAAGTCTGGCACTGATTCTAACATATAACCCGTCATTTATTAGTTGCAGTTTATAAGCTACTTAACTTTGTACCTTACCGTGACATTGTTTGAATTTTTTGCCCGAACCACAGGGACACGGATCATTACGGCCAGTTTTTTTACCTTGGCGGCGAAATGGCATCTGATTATTTTCACCAGAGCCATAGAACTGCTGAGCTGATGCAGGCTTAGGACGGCTCATGTGATCTGGAACACTGCTCATCCCTTGTGCGTCTGCATGTTGCATCTGCATCGGCGCTTGGTGTTGCCGACGATTATCAATCGCATCTACATCACTTTCATCTTGTAGACGTACAAAGCAGAGCACCTTAGTTACATCGTGACGAATGTTATTGAGCATCTCGCCAAACATCTCAAAAGACTCTTTCTTATACTCCTGCACAGGATTACGTTGCGCATAACCACGTAGGTGAATGCCTTGTCGCAAGTAGTCTAAACCTGCCAAATGCTCTTTCCATGCACTGTCTAAAATATGAAGCAGAACTGCTTTTTCAAAATTACGCAGCACTTCAGCCCCTACCTTTTGCTCCTTCTCAGCATAGACTGCTTCAATTTCTTCTAATACACGTTGCTTGACACCCTCTTCTGCTAAAGAATCATCTGCTTCTAACCACTGCGCAACTGGTAAATTGACATTGTATTCATCGCGCAACACTTCTTCTAAGGTGGCAATGTCCCACTGTTCTTCTATGGATGAAGGTGGGATATACGTGTCTAAGGTGCTATATACATCCTCCTCACGCAGCTCAGAGACGTACTCTTTCCAGTCACTGCCAGCCATAATATCATTGCGCTGTTTATAGATGACCTTGCGCTGTTCATTAACCACGTTATCGTACTCTAACAATTGTTTGCGGATTTCAAAATTCCGCCCCTCTACTTTTTTCTGCGCATTGGCAATCGCCTTCGTTACCCAAGCATGTTCTATAGACTCACCATCTTTCAGTCCAAGTTTGGACATCATAGAGCGTACTCTATCGGTCGCAAATACGCGCATCAAATCATCTTCTAAAGAAAGGAAAAACACACTACTACCCGGATCGCCCTGACGACCAGAGCGCCCACGCAATTGGTTGTCTACCCGCCGTGACTCATGGCGTTCTGTCGCCACAACATGTAAGCCGCCCAAGCTCAATACCCGTTCATGGTTTTTCTCCCATTGCTTACGTAGTTCTTGCTGCTGTTGCTGTGTTATCCCTTCAATATTGTCAATTTCAAACTCTACATTACCGCCCAACACAATATCAGTACCACGACCTGCCATATTAGTAGCAATAGTAAGTGAATTTTCACTTCCTGCTTGCGCAATGATGTGCGCTTCTCTTTCGTGCTGCTTAGCATTCAAGATTTCATGTTTTAATCCTGCCTTTGTAAGCAGTGTAGAGAGCAATTCAGAGCTGTCGATGGAGGCAGTACCAACCAGTATGGGCTGTCCGGTTTTATGCACTTCCTTTAAGTGCTCCACTAAGGCATTGTATTTTTCCTGCTGAGTTAAATACACCACATCAGCGCGATCTTGTCGCTGTACTGTTTTATTGGCTGGAATGATAACAACAGGTAAATCATAGATTTGTTGAAACTCTACTGCCTCTGTATCAGCCGTACCCGTCATGCCAGCTAATTTGTCATAAAGCTTAAAGTAGTTTTGAAAGGTAATTGAAGCTAATGTTTGATTTTCATTCTGAATAGGCACGCCTTCCTTTGCCTCTACTGCCTGATGCAGTCCATCTGACCATCGCCTTCCTTGCATTTTGCGTCCAGTGAACTCATCAATAATAACAATTTGACTGTCCTCTACGATGTAATCTCTATCACGCTCGTATAGGGTATGAGCGCGAATAGCAGCGTTGATGTTTTGCATCATATTGATATTGCGCGCATCGTACAGATTCTCACCTTTATTGAGCAATTTCTGAGCTGCCAGATAGTCTTCTACCTCTTCATGCCCTTGCTCGGTTAGCGTAACTGATTGGTTCTTCTCATCTAAAATATAATCACCTGCTTTATAGTCTGCACTGGGCTTGCCCTCCTTGTCTATTTCCCCTATTTGAGCTTTCAGTTTTTTAGGCAGAGCATTTAGCTTTCCGTAGAGGCTGACATCATCTTCTGCTGGTCCAGAAATAATCAATGGAGTACGTGCTTCATCAATCAGAATTGAGTCTACTTCGTCAACAATAGCGAATGAGTATTCACGCTGCATCCTATCTTCTACAGAAAATGCCATGTTATCACGCAAATAGTCAAAGCCAAATTCATTGTTGGTTCCATAGGTTATGTCTGCATTGTATTGGCGGTATTTATTTTTCCATAGCTGCTCTGAAAGAATAACCCCAACAGTCAGCCCTAAAAACTTATAGAGTTGCCCCATCCATTCAGAATCACGCTTGGCAAGATAGTCATTCACTGTGACAACATGCACCCCTCTACCCGTCAATGCGTTCAAATAAACGGGTAGCGTTGCAACCAAAGTTTTGCCCTCACCTGTTCCCATCTCTGCGATTTTGCCATCATGCAATACCATGCCACCAATCAACTGTACATCAAAATGGCGCATACCTAATACACGCACACTGGCTTCGCGGCACACAGCGAATGCGTCAACTAACAGGTCATCTAATACTGCCCCATCAGCCAGACGTTGTTTTAGCAACTGAGTCTGCTCACGCAATTGATCGTCGCTAAGCGCCTGCATTGCTGCCTCTTTCGCATTGATTGCAGCCACCTTTTTACTATAATGCTTTACTTCACGGCTATTACTTGTCCCAAAAACGCCTTTTAATAATGAGCCTAACATATTCCTTTATTTCTTAAATTTGCTTAACTTAGATTAACGCTTAATACACTTAACCAGTGCCTTTTGCGCAGCTTGGAGCGTTTGCTCAATTTCCCTTTCTCCATGAGCGGCACTGACAAAACCTGCTTCATAGGCTGATGGTGCCATATATACGCCATATTCGAGCATAGCATGGAAAAATTGATTGTATTGCTCAACCCCTGCTCCTACTTGATTAAAGCGGGTAATTGCTTCTTTAGCCCCAATAAATAGTCCGAACATTGCACCCCGCTGATTCACCTGCATATCCACCCCAGCTTGCTTGGCACTGTGTAGTAAACCTGCACATAATTGCTCTGTCTTATGCGTTAGTGTTTCATAAAACCCTGGTGCAGAAATAGCATCCATCATCGCAAGACCGGCTGCCATACAAAGCGGGTTACCTGATAAAGTCCCTGCCTGATAGACAGAACCTAAAGGAGCAAGCAGTTCCATAATATCTGCTCTACCTCCAAATGCACCGACCGGCATCCCACCACCAATAATTTTACCTAAGCAGGTTAGATCTGGGCTAATACCATAAATGGATTGCGCGCCTCCCAATGACACCCTAAACCCACTCATGACCTCATCAAAAATCAATACCACATTATGCTGTGTGCATAACTCCCGTAGAGTCTGCAAAAAATGGACTGTGGCTGGGATACAGTTCATATTCCCAGCAACTGGCTCGATAATCACCGCTCCAACTGAATGACCTTTCTCTGCAAAAAAAGTTTCTAATGCCTCTGTATTGTTATACTCCAGTGTGGCTGTTAGTTCTGCCAGTGCTACAGGGACGCCGGGAGAACTGGGCTGCCCTAAAGTGAGCATGCCAGACCCTCCTTTTACTAATAACGCATCAGCATGACCATGATAGCATCCTTCGAACTTAACAATGATATCACGTCCACTATAGGCTCTTGCCAAACGCAAAGCACTCATTGTGGCTTCCGTTCCTGAATTAACAAAACGCACTTTATCCATAGAAGGCATCAATGCAAGCATTTTTTCTGCCAACTGTGTCTCTAATTGGGTTGGTGCACCAAAACTAATACCCTTTTCAGCAGCAGAAATAATAGCATTGCGAATAGGAGCAGCATTGTGACCTAATATCATTGGTCCCCAAGAGCCAACATAGTCTATGTAAATCTGACCATCTATATCCGTAATGTAGGCACCATCGGCACTATCAATAAAGATTGGATTACCACCAACGCCCTTAAAAGAGCGAACTGGTGAATTGACACCCCCGGGAATGCTTTTTTGCGCTTGTGCAAACGCCTTGATACTATTGGATATCTGCATGATTGCGTTTATTGCTTCTCAAAGTTGAATGATTTTTGTATACGTCTGTCTCACAAACCCGCCATTGTACCCCTGCATCCACTCTAAACGCTTAGCATTGTGCGTAAAATAGACTATCACGCCAATATTTTTCTCCTTAAATCATGCACTTTAATATGTAAAAATATAATTAGCACTTGCTATATGCTGCAATGCAGCATATAATGCACTTCGTTATATTGCACCAAATTGTTTTGTGCAGTAAATCTTAACCCCCTAATTAGGAGAAATTATGAGCACATTCGATAACAATGTAGAGCAGAATCTAAAGAAAAACTTAGAGCTTTTTTGGAATACAGCACAATTAAATTTTGAGACTACTCAGAAGGCATTAGAAGAAACGCGTCAGCAGTCCACTGAGCAGTTTGAGAAAGTTTTTGCATTGGCAAATAAAGCACAAAATGCCAATAACCTACAAGCAGTCCAAAGCTTATTCGCAGAAGCGAGCGCTATACAAAAAGCTGCCTTAGAGCAACTAGCAAAAACAAATGCTGATGCGGCTAAAAAATACTTTGAAGCTGCTCAAAAAGAAGCAGCAAAGTATTGTTCAGTGAAGTAGCCTATAACTCAAAGGGATGCCATCCAGATAAGCTTGGGTGGCATGACCGCAATGATGTTTAACTCTACAATTAAATCCCTACTTAAACTAAACAGATCCAAACCATACACTCTGATTAAACATATCATATTCAAAAGGAACCACATATGAAGGAAGTATATATTGTCTCAGCCAAGCGCACCGCTATAGGCAACTTTTCTGGAACCATAGCACCTGTAGCCGCTCCACAGTTGGGTGCTACTGTGATTAGTGCTATTGTCAAAGAGAACGCTATTCCCGTAAGCGCTGTTGATGAAGTCATCATGGGGCAAGTTCTGCAGGCAGGTTCTGGTCAAAATCCAGCGCGCCAGGCAGCAATTTCAGCAGATCTCTCTGAAGAGACCCCCACTCTAACTATCAATAAAGTATGTGGTTCGGGCATGAAGGCTCTACATCTTGCTGCTCAAGCGATCAATAATGGCGATGCTGATATCATCATTGCAGGTGGTCAAGAAAATATGTCACAAGCACCTTACTTATTACCTAAAGCGCGTGACGGCTACCGCTTAGGGGATCAGCAAGTACAAGATGTCATCCTGCGTGATGGTCTAACTTGCGCGTTGAATAAACACATGCACATGGGAATCACAGCTGAAAATTTAGCAAAAAAATACAATATCAGCCGCGAGGCACAAGATGCTTTTGCTGCCTCTTCACAACAAAAAGCCAGTGCAGCACAACAAGCAGGCGCTTTTGACAAGGAGATTGTTGCTGTACACATTCCCCAACGTCGCGGTGACGATATAGTGTTTGATAAAGACGAGTTTATTCGTCATAATGCAACCACGGAAGCCTTAACAAAACTACGCCCCGCATTTGACAAAGAAGGTTCTGTAACAGCAGGTAATGCCTCTGGCATCAATGATGGTGCAGCAGCATTATTAGTAGTTAGCTCAGCGGCATTAGAAAAACACAATCTTACTCCTATTGCTAAGGTGGTTGCTTTTGCCTCAGCAGGCGTTGATCCAACTATTATGGGCATCGGACCTGTCCCTGCAACAGAAAAATGCTTGAGCAAAGCAGGATGGTCCTTAGACGATGTCGACTTGATTGAGTCAAATGAGGCATTTGCTGCTCAGTCATTATCCGTTATGCAAGAAGCGCAGTTTGACCCTGAAAAAACCAATGTAAACGGTGGTGCCATTGCGTTGGGTCATCCTATCGGCGCTAGCGGAGCGCGTATTTTAGTAACTCTGGTGCATGCCCTCCAAGCCCGTGGCAAAAGAAAAGGCATTGCGACCATGTGTATTGGTGGCGGTCAAGGCATAGCAACAGCGATTGAATTGGTCTAAGTACGTATTTATCATTTATTTTAATTAGGAGTTTTTTATCATGTCTAAATTAGCATTAGTAACAGGAGCAAATGGTGGTATCGGGGAAGCAATTTGCCAAGCACTTGCCAAAGACGGCAATCGTGTAATCGCATGTGGTAGCAATCGTACAAAGCTCGATACTTGGATTGCTCAACAGAAAGAACAAGGATTTGATTTCATGCCTGCAACCGCAGATGTCAGTAACGCAGAATCGTGTGCTGCTATGGCAGAAACTATAACATCTGAATATGGCAACCCTGACATCATTGTCAATAATGCAGGAATCACACGTGATGCACCCTTTAAGCGCATGTCATTAGAGCAGTGGAATCAAGTGATTAACACTAACCTCAATAGCCTCTATCACATTACTGCGCCTTTTTTCAATAGCATGTTAGAAAATGGCTTTGGACGGATTATCAATATCTCCTCCATCAATGGTCAAAAAGGACAATTTGGACAAGCCAATTATGCTGCTGCTAAAGCAGGCATGCATGGCTTCACGATGTCTCTTGCTCAAGAAGGAGCCGCAAAGGGTGTTACTGCTAATAGCGTATCCCCAGGTTATACCGCTACACCAATGGTTACTGCTATTCGTGAAGATATTTTGGAAAGTATTATTAAACAAATTCCTGCCAAACGTTTAGCACAAACTGCTGAAATTGGCTCTATTGTTGCCTACCTATCCAGAGATGAGGCTGCTTTTATCAATGGTGCAAATATACCAGTTAATGGCGCACAGTTCACTAGCTTCTAAGAGCAACTTCTACAAATAACGAGATACACTATGTTCAATTGGAATCATTTTAATAACGGCGATTTACAGAATTGGTTTAGCACCCAATTCTTTAATCCCATGCAAGGAGCAAATGCTCAGAATCCCTTTATGGCAGGTGCTAACCCATTTGCCCAACAAGGGTTTTCAAATCCCTTTGCGCACTTTGAGCAGTATGCTCAGCAGTTTCAATCTACAGGTACTCCTGTAGACTGGGGGAAATTAACACAGAGCGGTTTTGAGCAATTTTTTGACACAAGCACCATGCAAACACTCGTGGAGCAATTACAGCAACAGCATCCATTGGATGATACTGTTATTCGCGAAAGCCTACAGCATATATGTGACCAATGGTTTGCACACGCTCAGCAGCTAACAGGGCTTACAGAACCTGCATGGCTACACAGTCAGATTGCATTGCTAAAAATCATGCGCGAAGGGCTGCGTACACAAATTGCAGTACCTAAACCGTTTCAAAATATGGTTGAAACTTGGCGCAATAACATCGATGCACAAGAATCCTGCTTACAATCCATGAGCCAGTTGACTGCTTGTTTTAATAATCTACAGCAAACAGTCAGTGAACGATTCATGGCAGATGTGGAAGCCTTAGACGAAATCACCAGCATGGAGCAATTATTCTCCACCTGGATAGCAGCCTTTGAAAGATGCTATAACGATGTGGCACTTGCAGAAGAATTCCAAATAGCTTATGCACAATTTGTCAAAAACATTGCCCAATTACGCCTCCTCACACAGGAAGCTATTGATGCACAAGTGGAACAGTTAGGGCTGCCTTCACACCGTGAGATGGACACTGTTTTACAGCGTTTAAGCCAAACACGCTCCCAAATACGCCTACTCAAAGAGCAAGTACAGGAGCAGGCAGACCAACTAAGCGCATGCCAAAAATCCATAGAAGCACTGCAAGCCACATGCAGCAATGTGAACCCTGATAGCCAAGAAAAGCGATTGGCCGCCTTAGAAAAAGAAATAGCCACACTCAAAAAAGCAGACAAACCTAAGGCGACTAAAGCGAAATCAACCACAGCAACTAAGCGAGGAACGTAATGATTGCCCAAAAAATCAAAATAACACCACAAAGTCTATCACAAGAATATTTGGACTGGTGGCATAACTATACTAAGTCAATGCAATCCAAAGCACTTGAGGAAACCCCCAAGGCGGGCGCAACACCTTTTGAAGTCGTATTTGAATATGACCGCATCCGCCTACTTAAATTCACCCCTCAAAAACCCTGCAAGGCACTGCCTCTTTTAATTAGCTATGCTTTAGTCAACCGCTATACAGTCGCTGATTTGCAAGAAGGCAAATCACTCATCGGGCAATTAGTTCAATCTGGAATTACCGTGTATGTTGTTGATTGGGGTTACCCAAATCCTGCTGATCGCTTTCTAACACTCAGTGATTATGTCAATGATTTCATAGACCGATGTGTAAATACTATCTGTGCCAGCCATAACATTAAAAAAGTCAATATGTTAGGGATTTGCCAAGGCGGTGCTTTAGCTCTATGTTATACCGCACTACACGGCAATAAAATCAATGCGTTAATCACTATGGTAACCCCCGTTGATTTCCATACCGAAGAAGATCGCTTGAGCAAGATGGTGCGTGATGTGGATGCTTACCATGCTGTAAAAGCGTTTGGGAACATCCCAGGAGAGGTTTTGAATGTCAATTTCTCTATGATGCAGCCAGTCAGCCTCAACTGGAAAAAACACATTGACTCTGTCAAACTGCTTGCCAATCCACAAATGGCAACCTTTTTTCTCACTATGGAAGATTGGATCAACGATAGCCCTGATCAAGCAGGAGCAGCCTATGCCCAATTTATAACAGACTTCTATCGCAACAACAAACTCGTTAAGGATGCAATTCAATTAGACGGTAAAACGGTTAAATTAAGCAAGATTACACAACCTGTGCTTAACATCTACGGCACACAAGATCACTTAGTACCGCCAGATAGCTCTAAAGC
Organism: Gammaproteobacteria bacterium; assembly: GCA_965219665.1. GTDB lineage: Bacteria > Pseudomonadota > Gammaproteobacteria > CAKMZV01 > CAKMZV01 > CBDCOD01. The sequence continues at coordinate 12,374 of CBDCOD010000005.1, read as the reverse complement.
ACTTGCCAAACATATTGGGAGCAAATCCTACCAAGAATTGTCCGTAGATACAGGGCACATCGGCATGTACGTCAGCTCCAAGGCACGCAGCGTACCTAATGACATCGCCAACTGGTTAGAGCAGCAATAGAGAGCAATCTGCCCTCATAAAAACAAAATACACATCAGGCAAAGCTTACTAGAATAAGCACCAGTTAAGTCTTTGCCTGATGCTCAAAAAATTTTGGGCTAAACGAGCGACAGTTGTATCGCTCAGAATACTTAATGGCACGATGAATAACTGTTGTTATTCACCATACCTGTATACAGAAAATTATGCTGCGTTTTTTGGCGCTGCACGCTTCTTATTTTTCTTTTGTTTATAAAAGGAGAGAGCATCATTTTTACGCTTATTCTTAGGGCGTTTTTTCTTATTTGACTTGGGATTCTCAGAATGCGCAGCATCTGGGTTGAGCAAACGATTGATTGCACTCCATTTACTTTTATCCGCAGGTGACACAAGATTGAGTGCTGCACCTTCAGCACCAGCTCTTGCCGTTCGACCAATTCGGTGAATATAATCTTCAGCGCATTGCGGCAAGTCATAATTGATAACATGCTCAATATGGGGAATATCCAACCCTCTGGCAGCCACATCGGTTGCCACAAGAATACGGTATTTTTTATTGCGAAAGTCTGTAATCACAAGATCGCGCTTATTCTGACGTAAATTTCCATGAATAGCATCTGCATGATGACCTTCTTTTGACAGTTTTTTTGCCATTTTCTCTGTGCCGTACTTTGTCTTTACAAATATGATCACAGAACCTTGACGCTTATCAAGCTGATCAAGAAGTTGGAAGTATTTATCTGCCTCGCTAACTGTGAGCATGCTCTGCTTGATGTTGGCAGCAGGAGAGGATGTTGCGCTTAGAGCAACCCGAATTGGATTATTAAGATACTTTTCTGAGATGCGAGCAATATTTTTAGGAATAGTTGCTGAAAACAGTAACGTCTGACGCTTTGTAGGCATATATTTCATGATATTTTCAATCTGAACAGCAAAGCCCATATCAAGCATCCGATCTGTTTCATCCAAAACCAAAAAGCCTGTATCATGCAGCGTAAGACTACCGCGTTCCAGATGATCATTAATTCGACCAGGCGTACCAACAATAATACGCGGATGATTTCGTAGCTGTGTGAACTGCTTTGGCATTGAGTCACCGCCGATCAATAACGCTGTTTTAATCTTCGCTTTCTTACCGAGCATCGCCTGTAATTGCGTCCTGACTTGAGTAGCAAGCTCACGCGTAGGAGTCATAACAAGAGCAGAGCCATGAGGGTTAGATAGGAGTTTTGCAACAAGCGGTATGCCAAAAGCACCCGTTTTTCCAGTTCCAGTGTGTGCCGAACCCAATATGTCTTTTCCTTGCAGCGCAAGAGGAATAGCCTCAGCTTGAACAGGAGTTGGCTCGTTAAATTGCATATGCTGCAATGTATGTGTAAGGGCTTCGGGCAGTCCCATTTCTTTAAAAGTATTCATATTTTTTCCTTGCATAACTATGCGCATGCGCTAACATGACCGCATATCTGCTTCTAAAATGATTAAAAATGATGTATGGTATTAAGCAGCTTTTTGTGGCTAAATAGATACCGTGGAAGTTTTACCTTTCTTGTTGTAACTTTGTAAAAAATTTTTATTCATCATGTGATTGATAAATACTGATTTTTTCCAATGCACGAACAAAGAACGTCTTTTGAACTATCATCGAAATTGATGAAGCCGAAGCCTTTCGCCAAATTGAATAAGCAATCTTACTGCACCATTTGCTATAATATTTTTTTAGCGTCTAGGTCATAAGAGTACTCATTCAGCACAGACTATGCTACGCAGTTCGCTGACTCACTCTTATTCAAACGTTTAGAACCGACAACTTTGGGAAGATTTTCAACAGAACCCTTTTCAGGGGGTATGCCATCATTATAATGACACCACTTTAGCAAGAGTAATAAAAACTCACGCGCCATTATATGGCGAAACTGCTTGGAGAGCAATGTATTCCTCTACTTTTTCAGGGGTAAGTAATCATCTGACACTTTAGCAAAGCTGAAATCTAACATGTAATACAAAAAAACCCTTTAAAAGGCATCAAAGGGATCCATAACAGAATAGGGGCACAACCAACTAAGTAAAGATTTCCGCTCAGGAGGATTCAATAAATACGATTAAAATCCATGCGCAACAACCCATTTTCTTATAACGAGAACGTTTGTGACAGCCCCTTCTCGCATCAACCATTTGGAATCTAAAAAAATATGATACGCAAACTACTATTACTCACCACCATCACACTATCACTCACCATGACTATTTCTTGTAGCTCCGTTTCAGAAAAAACCGACCATCAACAAGCAGACCAAAATGAGTCAGCCCCTACAGACCATAATCGAAATAACAGACACTATGCATTATCTAAAACTGCCCATATTCTATTAACCAGTGAATCTGGTGCAAAAATGGCTGCTATGGCTAACGCTTCTTTTACGGAAAATCCCATCGCAGGAACACAGATAGTAGTCAATCCCGAAAAAGTCAAACAGCAAATATTAGGCATTGGAACCTCCTTTACAGAGTCTTCTGCTTTTGTGCTGGCTCACCTTAATCAGCAAGATCGTACAGCCGTCATGCACAAGCTCTATGCCAACTCCGGTGCCAATTTTTCACTCACCAGAACGCATATAGGCTCAACCGATTTTTCAGTAGAAGGCAAATATTCTTATGCCGAAGCAAAAGATGCTACGCTGCGCAATTTTGATATCAGCCCTGATTCACAAGGCTTTTCTACAACAACCTACCCCCACATCAAAGATACGTCATTCGACCTCATACCGATGATTAAACAAGCCATAGCCATCAAGCAAAATCAAGCAGACAAGCATTTGAAAATCATCGCTTCTGCATGGACGGCTCCACCCTGGATGAAAGACATCAATACGTGGTTCATCAGAGGCTCTGAGGCCAACAACTGGCAAGGAACAGGCGGCGCACTCAAGCCGCAATATGTTTCAACCTACGCTGATTATCTAATCAAATACTTAGAGGCTTACCAAAAGAAAGGCATCGATATCTGGGCTATTACGCCCGTCAATGAGCCCAATGGAAATGGGGGCAACTGGGAAAGCATGCACTTTAGTGCAGAGAGCCAAAATGACTTTATTAAAAAACACTTAGGTCCTAAAATTCAGGCAAGCAAAAGCCCGCACACCAAAATATTGATTTATGATCAAAATCGTGACCACCTTGAGCACTGGGCTAATGTCATTTTTTCTGACCCAGAAACCACACCCTATGTTTATGGTGTAGCTGTGCACTGGTACTCCAGCACCAATAAGGTGTACGAAGAAGCACTCCAGCGTGTTCATAAGCAATTTCCCAATTTCTCCATCATACACACCGAAGGCACTATTGATGACCTTGGCAAGCCTGCTCCAGGAGGCATATTAGACCCTGAACGCTTTCAAGAAAAAGGGTGGTTTGGTAATGACACCTTTTGGTGGAACAAAAATGCCACAGACTGGGCTTATACTGCAACTTGGGCACCTAATAGCCACGAGCACCCCATCTATACACCCGTTCATCGCTATGCCAGAGACATAATTGTAGGCTTAAATAACTGGATGGAAGGCTGGGTTGATTGGAATGCTGTTCTAGACCACCGTGGCGGACCCAATCATGTCGGTAATTTTTGCGGCGCTCCTATTATGATTCACACTGAAACAGGGCAAATCTACTACACTCCCATCTATGATGTACTCGCACAATTCAGCAAAACTATTCGTCCTGGAGACCATGCGATTCAAACCAATAAGGTGCTTGATAATCTAGAGCATGATGCCTTACATGCCAGCGCAAGCATAAATGGTGATAATCTATTGAGCGTACAGCTGCTCAACACCACTAAACAGCCCATAATCTACAGTTTAGTCATAGGCGCACAAAATGCAAAAATAACCATTCCAGCAAACGCCATCCAAACCGTTCAAATACAGCTCTAAAATAATCGCCGCTATTCATTCGGCTGCGCCGACCAAACGCTGTGCTTCTAAGGCGCGCTGCGCTTGCCAAGAAGCAAAACGCTTTTTGTCAAACCCGATTGTTGATTGTCATGGCTTCTCATCCACACACCCTACTTTAATACATAGAAGTGCCGCTTGCATCAGTGAACAAATGTAAACCCAATCATTCGTGGCGAGCCAAACACTACCCGTTTAAATCAAGGAAGGGGGTAATTTTTGGTTAATTTTTGATAGCAAAAAAATAACCATAGACCCCACTCAGAGCATAAAATCACCTTGCGAAGCATGAAAAAGATTGCTCCGCAAGGCGGTTATGCCACCACTTTGCAAACCCACCAAGCCGCCGACACGATCGCCTCCATGGCGCACTGCCATTGTTATTGCTACTGAGTTTGCTTATACCGCTATTAGTGCGTAGAAGAGAGAACCAGTCTTTACTTTGAGATGCGTTAAGTTATCTAAGCGATAGATTGAACTTCAAATCTTTTTTTTCTGCCTGAGCGTTCTTAGAATGCTCAGGTGGGCGCAGACTGCTGTTCCCGTCTTGTTGCGCATACTAATTCGTTGACGTTGCAAAAGGTGTTTTGAGAAGCCGCAGCGCAGTTTACATGCGAGTAAATGAGCAGCGGAAGTCTCAAAAGAGTGCAGTACAGATTGTCAAAATGGGGTTTTGCAAGACCAACTAGATTAGATTAACGGTTGGCTGCTGCGATAACCATGACTTCCACAAGATAGTGATTTTGCGCCATGGCTGCTTCAACGCATACTCTAGTGGGTGATTTGCAGTCTTTTAACCATGCATCCCACACTGCATTCATACCGTCATAGTCTGCCATGTTTTTTAACCATATTTGCACACTTAGCATAGAAGCGCGACTGCTCCCAGCCTGTTCAAGCAAGGCATCAATTTTGTCAAACACATCCTGTGTTTGTTCTGCAATGCCTGCTTCTTTTTTTTGCGATACTTGTCCTGCAAGATAGGCAACATTGCCATGGATAACGATTGCGGAGAAGCGCTCGCTTCCTCCTATGTGTTTAATAGTCATATTATTCCTGTGTTTAAAAAGGGTTTATAGTAAATTACCTGCTGCATTACCCAGCATTTCGTCTTGATTGTTCGCTTATTGGAAGGAGCGTTTTTAGTGCCAGTTTTTCTAATTGATTCCACACTTTTAAGGAAACATCACAGCCATCCAATTGTGGTTTAATGTAATCAACCTCGCTAGTGCAGGCATGAATAGTTATCTCTTTGGCGCACACCACATCTGTTATATGCTCATCTAACATAACACTATTAGCAGACAGCAAACACTGCCCTGTACTGTGCTCAGCTACCCAATTGTAACGAATCGTTTGATTCTGGATACGCGCAATAGAGCTGATGAAAGGCAATAAAAAAACGGGATAGGCAATGTCAACACAGTGTTTATCATAGTGCTTGTGCTGAATCCAATCATATTGGGTATCATGTATATAGCAGCCTAATGTGATTGGATTATGCATCTGCGCCTTAGGTAGGCGTAGTAGATTTAATACGATTTCTGCTCCACATACGCCATACATTGATAACCAACGGCTGGCTTTCCCCACCTCTTCCGCTTCTCCCCAGCTATAGTTTGACCCTTTGGCTGCTTTTTTGCATAAAGCATCAATTTCTGATAGAGTGTAATGTCTCAGCATAGTACGTTCACCGTAATGCGCTCACTGCGGCTCAGGGGGATATATCCAATCATCAAAAGGCATCTGTGCCAGTTCTTCTGGGAAGGGTGCGTTTTGAAACAAACAAATTCTAAGCCATAGTTTTGACCGAGGGTCAAATTTAATCGCCCCAAAAAAGGACAGTTTGAGACGCAAAATGTCAATTGGCAATGTCTGCTTATGAATGATGCTGTCTTGTATTTCACCATACGGTTTTTTGTTAGTGATAACTACTCGACGCACCACATGCCTATACTGAGGGTACTGTACTAACACATCCGCTATCATCTGCTCTGTAGGATATGTTTGCAGAATTTTATACAATGACTGTACTTGCCACTCTATGGAAGTCGGTTGCTCATAATCAGACAGCCCTGTTTCATTGCCGTCCTCATCATATCGTTCACCAAATCGTGGTTCTAACTTCTCTTCTGATACATACCACACGTAATGGGCGCTATCGCGCTGTGAAAAATCAATCTCCAATGCCCAACGATAATGGCACTCTATGATATGCCTACATGCACCGACCGTTAGGGAAGCATCAATGGGAAAACTGAGCTGCTCATCAACCGACATAGCCTGCGCCAAATCGTCTACTACATGCCCGTACGGCTCTATAATCAGGCTCAACAACTGCTCCTGCCCTTCTAATGTTAGGTGCTCCTCACCCCATAAATAGAGTTTTTGCCATGGGAATGCACGCTCTAAAATATCGGTTGATACGAACTCTAATAACTTGTGCATATCGCGTTGCAAGTCTTTAATTTTAGCTTGCTGTAATTCGTGTTCACTATACCAGTCATGCGCACCTCTTTGAGCACGCTTTAGAAAATGGCGAAACTGTGCCTTCTCATGTGTTGACGCACTAACTATATGCCGCACTCTTAGATAGGCCTGTTCGCGCGCATTAATCCAAGTATGAATCAACGCTGGGTGATTACTGATAAAGGGCGCCATACCTAAGCCAGTCGAATTACCAATGCCCAACAGCCGTTTGATATGCGGTTCTAATGTGACCGCTCGGTGTTGTCCTTTGCTGTGTGCCACATGCTCCACTAAGTCAATTGAAAACCAGCGGCTCAAATACACCACCAACATTTCTGGTTGAAAGCAACCATTCAGTCCATGATGCCCTTCAACTGCCGCTCGCTCGCAAGCACCAAATTTCCCAGAGCCGTACACAGCAGTGGTTCTTAACAAATAGCCAACCTGCATTATTTGATCAACATCTGGCTGTTGACCAACCGCTAATCGAGAGACAACATGCTCCCACAGCCGCACCGACCGATTGGCACGTGCAAGTGACAGTTCGCTGTCAGAAATACGACCCAATTCTTGCTTAGGTACATTCTGTGATATTCTATGAATATCGTGCTGGGTCGGTACACCTCTATACAAGGTGAACGTCGTATCCCAAGCAGAGGCAATTACCCTATCAGAGCGCTCTTCTGCATCCAGATAGTTGGAGAAACACACCAAAGAATACGTTTGTTCTGGACCTATTGCTTGATACACCGCATGGCCATATCCATGCTGATCCATTTCCCAATGGCTTCTTTTAAACTGCCAATTTTCCTTTTTGAGTAAGCGCAGCAAAGTGCGCATAAAAGACAGGCGATGTTGATGTGAGCTACCAAGGCGCGCCAAACGCATAACTTTGTGCGGGCTGCGCAGTTGAATTTGCTCAAATACAACCTCACCTGTCGTCTGCTTCATAACAACATCTATGATGCAGCTTTCAATTCTTTACCTTTCTGCATAACGATTCTTGCACAGTCCCACAAAGAAGGCAGCAAAACTAACGACACCGGGACTGCAGTAATAACAATAAAACTTTGTAATTTACCAATACCGCCATTACCAACAATAATGAGTATGATTGCCATAATACCCATGACAAAACCCCAAAACATTCTTAAGCTGATCTCAGGTTCTTTATCCTTTGACATGGCTGATGCTAATGTGTACGTCATGGAATCTCCAGTCGTTGCCACAAAGATGGTCGTCAATACTAAGAACAATATCGTGATGAAAAACCCAGCAGGTAAGCTTTGGGTAATCGCTATGAGCGCCGCTGGCAAATTAAAACCTTCAAAGGCTTTAGATATTGCTCCTGGGTTTTCTATTTCAAAGGCTAAGCCCGTTCCACCAACAATAGTAAACCAGAATTTAGTAACGATAGGTGCAACAACAATCAGCATAAGCATAATGCTTCTAATCGATCTGCCTCTACTGACTCTGGATATAAATATTGCCATCATTGGGCCATAACCCAAGAACCAGCCCCAGAAAAAGACTGTCCACCAGCCAAGCCATGGATCTCCACTCCAAAAGTCCGCCCCACGAAACATAGTTAAATTAAAGAAATTTGTCAATTCAACTGCTTGTGCCTCAAAGAAAGAAGAAAGAATAAAAGCCGTCGGTCCTGCCAAAAGGAAGAAAACCAACAAAAGCACCACTAAAATAATATTAATCTGACTGAGCACCTTAATGCCTTTAGTAATACCCGTGTAGGCTGATAACATGTACACCAGCATTAAAAAGAGAATCACTAACGACTGAGTGATGACCGAATCATCCACACCGAATAGTGCGCTTAAACCGTATGATACTTGCAGACCTAAAAAGCCAATAGGACCAACCGTCCCTGCAATCACTGCGATAATACAACTAGCATCAGCAATAGTACCAATAGGCCCTGTAATTGCCTTATCCTTAAAAATAGGATACAACAATGTTCTCGGTGCTAAAGGCAAGCCCTTTTCGTAATGGTAATGCATCAGCATAGGCACGGTGAGGGCACCTAATATTGCCCATGCCAGAAAGCCCCAATGAATATACGATTGTGCCAGAGCATTAATCGCTGTACCAGTGACGTTTTCCGATCCAGGCAACGTAGGCGGTGCTGACAAAAAATGTGCCATCGGCTCACCGGCAGCCCAAAAAACACCACCACCTGCCAACAGCGTACACATAATCATGGAACCCCAACCGAAATGAGAAAATTCAGGTTGCACAACCTCACCTAATTTCGCTGAGCTACCTTTGAAAAAGCATAGCACTAAACTGATTAAAAATGTAAGCAGAAGCAACATCTGCCAATAAAGCCCTAAAAATTGCACACTCAGTGCAAAAAGACTATCGATAATGCCTGTTAAACTTGAGAGACTAACAACAGCCCACAAGCAGAATATGCTGGCAAAAGCAGCGGTAATTAAAAAAACTGATGAATCAACTTTTTCATTTAGTCTTTGCATAATTTCACTCATGCTAACCTCTTTTTTTTAAATGGATTAACAACATAAAAAGATTTATGTCAACTTCAAAAAAATTAAAGGTTTGCTCTGATAAAGTCGAACCAGTTCTTACCTAAAATTTGATTGATCTCAGCATCGTTAAAGCTCACATCCCGGAGTCCTTGCTCAATATTTGCAAAACCAGAATTGCCTTCAAACCAGCGAGGGAGAGGCATAAAGCCTTTATTATTCTTATTACCCTCGCCATAATTCATTTCTTTGCTCCACCTGCCAACGCGCATCCAATCCAGTACCGAATCAGGTTGATCTTGGCATAAATCTGAGCCAATTGCTATGTGATTGATGCCCAACTTCTCTACATAGCGTGCGATCATTTGACAAAAATCTTCCAATGTACAATCGGATTTATTTTTCAAATGATGAGGATAGAGCGACAAGCCCAACAATCCTTGCGTATCGCATAACGCCTTTAAGACTGTGTCGGACTTATTTCTCAGTGCATTGAACCATCCTTTAGGGTTTGCATGACTAATCACTATAGGCTTGTGCGAATAGTCTATTGCTTCCAATGTCGATTTTTCGGAGGAGTGGCTCATATCAATAATCATGCCCACTCTATTCATTTCTTTAATAATTTGCTTGCCCATATTGGTAATACCAGCATCTATCTTCTCGTAGCATCCAGTGGCAAGCAGTGATTGATTGTTATAGGTTAATTGCATAAAAACCATCCCTAAATCACGTAGGACCTCAACCAAACCAAAATCATCTTCTATTGGCGATGGATTCTGTGCGCCAAAAAAAATAGCGGTCTTATTGTTTTGCTTTGCCAGTAAGATATCATCCGCATTTTTTCCGTGACAAATGTATTGTGGATAGTCCTCAAAAAACCGATTCCATTGCTCCACATTATGGATAGTTTCTCTAAAATTTTCATGATAGGCAATCGTCACATGAATAGCATCCATCTTGGCTGCATTCATCTCTTGAAAAATTTTCTCCGACCAATTGGAATATTGCAACCCGTCAATTCTAAATTGCATCTTGTGATTATCCATCATCACCCAACAACATCAGCCAGAAAAGGTATAGCATGTTTTAACACTCGTATAAAACTCACGCGCATGCTTACCCTGCTCGCGCGAGCCGTAAGAAGACTGCCCTCTGCCACCAAAAGGCACATGATAGTCCGTGCCCGCAGTTGGCAAATTAACCATCACGCAACCTGTATTTATATGTTTTTTGAAATGCTGTGCAGTACGTAAAGAGGTTGTAACAATTCCCCCAGTCAAACCAAATACCGTATCATTAGCAATGGACAAGGCATGCTGATAATCATCAGCCTTAATCAAACTGGTAATAGGCGCAAATAACTCTTCCCTGTTAATCGCATAGGCATTATCTGTTTTATCCAGAATAGTCGGTGCCATATAAAAGCCATGCGTTTTACCCTCAACACGATGACCACCACTAATCACCTCACAGCCCTCCCGCTTGGCTCTTTCAATATTGTGCATATTCATATCCAACTGCTCCTGCGACACAACAGGGCCAATATTTGTGCTTTCATCTAAAGCGTGCCCTACTCTAAGTTTTTCAGTGCCCTCCACAAACGCCTGCACAAAAGTATCATAGACACGTGCATCCACAATAATCCGGGACGATGCAGTACACTTCTGCCCAGTACCGCCAAAAGCACCACCGACTGCACACTGCACCGCAGTATCTATATCAGCATCATGCGCCACGATCAGCGCATTTTTGGAACCCATTTCCATTTGCACTTTAGTAAGATTAGTAATAGCATTCCTCGCTATCGACTTGCCAACATCAACTGAACCGGTAAAAGTAACCGCATCAATCTGCTCATGCATCACCAACTGTTGACCAATTTCCCCACCAGAGCCCATAACCAAATTAAACAACCCCTTAGGAACATCTTGTTGTGCAATGATTTTTGCCAGCTCAACGGCTGAAGCAGGTGTGATATTTGCTGGCTTCCAAATAACTGAATTACCATAACAAAGTGCAGGAGCTATCTTCCACGCAGCAGTGGCTATTGGGAAATTCCACGGTGAAATAACCACGACATTACCCACTGGCTCACGATAAACATCCACATCAATTTGTGCTCTGGTAGAAGTAGCGTTCTCCCCTATTTGCCGCAAACACTCCGCCGCATAATAAGTAAAAAACTGCCCAGCGCGATACACCTCACCCTTCCCCTCTGGCAACGTCTTGCCCTCTTCACGTGATAACAAATAGCCAATACGCTCACACTCAGCAATCAAAGTATTGCCAATGCGCATCAATACATCGTATTTTTTTTCAATCCCCGTATATTGCCAGACACGCTGTGCTTCCGTTGCTGCTGCAACCGCTGCCTCTAATTGATCGGCAGATGCCTGACTATAACGCCCAATAACATCTGAAGTATCGGAGGGGTTGATATTATCAATAGCACCATCAGCGGCAACCCACTCTCCTGCTATATAATTTTTTTCTAAATCGGTGTGGTTCGTAGGCATAATTTGAATATCGAGTGTAGTATCAAGGACATGAAAGGTCCCCGAATTATACAGACAAAATCAAAATAGTGTATTAAATCACCCATTTTGTCGGAGTAAAGTTGAAATCTAACATGTGATATAAGAGGCTCCCTTATAAACGCTACTATCAGCACACAAATTCGAAAGCCGATAAGGCTATAGGATAACAAGGTGTTAGATTTCAACTTTGCCAGAGGGTGTTAGATTTCAACTTTGCCTTGACATCTGATCAACTCTCGTACTAAGATATTACTTCTTACCAACGGGTTGGGGCGACCCGCAACCACGTTAGGCAAGTGAACACACAGCAGTTGCCTGAATGTATCTTCTTCATACTGTGTGTCAATGGAAAATAAATGTTATGAGTGAAATTTTACATCGCGTAATTATTGAAGCATCGCCTGAGAAAGTTTATGCTGCACTAACCAATCAAGATCAATTGAGTGCCTGGTGGACAAAGGCCATAACTGAAGAAAAAGAAGGTAGTACAGCAACCTTTTTCTTTGGGCCTGCGGGCGATCATCAAGTTAAAATGGAAATAACTGACCTAGTTCCGAATAAGCGTGTTTGTTGGAAATGTGTTGACGGTCCTTGGGTCAATACGGAATCTTTTCAATTTAATATACAAACTGACGAACGAGGATCGGTTCTTCAGTTCAGTAATACAGGCTGGTCGGAATCAGATGCCTTTTTTATGCACTGCAATTCCAAGTGGGGCTTTTTTCTTAGTGTAAGTTTAAAGAATTTATTAGAGAAAGGGTTTGGGCAACCTCACCCTAATGAGCCTAATATTTAGCGAGGAAAGGAG
>CBDCOD010000004.1:0-9070 GCA_965219665.1 Gammaproteobacteria bacterium | reverse complement strand
GAATTTACCCTTCGCATAGGGGTGCTGAGATCGTAATTACAGACAGCTCTATCTTGATAAGTTAGATCAATTAGTAATTTAAGTTTATCAGGTGAAGATGTTACTCTATCCCAGTTTGTAACAGATACTTTGGCGTCAGATTTAAGAAGATTATCTATAATGCGTTGCGGCATATAAGGGTACCTTTCTTCGTAATCTTTCCTGGCTGTTACTGATACCCAACGTGTATTATCCGAGTAAAGAGCCTCTTTTTCTTTATCACCATGCGCTGCTGTACATGTTGTGCATCCGGTGCTGGGCAATTGGATTACCAAGACACCTGATTTTTTATTAACTTTCCCATCAAACATGCTTGAATAAACTTCCCAGTCTACATGCTTTCTATTTTTTGTCTCTGTACCGACTAACAATATGGTTACTGATGAGTCCCTTAGATATTCGTCTCTTATTTTTTGACGAATTGCCTCATCACTCAATCTGTCATCAATATCACCGGTATCTACAGAAGCATCAATGAAAATGTCATAGTCGTTATTTTTATTCCACTCAATTAATAATTCTTTATAAGCATGATCATTTGTGTGATGGTAGCTAATAAATACTTTGTGTTTAGGTATTGCCATATTATTCTTCCAGTCCCGTTAAATCTTCTACACCTGCCATCTCTGCTAGCATTTGCGTGTAGATGGAAAGCACATTTTGGAGTGCTGATAACTCATCTCTAAATGACTGGCAGGTTGCATCGTCTGCAAAACCTCCAGATACTAAAATTTTGTGCCACTTAGCAGTAAAGGGACGAATTTTTTGATTTAGAATTACAATTGCGAGTTTTGTAAACTCAATACAATCTTTTCCATTCTCTTTAATTATTTGCCTTGTTGTTGAGAACAATGAAAACACACTTGCAAGTGCTGTGGCTTCGTCGCCATGCTCTGTATCTAATCTTTGTGTAGTAATTCTTGTTAGCAGCTCAATATAAAGATCCCATGCTGCTTTTTTATCTGGCTCTGATGGGTTCCATTCCATCTCTAGGAATACAGCGTTGATTTTTAGGGATGTCATGTCCCAGTTTTCTAGCCACTTCTTCCATTTCATGTTGAGATACCTTTTGTACAGCCAGCAATTATTATGCCACTTTTAACAGTTGCTCATGATCACATTAATGATATTGTCTTTTCTCTTTTGAATTATTTGCTTGCTCCAAATTCTTTTATTAGGAACAAGTCCCTTTACCTCAAGCTGCTGTTTATTGTGAGTATATGTTTCCAGTTTTTTGGTAAGGGGAATATTGCCAACAGCGCAATTATGCGACTTTGACAACAACAAGTAGTTTCCCAGACAGTTCAAAAATTGCTTCTTGAATTCTTCGTCATAATTGTCATAGCCATGAGGCTTGCTTTCTGGCTCAGTAGTAGGCGCAATATGCTCTAGTTCTGGACTGATGATTCTATCGAACCGAGTTTGTAAATAACCGGCTTTACCTTGTTGCTCCAAATGAATTTCATATTTCCAGAGCAGGTATTTTGCAACCGAATGATTGATACCTCCCTGTAGGGACTCGTTCAATCTTTCATTGTTCCAATAAGCCCACCACCGGTCCGTTGTGGTTTTCATCCATTCAATGCGTTCAATTATTGGCGAAATATTTTTTTTACTTTCAGTGAATTCCTCAAACACATCATTAATTCTTGAAGTAATATCAGCCCGCGTCCCTATTAGGCGATGCCTAAGCACCAAAGACTCTAATGACGAGCAAAGTTTTCCAATTTCATCAGGAGTCAAGCCGTATCTGTACGCCTTAATTACAAATGGCAGCGCAACAGCTATTCCGCCCAGTGATATAAGAGAATGGATCGCAAAACTTTCCTCCTCATGTTTTCCAAAAAAACATGACAGATACTCAAAACTTGTCGAGAGTGACAATAAAAACGATTTGATGAAAACAAGTCGATTCTCATTAGCCAATATCTTGTTGATCTTGTCTAAAGAGTTTGCTTCCCAGAGAGAGTTAAAGTAAACCCGCAAGGTATAGAGCAAGACATCATCTTCATTAATTCTGTATTCGATCGAGGAGATTGATTTGTAGATTGTTTCAAAACGGTTTTTGATTTCCTCAATTAACGAATCCACTTCGGCTATATCGTTCCCATATAGATGAACTTGATGCATGAACTGAGCTTTGACTATTTCAAGATTTGACGGTCGTTTTCCGCGACTGTTTTGAAAGATAAACATCTGTATCGCATCCGATTCATTTTGAACCGGATGCGTGGTACAGGTTGCACCACCGACAATAGACAACATTTCTGTCAGATACTCTTCTGGCTTGTCAGAAAGATGTTTTTTGAAAAAGTCGAATGCTCTGACGATTCGGCGTGACGATTCCGTTTTAAGGTCATTATGGTCAGACCTGTTTTGATCTATTACATAGTCAATAAATACTTGATTATCGTAGTAAACAGTCCCAAAGCGTATTGCGCTTCCCTTCTTCACCATGTCTTCATAGCAATCTTCTTCTTCCTCAGATAAAGACCTTATGGATTTCAGCTTCGCAAACAGAGCAGATAAGAAGATGACAATGGTTGTTAAACGTTGCTGGCCGTCTATTACATTAAAAGCTTGTGCTTTAGCTTGTGCTTTTTTCTCAAAAAGGAAGTGACCGAAGTAGTAAGGACTACTTGCATTGCTTCTTTTGTATTCTTCTAAATCCGACACGAATACGTCCGTTTGCGTGTTTCTGTCTGATTTTTCCATCGGAGTATCCCACGAATATGCACGCTGATATGCAGGCACGCCAATTTTGTTGTCGGCCATCATTTTCCTGATAGTTGTTGAGGCTTCCATATTTCATTGCTCCTGTGGGTTGTGATTTTGGGGCATAACGCCAAGGTGAGGCGCGGCGTAGCGGCGTCCACTGGATCGCCTTGTTGGATTCAGGATCTTCTTCTTGTGATCATGCCAGAGAGCACTGTGATTTCTATCACTTTATAGATGATTTCGACCGTTCCGAATCCGTCCAACTCGATCTGATCATTGTGATCAGATCCCAAGTACTTCAGATACAGCGTGCCGGTACCCTTATGGAAGTCGAGAAATAGGTATTCAGTGTAATCGTAGATGCCAAGATCGGCAAATTCGTTTAAGATGCCAAGGTTGTGAACTGTACATTCACCAGTCTTTCCCTCGTACCCAGACATCTCGAATCTTCTGTGTTCCTTTTTGAATTCATCGGGATCAACATGTCTCAAGCTGGCGGCAGTGACACAATCAAATGCTAGACGCTCTCTAATGAAGCTGTATATGTCCTCTTTGGACATCGATCTGAGTGCTTTGATATTCATACTTGTTCTCCTGTTTGTTGTGGGAATAAACGACGTTGCGGGTCAGTGCCAACCCGTTTGATGAGATGTTGCATTTTAGCACGTGGGTTGGTGAGTTGCTTACTGCCTTGTTAAGCCGCGCTTGCGCGGTGAAAACAAGCAGGGTGATAAGCCGCAACGTCGTTAAACACTGCCGCGCAAGCGGCAGTATTTAACGACTAAACTCAGCGGCGGCGTAGCCGTCCACTGGAGTGCATTGTTAGGTTTCTTATAACCATACTCCTACTAATTGGACGATGAAACCTGTAATCAAAAAATATGTTCCTCTACGAGGAGCATTGGCTAAATTTGTAAGGAGTTCCGAAGTGTTGGTTGAAGTGCCATAAGGGGAGCTATCATAGTACTCTTTTTTTCTTAGAAAGTCAGCAATCATAAGTACGCCTACAATATCTAAAATTAAGCCAATACTTTGAATAATACTACCTAACATCATTTTTTCTCACATTTAAAGAGCGAGTTGGTATAACCAATTGCTGCATCATCTTTTTCAACTTCTGCTTTGGTTTCAATGCATTCGTCTAAAGTTTCAAACTCATCAACAACACCAGCATAAGTTCCACCCATAAGAACCGCAGCAGGGGATATGGGGTCTTTATAGTATTTATGCAATTCATATTTTTCAAAAGGCCACCAACTAACGAAATATGCTACGACAAAGTAAATAATTGCTATTCTTATGATATTTCCCATATATTTTGTACTCTCCATCATTATTAGGGTTTACAGACATGTAATATGACCTGAAATTACCTCGAACTATATGCTTTTTAAATCTGTTATTTTCAAAAAGGTCTTGCCACGGATATAGCCACATTGAATTAACCGAATAATTGTCATTTAAATGAACGAACATTAAATGAGTAGGGCATTCTTCGCCTTCTATTTTGGGGATGGCGCTAGTTTTTTGCCAGCCACTATTTGTGCCTTTTCTAGTTTTTACGGAATTTTTTTTATCGTTGTCTGTCTCAACATCATGTTCATAGCTATCATCTACTAAATAACCATTACAAATGATTTTTGTATAAATCTCACCGAGCCACCCAACAAGTTCGTTACCTTTTAATACTTTACCGTCGGCATGCTCTTCCAATTTGTCGTGAATTTGTTTTTGAGTGATTGAGAGCAAATGAAATAAAGAATCAAAATCTTTCTCTATTCTATCGAATGTATCAAAGTCTAAATCCATGCTTGCCTCTAACGTAGTTGCGGGTCAGCGCCAACCCGTTTGATGAGATGTTGCATTTTAGCACGCGGGTTGGTCAGTTGCTTACCGCCTTGTTAAGCCGCGCTTGCGCGGCGAAAACAAGCGGCAGTGCTTAACGACGCAAATCACCGGCGGCAAAAAGCAGAGCGACGAGGAACGAGGAGCGGCGCTTTTTGCTGTCCGAGTGCATGTGATTGTTATACCTTATTCTTCAAATTTTACTGGTTCTGATTCTTTAATGACAACAGTGCCAGCCAATTTGTCATGCCAACCCTGCTTTTTTTTGTCTATACCAACCCAGATAAACCCCAGACCCAAGGGTAACATTGCTGGGATATAGGCAAAGTATCTACCTATAGCTTGCCCCAGAGAAAGTTTATTTCCAGTTTTTGCATCAACGATTTTTAGTCTCGTTGCCATTTTTCCTGGTGTACCGAGAAAGCGCAGCCAAAACCATATTGTTGCAACAATGGGAACAATATAACCCAGCAGCACATCCCAAAAACCATGGATGATCTGCTCACCAAACCAATATTCTTCGCCATAAATAAACGAAAGTGGGACACCCGAAACGATAGTTATTATCACTAAATCGATTAGAAATGCTCCAAATCTAATCCAGAATCCTGCGTACTCTTGCTCTTTTTTCATGCTACTTAATTCTCCTTTTGTGTTTAACGCTGCAATAACCGGCGCGAGGTACGAGCGTCCGCCGCCGCAGGCGCGTAGTTGATTACTTTGTTATAGCTTTGCATATGCTTTTGCTATTGTTTGATTGATTTCAGTTGCCAGCGTTTGGGCCTGACGCATGGTATTTTGCACCGACTCCCAGTTAGCCCAATGCTGCTTCCATTTTTGTTTTCCAACCACAGACTCAAAATCGACTTTTGTTGGTTCCTGCCATGCCTCATATTTATGCAACTTTTCGATGCGTTGATTAAGGTCTGGCACCCCCCTTGTTTTTGGCGATAGCTTTGCAGAGCTTGTAATCCAAGAATGCCAGGGCTTATTGCCCTTTGATTGGTTGCACTTACCGCAAGCGGGAACTAAATTGTGGATTTCGGAAATATAACCAGTTGGCTTTTTATTAAGCACCAAGGACCGTAAGTGATCCCACTCCGAAGCAGTAGCACCACAGTAGGCGCATTGAAAGTTATCGTGATCCATGCCAAGGATGTCCAATGCTTCTTTCACTTGCTCATTTGTTGGAACAATTATCGGAATAATTGAATTTATAAATGATTTTGTGATGCTTGAAGACATTCCCGTGATTTTCATCGGGGTTGGCATCCTGAATAGTGATAAGTAATCCATGACTCTCTTTAGCTATAACGACGTTGCGGGTCAGCGCCAACCCGTTTGATGAGATGTTGCATTTTAGCACGCGGGTTGGTCTGCTGCTTACCGCCTTGTTAAGCCGCGCTTGCGCGGTGAAAACAAGCAGGGTGATAAGCCGCAACGTCGTTAAACACTGCCGCGCAAGCGTCATTTGTGAAATCTTTGAGCGAGGGACGACTGATCAGCCCTTTAGATTTGTAGCGTAAATTTATCATTTAACGCCACTGTACATTCCTTTGTTATATGAAAAAGGAAGGAGAGATAGACAATCGCATTAATTTCTTATGTGTTATGGCTTTGTAGAGGCTGGATGCTATGTGAAAGCAGTAAAATTGCTGTAAAAATTGGATGTTTTCCTATATTTTGGATATTTTTAGGGTTTATATTGTGACTATATTCCTAATATGGTAAATCTCACCGCGATTATGTCAAGTGTCCACTCTTGAGAAATAGGTAGCACACTCGTGCAAAATGGTGTGTCGATAGTTTGTAACATTTTCTGCTTTAAATCAATATGCCCCGGTTATTTGTAAATATACCTGTAGTGTCACATGATGGTTGGTTTTTTGCAACTAAGGTACAATGCCGTTTTAGTACACTCAGTATGCTTGCCTGTATTCTGATGATTCCTATGACAATAAATTATTGTTATTTGCGATTGATACAATACTGAGGAAATTAGCTTATAAATCCCATAGTATAGTCTGTTATGAGTCAATACAAGAACCAGCACGTGATAGCAGTCGATCTAGATGGAACGCTATTACGTAGTGATTTATTGTATGAGTGTATAGCGCGACTTTTGAGGCATAGGGCGTGGATGCTGCTGTGGGTGCCTTTTTGGTTATTGCGCGGTATTGTGTATCTCAAATGGCAGTTGGCAAAACATACTGTAGATTATATTGATTTTGCGGCTTTACCGCTAAATGAGCCCTTATTAAAGTGGTTACGCCAGCAAACAATGCCTGTAGTTCTTATTAGTGCTTCGCACCAAATTTTAGTGGATCGTATAGCACAACAAATAGGTGGTTTTGCGTTAGCAGTTGGCACTACTGATGTAAATATGCAGGGAGGGCAGAAGGTTGTTTGGTTGCAGCAACACACTCAAGCCTTTGACTACATAGGAAATAGCAAGGCAGATGTGCCAACGTGGCAGGCTGCACAGCAGGCTTATAGTTGTGGGTATTTACCCAATAAAAAGATAATGCCTTTGGCACAGTGGCAGTCTAATACATTTGGCGCGCTATTATCAGCAATACGCTGGCACCAGTGGGCTAAAAATGCGCTTCTATTTGTGCCTCTGGTTTTAGGCTTTCGTTTTTTTAGTGAGCAGGTATTTTATTCAGCCATAGTTGCATTCATATCCTTTTGCTTTTTAGCATCCAGTATGTACTTGCTCAATGATATCCTAGACTTAGACAGCGACCGTAATCATCCAGAAAAACGTCATCGTGGCTTGGCAAGTGGTATGGTTTCTATACCTGTGGCTAGTATATTAGGTGGCGCTTTGTTTGTGGTTAGTATGGCTCTTGCTCTCATGGTTAATACAATGTTCTTATGGGTAGCACTGTTATACATGTTTATTGCCTTGGCATATTCCTTTGCTCTAAAAAAAGTAGTTATGTTGGATGTGATTGTTTTGTCTATCCTATACACAATACGCATTATTGCAGGTTCAGCAGCAACGGGGATTGTTACATCCAACTGGCTCATTGCTTTTTCAGTTGCTTTGTTTTTTAGTCTGGCGTGTTTGAAGCGGTTTTCTGACTTAGTGGTAACAAGCAAGGCATTGTCGGGTAGAGGCTATTCATTACAAGATGTGCCTGTTCTACAAATGCTGGGGATTGGGGGCGCATTATTGTCTGTTTTGATAGCAGCACTGTATATTAATAGTTTGGAAGCAGAGTTGAACTACCAAAGTAGTCCGTGGTTGTGGGGTGTTAATATTGTGCTGTTATATTGGGTTAGCATGATGTGGCTGCGTGCTAATCGTCAAGAGATAAAAATTGATCCGGTGCTGTATGCAATTAAGGACAAGGTAAGTTGGTTGTGCATCCTTAGCATAGCATGCTTTTTGGCACTTATTGTGTTATAAAATTTGGAGTGAGAGCTACGTTCCAAAATGAGAGTCATCCATCGCTATATTGGGTTTGCTATAGCAGCAACTGTTGCAAATATTGGAGCACAGGATATTATGATTCGCTTATACGGCGGTACTTACGGTATTTTTGTCGCCATTGCTGTAGGTACAGTTGTTGGTTTAGGATTGAAGTATGCTTTAGATAAGCGTTATATTTTTTGCTTCTACGCTCAGGGTATTGCGAAAAATATACACGTTTTTGTCCTGTATGTGTTTATGAGTGTGATTACTACCATGATATTTTGGGGGGTTGAATTTGGTTTTCATTACTTATTTGCAAGCAAAGAAATGCGCTATTTAGGTGGTATCATTGGCTTATCCATTGGCTATACCGTGAAGTATTTCCTAGATAAGCGTTATGTTTTCCGTCAGGAGAATATATGAAAAAAATTTGTTCTTGGGGACGTTTAACCACTGATTTGCATGATGTAATACTGCTTAATCATGATGAAAAAAAATTCAAAGAAGCCATTACACAAGATTGCTTAGGTTTGGCATATGGTATGGGGCGCAGTTATGGTGATGTCTGCTTGAATCCTGATGGCTTGTTATGGCTTACTACAGGTCTAAATCGTTTTATTGCATTTGATGAGACTACAGGGCGCCTGGTCTGTGAATCTGGTGTTTTGTTGCGTGATATTCAGCAGTTGACTATCCATCGGGGCTGGGCATTGGCTGTTACGCCCGGGACGCAAATGGTGACGGTAGGTGGTGCTATTGCAAATGATGTGCATGGTAAAAACCACCACATGTATGGCTCATTTGGTAATCACATTAAACAACTATCGTTAGCGTGCACTGATGGCCAGCGTATAGACTGTAATGCGCTTGAACATAGGGATTGGTTTGAAGCAACGATTGGAGGGATGGGTCTTACTGGTATTATCACCCAAGCAGAAATTCAGTTACGTCGTGTTACAGGGGCATGGATAGATTCAGAGACTATTGCATACAATAATTTAGATGATTTTTTTCAATTAGCAGACGATTCAGAAGCAGATTGGGAGC
>CBDCOD010000003.1:0-49028 GCA_965219665.1 Gammaproteobacteria bacterium | reverse complement strand
TGCCCACCTTGTTGACTCAGGGATAGTTGGCGCTGTGGGTGTGATTCTAAACCGCTGTAAAACACGCGTTTGATGCTATCTTGAGTTTGCAGCCATTGTGCTAACAGAAGCGCATTATGATTATGGGCGTGTACGCGTAACTGTAGGGTCTCTAAACTTTTACTGAGTATCCAAGCATTAAAAGGGCTGATTGAAATTCCGGCTGTGCGGATGACTGCCTGCTGCTGTGCATGCAATTCTTCGTCATTACATAGTAAAGCCCCACCAAGACAACGCCCCTGACCATCTATAAATTTTGTCCCTGAATGAATGACAACATCTGCACCAAACTGTACAGGCTGTTGAATAATAGGTGTTGCTAAGCAATTATCTACTACAAATAAAGCATGATTGCTATGTGCAATTTCTGCTAATGCAGCAAGGTCGGTTAATTCAGCAGTTGGGTTTGCCGGTGACTCACAAAATAGCATGCGTGTATTTGGCTGTATAGCATCTTTCCATGCGTGTGTATCGTGCAATACAACAAAAGTGGTATTGATAGAAAATTTGGCACATAAATCACGAAATAGAGTAGTTGTAGTGCCAAAAATACAGGCTGCGCACAGCACATGATCGCCTGCTTTGAGGTGCGCTAAAATGACAGTGAGTATTGCGCCCATGCCACTAGCAGTAGCCACACCATAGCGCATGTCCTCTAACGCTGCTAAGCGGCTGGTAAACGTGTCACTATTAGGGTTAGTAAATCGCCCATAGATATTGCCATCTTTTTCATTCTTAAAGCGAGCATAAGCTTGTTCAGCGCTATCAAAGACAAAACTGGAGGTTAGATATAGTGCTTCGTTATGCTCTTGCTGCTCAGAGCGCTTAGATGCGCTGCGAATAGTGCGTGTTTGTTTATATTTGTATTTACTCATATAAGTCTAAACCTTGATTGTATAGAAGTGCATAGTGTTGATTGAGTGCGAGCAGTTGTTCATGTGTTCCCTGCTCACGTATTTTACCGTTATCCATAACAATAATATGGTCTGCATTTTGTACTGTGCTTAGGCGGTGTGCGATTATGATTGTTGTGCGATCAGCGCACAATTCTTTCATAGCTTTCTGTACAAGGCGTTCTGACTTGGTATCCAAGGCAGAAGATGCTTCATCCAATAGCAGGACAGGTGCCTTTTTTAAGAATGCACGCGCTAAAGCAATCCGCTGGCGCTGACCTCCAGATAGGCGTGCTCCATTATCACCAATATTAGTTTCATATCCTTCAGGCAATTTTTGAATGAATGTATGAGCATGTGCATTTTTGGCAGCTTGCTCAATAGCGTCTTGGTCACATTGTTGATTACAGCCATAGGCAATATTCGCGCGTACAGAATCATTAAACAAGATGACCTGTTGGCTCACTTGTGCTAATTGAGTACGATAACTATTCAACTCATACTGCTGTATGGGTACATTATCTACTAAGATATTTCCGCAATGTGGTGCATAAAAACGTGCTAACATATTGAGAACAGTCGTTTTGCCGCTACCTGATGCACCCACTAAGGCGATAGTTTTGCCTGCTGGTATGTGTAGTGAGAAATCGCTTAGTGCATTCATCTCTGCATTGGGGTAAGCAAACGTTACTTGATCAAAAACAATCTCTCCTGTTATATTATCTGCTACCTGAGTGCCGTGATTTTCTTCACTGGGCGCATCCAGAAATGAGAATAGACTATTAGCAGCTGCCAGCCCGCGCTGCAGGCTTTCGTTGACGCGGGTGAGCCGCCTAACAGGCTCAAATAAAAGAGTCATAGCAGTAATATAGGAGACAAAATCGCCAGGTGTTAGTTGCTTTTGATCCATCTCAAAAGCAATATAGAGAACGGTACAGACACACACAGCAGCAATAACTTGCACTAAAGGTACATTGATAGCAGAGATACGATTAATTTTGATGAACTGATTGCGTACCTGTCGGGCAATATGTGCAAAGCGTTGTTTCTCCTGCTCTTCTCCTCCAAACAGTTTGACATCGCAATGTGCCCCAATATTTTCCTCCAGGACATGGGTCAGTCTACCCATGCTATTTTGTGATTGAGTAGAAACTTTACGAATAGTCTGTGAGGCTTTATGAATTAAATAGCCTGCCACTGGGGCAGCGATTAGCAGTGTAAGCGATAACTGCCATGAAACAAAGATAAGGTAACTTATCAATGCAATAACAATCAATGAATCACGAATGAGCACAATCCATACTTGGCTCATTGCCTGAGAAATTTGTGCTACGTCAAAAGTGAATTTGGATATGAGTTCGCCGGAAGTATTCTTATCATAAAAGGATAATGGACTGTGCTGCATATGGTTAAACAATTGGCGGCGTAGTGTCTCAATGGAGTGCTCTGATATGGTTGCAATGCTAATACGGTTAAAATAATCCACCACTCCGCGGAACACAAACAGAGCCAAAATGAGCAGAGGAATGCTTTTAATAGAGGCGGGGTCTTTAGCAATGAGACTACTATCCACCAAAGGCTTCATCAATGCAGGAATAAGCGGTTCAGTTGCAGCAGTGGCGATGATAGTGATGATAGCAATCACTACCCATTCGCGTACGTTGGATAGGTAGCGCAGTAAGCGCCAATATAGTTGTAAATTGTTATTCATTAAAGCGTGCTATTGCAAGAACCTGTATTGTATAAGCAATAGTTGGGGCGTGCTGTAATGCTCTTTAAAAAAAAGCCTCGCTTGCGCGAGGCTTTTAAACATGTGTGATATGTGTGTGCTGTTAGCAAGAATAGTACATATCGAATTCAGCAGGATGGGTTGTCATACGAATTTTATCAATCTCATCTTGCTTTAAAGCAATGTATGCTTTAATCATATCATCATCAAATACATTCCCTTTTTTCAGGAAAGCACAATCAGCTTCCAAAGCACTCATCGCTTCATCTAATGAGGCACATACAGTTGACATAGCTTTTTCTTCCTCAGGCGGCAAGTCATATAAATCTTTTTCTGCAGGCTCACCTGGATCAATTTTATTTTCAATGCCATCTAATCCAGCCATCAGAACTGCTGCAAATGCCAAATAGGGGTTTGCAGTTGGGTCAGGATAACGTAATTCCACACGACGTGCTTTAGCGCTCATTGCTAAGGGTATGCGGATGGAAGCAGAACGGTTTTGAGCGGAGTATGCCAAGATAACAGGTGCTTCAAAGCCAGGAACCAAACGTTTATATGAGTTTGTTCCTGGGTTGGTAAAGGCATTCAACACACGTGAATGCTTGAGTAAGCCGCCGATGAAGTAGAGCGCTTCTTTTGATAGAGAGGCATAGCCATTGCCATCAAAAATATTTTTACCGTTTTTAGAAAGAGACACATTGCAGTGCATACCAGAGCCATTATCACCAACCAGTGGTTTGGGCATAAAGGTCGCTGTTTTGTTGTAAAGCGCTGCCATGTTATGTACAACGTACTTAAATATTTGAACTTCGTCTGCTTTGCGCACTAAACTATTGCCAGAGCATCCAATTTCACATTGGCCACCAGTTGCTACCTCATGGTGATGAACTTCTACAGTAAGCCCCATTTCAGACAGAACCTGACAGGTTTCTGAGCGAAAATCATGCAAAGAATCAACTGGAGGGACGGGGAAGTAACCGCCTTTTATGCGCGGCCTATGCCCTTTATTGCCCTCTTCTCTATCCATATTGGCAGATTCCCATGCCCCCTCAATCGAACGCACAGAGAAAGAATTTCCATTGGGCTGTATATCCCAAGCAACGTCATCAAAAACAAAAAATTCAGGTTCAGGACCGATAAAGCACGTATCAGCAATACCAGTAGCTTTTAAATACTCTTCAGCACGCTTAGCAATGGAGCGAGGATCACGGCTATAGCCAGTCATTGTTTCGGGCTCAATAATGTCACAGCGAATATTTAACTGATTGGCCTGCGCAAAGGGGTCTACTACTGCGGTGCTTAGATCAGGTTGTATAATCATATCAGAGGCATTGATGCCTTTCCAACCTGCGATAGATGATCCGTCAAATGTTTTACCATCTTCCAAACTGTCAGCATCAATCTGGCTCGCTGGCATGGTTACGTGCTGTTCCTTACCTCTGGTGTCAGTGAAACGAAAATCAACGAAAGCAATTTCTTGATCTTTAATCAGGGTTAAAATGTCGCTGCTATTCATAAAAATATAGTCCTATCAATGTACCCTCTGCTGGCTTAGTTAAATTGGGCAGAGTGTGTTTTATGCCTTATGAATTACGGGATGTTTACCAGAGAATATACCATCTATTGGCGTACAAGCCACGTAACTATCCAAGTAAAAGGGGCATTATATCTGAAACACATTCAACTATTATGAATTCTTTATAGTTGGCGCAGTCTCGTTGTGACGCGGGAGAGAATTATTGGTGCGTTTTTAGTCTTTTGGACCAGCGCGCCATAGGATAGCATATGCAAAAATACATACAGGCAGCCAGTATCCACGTTTCAAAAATGGTCCCGGTTGATACCGCCGTTTCCTGGGCAACAAAAGTCAGTTCTTGTACAGCAATTAGAGAAAGAATGGCCGAGTCTTTGACGAGTAAAATACCTTGACCAACTAATGGTGAAGCGATTTTTCGCAGTGCCTGTGGCAACATAATATGCCGCAGCGCTCCCCATTTAGAAAAGCCTAAGCTGAATCCAGCCTCCTTCTGACCACTATCTACACCGAGAATACCTGCACGTAATATTTCAGCAAAAAAAGCGGCTTCAAACAGCGCAAGACAAATGCCTCCTGCTAATAGGCCTTGTATGCGACTTGGATCACCGAATACAACTCTTCCTACAGGATTATCAATAATATCCATTAAGGCATATACCCACGCGCCCTGAAGCCACTGTAGGCTAATTAAAAAATAGGCAATGAATAAGAAAACCAAAGGTGGCAAATGGCGCAGCAGCTCAATATACGCGCGCGATAGCATTCGTAGTGCAGCAATCGGAGAGAGGCGAAGTACCGCAAGCATCAAGCCTAATCCCAGTGCAATAATACCACTAAAAATGAGTAGTCGAATGCTCATAAAAAGACCTTCAGCGAGAAAACCAAAACGCCATGTATCGTCATTAAACTGGATGAAATAACTTAGTGGGGCCAACCAATCCCAGTGATAGTCTAAATGGCTAATGGAGTAGTACAAGAAATACAGAATAGGGGAGAGAATCACCAGTGTCAATATGGTGTCGGTAATGCGCCACTTTTGGAGTGGAGGGACATTCATCGTTGTAACCTCTTTTCCCAAGCAGTAATTAGCGTAGCCAATGGAAAACATATCGCAAAATATACAGCGCCGACAGTCAGCCAAACCTCAAAGGATAAAAATGTTTCTGCAATAATGTTTCTGGCAGTATCCGTTAAATCGGCAATGGCAATAATAGTGACAATAGAAGAATGCTTTATAAGATTGACTCCTAAATTAGCGAGAGGTGGTAGTGTGATTGGCAATGCTTGTGGCAGGATAATTTTTTGCCAATAAACCCGCTTGGGTAGTGAAAGCGCTTGAGCTGCTTCAACTTGCTCTTGTGGCACATTGCGTATGCCGCTAAATAACACTTCAGCCACAAAGGCGGCTTCAAAGCACGCCAGTGATAGAACACCTGCCTCAAAACGATTAATGCCTAAAAAAGTACTGAATAAAAAATACAGTAAATAGAGTTGTACCAGTAAGGGTGTACAGCGAATAGCCTGTGTATATCCCAGTGCTAAATAGCGGATTGAACGCTGCTTTGAGAAGAAGCAGGCACACAACACAACACCAAAAAACAAGGCGATAAGCAGAGCAAGTGTGGAAATTTTTAATGTAGTGTATAGCCCTTCAAGTAATAGACCTGCTTCCCAAGAGTTATCAGTTACTTGCAGCCAATACTGTCCGATACGATGCCATTTCCAGTTGTAATCTAAATGCATAATGCCTTCAGCAAATAGCCATGCGACAGTAGCAAATAGTACGATAGATAGGAATATATGATGGTATTTTAAAATATTCAAAATAGATTGCTTATGCGCTGTCATGGTAGGGTATGATTTTCTACATTGTGTGATTGTTACCGTAGAATGGTAAAATGGACTCCCATTTACTTACTCCACGAGGTTATTATGCTATTTGTTATCCGTAAAGCACTCATTATCGCATTGTTTGCGTTTTCATTCACCACCCCTCTAACCGCTGCGGCAGAAGGTGCTATCGCCAAGGCCAGTGAGCGCGGCGTGCTGCGCGTTGGTTTAAGCAGTTTTGTCCCATGGGCGATGCGTAACAAAGATGGTTCATTCCATGGCTTTGAAGTAGATGTGGCAACAGAGTTAGCTAAAGACATGGGTGTACGCGTGCAAATTATACCAACACCATGGGAAGGACTTATTCCTGCTCTCATCAGTAAAAAAATAGACGTTATTATTGCCGGTATGACTATTACGCCTAAACGCAATCTACAAGTTAATTTCACAGAGCCGTATGCCTTTACCGATTTAGTCTTTATCGCCAATAAACAAAAAATTGCAAACATAGAACACTCCAATGATTTAGCCGGTTATAACGACAAATCCATTACCTTTGTACAGCGCCGTGGCACTATTCCCGCTATTTATGTGCGCGAAAAATTACCCAATGCTACATTACGCTTATTTGATGATGATGCTACCATCATGCGCGAATTGCTTAATGGTAAAGCACATGTTTGGATAACCCCCAATCCCTCCCCTGAGTTTGTTATCGCAGAGCATCCAGATAAACTGGTCATTCCTTTCCGTAGCGATATACAACCTTCTCGTGACGGCATGGCACTACGTAAAGGGGATATAGACTCACTCAACTTCTTAAACCAATGGATTGCGCTAAAGCACGCGCGCGGCTGGTTAGAAGAGCGCCGTAACTACTGGTTTAGAACGCGTGACTGGCAAGAAAAATAATAAAGAGACCACCCTCCGCTACCTTACCCCCAACAACAGCTGCTGCTGGAATACTGCCAAGTACAATGGTCGAAAGTGCTTATTTGAAGTGTTTACTTATTCCGCCTATTAATAATGGGCGTACTACTAAGTATGTGGTGCGAGAGGCGTATGCGAAGTGACTGCGCTATAAGCGGTTGGTGTTGACTGCTTGTTGCCAATTATCTTCTTCTATATGTAGGTAGCGTTGCGTGGTTTCCACGCTTTCGTGGCGCGCAGTTGCCTTTAAGAAACGCAAATCTAAGCCTTGATCTGCTAAGTGCGTCAGACCAGTGTGGCGCATCCAGTGTGTGGAGGCTTGACGCAGTTTGAGCGCTTGCTCGGGATTGCGTTGCTCTAATACGTTTGCAGCTTGCGTGGTGATGTCTTTAACAATTTTATAAATCATGTCGGCACTGACAGGGCGATTGCCTGTTAGGGAAGCTATGATGGGTTCATACGCATTTGGAGCGGGTAAGGGGGGCAAACCTCTATGCAGGCGATACCGTTTTAGGGCATCTATGAATTCACCAGAGACCGGCACCTTGCGTATTTTATTTCCTTTGCCATGTATGCGCCACCACCATCCTTCGCGGTATTTATAGAAGCTGTTCATCTGATGTGAGGCAACTTCGCTAACCCGTGGCATGAGCAAGTATAGCAGAGCCATTAAAAAGCGCACACGCTCTTTGTACTGCTGTTTTTTAGTGGTTTCATCCTCTAATGCCTCGATATAGTCCCATAAAAATTGCCATGTGTCGTGTGATAAGTAGCGTTCAATGGCAGCACTTTTGTCTATATTAGAGCGTCCAGCTTTGCTCATAAGGCGCACAGGGTTTCCGCGTAGGTAGCCTCCATCAGACAGGTAGCCAAAGCACCGCCCAATGATTGTTAGAGCAACAGATCGGCTGGAGTCGGTCAATGGACCATTAAACGGGCGCCATGCTGGGTGATTGCGTGGTGTTTTTGCTTTGCCGCACCAGCGACTACTTGGCTGAGGGTTTGCCATAAAACGCCAGTATGCCATCAGGTCATCTACTGTTAAATCAGAAAACGCCTTTTGTCGCTCTATCAGTGCCCATTGATAAAAGCGCTCAATTTCTTTGTGGTAACTGCGAAAGGTGTGTGGCGAGTCTGCATATAGGTTCAGCCAATTGCTAATTGCCTCCATGTCCGAGCTTGCTCCGATTAAATTAGG
The DNA here is from genome assembly GCA_965219665.1 of Gammaproteobacteria bacterium. Classification (GTDB taxonomy): domain Bacteria; phylum Pseudomonadota; class Gammaproteobacteria; order CAKMZV01; family CAKMZV01; genus CBDCOD01. The sequence goes on along the minus strand of CBDCOD010000003.1, from coordinate 40,872 downwards.
CACCTCCTTCCGATGATTAAAGCCAGTCTGATGTGCTAAATCTGAGGGAATAGAGGGTAACTTAGCTGCTGTATAGGCTGATATCTTATTCATTTTTCCTGAAAAAATTATGTAATATTTTTTTTATTTTCAATTGATTATAACAATAAAATAAACCAACTTTTTAAAAAATCAAGTAAAGGGCGTGCCCTCTTTTAAGAATCATGCTCCACTATTATTTTTTGCAGTAGCACTTGAATGTTGTATGTTCTACCCCTATATGGTGGCTTGTTGATGTATTGTCACACCAGATTTATAGTAGTGGCTTTACATTGTGGTTTAATTTTTTATTTTGGAGGTTTTGATGAAGCTTCGTCCCTTAAATGATCGTGTTGCGGTAAAACGCGCACCTGAAGAGACCACGTCTGCTGGCGGTATTGTTATCCCTGACTCAAGCGCAGAGAAGCCCACGAAAGGTGAAGTAGTTGCTATCGGTGATGGCAAATTGTCTGATGATGGCAAGCGTTCTGCATTGGCAGTAAAAGTGGGAGATACAGTACTATTTGGTCAGTACGCCGGAACAGAAATTACCGTTGATGGTGACAAAATTCTGATTATGCGTGAAGACGATATTCTGGCAATTGTTTAACTGACGTTATTACAGTAGAATTTTTAATTACAGTATAGGAATATATTTATTATGTCAAAAGAAGTAAAATTTGGAGTGAGTGCTCGCGAGAGCATGATGACTGGCTTAAATATCTTGGCAGAGGCGGTTAAGGTTACTTTAGGACCTAAAGGACGTAACGTTATTATGGAAAAGTCCTTTGGAGCCCCCAGCATCACAAAAGATGGTGTTTCTGTCGCAAAAGAAATCAGTCTTGAAGATAGGTTTGAGAATATGGGCGCTCAGATGGTAAAAGAGGTGTCTTCCAAGACATCAGATGTTGCCGGTGATGGTACAACAACTGCTACCGTTTTAGCGCAATCCATTGCTCGTGAAGGTATGAAGGCTGTAGCGGCAGGCATGAACCCAATGGACCTCAAGCGCGGGATTGATAAGGCAACTAAAGCAATTGTTGAGGAGCTGCATAAATTAGCGAAACCTTGTAAAGACAATCAAGCTATTGCACAAGTAGGTACTATCTCAGCTAACAACGATGAAACCATCGGTAAAGTGATTGCTGAGGCTATGGAGCGTGTAGGTGCTGAAGGTGTGATTACTGTTGAAGAAGGCAATTCATTAGAAGATGAGTTGGACGTTGTAGAAGGTATGGAGTTTGACAGAGGCTACCTCTCTCCTTACTTTGTTACCAATCAAGACAAAATGGCTGCCGAATTAGAAAACCCATATGTCCTATTGTTTGATAAAAAAATATCCAACATTCGTGACTTATTGCCTTTGTTAGAGGGCGTTTCTAAGAGTGGTCGTCCTTTACTCATTATTGCAGAAGATGTTGAAGGCGAGGCATTAGCTACTTTAGTAATCAACAATATGCGTGGTATTCTCAAAGTAACTGCCGTAAAAGCGCCAGGATTTGGTGATCGCCGCAAAGCAATTATGGAAGATATTGCTATCTTAACTGACGGTGTGGTGATTGCTGAGGAAGTAGGCTTGAGTTTAGAAAAAGCAACTTTGGAGCAATTAGGCGAAGCCAAGCGGATTGTTGTAAGCAAAGAAAGCACTACAATCATTGACGGCTTAGGTCAGCAAGCGCGCATTGATTCCCGTGTGGAGCAAATTCGCAAGGCGATTGATGATACCTCCTCTGATTACGACCGTGAAAAATTGCAAGAGCGTTTAGCTAAACTCTCTGGTGGTGTGGCTGTTATTAAGGTTGGTGCTGCGACTGAAATTGAGATGAAAGAGAAGAAAGACCGTGTTGACGATGCACTACATGCTACACGTGCTGCGGTGCAAGAAGGCGTTGTTCCTGGTGGTGGTGTCGCTCTTGTACGGTGCTCTTGTGCATTGGACAAATTGAAGGTAGACAATGATGACCAAGCACAAGGAGTTCAAATTACTCGTCGTGCTTTGGAAGAGCCTTTGCGCCAAATTGCTTCTAATGCAGGAGTAGATGGTGCAGTTGTTGCCAATGAAGTCATCAAAGGTAAAGGTAACTATGGCTTTAATGCTGCTGCGGAAGTTTATGGTGATATGTTAGAGATGGGCATTCTTGATCCTGCTAAGGTCACGCGCTCAGCACTACAGCATGCTGCCTCTATCTCAGGTCTTCTAATCACTACAGAGGCTGCTATAGCGGATTTGCCTAAGCCAGAATCGGCACCTGCTGCACCTGATATGGGCGGCATGGGCGGCATGGGTGGTATGATGTAAGCGTATCATCACTTAAACGCACTATTTTAAAAGCCTGCGGTTTACCCGCAGGCTTTTTTTATGAGATACTCGGCTGGTTTATATAGGCATGCTCTATGCAAATAATTATGGGCAGAAACGGGTACAATCCATCGTTAGAATTTTCATTCCTATTACCTCACCCACCTAAAATCCTCATGTTCAAAAGCACTCCCTTACTTCATATTATAAAATGCGCCGTTATTCTATCTACCATAACCCTGATGTCATGCGGGGATGACTCAAGTGATTCTAATGCTCCCACAACTTCGACCTCGTCAACATCAATACCAACGGCATCACGTGATATAGCAAATTTATTTGATAGTCAGACAGTGCTGGAGCCGTTATCTTCTTTTGTAAGAGATGATGGTGTAATTGTTACCCGTATTGGTGACCGCGGTCGTGATCGGCATGCTAAGGATAGTGCTGATAATGATCATTATGATCATTATCTTGCTCACTATTGGGAGTATCGGACAGCGCGTATTCAATTAGAGGACTACGTGCCCACTGGTCAAAGCCGCATCAGAGCGACATTTATAACTGAAGCAGCGTTAGGTGCGCGCGAATTTAGAGTCTGGTATTGGGGGCAAACGGTTTCAGGGCAGTTTCACTTTAATCCGCAAAAAGAAGAAATGAAAGTTAATCCCAATGAGACAGGTGTTGTATTTGTGGGCAGAGGCACTTGGAATGATGAATTTGAAAAAGTAAGTGATTCAGGTATTCAGCACATGTACACCCTGGATATAGTTAACCAGTGGAGGAATGGAGGGCAATTTCAAGATCCTTTGACGGTAGGAACAAATATGGAATTTGAAGTGAGTCAGTTTCTACTTTCCCCACCTGCCGGTTCGCGTCTCAATTATTATGGAACTTCCTATGTGTATGTCATCGGTAGTCCTGGCGTGGTGCCTTTTGAGTGGCAAAGAGGGGTAAACAATCAAGGCGGCTCAAATGATGGTACTCCTATAGGAGAAAAGGGATTGCTGGGCGGTGATACTACATTAGGTTTTAATTACACCAATGAGCCCGCGGGACGCTTTATGCAGATGGCAACCAATTTAAGCCATCGGAATGCACAGCCTTTTGTGCGTGGCAGGAGGGTGCACCATACTAATTTTGAGGATGGGACCCATGATGAGCGACATGATAACCCAGTCTGGACAGAGCAAATTGCTAAAGCGGGTAACAACTACATTAATAACTCATGTGCGGTTTGTCATGTACGCAATGGCAGAGCATTGGTTGAAGATTTTGGTACACCGCTTGAAAAATGGGTATTCAAGATTGGCGATGCTGATGGTAGCCCTGACCCGCATAGAGGCAGGGTACTCCAACCGCAGCGTAATAGCGGAACCTCAGAAGGATCCGTTAGCCTTGGGCGTTGGACAGAGTTAGACAATGGTTTGCGCTCTCCCAATTATGTCTTTACCAACAGCACTCCAGCACGGTTCTCAGCAAGGATTGCTCCACAGCTAGTCGGTATTGGCTTGCTCGAGGCAATACCAGAGGCAGATATTTTGGCTTTGGCGGATCCAAATGACGAAGACAATGACGGAATATCAGGGCGTGTTTCTATCGTCACTGACCCCAGCACCAACGTGCAACGTGTAGGTAGGTTTGGTTACAAAGCAGCAACTATTAGCGTAGAGCATCATGTTGCTACTGCTTTGAATACGGATATGGGCGTTATGACCAGCGTACTACCAGAACCTGATTGCGGCACTCAGCAAGAAAATTGTGATAATACTGGGCAAGAATTGGATGATAGTCACTTAGAAGATTTGGTTAAATACATCAGTTTACTTGGTGTGGGTGCGCGGCGAAATTATCGCGATATGGCTGGTGAAAATGTCTTTAACCGTATAGGTTGTGCTTCATGTCATCGCGATGAGGCTTTTACTACCAACGAATTCCATCCACTTGCAGAGCTGCGTAGCCAGCGTATTTATCCATATACAGACATGTTATTGCATGATATGGGTGAAGGGTTGGCTGATAATCTTGGTGAAGGCATCGCAACTGGTTCTGAGTGGCGTACAGCACCTCTTTGGGGTTTAGGTCATGCCAGAAGTGTTATGCTTGGTGATGCCAAAGGCAATGATACAGTCTCTCTTGCTCGCAGGCCTGATGACGTTAATCGAATCGGCTACCTGCATGATGGGCGTGCGCGCACGATTGACGAAGCCATTCGCTGGCATGGTGGTGAGGCACTTAATGCCAAAAATAACTATGAAGCGCTAACTGAGGCAGACAAAACACTGTTGTTAAATTTTCTAAACAGACTATAAAGCACTATTTAGATATAAACAATAAATGTCTTTTTCAAAGGTTTTCAGCACTTTCTCTATTGACAATACGTAGTTTGCCTCCTGCTGCACAAGATTAAATTTCAGTGTGGTGTTAATGGTTTTGTCAATCATGGTTTACAAATAGTTTACAATATTGGACATGGGGCTTCATATTACCAATTTAGCTATTCACCAAGCAGGAAAAACACTACTTAAAATGCAGGAATTGCATATCAAGCGTGGTGAGATAGCCTGTTTGTTTGGTCCTAGTGGTTGCGGTAAAACAACCTTTTTAAATGCTCTGGCAGGCTTTTATGATTACGGTGGGTCTATCAAGTTGTCAGGCAAGGAATTGACCGATTGTTATAAGCAGAAACAGGTTAAGGTGGGGTATGTGTTTCAAGATATTGCGCTGTTTCCGCATATGACAGTGTATGAGAATATTGCTTTTGCTTGTAGATCAGATCATTGCAGAACCAAGCAGGCTGTAGTAGATTTGCTTTCTATGGTGCAGTTAGCGGGCGTGGAGGCTAAATATCCTTTTGAGTTATCTGGGGGGCAGCAGCAGCGTGTTGCTATTGCGCGCGCCTTAGCAGTTGAGCCAGATATTTTGCTGTTGGATGAGCCATTTTCTAATGTGGACATTGACTGCACTACATGTATTATGGAAGATATGTGTCGGCTAATCAAAGCACAGAACATACCAACTATTTTGGTTACGCATAACCTGGTAGAAGCTGAGCAGATGGCAGATAGCATTTACTTAATTCGTGATCAACAGATATGCCACTATCAGCCACCTAAGGCATTGAATGAATTGGATATGGTTAGGCAGGAAGCAGTATCTATCATTGGATAAGCTATATCCTAATTTGAAATTAAGGAGGTAAATTATGAAAATTGTTTTTTTAGGTCCACCAGGAGCAGGAAAGGGAACGCAAGCGCAAAAAATCATTGATCACTTATCTATTGTGCAAATATCTACTGGTGATATGTTGCGGCAAGCAGTTGCAGCTGGGACTAATCTGGGAAAAAGTGCTGAGCGCTATATGAAAAGTGGTGATTTGGTTCCTGATGAGGTGATTATTGGTCTGGTCAAGGAGCGCGTCAGCAAGCCAGATTGCGCCAACGGATTTTTGCTGGATGGCTTTCCGCGTACTATAGCACAAGCAGAGGCAATGCAGCAGGAAGGGATATTAGTGGATATGGTGATAGAAATTATGGTGCCTGATGAAGAGTTGGTACGTCGTTTGAGTGGTCGGCGTGTACATAAGTCTTCTGGTCGTACTTACCATACCATATTTAATCCGCCTAAAGTTGAAGGTAAGGATGATGTAACGGGAGAAGCGTTAATTCAGCGCCCTGATGACCAGAAGGAAACAGTGCTGGAACGCCTAAAGGTATACCATAAAATGACTAAGCCGCTGACCAGTTTTTATCAAACATTAGCGCGGCAAAAAGAGTGTCGTTATGAGGTCGTTAATGGTACTGGCGACATGGCGACTATTGAGAAAAATATTTTACAGGCATTGGGAGCATAAGCGGTGCATTAAGCACTGCTTCTTCGGTATATAGTACGTGTTTTTTTAGTTCTTTCTGCGCGTTTTAAGCAGCATCCAGGCCGAAGCGCCAAATAGGACAAAGGAAGAAGCAGGTATGCCCTGTGCGATAAAGGGCGTGATTGTGCCAGCATCGCTTTGTAGGCACAGAATGCCGCCTAATAGAAAACCAACAGCAAGAACAGAATGCTGTACATTATTTGTGCGCGGGGCGGGTACTGACTGTACAGGTGTATTCTGTAGTTGTTTCTTAATAATATGTGGCAACTCTTGGCGAATAGCAGGCCAATGGACTTTAAGATCCCTAAGCAATGTACGCGGGCTATAGTGCTGGCGCAGCCAATTTTCTAAAAATGGTTTAGCAGTTTCCCACAGGTCTAAATCAGGGTAGAGTTGTCGCCCTAAGCCTTCAATATTAAAGAGAGTCTTTTGTAGCAATACTAACTGGGGTTGTACTTGCATGCCGTGCTGCTTGGCAACTTGGAACAACTGTAGTAGGAATTTCCCAAATGAAATCTGACTGAGCGGCAGCCCCATAATCGGCTCACACACAGATCGGATTGCCGCTTCCAATTCCTGTACTCGTGTATCAGGGTGTACCCAATTCGAATCAAGGTGCAATTGTGCAACGCGGTGATAGTCTTGATTGAAGAAGGCAATAAAATTTTCTGCCAGATAGCGTTTATCGCTTTCGTTGAGAGAGCCAACTATACCAAAATCTATCGCTTTGTAGCGACCATCTAAGCCAACAAACACATTGCCAGGGTGCATATCTGCATGGAATAGATTATCGCGAAAGACCTGCTTAAAGAAAATAAGCACCCCATTTTCTGCTAATGTTTTGCGCTCTATACCTGCACTTTCAAGTGCTTTGATATTGGTTACAGGAATGCCCTCAATATACTCCATAACCAATATATTTGGTTTAGTGTGTTGCCAGTATATTTTGGCGGTGTACATCGTATCATCATTAGCAAAATTGCGTGCGATAACGCTTGCGTTGGAGGCTTCACGCAGCATATTTGTTTCATTGTGCAAAGTGGAGGCAAACTCTTCTACGACCTCTAATGGGCGTAGAGTAGAGCGATTGGGTAAGAGGTGGTGTAGCAAGAACGCCAGATGCCTCATAGTACGTACGCTATGGTTTATGCGCTTTTGGATGTCAGGACGCACTAATTTAACAACTACCTTCTCACCACTTGATAACTGGGCACTATGTACTTGTGCAATGGAGGCAGAGGCTATCGGCTCAGGGTTGAAATCTTGAAAGTATTCGCTGGGCTTAGCACCATATTCTTTTTGGATTATACGCTCAATCAAGTGATATTCAACAGGCGGGCACCTATCCTGTAAATCGCGTATGGCATCAGCAATATCGGCAGGGACAAAATCGCGCCGTGCAGAGAGTGCTTGTCCTAATTTAATGAAAATAGTTCCCGCTTCAATCAGTGCAGATTTAAACGCCTGTCCACGCTGTAATTTCTTGTTGCTGTGGGGTAGCCAGTAATAAGGCGATAGCATAAGCAACGGGGCGATATATCGCCACGCAGGTAAGGGTTTGAGTAGGGTATGTAGGTTGTGTTGTAAGAGGATGCGGTGTAATCGCCAAAGTGTTCCAATCATGGTTTATGTTTTTTTATTAGTTTATGGTTTAGAAAAAAGCTTGGGTTATGGGATAGCGTCTTTCTCTGCCGAAGGCGCGAGGACTCATTTTTGGTCCAGGTGCACTTTGTCTGCGTTTATACTCATTGAGGACGATTTTTCTAAGCATGGCTAACTGGGCTTCATTCTGATGCGCACTATCTGCTTCTATCATGGTGCGCAGCCAATCATCCAAGGTATCATATTCTGGCAGGCTGTCGCTATCTTTCTGGTTATCTATCAATTCTGCTGTCGGTGGACGATCGATCACTGCTTGCGGTATATGTTCTTGCTGTATTGTATCGTTGATATGGCGAGCGAGGCTATAAACAGTCGTTTTGTCTAAATCTTTTAAGGGAGCAAATGCACCTGCCATATCACCGTATAGTGTACAGTACCCAGTGGCATATTCGCTTTTATTACCTGTGGTAATTACTAAAGAATGGTGCTCATTCGCCAATCCCATCAGTAGTGTACCACGTGTACGTGCCTGTAGGTTTTGATAGGTGATGGTATGTAGCGCAGTATCCTGTGTGCCTTGCAGTGTTTCTGTGAAGCTATCTACAACTGCCCTGATTGGAAGGTTAAGCAATTCAACCCCCAGTGTTTTGCACTGTTGTTCAGCGAGTTCGATGCTCAGCGATGCGGTATGTATCGATGGCATAGTTACTGCGGTAATATTGCTATTACCTAATGCGCTCGTACAGAGGCTGAGACAGAGCGCGGAGTCAATGCCACCTGACAGCCCCAGCACGATTTTTTCAAAACCATTCTTATACACATAGTCTTGAATGCTGAGCGTGAGTGCTTGATGTAGGCGTGTTAAAAGAATAGCATCATTTATCGATTTACCCACTGTATGTGCGTTCGCTATCAGTACACGGTCAGCAAAAAAAGGGGATTGATAGGTTTGCTGTCCTTGTTCATCAATTATAAAGCAGTCGCCATCAAAAACCACTTCATCCTGCCCACCTGTCATATTGCAATAGGCAATCGCACAGTTGTTAGCAGCTGCCGTTTGCTCCATTGTTTTAATGCGGTTCTCGTGCTTTTTCATTTCAAAAGGAGAGGCATTTAAACTCAGTAGGCAGTCTGCTTGGGCTGCCAGTTTTTTTGCAGTCGATGGATGCCATAAATCTTCACAGATACAGACAGAGCAGATAGTATCATTGATGCGAATATGTAGCGGGCTATCGCCCTCCACAAAATAGCGCTTTTCATCAAACACACCATAGTTAGGTAGATGATTTTTGTGATAGATGCCAACACACTGCCCATTCTGTAGCACAAGGGCACTATTAAAGCAACACCCTGCTTGCCATGTTGGCAAGCCTACAATAGCAGTAATATTTATGCTTGCTTGTATTAGCTCTTCACGGTGATTTTCAATGGCTTGCTGAAAATCAGCGCGCAGTAGCAAATCTTCTGGGATGTATCCTGTTAAGCACAGCTCAGGGAATAACACAACATCTGCCTGTGCTGCGCGTGCTGCATGGATGGCATCTACTATTTTTTTACAGTTTGCAGATAGAGCACCTACAGTCGTATTTATTGGGGCAAAAGCAATTGCAAGATTCAGCATAGTTCTATTTCGCGGTACAATAGTGAGCATGGGTATTGTAAGATTAGTCATTGTAGTTGGCGCGCTTTATCTACTATATCGTTTTTTGCAGCATCTGTTGAAGAAAGCAAAGAAGGGTGCTGAGCAATCACAGGAGACGAAACGCTTAGAAGCATGTTCGCGCTGCGGCTTACACATGCCTGTTTCACAATTAAAGCAAAAAGGCAATACATATTATTGCAAAAACTGTTTATAGAATAATTTATGGGAATAGAGTTAGAGCAGACCCTTACGTCTGATTGGGGTGATATCACAGTGCATATAGTACGTGAAGGTGAGCAGCTAATAGGTCAGCTGCTTTCTTCAGATGATACCATAGTGTATAAACAGGCTAAGGCATGGGATGAAAAGCAAAGCCCTAAAGGGCAAATTCAAGGGCTAAAAAAGCAGTTAATAGATATAGCCAAGCGGGACGAAAAGCTGCATCGCATATTGAAATTACGTCAACTGCGTCAGCAAGGCAGTGCCTTCCCAAATGATTTTGTACCCTCAGACACAGTAGCTGCTATTCAAGCGCGCCACACCCAAGAAAGTGACTTACCAGCAAATCAAACTGTTAAAGTAGCGGGCAGGTTAGTCAGTAAGCGCATTATGGGTAAGGCTGCATTCGCGCATATACAAGATAGTGGCAAGCAACTACAAGTTTATATAGCGCGTGATAATCTTGCTGATGCCGCAGACTATAAACAGTTTAAGCAGTTAGATTTAGGGGATATAGTGGCAGTTGAGGGTGTACTGTTTTATACCCAAAAAGGAGAGCTAAGCGTTGAAGTTTCCGCTTTTGCCCTGTTAGTGAAGGCATTAAATCCACTGCCCGATAAATACCATGGACTAAAAGATATTGAGCAGCGCTACCGCCAACGTTATGTTGACTTGATTGCTAACCAGAAAGTACGCGCTGTCTTTGAAACGCGCGCAAAAATTGTGCAGGAAATCCGCACATTTTTTCAAAACAGAGAGTACTTAGAAGTAGAAACACCAATGATGCAGCCACTTGCAGGTGGGGCAGCTGCCAAACCTTTTGCCACCTATCACAATGCCTTAGATATGGACTTATACTTGCGCATTGCACCAGAGTTGTACTTGAAACGCTTGATTGTTGGTGGCTTTAATCGCGTCTTTGAAATCAACCGCAATTTTCGTAACGAAGGGTTATCCACCCGCCATAACCCCGAATTTACGATGCTGGAATTTTATCAAGCCTATGCAACTTTTGAACACTTTATGGACCTAACCGAAGAGCTACTGCAGCAATTAGCGCAGCGCGTCTTAGGGCAGCACAAAATGATGTGGCAGGGCATTGAAATTGACTGGGCACAACCTTTTCAGCGGTTGCGCTTAGAGGAAGCGGTCGTTGAGGCATTTCCACAATTAAAAGATAAAGCGCGTGATGAATCACTGTTGCGCACTGTACTACAGCAACAAAACGTCAGCTGCCCTGATAATGTTGGATTTGGAAAATTACAAGTAGAACTGTTTGAACTGGCAGTAGAAGAAACCTTACTACAACCCACCTTCATCACCCACTACCCCGCAGAAACCTCTCCACTAGCACGGCGCAACGACACAGACGATGCACTCACTGATCGTTTTGAATTATTTGTAGGCGGGCGTGAAATTGCTAACGGCTTCTCAGAATTAAACGATGCAGAAGATCAAGCCGATCGCTTCAAGCAGCAAGCAGCAGACCACGCCAGCGGCGACGAAGAAGCGATGCTATATGACAGAGACTACATTAACGCCTTAGAGTATGGGCTACCCCCAACAGCAGGCGAGGGCATTGGCATTGACCGCTTGGTTATGCTATTTACAGACAGTGCCAGTATTCGTGACGTCATCCTATTCCCCCTCATGAAACCAGAACAGAAAAACCCCAACCCAAACTCCAACTAAACACGCCATAGCGCATGATAATTCCTCTCCCTTGGTGAGGCAGCCCCGCCCCGACCTGACAGGGTTTAAATAAGGTGGCGCGCAACAGGAGAGGAATGATGGCATACCTTTACAATAAAAATAAAAAGCATCTTTAGGGGCTTGGTACTACCCTTAATGCAGAGCAATGGCAGTAGTCTCATATCCAAAAAAACCATTTTTTCGGATATAAAATAAGCACGCCATTACCAATTATTTGAAACAGAGCTGATGTATCTAAAACACTCCGTATTATCAAATTCACACTCCATTTCAAACGAAAGCGACAGCGTGCCCGTTAAGTCGGTTTTATTTTCCTGCTTAAAGGTCACGTCAACATACCTTCCCTTCTCAAATTGCTTAACCTTCATTTTTTTGAAGGCTTCCTTGCCAAGGAGTACTGAAAGCTGTTCACCCATAAACGGAAATCTATATATTTCAATGCCGGCAAGATGACAGACGTATTCAGCAGGCTTATTTCTCTCTACAGATATATCATCATAAGGTAAGTGCTTCTCTTTGTTCCCGTGCTGCCATCTGGATGAATCTATTAATTCATATACATTCCAGGGACCGATGAACATAATGGGCGTAAGCCCTTTGCTCTTAAGCGATTGGCCATCGTCCACGGCTCGCCGAATCAGACTAATAGCATCCTCAAACTGCTCTGTTTTCCAAGGGCACTGCTTAAGTAATTGCTGAAAGCAAGCCTCTGCCGCCCTTTCTGATACTATATTGTTTAGCCATTCATCTTCATTAATAGCTATATTTGCTTGTATTCCTTTTGAAACTACACTTTTGCGGTAATCCACAATATCTGTATCAACCATACTGCCGTCAAAATGTTTAATAGGTTTAATGTCTTGAAACAGGGCCAGCGGCATAGGCCCGTTGGATACAGTGAACGTTGACCCTGAGGCTGCTACCCCGAATTGTCGTAAGCGTTCTTCGTCAAGCGGAGCATTAATAATTTTCGAGTTCTCCTCGTCTTTAAGTTCGGCAATACATTCCGTAATAGAGGCAATAAACAACTTTGATCTTTTCTCAGCCTCTTCCTGTTCAATATCAAAGTATTCAGCAACAGCGTTGATGGTGGATTCATTAATGTTTATTATTGTTTTCAACTCCGAAATCGTATTTTTAAGATTGACGTAAGTTATAGCATCCGACTTTAAAAAACTGAATCCGCATTTGATCTAGGCTAAATTTGACTGAATCAATAGTTAAGCCTATGCCCATAATCTGAAAGAATTTTGGTAAATATTGTTCTTTCTTTGACCCAGAAACTATGTATATTCTGTTAGGCACCCTTGCTGGTCTTTCTATTCTAACCAAACTCTCAAGATGCCGCTCCAAACGAACACTATAACTAAATTGTCCGTCCCAATATCCATATTGCCTGAGATAGACCCCCAAAAGTTCCTTAGCACTGGTGGCGTTTGGTGAATCTTTGGTCTCTCTCGTAGGCTCCAGACGATTTCCTGAGACTAAAGCCTCAATCAACTGTTTGTGCTCCCTTTTGTTTTCTGATGTGGCTAACAAGTAGGCAGCCGTGAGATAACGAATATCTATCCAATAATTTCTCAGGGCAACTACTGTTACTTCTGCCTCGTTAAACTCACTACTTGATGCAATTGATTTGCGCAACGCATGATCAGAATCAAGTTGCAGAATACCCAGGTTTATTAATTCGTGGTGCCAACCATAGTGGTGATATTCATGTTGACTTTTCTGTAAACAATTCAAACCAATAAATTAATGTACATCAGTTGCCCATCTTGCAGCATCAGTGTTACTATATTTGCAGGCATGAATGATCATGTAACTTGTGCAATTAACATGATGTGTGGCAATTAAAAACTCGTTGCTTTTAACTGACTTGAATTCCTTATTTAATAATCTCCCCCAAAACTCCCAACTGCCTATGAAGTCCTTAATCACTCTATCCCTTAATTCAGCAGAAACAATATCATTTTTATTGAATCCAACAGTCCAAGACATTAGTTCTCTCCATATTTGGTAATGTCCACTAAGGTATCTTTCCGCTATTCGCGCAGGAGGATTTGCTTCTCGGAAGCCGAATAGGTGTGGATATAAATAGCACCATGATTCATAATATTTAGTATCATCCTGAATTCTTTGAGTAACACCTTTGGCTATATTTCTAGACTCCCAAACAAATACATCTAAAAAACTTTCCCTCCACCCGCTCTTTTTTGAGAGTAACAACCAATTGTAAGGCTTGCTCGCACTATTAGTAAAAAACATTGAAGACTGAATTTGTGTTTGGAATTCAACAAGGCTATCTCTTGCTGACTGAAACTGTCTAGCATTATTTTCTTTTAAGGAATCTTCAGTCTGCCCAGCGAGTGCTCCAACCATCTGTTTTAATGTTAAATGCTTTTGAACTGATCTCGCAGAGGTCCTCACTGCGATTTGAAAGCATAACTTAGAGAGCCAATTAATGCCATCGTTATTTGTTTTAGCCAATAGTATGTCTTTTTGGCAGTACCCGTCAATACGAAATGGAAACGATAAGATCCAAGTATCTTCTCGTTTTTTTGCGGGGACACATTGTGCCGAAGAACACATAGTTGAAATTATGTTTTTAAAGTAGCATTCTATTACCCAAAGCCGAATTCCCATATTAAGCACTCTGTACCACACATTTGTGATTATTTGGTTGGAATAGCAATGAAATACTTCATGTTGTAAGTTCTTCTGCGGGAAGAATTTCAACTCTAACATTTTTGCATTTAGGTTGGTACAAGAGGTCATTTTCAATTGCTGATAAGCAGTGGTGGGGTAAACGTCTATTTCTAATATCGCGCGAGAAGCACTTCGTTTATGGCGTACTTGAACAACCATTGCCATGCGGGCAGTTCAAAGACAAAAAGGCAATCGTTTTCCATAAAAACCGGCCGAGACAATGCGAGGATTCGCTATAAACCAAAGCGTAGTGGGAATAACTGCTGCCATTTCTGCTTGCTGAATAGACTTTGGTTCTTGATGAGACCCAGCCATGGATCACAGAGTTTCAACACAGACAACGTATAGCAGTAATAGCGTCAAGAGCACTAAAGCCCACAAACATAAACCCAGAGTGATGGCGATAGATTGATCCACATTGATTCATTAGAAGACTTGCCCTGCAACAATATACCAATAAAAGCAATCACGAGCGGGAATACCAAACCAAGAAGCGTGGCTTGAGCACCAAATATCGTGGGTTGAAAATGAAGTAGCGAATGCAAGTCCTTTTCTGTTTCAGGAAAGAGTTCTTGAAGGGGCATGTAGTATTTTGCAATAAGAGTAGAGCAGATTACCGCAAGTAGAAATATAAGCACATTAGACAAAAAAAAGTGCCTTGCACACCAGATAAATACGCGCTCAGGTAAGGACCATTGGTTACTCAAAAAAGTATCATTTTTAAGGAGCGTGTCTTGTATTTCTTTTTCAGTCCAATATTTTAGCGAGCCGACTATCCAGCCTAAATCCAAACGCGACAAGACCGCCCTTATTGCACTTTTGATTGCACGGCTTTTTCTGCGCATTACGGCGCACACTTTGGAGATACCACACTGATAAAGTAGTCAGAGGAAGGATCAGAGACTGTTTTTTCTATGTTTTTTCGCTGCTTGGCAAAGGTGTCAGAGATATATTTGAGAAAAATCAGACCAAGGACGATGTGCTTGTATTCAGCCGCATCTATTTGTGCTCTGAGTTTATCTGCTGCCTTCCAAAGAGTTTGTTTGAAGTCACTGCTCATGCTGGGCCTTTAATGTATGTGTTTTAAAAACTATGAATATGAATTGAAAAATAAAATGGGCTATCTTCAGAGATTATTGCATAAATGTATTGTATCTAATAAAAGGGAAATGCAGTCGCATCTTGCATCCTAGTACTTGCCTAAGTGTAATGGCCTGCTCGCAGAGGAAGACGGCGGTTTTTGTATATTCGTGTATATTCGGATAGAATATGCATAAAGTTTATGACAGTGATGTTTTGGTTAGAGGTGTCGCTCAGTCTATCACAACTCCTGTGTAGCGTTGTGTATTGCGATTGGTTGATGGCTCTTGTTGTGCCGCATGCTTTTTAGTGAGCAAAGCATGATGCTTAAATCATAGGTTGAGCAGTTCATAAATCGTATTCAAATGTAGTGTTATTAAGGAATGTATTTATATGTTGTTAAAAGGAAAAAAAGCGTTAGTTGTGGGTGTGGCAAATGATAAATCCATCGCCAGTGGTATTACCAATGCTTTAGCGCGTGAAGGGGCTGATATTTGCTTGACTTATCAGAATGAAAAATTACAGTCTCGGGTTGAGAAGCTGGCTGCTTCAGTTGGCTCCGATTTTACTTTGCCTTTGGATGTGACTGATGAAGGTCAATTGCAAGCAACACATGATGCTATTGCGGCGCGCTGGGGTTCGTTGGATGTGTTAGTACATTCTGTTGCCTATGCACCCAGAGAGGAATTGGAAGGGCGATTTTCAGAAGTAGGGACGCGTGAAGGGTTTCAGGTTGCCCATGATGTTAGCGCATGGAGCTTTTTAGGTCTGACGAAGGCAATGCGCCCTTTGTTGACGAATGAGGCTTCTGTGATGACTTTAACCTACCTTGGCGCAGTACGCGCTGTGCCTAATTACAATGTTATGGGCGTTGCCAAAGCCTCGTTAGAGGCGGTTACGCGCTATTTGGCAGCGGATTTAGGTCAAGATGGCATTCGGGTTAATGCGATTTCGGCAGGACCAATTCGTACTTTAGCAGCCAGCGGTATTAAAGATTTTCGCACCATGTTAGACAAGGCAGCAGCAGCCACGCCGTTAAAGCGTAATGTCAGTATAGAGGAGGTGGGCAATACAGCCTCTTTCTTGGCTTCTGATTATTCATCAGGCATTACAGGCTCTGTTATCTATGTGGATGGTGGATACAATATCTCTGCAAGTCAGTAGCAGTGCATCAGCGTTTTCAGTTCACTATTATATTATTAAGATTGTGCTATTAAATCGCGCTTAGATGTTGCTATGCAACACGTTTTTACTCTAAAAGTGAGTTATAAGCAGTTAAAATACATTCCCTTAGGTTCTCGTACATCTCATGTGCGTTATTTGTATGCGTTATATCTGAGAACCTATAAGATAGAGCATACCGTGCTACGTTAATTATTTTTCCCACAGGAGCATTATCAATGAAAGAATTTGTGGATCAGGATCCTAATAGCACTTTGGAATGGCAAGAAGCCTTTGATGCTGTCGTTGAATTTGAAGGCACAGAAAAAGCCCACCATTTATTACAAATACTGATAGATCAAGCGCGTGCTAAAGGCTTTGATTTGCCTTACAGTGCTACTACTGAATACGTTAATACGATTCCCCTCTCTAAGCAGCCACCGATCCCAGCAGGTCAAGATATTGAGCATAAACTCCGCTCCATTGTGCGCTGGAATGCTTTGGCAATGGTGGTTCGCGCAAACCGAAAAGCTTCTGAATTAGGAGGGCACCTTGCCAGTTATTCTTCCAGTGCTACGTTGTATGAAGTCGGCTTTAATCATTTTTATAAAGGAGCAGATGCGCCTGACTCCGATGGTGGTGATATGGTGTTCTTTCAAGGGCATTCTGCACCCGGCATATACGCTCGTGCTTACTTAGAAGGGCGGCTGACTGAGGAGCAGTTACTCAATTTCCGTCAAGAAGTAGATGGTAAAGGTGTTTCCTCTTATCCGCACCCATGGCTTATGCCGAATTTCTGGCAGTTCCCTACAGTTTCTATGGGGTTAGGGCCTATTATGGCTATCTACCAAGCGCGTTTTATGCGCTATTTAGAGCATCGAGATCTTATTCGTAAGGAAAATCGTGTTGTGTGGGCGTATTTGGGAGATGGCGAGATGGATGAGCCTGAATCATTAGGAGCTATTCATTTGGCAGCGCGCGAAAAATTGGACAATCTGATTTTTGTTATTAACTGTAATTTACAGCGCTTAGATGGTCCAGTACGTGGTAATGGCAAAATTATCCAAGAATTAGAAGGGCATTTTCGCGGCTCGGGCTGGAATGTGATCAAATTAGTTTGGGGTAGCGAGTGGGACCGCTTGCTTGAGCGCGATAAGAGCGGCATGCTTCAAAAGCGCATGATGGAAGTGGTTGATGGCGATTATCAGACCTATAAAGCAAAGGGCGGCGCCTATGTTCGCGAGCATTTCTTTGGAAAATATCCAGAGACGCTTGCCTTAGTTGCAGATATGTCAGATGATGATATCTACCGCATGACGCGTGGCGGGCATGATCCCCGTAAAATTTATGCTGCTTACAAAAGCGCGCTTGAATCTGACTTGCCAACCGTTATTCTTGCGAAAACGGTCAAAGGCTATGGGTTCCAAGGGTCGGCAGAAGGGGCAAACACAGCTCATCAAACTAAAAAGTTAGATGAGGCAGCGTTAAGGGCATTCCGTGACCGTTTTGGATTGCCTATTTCTGACGAGAAAATCAATGAATTGCCTTTTTATAAGCCAGCTGATGATTCACCTGAGATACAGTATTTACATCAAAAACGTAAGGAGCTGAGCGGTTATTTGCCAACGCGCAATGTGACTAAAGAGACTTTAAAAGTACCTGATTTAAGTGCGTTTGATGCCCTATTAGGTAGCACGGCAGATAGAGAGATGTCTACCACGATGGCATTTGTGCGCTTCTTGTCTATTATTTTGCGTAATAAAGATGTAAAAGATAGAGTGGTTCCAATTGTGCCAGATGAAGCGCGTACCTTTGGTATGGAAGGCTTGTTCCGTCAAATTGGTATTTATGCGCCGCAGGGGCAGCAGTATGTGCCTGAAGATTCAGATCAAATGATGTGGTATAAGGAAGCATCGAATGGCCAGATTTTAGAAGAGGGCATCAATGAGGCAGGTTCCATGTGCTCATGGATTGCAGCAGCTACTTCGTATGCTAACCACAATAAATATATGATTCCATTCTATATTTACTACTCAATGTTTGGCTTTCAACGTGTTGGTGACTTAGTGTGGGCTGCTGGTGACATGCAGGCAAAAGGCTTCCTTATGGGTGGTACAGCAGGTCGTACAACCTTGGCTGGTGAGGGCTTGCAGCACCAAGATGGTCATCATATGGTTATGTTTGGTCATGTGCCTAACTGCCGATCGTATGACCCGACTTTTGCTTATGAATTGACGGTTATCATGCAAGATGGTTTGCGCCGTATGTATGCTGACAATGAAAATTGCTTTTACTACATAGCCGTTATGAATGAAAACTACAGCCACCCAGCTCTTCCTGAAGGGGCAGAAGAGGGCATTATTAAGGGCATGTATCAATTTAGTAAAGGAGGTAAAGGTAAAAAGCGAGTGCAATTATTAGGCTCAGGTACCATATTCCGTGAGGTAATTGCAGCAGCAGCATTACTTAAAACTGACTTTGATATTGAGGCAGATTTATGGAGTGCGCCAAGCTTTAATCAACTGCGTTTGGATGGTTACGAATGTGAGCGCCATAATCGTTTGAACCCTAAAAAGAAAGCGAAAATACCGTACGTGACTCAATGTCTGAAAGATGCCCAAGGTCCAGTAATCGCAGCAACTGATTATGTGCGCCAATACGCAGATCAAATTCGCACATGGGTGCCGGGTTCCTATATGGTACTGGGCACAGATGGTTATGGGCGTTCGGATACGCGAGAGCGTTTGCGACACTTTTTTGAAGTCAATCGCTATTGGATAGCACATGCTGCCTTAAAAGCGTTGGCAGATGAGGGGAAAGTGAGCCATGCCGATGTCGCATTAGCTGCTAAAAAGTATGGTTTAGAGATTTCTAAGCCTAACCCTATTAGTGTGTAAGGGGGAATAGAAATGGCTATTGAAAAAATTTGCGTACCAGATATCGGTGATTTTAGTGACGTAGAAATTATTGAGGTGCTTGTTGCCAAAGGCGACACGGTTCAGGTTGAAGACTCCTTAATTACCTTAGAGAGCGATAAAGCCAGTATGGAAATTCCATCTCCTGCTGCTGGGGTCGTTGTTAATCTATCGGTTGCATTAGGTGATAAGGTTTCTGAAGGCAGTACTATTCTTGAATTAGAGGTATCAGAAGCAGCAAGCGAAGCAACTACTGAGCCTGATCAACCAGAAGAAAAGCCAGCGGAAACTCCAGAGGCAGAGTCGAGAAAGCAAGAAAACTGCGGCAGAGTCAGCTCCATCTCTACCTACCGCAGCACCAGCTGTGCCTGCTCAAACTGCTAATACGGACGTAATAGAAAACAAGCAGGCATATGGATCACTGGTCCATGCCAGTCCTAAAGTACGCCGCTTAGCAACTATGCTTGGTGTTGATTTGTCTCAGGTTAAAGGAAGTGCACCCAAAGGTCGTGTAAACGAAAGCGATGTTCGTAACTTTGTAAAATCAGTTATGCAGGGGCAAACATCAGTGGCAGCTGGAAGTGGTATTCCACCAGTGCCGACAGTTGACTTCAGTACTTTCGGCGCAGTAGAACATGAGCCGCTGTCTCGTATCAAAAAAATATCAGGCAAGCACTTGGCAGCATGTTGGTTGAATGTGCCACATGTTACTCAGTTCAATGATGCTGATACTACCGAATTAGAGGCATATCGTAAATCATTGGCAAAGCAGGCAGAAGGGCGCGGAGTGAAAGTAACACCACTGGCGTTTGTCATTAAGGCAGTGTGTGCTGCTTTGCATGACCACCCCAACTTTAATGCCTCATTGTCTGGCGAAGAGTTAGTCAAAAAGCAGTACTACAACATTGGTGTAGCAGTAGATACTCCCAATGGCTTAGTCGTTCCAGTTATCCGTGATGTCAATCAAAAGGGCATTTGGGACATTGTGGACGATTTGGCTGAACTGAGCGAGAAAGCGCGGATGGGCAAGTTAACACCCACAAATTTAAGCGGTGCTTGCTTCTCTATATCATCATTAGGCGGTATCGGTGGCACATATTTTACGCCAATTGTGAATGCTCCAGAAGTCGCTATTCTTGGCGTCGGTCGTTCCTCAGTACAGCCTGTGTGGGATGGGAATGCATTCCAGCCACGTTTAATGCTGCCACTTGCATTGTCATATGATCATCGTGTCATAGATGGCGCGCAGGGTGCACGCTTTATTGTGTCATTGACCCGCTATCTAAGCGATATACGCCATCTTGTCTTGTAAATTGAGTACATAATGAATGAGCAGGTTTTGCACAAAGCGATTGATACCTTCTTTAGGCAATACCCGTTAGGATTTGATGATTCGGAGCGATTAAGGAACACACATATAGCATCAAATAACCCCGCTTTTTGTGGGTTTCTTATGATGAGTTTATAAATGCAGTGTGCGAAATGTAAAAGAGCGTTTTTTTACGCAGTAGAAATGCAAAGTAAAGATACAAAGTAAAAATAGAAAATAGACATGATTGAAAAAATTACTGTGCCAGATATTGGCGATTTTAGTGATGTAGAAATTATAGAAGTATTGATTTCTGCCGGCGATACCATCAATGCTGAAGACTCTTTAATTACCTTAGAGAGTGATAAAGCGAGCATGGAGATTCCTTCACCGCAAAGTGGTGTAGTCAAAAAAGTGCTGGTTAAATTAGGTGATAAAGTATCACAAGGGAGTCTGATACTGGAATTGGAGGTCTCAGCTGCCACATCGGATACAGGCGATAAACCGACAAAGCAACCAGAGGCCTCTGTACCAGTTGCGGCTCCTATTGCTGCAAGTGATGCGGCTGGAGAGGCAGATAAGCATTGTGATGTAGTGGTGTTAGGATCAGGACCTGGCGGCTATACAGCAGCATTTAGAGCAGCTGATTTAGGGAAAAAAGTAGTGCTTATCGAGCGTTACGAAGTAATAGGCGGTGTGTGCTTGAATGTGGGCTGTATCCCATCAAAGGCATTGCTGCACATGGCAGAAATCATTACTGAAGCAGACGAAATGGCAGGTCATGGTGTTAGTTTTGGTAAGCCGAAAATAGATATTGATGCAATACGAACTTTTAAGGATTCAGTGATTGGCAAATTGACTGGTGGTTTAGGTGGACTTGCCAAGCAGCGTAAGGTAGAGATTGTCACGGGGCACGGACGTTTTATCAGTGCTAACCAAATCGCTGTAGAGGATGCTGATGGTAAGGTACAAACAATATCTTTTGACAATGCAGTAATCGCTGTTGGATCAAGAGTGACTGAATTGCAAACTTTCCCATGGGATGATGAGCGCATCATTGACTCTACGGGTGCTTTGGAGTTGGCTGATATCCCTAAAGAACTATTGGTTATTGGAGCAGGCATTATCGGGATGGAAATGGCGACAGTGTATGAGGCCTTAGGCAGTAAGGTTACGGTCGCAAGACGCGGTACACAACTTTTTGGTGGCGAAGTGGATGCGGATATGTGCAAGCCTTTAGAGCGTCGTATGAAAAAGCGCCTAACATTCTTAGATAATACACAGGTAGAGCATGTAGATACTTCTGGAAAGCGCCTAACAGTAACGCTAAAAAACAAAAAAGGCGAGCAAAGTGTACAAAAATTTGATCGTATTCTAGTAGCTGCTGGGCGTCAGCCAAATGGTTTATTGATTGGTGCAGACAAAGCAGGTGTAGCAGTAGATGATAAAGGCTTTATCCATGTAGATAGCCAAATGCGTACCAACGCTTCGCATATTTTTGCTATAGGCGATGTAGTAGGTCAGCCAATGTTAGCACACAAGGCGGTGCACGAAGGAAAAGTGGCAGCAGAGGTCATCGCAGGGCATAAAGTAACCTTCAATGCAATGACTATTCCATCAGTTGCCTACACCAACCCAGAAGTTGCTTGGATGGGCAAAACAGAGCAGCAACTGAAAGAAGAAGGAATAGCCTATGTTAAAGGTGCTTTTCCTTGGGCGGCAAGTGGACGCTCATTGAGCTTAAATTGCAGTGACGGGATGACCAAAGCATTATTTGATGAAAGCACAGGACGTTTGCTGGGCGCTTCTATTACAGGTCCGAATGCTGGCGAATTAATTGCAGAAGCTGTCTTAGCGCTTGAAATGGGCGCTACAGCAGAAGATATTGGCTTAACGATTCACCCGCACCCAACCCTTTCAGAAACCTTATGCTTTGCAGCAGAAATGGCAGAAGGTACAATCACTGACTTAATGCCGCCGCGCAAAACACTCCATAAGTTATAGCCTATAAGGCATAATGCTTAGGCACTGCAACTACTATTCGGAACGCTCCCATGACTAAAAAAAGAAACAACACTGCCGCATTAGATTACCATCGTAGCTATCCTCCTGGAAAATTAGAAATTCGGGCGACTAAGCCTCTGGCAACGCGGCATGATTTGAGCCTGGCTTATTCTCCTGGAGTGGCAGATGCTTGTATGGCAATTGTTGATAATCAAGATGAGGCATCAGCAGTCACTGCACGGAGCAATCTGGTTGCAGTTATCTCCAACGGTACAGCAGTACTTGGTTTGGGCAACATTGGCGCATTAGCCTCTAAGCCTGTCATGGAAGGGAAGGCGGTACTATTCAAACATTTTGGTGGCATCAATGTGTTTGATATTGAGGTGAATGAAACTGAGGTTGATAAATTTTGTGATGTTGTTGCTGCATTAGAGCCCACATTTGGCGGCATCAATTTAGAAGATATTAAAGCACCTGAATGCTTTGAAATTGAGCGTAAATTAAAAGAACGGCTCAAAATTCCTGTATTTCATGACGACCAGCACGGTACAGCAATTACCGCATCAGCAGCATTGATTAATGGCCTATTCTTAACCAATAAAACGGCAGAGACAATTCGCGTAGTGTGCAACGGAGCAGGGGCAGCAGGTATCGCTTGCTTAGACATGTTTATCTCCATCGGTGTGCGTAGAGAAAATATTGTACTGTGTGACTCTAAAGGGGTTGTACATGCAGGACGTGATGACTTGAACAAATATAAACGGGAATTTGCTGTAGAGACTACAGCACGCACATTAGCAGATGCAATGGCTGGTTCAGACGTATTCTTGGGAGTGTCTGGTCCGGGGTTGGTAACCCAAGACATGGTCAAAAGTATGGCAGAAAAACCCTTGATTTTTGCTATGGCAAATCCCATCCCAGAAATATTGCCAGAAGAAGCGCAAGCAGCTCGCAGCGATGCTATCTGTGCAACAGGTCGCTCCGACTTTGCTAATCAAATCAATAATGTTCTATGCTTTCCGTTCTTATTTCGTGGCGCATTAGACGTTGGTGCGCAAATTATCAACGAAGAAATGAAAATTGCTTGTGCGCATGCTATTGCCAACTTAGCAAGAAGAGAAATTGATGATGTAGTGCAGCAAGCCTATGTCGGGGAGAACTTACAGTTTGGTGAAAATATGATTTTGCCCAAGCCATTTGATCAGCGCTTGCTCGTTGAGGTGCCGACTGCAGTTGCAGAAGCTGCGATGAAAAGTGGTGTTGCTACCAAACCAATCGCTAATCTAGCCGACTATAGACACAGCTTAGAAGGTCTCATTTTCCGCTCAACCGGTGTGATGCAAACCATTTTCAATGCGGCGTATGCTGCACCCAAAAAAGTGGTCTTTGCAGATGCTGAAAACACAAAAGTGCTCACTGCTGTGCAGATGGCATTAGATGAAGGATTTGTTTATCCTATTTTAATTGGTCGTAGACGTGTGCTGGAAACTATGATTAAGCGTCTGAATTTACGGATATTATTTGGAGATAATGCTGAATTAGTAGATCCCGAAAAAGACCCGCGCTTTAGGGAATATCATGAGCTCTACTACCGTTTAATGTACCGCAAAGGTGTAACGCCTGAGCAAAGTAAAACAATGGTGCGCACTAACACTAACATCATAGCTACACTAATGCTACATCGCGGCGAGTGTGACGCTGCTATCTGCGGAATGAGTGGCAGTCCTGCTAAAAATTTGCGGATTATTCGAAATATTATTGGCACCCACTCTAACGCAAATCATTTGATAGGTGTGCATGGCGTATTGATTAATGACCGCCCAATATTCATTGCAGATACGGTATCCATCGTACAGCCTAATGCCGAAGAGTTAGTTGAGATAGCGGCTTCAGCGCAGAAAGTAGTTAGGCAGTTTGGTTTGGATCCAAGAATTGCCCTCGTCTCACACTCTAATTTTGGTAGCTCAATACAGCCCAGTGCACGTGTAGTGCGTGCAGCAGTAAGTATGCTGCACGAACGCTACCCTGATATGATTGTAGATGGAGAAATGCAAGCAGATACGGCATTGGAAATAAATTTGCGACGAGAACTTATACAAGAAAGCCTATTAGGTGACAGCAGTGCTAACTTATTAGTAATGCCTAATATTGATGCTGCCAGCATTGCTTACCGCTTGTTGAAAAGTGCCTCTGATGGATTTACAATTGGTCCTATATTAGTTGGTACTGCAAAGCCTGTTCATCTTATGAATGCAGTTTCAAGTAGTCGGAGCATTTATAACATGATTGCCTACGCAGTAACAGAAGCACAATCTTTATAGTATTCTAATCACGAGGAGATAAGAGAATGAACAGACGTTTGTTTTTTAAGGAAATGGCAGGCTATACACTGGCTTATGCAAGTGTGGGGATAGCGCCTAAAGTTTTTGCATCAGATGAAGAATTGGTTATTCGAGCTGAGCCCATAGCAGATCAAAAAGTACACCAAGTCTCGGAGCGTGTGTACACCTACATAGCTCCTTTGGAAGAGCCAACCCCTGAAAATAGAGGCTGGTTCTCTAACCCCAGTTTTATTGTTACTCAAAAAGGTGTTGTTGTCTTTGATACAGGCTCATCAGTGCAAATTGGTGAAATGATATTGCGCTCTATCCGCAAGGTAACTAATAAGCCAGTTGTAGCGGTATTTAACTCACATATGCATGGCGATCATGTACTTGGTAATCAGGCCTTTACAGAGAAAAACCCCGCTATTCCGATCTACTCAACAGACTTTACTAAAACAATGCTGCGTGATGGAGAAGGCAAATTTTGGGTAGATCTTTTCGGGCGCTTAACAGAAAATGGTATTGCAGGCACTAAAGTAGTACTACCTGCTAAAACAGCGACAGATGGTCAGCGCTTTGACATGGGGGACTGTACATTGGTCGTGCATAATAAAGGGCATGGACACACCAAGGGCGACATCATGTTAGAGGTTGTTGAAGACAAAGTTGTTTGTGCCGGTGACGCACTTATGAATGGGCGCATTGCCAATATGGACGGCGGCTCATTTGCAGGCACCATACAAACCATGGACTTCTTAACCCAACAAAAAGAAGGCTATACCTTTATCCCTGGACACGGTCAATACAGCAAAGACCTTGTAGAAAATTACCATAAACTCTATACCTTAATCCATAAATATGCTGCACACGCTTATGATGAAGGACTAGAGTCTTACGAAATCAAAGAAGAGATATTACAAGACAGCGCCTTATCTCCATATCGCTCATGGGTTGGCATTCAAGATGACGCCGCTGAGCTTGGAAAATTCCTTAGTTTAGCCATGCTTGAGATAGAGCGCGAAGATCTTGGCGGATAAAACTGCATAAACTCAGTTATTACTCCAGAATACAAGCGGGGTAACGCGATATAATGCGCACAACATTGACCGCAGGAGAGGTGGCAGAGTGGTCGAATGCACCGGTCTTGAAAACCGGCGAGTGTAATAGCTCCGTGGGTTCGAATCCCACCCTCTCCGCCATCAGCCACGAAGACATCAATATTCAATATTGGTGGGATGAGAAGCCACGACAATCAACAATCGGGTTCGACAAAAAGCGTCTTTGCTCTGCTTGGCAAGCGCAGCGAAAGCCTTAGAAGCAACAGCGTTTGGTCGGCGCAGCCGACAATCCCACCCTCTCCGCCATCAGCCACGAAGACATCAATATTCAATATTGGTGGGATGAGAAGCCACGACAATCAACAATCGGGTTCGACAAAAAGCGTCTTTGTTCTGCTTGAGCGCAGCGAAAGTTAGAACAACAGCGTTTGGTCGGCGCAGCCGACAATCGACCTAAAATACGCCTTGCATCCTGCAAGGATTCAAAGCGATGTCAAAACACACACTGTTCTTTAATTGTACGGATCAGTCTCTCAATCATGCCGTTTTGCTGCGGTGTATGAGGACGAATAAACTCTTGACTAAGTCCGTATTCCCTAACAGTCTTTGTGTAATGTTTGGAAGTGAATACTAAGCCGTTATCCGAACGCAAAGTGATTGCATCCTTTGAAGGCAATAATGTGCCGTAGCGGTTAATTAACGCCTCCTCAAGCGCTGCTTGAGCACCCTTAGCATCACCAGATTTACATAAACGCCAACCAAGCAATTCGCGCGTACAGCAATCCATAACAAGACTCAAAGTACACTACCTGTCCTGTGAACCACACCATTATACGTGCCATGTCTGTTGACCAACGTTTATTTGGAGCATCACTAACCGATGGATTTGTTTCAACCCGTGGGTGGACGCTTACCAAGACGACGCTTGCGTACTTGCCAGTTTTTCAGCTGAAAAATACGCTGAACCGTATTTTTGTTAAGCTGTAAATACCAAGCAACACTGCGATAACCATCGCTAGGATGACGCTCAATATGATCCTTAATCTGGCTTGCTAAGTGTTCATTCACTTTAGGTTTGGATTTATGTGAGCAATAGTACCAACTACGTCTTGATATGTTTGCCCACTTACAAGCCTGAACAATGCTTATCTTATCGCCTTGTTTATGCATCTCTTTGACTGCCTGACCAATCACTTCTCGTCCCGCTCGGTCAGGCTTTGCAACTTTTTTAGAAACTTAACCTGTAACATAGCTTCACCGTAAGCCTCGTGCAAGCTCTTTATCTTGTCTTCATAGCGTTCGGCAACGTCTTTAGGGTTAGAGCGCAAGGCATTTTCCATCCCAGCTTGTGCTTCTAACATCCAACCTTCAACCTCTGAAAGAGGCAAATCATGCTCGCGAGCAATCTGTGCTAAAGTCGTCTTACCACGAAACACGTCCTTGATGAACTCAGCCTTGCGTTTGGCTGTCCAACGCTTGATTTCAATATCTTTTGACATATGTATCTCCTATCCGTTGAAGCCACTATAACATGTGCAGTCATTCTCTGGGTCATTACATATAGTCCGATGCTTCGATTTGACCGCGCAGCACGCACCCCAGAGCAAGTTCTTCTAGTTGTTTTGGTGTGATGCTAACAGTGTTATTGGTTATTCTGTAGTATGGTTCTAAGTTTCATCAATAATTTTCCTAAGTTGTTTTGCCCCGTAAGATTTTTCCCAACACCCCAGTAGTAATCTTTAGTTGATTGTTCAACTAGCAAGGAGTCTTTTGTGTCAAGAAGCATGTTTCTTACTTTAGCATTTTGCTTGAACTTATAAAATAGACCGGTAAACATGACTGTCTGTTTTATGTACTCCCAATCTTGTCGTGCCTGATTCTCTTGTTCAAATTGCGCTAATCCTTCTAGATTTTGTTGTTTGTTTAATCCAATCTTTGCATATTTATGGCATTTGTAAAAGTGCTCAACACTTAACCACTCAATTCCTCTCAATCTAAAACCATACTCCGACAGGTTGGACAAAAAGCCATTTTCCTCATAGGGGTGATAAAAATACAATGTGTTTTTTTTCTTGTGTTGGCTTATTTGATCAAGGTATAGCCTATGATTGTGTTTTTTTTCTTTGGATTGAAGATACATCTCGTTCTCTAATCTTGTAAGAGAGGGCAAAAAGGTCAGTTGAGAAACATGTATATCATTTTTTATTAGAGCATTTTCTTTTTTAGGATTATTAGTAATTAGATTTACTGATGATATATTGAGAGACTTTAGTATTTTTATTACTGCTGAATAATCCCTAATGTCATGTTCTAAATGGAGATGTTCGCATGCTTCATATGTGTCTACTCCTCTTTCTTGCATAACTTTATAGATATTGATTTTTTCCTCCAGTCCGTGCCCTCTACCTTCCTGATCTAAGTAAAAAACAATGCCATCGGTCACATTAGCTATATACCATAGTGCCGATTTGAGTTGATCGACGCAGTCACAATCTAGTCCACCCGCTTGCTCGGAAAAGAAGCATGAGGAATGTATTCTTATATGCAGATCAGATCTGTTTTCTAACTCACTCAGCTCTTTGGAGCTAACTATTTTGAGACCCTCTATATTCGTTTGCCACAAGGTGCACCCATTAATAGTTGGGATTTGTAATTGGCAAGACGTAGAATGCTTATGGTTCTTTATTGACATGTTTAATCTTCTTTTCAAGGAGTTCAATGAACATAGATAAATCTGAGGTGTTGATAACAGTTCTTATATCTTCTTCAATTTGGGCTAATGGTTGAGAAAAGCGTTCTGTGAATTGACTTGCAAACGAATGTAAAGACGTTATTTGTAACATTTCTTCTAAAATTTGGTGAATAAATTGGGCATGCTCAATGAATAAATTGAGCCGATTATTCAAGTTCGTCACATAACTTTTCTGAAGTTTTTCTTGCTTTTGCGATAGTTTTCCCCAATCGCTTTTTGATTTTAAATGTTCTCTCAGTGTATGGATCAAGCAGGTCGCAATAATTTCATCAACCATCTTAGATGGATGTGTTTGGCCTTGATTACTTCCATGGTGAATCACTGGAAAGTGAGTCGAAACAATTTTATAGTTATGGTAGGTTGTGTTTATAAGCGACCAGACCATGTCAGACCTTCTTATGTATCTGCCGTTTAATTGTAGGGTTATATTTTCCGTCAGTAGGGTTTGGGGAGTCAGGATGAATGCATTACCACCTTTATTGATTGCAGTCCTTGCATTAGCAATGGGATTTTCAAACAAGTCTATTTTCACTTGACGAAAAAAACTTCTACCATCAAGTAGTTTCAAGCCATATTCTTTCAGCCTAGCAAGCGCTTCGCCTACTGTTTCAATGTCGCTGACTGGTTCAAGCCAGCAGGGTGTTAATAGATGTTTATCATGGAGGGCAGTTAAGTCGTAGTAGTATTCTGGGAAACGTTTTCGCATTGATACGTTCTCAGGACTTCTATTGGGCAATAGCGATTTGGAAGGTAGCTGTATTAGCCATTTATAATTTTCAAAAAAATCAAATACTTGTCCTCTTAGTCCACTATAAAAGCAATTTGCAGGTTCCCCCTCATATGGACTGAGAACGACATCGACCCCTTCTTGTTTAAATTTTGGAAGCCATTTAAGATAATTTTGAAAGCGATTATCTATTTCAAGATCATCGTCTGCTACCCAACTATAAGCATTGGTTTTGTTTTGTGTATATAGATATAGTTGATAGTGAATAAATTGTCTTGATTCGGCAATTGTTAATTTTTTGAAAGAGTTTTTATGCACATCTTGGTGGCAGAAAAAAGTAATGTTAAAGTCTGATTGCAATTGTTTATATTTGTCGATATTTTCCTCATTGATATATATTAAAAATTTCAAAGAATCAACGTGATCGAGTTGCTCAATTTCGTTGGTTTTGAAGCTGGCTAATAACCTGCTTAGGTTGGTAATATCAGAAGTTACAACTCCAACATACAATGCTATTTTTCTGCTTGCCATATCAATATCGGTTATGGTTACTAATTTTTAACAATGTTTTCATAATATTCTATTGTTTTATGAGACCTTCTTCTAACGAAAATTTCAATTGATAATCCAATTTTTCGTATAGTGTGTCTTGGTTCAATTTTATTGATGTACCCCCCTCCTCTCCGGCTCGCGTGGGCTCAATTTTTTTGTCATTTTTTTTGCTCCAAAGCCGTTCAAGCGTCTCGACTATTTCTAATACAGAGTAGTTGGTGTCACTTCCTCCAGTCTCAATAATCTTGTCGGTTAGATATGTTTTAGATTCCAGTGCTTTGATAAACATATTGACAATATTCGCGACAAAAATGTAGTCAGAGCGCTGTTCCCCGTCTCCATATATCGTTACAGGGCGATTGTTTAGGGTGTCTACGATAAAAGAAGGAATAATTTTTTATCATTTTCGCAGAAAGATTCATTAATCGTAAAGGGGTTTCGGTATTTGTTTTTAGAACATGAGCAGGATCATATTACGTTATTGTTTCGGAAGTGTCCAAGATGCTTGAGAAATGGAATAAATGATCGTGCGATTTCAGAATATTTGCATATTTGGCTTCAGGCAAGTCATTAGCGTCTATTTTGAAAAAATCGAGTCTATCTGGGGAGTACTTTTTAAGTTCTTCACACTGCCACAGGTCTACCACAGTTACAAAGTAATCTCTTTCAATGAGTTTCTCTACAATGTGAGAACCTATGAATCCTGAACCACCAGTAAAAAGTATTTTTTTATTCTCCATTTTCTTTTAGTCTTTTTTCCCATAACAATCCAACAGTATTCCACCATTGTTTGTATGATGAAATAAATGCATTTCTTGACTTGTGTTTTTTATATGAGACCTGAGATAACCAAATTTTTTGCAACATATCTGACATTTTTTCTTGGTCTTGGTATATTCCTGCATCTATTGTTTTTTTTATAATTTTTTGTCTATTTTGTTCTGATGACAATAAGCTTGATATATCTCCACTTTGATCAAGAATTTTGGAAAGTTGTTGTGCTATGACATCACTCACATCAAACATTGAGATACTATTTTCCTTAGTTTTCGTTCCTGAATGCCAGTCCTTAGGTTTGTTAATTGACTCTATTTCTCCAAAATACGGAAATCTTTCCCCCCTCAGATATTCCTTAGGATTACTCTCCACAAATTCATTTATTGGGTGCCAATCAACTAAGTCTGGTAGCCATTTGGAAGTGGGATGGGCCCATACGGCAATGTGAGCTACTCTATTCTCTATTTTAGTATTTGGTGACGAACGATGCCAAGTTAAGTTATGTAAAAGCACAGTCTCTCCAGACTTTACAGGTAATTGTAAATGTTGATAATTAGATTCGATATCGGTCCTTTCATCATCTATAAAATCTACAGGATCATAACATCCGTCTTTATGACTGCAATCCAAAACCTCAAGACAACCAGAATTAATGGAAACATCTTGTAATGCCGTCCAACTTAAACAACCTGGCATATCAATTGGTAAAAACATTGAATCTTGATGCCAAGGTATTTTGTCATTATTTATTAATGGTTTAGAGATAATATGATCATAAATTAGTTGTATTCCTTTCCAATTCATAGCTTTTTTAACGGACGACTGAAGCCCTTGTTCATTAAAAATAGCATCCCTAAACACTCCTCCGTGAAGCCATAGGTCTCTCCATTGATTAATGTCTGCCATATATTCTTCTAAGCTGACTCCTATTTCCTTTGAGTATTTCAATAACATCTCTTTCCATTGCTGATTGAAGGCGGATATATCTTTCTGACTAAAGATACCTTTAACAACCACCCAACCATGTGTTTCATAAAATGGAATTAAAGAAGAATCATTAACCTCAAAAACCTTATTGTTTACTATTTTTTCCATATCATACTCTATTACTATTTATATATCTTTTTCATAATTTACTTCATTATTTTTTCCAAATAATCCAGTATTCATGTAATGGTTACTGGATTCTGCCTTTTAACCAATCTTTAATTTCTTGTACATCAGATAAGTATTCTCCAGCACGCAATCTTATTAAAGGTGTATAATCATTGAGAAGTGTATTATCAGCTTCTTCTTGATAATTTTCGGCAATTCTTCCGACCGTATCCAAATTTTTTACATATTGTCTCATTTCTATCCCAACAAATAGTTGAATCCTAAAATTTAGGTTGATATGGTAATACTCCCATTTTTAATACAATCTGATAGTAGAGTCTTAAGCGGCAGTTAGTAAATACCTTGGTGGCAAGCCGCCAATTGCCATATTAGGTCTCTCGTTATTGTAATACCACATCCATCGCGTCGCTGTTTTTTGAGCATGCTCAACGGATTCAAAAATATGCAAATCCAACCATTCATGACGCGCCGTGCAATTAAACCGCTCGATATAAGCATTCTGCGCAGGCTTGCCAGGTTGAATGTCGCGTAACTCTATGCCCTGTTCATCACACCAGTGTTTTAAAGCATTTGATAAATATTCAGGACCATTATCGCAGCGAATTGCACATGGCTTACCTCGCCATTCAATGATGCGTTCTAAACTGCGAACCACCCGAGCAGAGGGCAGAGATAAATCTACTTCAATACCCAAGGCTTCACGATTGAAATCATCTAATACATTAAATGTGCGCAATGCATGCCCATTCATTAGACTATCGCTCATAAAGTCCATTGACCACACTTGGTTTATGCTACTTGGAACTTGTAATGCCTCTGGCTTATCTCGTCGAATCCTACGCCTCGGTCGAATGTGTAAATTCAACTCTAAAGCTCGATATATGCGATAAATGCGCTTATGATTCCAGTTAAAGCCCTTAACATTGCGTAAATATAAAAAGCATAGCATAAAGCCCCAGCGTGGATGCTGCTTCGTTAAGTGCAGTAACCAAGAAGCAATCCGCTGATTTTCAGATGATAATGTACCTTCATAGTTATAGCAGGTGCGGCTAATAGAAAAAATTTCGCACAGCACACGAACACTGACATCCTGTTGCTGTGAAACAGTCTTTGCCATCTGTCTGCGAGACGATGGCTTCACCACTTTTTTGCTAATGCCTCACTGGCAATTTCAGCCTTCAACTTCTCTTCTGCATACATCTTCTTTAGGCGCATGTTCTCAGCACGTAGTGTTTTGACCTCTGAGATCAGTGGGGCATCCATACCGCCATACTTGCTACGCCATTTATAGAATGTAGCCTGACTCATGCCATGTTCTCTGCATAAATCAGCAACGGCTACGCCCTGTTCATTTTGTTGCAGAATCTTAACGATCTGCTGATCGGTGTATCGTGATTGTTTCATAAAAAACTCCTTTTCAGAACATTATAGAATTTTCTACCATCAAAACTGATTATTTATTGGGGGTATTACCATATCATTAACAAGCAGCAGTTTATCATTCTTATCATTAGCATACGATCTTAAATTATTGTCAATCTTATCTTTAACCCTCATCCATTGAGCAAGTTCTGTGCAACTTTTCCTTGTACGACTTCTACAAAACCTTTTCCAAAATTAATATTGTGATTCGTTATCGTCTGAGTATTTGGTTGCGTGCTTGGTTGCAGACTCTCTGGTAAAAGAGATATCGCTATGTTTAATCATATAAAAAGCGTCTTCATGTATAAACATATATCTTAAGCCTTTTTGAAGAAAAGGTATGAGTGCTTTTTGTTCGAAGCGCCTCTCCATTTTTTCAAGAATTTCAACTTGAGAATACGCCGAATCAATTTTGAATCTCATTAGTTCTTCCATTTCTTTGTTTTGTATATTGGATTTCACAACAATTTCATCACCATTAACTGAGGAGTGAAATTGAATACCCATCGCAGTATAACTAAAATCAACATCACTTGGAATCAGCTTAATAAGTGGGAACCCCATGCCAACATCGATAAAATAAACCTTATCATTGATTATTATTTTTAGAATTGTGTGAGTTTCCTCACCTCCGATAGAAGCCCTATGAAATGATGTCACTAGACCACTATCTTTATATTTCTTATCTATTAATTGTTTGAAATATTTGGTTCTATCAGTACAAGTTCCACCATGAGATGAGGGAGGAATAGAAATATCATACAAATAAAATAAATTATGAAAAGGAACTTTCCTTAAAAAAGTCCCTATCTCTTTTTCGATAATCGTTAATAAGTCTGTATGCTTTTGTATTTTTTTGGCTGGAACGCCGGCAACTGTAATGTAAGGTTCATCTATGCTTGTGTTTACAACTGTTCCTGCTTCAATAGTCACTCCTTCTTCAATATTGCAACCACCTAAAATTGTAGAA
This sequence comes from Gammaproteobacteria bacterium, assembly GCA_965219665.1. Taxonomy (GTDB): domain Bacteria; phylum Pseudomonadota; class Gammaproteobacteria; order CAKMZV01; family CAKMZV01; genus CBDCOD01. The sequence goes on along the minus strand of CBDCOD010000003.1, from coordinate 6,635 downwards.
TTGCTGCCAATAAACACATTATCCTTGATATGAATGGGCTCAAATTGTTGTTTTCTAGTTTTGTTGAGAACTTGGTTATGAGAACTTGAAACAATGGCAACATTAGGTCCAATTCTGACATTTTTGCCAATGGTAACACCTCCGCCTCCAAGAATTTTAACGCCTGCACCAACTTGAGTTCCCTTACCGATGCTAACAGGTCCAGAGCCACTTAATATATAGCAACCCGACTTAATATGGACACCATCTGCTAAAATGATTGGACTTGCATTTTTCTTGTTTTTTGTTGTTATGATAGTAGAAAAGGCAGAAATATAACTATTCTTACCCACTGCAATCAAATTCAAACTTGAACTTTGAATACTAGTCAACAGATGGATTTTTCTTATATTAATGAGTTTGATCAATAAACTATTTATAAAATATATCATCTTTAATTTAAGGATAAATCCCTTGGCACACAAAAGTTATTTGAATTTTCATTCTCTTTAATAGCAAGTGCATAGGAATAGCCAGCATCTTGACAATATTTTTGTAATCTGTCGTCGCACGCACCATCTGGATAACAAAAAATATCAATTTGTGTATTCGTTAGCTGTTGTAATGTTGTTTTTGAGTGGCTCATTTCATACACTTTTTCTCTATCCTCAAGGCTTGTCAAATTGAAATGATGAAGCGCATGTGAGGCGATCGAAAAATACTGGGACAGTTCTACAACTTCCGCTTTATCTAAGAAAGGGAGCTCACAACCAATCTCTTGGCAATAGTTGCTTAGTCTTTCAAATAAGTGCAAAGTGTCTTGGTTTTTGTTGTTAAAAATATGCTTTTTGATCACCTCAAAACAGTCAAAAAAATCTTCCCCAGCAATAGATAGTCCAATATTTTTGAGCTGTTCTTCAACAAATAGCATCTCTCCCTTTGAAAACAGATAATAGAAAACATCGGTACATATTTTAGTTGTTTTCGTGCAGTTATTCACATTGATGCAGAATGTTAAACTGTTTCTTTGCAAACTATACTTAGCCTTCAACCTCTTAGCCACAGCCAAATGTTCCTTATAGCCATCATCAAAGGTTAGATGAATGACCGATGGATCAATCAGGGCTTGTTGCAATGAACCAAGTTTATAACCGTCATTCAGAGCTTTGTCAATAAAATCAACAACTTCCCTATAGCTATAGGCAAGACCAACTTTTCTTGAATCATAGATATCTTTTATAGTATCTCGTTCAAAAAATATTCTGTGAAGCATTTTTACATTATTCATTTTTTGTATTTATCCCATCTGGATTGATTAAATGATTCAAAGGCGCGATACCGATGAAAAAAAACATGATCAACGAAACTATTCCTGCTGGGGAATAAGTCAAGCCAGATTTCTTTAAAAAATTCTTTTTCTTGCAAAACGCTTTGCTGTTCAGAGTCGGAGCATTCAATCAATTCCCGCTGTATTCCACTGCCCACATCCAAAGGTCTTTTTTCTCGTTCAACAATGGAATGGGGCAATTTATTTTTAAAAACCTGCTTTAGATGGTTCTTTGGGACAGGCTCACCCAGCCCATAGAAGTCAGAAAAGGATAGCACGGCTGTGTAATCATATATTTTTCTATCCAAAAAAGGACATCTAACTTCAATGCTATTGGCCATAGATATTAAATCTATTCGTCGTAGTTCTGTCTTCTCCAAATCATCAATGGTATCAAACCAAAACTGCTTGTATTCGGCTTTGCCTTTGACAAAATAACCCAAAAACATTTCATCTGCACCATCACCTGTTAATACAACCTTAATGCCATCTTTTTTTGCTTGGTATGCCAATAATTGATAAGCAATACCATTGCTTATAATGGATGGGTGGTAACTTTCAGAATGATAAATTATTTTTGGAATATTGTTGCGAATTTCTTCACTATCAAAAGATACGCTTTTTGTACAGTCGGTAATTTTCAAATAATCAATAATCTCCTGAATATATTGATAATCTGCCAATCTGCATTCCTTATCATTTGATAAATAATAGAATACTGGTCGCGCCAACATTTCATTGTTTGCTGTTATTTGACTCACCAAAGCAGCGACTATAGAACTATCAAGCCCTCCGCTTAAAAAGACCCCAAAGCGAGGTTGATGCTTTTTTGGGGGAATTCTTTTTTTTACTGCTTGATAGAGCAACCTATCAATATTCCCATGTTCCCCTTGATTTGCTCCCAACTCATGCGAACACAGCATTTTCACATTTTTTTCGTGTATCATTGAAATCCCTTTGGGGATAACTTCAAAACTGTCGAAAGAGCCAACAGCTTTTAGCTCGCTGGAAATAATTATTGCGTCTTTTTTACGTATAAGGAACAACGGTTTTTTGCCAATATAGTCTCTGATACAAAAGATCGTATCGCTTTTTGTGTCATATACAATTCCTGAATAAAAACCGTCCAAGCAAGACAGTAGTTTTGTATATGCACCGTGGGTATCCGTCTGGTTGAGCAATGTTTGCCACAAAGGCAAGATGACCTCTGCATCACATTGACTAACTAAATAGCGTTCCAGCTTGAATTGACGAGTCAAGCAAGAGTGGTTATAAATCTCACAGTTAAACGCTCCTATTAAATTTTTATGTATGAATGGCTGATTCGCCTTTTCACCAGCATCATTTATTGGAAGTCTGACAAAGCCTATTGTCAGGTGCTGATGTACTTTATGCGCTAGATAGGGTTCAGTTCCTCTATGCGAGATTCTTTCCAAGTATTTATTCACTCTGACTTCGCTCTGTTCTCCGCGTACTAATACAATTCCGCACATGTCTATTTTGTTGTATTGTCCAATAGATGCTCTAATTCATCTTCTGCCTGTTCAAGATCAGTGAGTTTCTGTTTGAAGTCTTTCAAAGCTTCTTCTACTGTGATGGTCTCAATCTCAAGCGGCTTTTGTACATACCGCGCAATGTTCAGATTGAAGTCGTTATCGATGATCTCTTTGATTGGCACCCAGCGACTTACACCTTCGATTTCTTTCGCTGCTTCATGCTGGCGTTTGTAGATGTTGTATATTTCGTCTGCTTGGTCTTCACTCATGGTGTTTTGAGCGCGGCCTTTGGTGTGAATTTCATCAGCGTTGATGAAGAGGCCTTCATCGCCATAAAGCTCCATCGCTGTTTCACACTCTTCATTATAGACATCGTTGATGCGCTTGAAAAATAGGATCGGGAAAATGTAGGTCTTGTAATCAGACGCATCAATAGGCCCGGTAATAATATGCGCGGTCATCCAGAGTTGGTGCTCTAATTGCTTCGATGTTAGCTTTTCGTTTTTTGGTTTATTGTTATCTGGCATGCTATGAGCTATTTACCTAAATAATCTGACAGTAACACTATTTCCATATTCCTAGGCGTGCGTATGTTTTTGTCATTAGTGAGGAATAGATTGCAGTTAGTGGTGATGGCCGTTGCTACATGAATAGCATCTGGCAACTTCATTTTTGTTTCTGCTGTAATATAAGCAGCTTGTACCAGCACCTCTTTGTGTATCTGCAATAAATCAAAGCAACCGCTATCTTCAAGAAAAGTACGATAAAGACTTACTGCCTCGGTGGCATTGGTCTTGAAGGGCTGCACTAGGCATTCAGCCAAGCTTAGTTCACTGGTTATGGGGTGTAGTTGGCTTGTTTCCAGCAGTTCTCTTATCTCTCCAAGTGGTTTTTCATACTCAGATAATCCTTCAATCAAGTAAATGATGATATTGGTGTCAACATATACCTGCTGGTTTTTTAGTCTAACTGCTAGCTCCATAGATCACGCTGTTTACGGATAAATGCATCCACTTCTGCTGCGGTTTTGAATACATTTGGTTTAACACCTAGCCAGCGGGATAAGTCCTTTCTTCTTTTCCATCCTGTTTTCTGATTCTGTATGTCAACTGCTTGCTTTTTAGTCATGATAATTGTTTCATCTGCTTGCAACTGAAAATCAAAAATATCACCTTCATCAGCATGTATTTCTTTGCGGATAGATGAAGGTAGAGTTATTTGCCCTTTATTTTTAAGTTGTGATAGTGCCATAGTTTCTCGCGTGTAAATGTACCAATACTAAGTACGACTACTGTAACACAAAAGTGATACTTTTTGCAATAAAGTATGCATTGTAAAGAATACCAAGATACTTCCCTGCAAATTCCCTGTTACTGAGAAACGCATGTGAGATGGCAAATCATCCCAATTGTTTTTAGGGGGTGGTTTTGCTTAGTTGTGATGCCAAACCAAAGTGCAAAAATCGCTGCAAAAATTGAAGTTTCCCCTGCATTTGGGCTTTGAGCAAGGAAATGTTTTGGATGTTTTTAGATTAAATTTGAGACTAACACCCTAATGATGTGTATCACACCGCCATCATGTGCATCATATTTAGCAAAAAGCCACGAAGACATCAATATTCAATATTGGTGGGATGAGAAGCCACGACAATCACAAACCCCCTTGGGAGGTTTTACGCCACATCTTACAGGGCAAAATGCACAATGCAAAGTGTTGCACTAATGATGACAATCTACACCTATATTCGTTACATAGGTGTTTAAAAACGACAATAAACGCTATAATCAGTTGTCAGACTCCCCGATATCAGAAAATATTTTTGTTAAGTGAGCAGTATTTTACTGCCTTAAAATGAGGAACTACCATACTATACTCCTTTCCTCGCTAAATATTAGGCTCATTAGGGTGAGGTTGCCCAACCCCTTTCTCTAATAAATTCTTTAAACTTACACTAAGAAAAAAGCCCCACTTGGAATTGCAGTGCATAAAAAAGGCATCTGATTCCGACCAGCCTGTATTACTGAACTGAAGAACCGATCCTCGTTCGTCAGTTTGTATATTAAATTGAAAAGATTCCGTATTGACCCAAGGACCGTCAACACATTTCCAACAAACACGCTTATTCGGAACTAGGTCAGTTATTTCCATTTTAACTTGATGATCGCCCGCAGGCCCAAAGAAAAAGGTTGCTGTACTACCTTCTTTTTCTTCAGTTATGGCCTTTGTCCACCAGGCACTCAATTGATCTTGATTGGTTAGTGCAGCATAAACTTTCTCAGGCGATGCTTCAATAATTACGCGATGTAAAATTTCACTCATAACATTTATTTTCCATTGACACACAGTATGAAGAAGATACATTCAGGCAACTGCTGTGTGTTCACTTGCCTAACGTGGTTGCGGGTCGCCCCAACCCGTTGGTAAAGAAGTAATATCTTAGTACGAGAGTTGATCAGATGTCAAGGCAAAGTTAAAATCTAACACCCTCTGGCAAAGTTAAAATCTAACACCTTGTTATCCTATAGCCTTATCGGCTTGCGAATTTGTGTGCTGATAGTAGCGTTTATAAGGGTGGCTGGGTGGTCAATAGCGAGCATCATTAGCGCAACTGGCGGCAACAGCAAAGCGTTGATTAAACCATGCTATGAATGTATTCTGCAAGTTACGCATTTGCCGCTTCTATCGTGCTAATATTCTCCAAGCGCAATCGGTTCACTAAATGCTCTTGTAAAGTCTTATTGACCCGCTCCACACGCTCCTTCGCTTGTGGGCTACTGGCACAACAAATGGAGGCTATATTAGTTGACTTAATTTTCTTGCAATTTTTAGCACCATTTTTTATCCTTAAGTATATGATAAATATAATAAAAATACCTTTTGCAACGTCAACTAGTGTATGAGCGACTCAGCCCCAATTGCTCAGCAGCAGCTCATTGGCTTAATCTTTTATTGCTAATTTGCATAAAAATATCTTCTCGTTCTATCATCTTTTCAGTCAAAATATACTCCATGTTATGGCTCCCTTTTTTTGTTTATAAGTGAGCGATTTCCCATAACTTGTTTACGGACAAGTTGGGAAGGGAAAAAACGGTGGATGTTAATCTGGCGGTGGATATGCTGCAAATATGCGATTCGTACGATGCGGCGGTTATTGTTTCCTGCGATCAGGATTACTTGCTCGCGGTGCAGGCGGTCAAGAACGCCGGGAAGACCTTCGTCAATGTCGCCTTTTCCGCCCGTTCCGGCAAATTGATGCCCGGCGGCGCGAAGCGTCTGAATGATTCCACCGACTAGTCGTTGATTGTGGATCAAAAAATGCTGGCGAAATATATGAAGTTGTCGGAAAGACCCGGAACTTGAAGGCGCGGAAAAATCTTTCGAAAATTCCGGCGGAAAAACGCGAAGGAATCGAAAATCTTAGATCCGAATTTGGCATAATCCCAGCAGATTTTTGTTTTGCAAAAAAAGGAGAGTTGGCAATGAAGATTAAATTCTTGGGTGCTATCGGAGAAGTGACTGGTTCCTGTACTTGGTGCATCTTGGATAGCAGCGTTCAATTTTTGGTGGACTGCGGAAGTTTTCAGGGATGGGATGACGCAGTGAATAATCGCCAGAAATTCCCGTTTGATCCGGAGAAAATCCGCTTTGTGTTGTTAACGCATGCCCACGCGGATCATTGCGGTCGTATCCCGCTGTTGTATAAGCGCGGATTTGAAGGCGTCGTGCACTGTACCAGCGCGACTCGAGATCTGGCTAAATTAAATTTTCTTGATATGGTAAAAATTTATAACGCGCGCGCATCAAAAGACGGCGTTCCGCCACTTTTTACCAAG
>CBDCOD010000002.1:0-12208 GCA_965219665.1 Gammaproteobacteria bacterium | reverse complement strand
GGTGGTAGTGTCAATAGTAGTGCAACCCATGCGCTGGTTATATCGGTTGGTGCGGTTAATGGTGCGCCTAATTTCACGCTTTCTACGACTGCTTTGGCTTTAGATGAGGATTTTGTTAGCACGCAAATAACGGTGGTGAGCAGTGATGATGGTGATGGTACGACACAGGTATTGACGTATAGCGTGAGCAGCACAGATACGGGTTTTGCGTTGCTTACTATTGACGCGGATTCTGGTACGTTGACCATTACGAGTGTGGCTGATGCCTTTGGCGCGGCAACGATTACAGTAACGGTGGATGATGGTGCTGATTTTAATAGTGAATTTACACAGGCAGTACGTGTGGTAGTGAACGCGGTGAATGAAGTGCCCAGTTTCGTTCTATCTGCAACGGCATTGAGTTTGGCGGAGGATTTTGGTAGTACGCAAGTAACGGTAATCAGTAGCGATGATGGCGATGCGTTTATTGCTCAAATACTGTCTTATAGTGTTAGCACGACCGATGTGGGCTTTGCAACGCTCTCTATTGATAGCAATTCTGGAGAGGTTACGCTCACCAGTGTGAACAATGCTTTTGGTGTGGCAACGGTTACGGTAACGGTTGATGATTCTTCTGCTACGGCTAACACGGCGGTGCAAACAGTAGTGGTTACGGTGCAGTCGGTGAATGATGCGCCGATTTTCGCGCTTTCTACGACTGCTGTGGTCTTAGATGAAGATTTTGCTACCACCGAAGCCATTACGGTAGTTAGTAGTGATGATGGCGATGCGACTGAGGATCAGACTCTGGCTTATAGCGTGAGTACCACCGATGTTGGTTTTGCTACGTTGTCGATTGATGCAAGTTCTGGTGCGTTGAGTTTGACGAGTGTTGCTGATGCCTTTGGTGTGGCAACGGTTACGGTAACGGTTGATGATGGCGGTGCGGTAGATAGCCGTAGTACGCAGTCGTTTGTGTTGACGGTCAATAGTGTGAATGACGCACCGAATTTCAGTTTATCTACAGCGGCTTTAGCGTTGGATGAAGATTTTGGTATTGCGCGCGTAACGATTGCGAGCAGTGATAGTGGCGATGGTGGCACAACCCAAACCCTGACCTATAGCATTAGCACAACTGCTGTTGGTTTTGCCACGCTGTCTGATTGATGGCAGTGGCACGGTGAGCATCAGTAGCGTTGCTGATGCCTTTGGTGTGGCTACGGTTACGGTAACGGTTGATGATGGCGGTGCGGTTGATAATCTTGCTATGCAGTCGTTTGTGTTGACGGTCAATAGCGTGAATGATGCGCCCAATTTCGCGCTTTCTACAGCTGCTTTGAGTTTGGCGGAGGACTTTGGTAGTACGCAAGTAACGGTAGTTAGTAGTGATGATGGTGATGGTACGAGCCAAACACTTACCTATAGCATTAGCACCGAGCCATGTTGGCTTTGCCACGCTGTTGATTGATAGCAGTGGTACGGTGAGCATAAACGGTGTAGCCGATGCTTTTGGTACGTAGCGACTGTATATGTGGTAACGGCTGACGATGGCGGTGCGGTAGATAGTCGTAGTACACAGTCGTTTGTGTTGACGGTGAATGCGGTCAATGATGCGCCCAGTTTCACGCTTTCTACAGCGGCTTTGAGTTTGGCGGAGGATTTTGGTAGTACGCAAGTAACGGTAATCAGTAGCGATGATGGCGATACTACTGAGGATCAGCTTCTGTCTTATAGCCTGAGTAGCAGCAATGTTGGCTTTGCCACGCTGTTGATTGATGGCAGTGGTACGGTGAGCATTAGTAGTGTTGCTGATGCGTTTGGTGTGGCAACGGTTACGGTAACGGTTGATGATGGCGGTGCGGTTGATAATCTTGCTATGCAGTCGTTTGTGTTGACGGTGAATGCGGTCAATGATGCGCCCAATTTCACGCTTTCTACCAGTGTTTTGGTATTGGATGAGGGCTTTGGTCTAAGACAAGTTTCGGTTCTCAGTAGTGACGATGGCGATGGTACCAATCAGGTGTTGACGTATAGCCTAAGCACGACTGATACAGGTTTTGCTGAGTTGTCTATTAGCAGTCAAACAGGCTTGATTACTATCAATAGTATTCCTAATCAAAATGGTGGTGCTACGGTGTATGTGATAGCTGATGATGGCGGTAGTGTGAATAGCAGTGCGACACAGGCATTGGTGTTGGCAGTTGGTGCGGTCAATGGTGCGCCGAATTTCACCTTGTCCACGACTGACTTAACCTTAGATGAAGATTTTGGTAGTGTCCAAGTAACGGTTCTCAGCAGTGATGATGGCGATGGTACGACACAGGTATTGACGTATAGTGTGAGCGTTAGTACGGCGGCTTTGGGGGTTGCCATAGCAGATATTGTTGCGGCCTCTGGTGCTTTGACGATTACGAGTGTGCCAAATGCATTTGGCGTGGTAACGGTTACGGTAACGGTAGATGATGGTGCTGATTTTGATAGTCAGTCAGAGCAGTCTATTCGCTTGACGGTCAATAGTGTGAATGATGCGCCGCGTTTTACGCTTTCTACCAGTGCGTTGATAGTAGATGAAGGCTTTGTTAGTGCGCAGGTTTCTGTAGCGAGCAGTGACGATGGTGATCTTGGAGTAGTGCAGTCATTAAACTATAGTATAAGCACTACGGATGTTGGTTTTGCGACGCTGTCGATTGATGATCAATCAGGCGCTGTAACGCTTAGTGGCGTTGCAGGTGCTTTTGGTACTGCGATTATTACGGTAACGGTAGATGATGGTGATGCGGTTAATAATCGCTTTGAGCAGACATTTACGTTGACGGTTAATAATATCAATGATGCGCCCACTTTCACGCTTTCTACCACAGCTATTAGCGTGCGTGAGGGTTTTGGTAGTGTTGAAGTGACGGTTGCGAGCAGTGATGATGGTGATGGTGGTATACAGACCTTGAGTTATAGTTTGAGTACGACCAATGTTGGTTTTGCAATACTATCTATTGATATAGATTCTGGTGCAATAACCCTTTCGAGTGTTGCTGATGGATTTGGTGCGGCAACGGTTACGGTAACGGTTGATGATGGTGACATTGCAGATAATATAGCTACGCAGGTGTTGAGTTTGACGGTTGTTGAGATTGTAGATGGTCTTATGGCATCGACCAGTTTAGTAGTCTATGTTGGAGGTCTGCATACACCGGAGCATGTTTTGGTGCTTAGTGATGGTCGTTTGTTAGTTGCTGATAGTGGCAATCATGTTATTTATGAGGTGGTTAGTCAGGGCAATGGCACTGGTTCGGCGACTGTGTATGCGGGTAGCGAAGGCGCTTCTGGTAATGTGAATGGTGGCAGTGCTTCGGAAGCGCGCTTTAGTGCGCCTGTTGGTTTGGCGCTGGCATCAGATGGTCGTGTATTGGTAGCGGATAGGGATAATAATAGTATTAGAGTGATTAGTGCTGATGGCAGTTCGGTTGCAGATTATGCTACAGATGGTTTGGATGCTCCTGTTGGTTTAGCGTGGGCAACAGATGGTCGTTTGTTTGTTGCAGATAGTGGTAATAATCGGATAGCGGTGATTAGTGCTGATGGCAGTGCGGTTACGGGTTATGCTATTGGTTTGAATAATCCTCAGGGTATTAGTCTGGCATCCGATGGTCGTTTGTTTGTTGCAGATAGCGGTAATAGTCGGGTAGCGGTGATTAGTGCTGATGGCAATACGGTTTCCACTTATGCAGGTGCTGGAGAGGGTGATGCCGATGGTTCTACTTCTACTGCGTTGCTTGGTCAGCCGCAAGGGGTTGTTATTGCAGGTCGTACGGTGTTTGTTGCGGATACGAATAATGATTTGCTTCGGGTGGTTGATGTTTCGGCTTCAACGGTATCAACGTTCGCTGGCTTGTCAGGTTCTGAAGTGGTGTTAGATGCTCCTGTTGGAGTAGGTGTTTCTACGGACGGTCGTCAGGTGTTTGTTGCGGATCAAAACAATGCGCGTATAGTGGTTGCTCAGACGGGTAATGCTTTACCGACTATAGTGCTTTCTACAGAGAATGTTAGTTTGTCAGCAGGTTTTGCTGATTTCACGATTACTGTATTAGCTATGGATGAGGGTTTGCCGTTGTCTTGGCAGGTTACGGTTGAGGATAACACGGTGTTGACGGCTACTACTAATGAGTTAAGCATTAGGTTGAGTAGTGTTGCTAATCAGACAGGCAGTGCGCGTCTTACGGTGCATGCTGTGGATGATTTGGGAGCTATGGTTTATCGTACGATAGAGGTTACGGTTGAGGAGGCAGCACCTGAACCTGCTGCTGGCGGCGGTGGCGGCGGTGGTGGCTGTAGCCTACAGCCTACGACTGGCGCGAGTGATTGGACACTCTGGTTGCTGCTCTTGCTCAGTTTGTTAGCGTTGCGGTTACGTCCACGCTATCTGTAAACCACTCTCGCGCTGTTATGCCCTTCCAGGACTCTGCAGTTCAGATTGTATTTAGTGATGTTGTTGCAGATTCGCTTCTGGAGGGTAAAATAACCACATGGGTGAACCATATATTACAACACGAGCAAGCCATGGAAGCAGGTGTTAGCATTTGTTTCTGTGATGCACCTACTATGCAGTTTTATAATGCGCAATATCGTTATAAAGACAGTGTAACGGATGTGTTATCATTCCCGTACTCAGCAGAAGATAGAGCAAGATGCCAACAAAGCGGTGAGTCAGAATTATGGGGCGATATATTAATATGCCTTAGCGTAGTACAACAGGCGGCAGATGACTTAGGAGTGTCATTTGAGCAACATTTGATACATGTAGTTACCCATGGAGTACTTCATTTAATAGGATATGATCATATAGATGCAAAAGAAGCAAGAAAAATGGAGCGTTCTGAAAGCACTATTCTTCAAGCAATGGGCTTTCCAAACCCTTGGAAGGAGATGATATGAACCAGTCTCATGATGGCTTTAGACCGCTGAAAGGTTTATTAGAAAAATGGTTTGGAAAAGAAGGTGCTGATGATGAGACCATGCTACGCGCAGGCTTAGCTCAGGCCGCCAAAGAGGGCATTTTAGATAGTGCAGGTCTACAAATGATGGAAGGAGTGCTTGAAGTCAGTCAGATGCGTGTGCGTAAAATCATGGTTACACGTCCCAATATGGTGGTTGTTGATCAAGATGCAACACACCAAGAAATTATACAACTCATCAGCGAGAAGCAGCACTCACGCTATCCTGTTATTGAAGGTGAGGAAGTCATAGGAATTTTATTTGCTAAAGATTTGTTACCGCTACTCTATAAAGGTACGAGTTGGAGTTTAAAAGAGGTAATGCGTGATGTGCGTCTGATACCTGAAAGTCAACACCTAAATACGTTATTGGGAGATTTTCGCAGGCTGCGTCAGCACATGGCAGTGGTAGTAGATGAGTACAATCATGTAGTTGGACTGGTCACTATTGAGGATGTATTAGAGCAAATTGTAGGGGATATACATGATGAGCACGATGATCTAGGAGGGTTATGGATTGTCAACCATGGTGACCAATACACTGCCAGAGGTGAAACCCCTTTAAGTGTACTGCGCGATACTATACAGATTGATTTTGAATCAGAGTCAGAAACTTTGGCAGGACTTTTGCTTGAGGTATTTGAGCATTTTCCAGAACAGCAAGAGAAAACAACTATTGGCAGCTATCGTTTTCGCATAATGAAGGCAGATGAAAAACGTATTTATTTGGTAAATATCAAAAAAATAAAAGAGGATGAACGCAGTACAGTACGGTAATGGTGCTCCTCTTGTGTTGCTTCACGGGCTTTTTGGAGATAAAGACAATTTAAAGGTTCTAGCAAGAACCTTAAGCGATCACTACACTTGCCACTGCATAGATTTGCCCAACCATGGGCAATCTGGGCATATAGACAGCATGAAATTTGCTGATTTGGCTGAACCTGTTTTAGACTACCTTAAGCATGTGTATGCAAGTAGCAATCAGCCTATTCACCTTATAGGCCACTCACTTGGTGGGAAGTTGGCGATGCTTTTGGCAACACAGAATTCAGAATTAATACGTTCATTAGTAGTGTTAGACATAGCCCCTACTCATAATAGTAATCGATTTGAGGTTTTTATTAATGCCATGCAGACTTTGCCATTAGATGAGATAGCGAGTCGTAGCCATGCTCAGAGACATCTTGTAGACAGAACGCAGGATCCTTTAATTAGTGCTTTTTTACTCAAAAGCATGAAGCGTTCTGATAAAGGATGGGGTTGGGCATTCAACCTTAACGCAATTGCTGAATCAGAGGATTGGTTAGAGAATCCATTATCGGCTAATTCTCTGTTTGCAGGTAGGGTGCTTTTTATCGCTGGTGCACTATCTGACTATATTACTGATGCGGATTCAGTAACTATTCATAAACACTTTCCTCAAGCAAATATAGATTACATTGTAGGTGCAGGGCATTGGGTACACGCAGATAAGCCTCAAGAATGCGTGCAGCGCATACAGGCGTTTTACAAAACAATAGAGTAGTTGTGCGCATAATAAAAGGCATAGCAGAGGCGCAGCGCTTCACTCTTGATGCACAAGCAAATAGCAAGCAAGTTGGCTTTGTTCCTACAATGGGGAATCTGCATGATGGGCATCTTGCGCTCATTCGGCAAGCTCAAATAGAAAACGAATGTATTATCGTTAGTATTTTTGTCAATCCACTACAATTTGGTCCTCAAGAGGATTTTGATGCCTATCCACGCACTATAGAGGTAGATATTGAAAAAATAATGCGATTAGGTATTGATGCGGTTTTTATACCTAATGAGACAGATATGTATCCTAATGGAAGAGCAAACTGCTCTCAGGTATTGCCTCCTCCGGCATTGGCAAGCAATATACTATGTGCCCAGTCCCGTCCTCATTTTTTCCAAGGTGTTGCTACCATTGTGCTTAAATTGCTACATGCTGTTCCTGCAAACAGGGCATACTTTGGCGAGAAAGACTATCAGCAGTTGCTGGTTATTCGAGCTTTAGTACAAGATTTCAACCTATCTACGTATATCTGTCAAGTTCCAACAGTACGTGAGTCGAGTGGGCTCGCTATGAGTTCGCGCAATAACTATCTAAGCAAAGAGGACAGGCAAAAAGCGGGCATGCTATTACATACTATGCAGGAAAGTGCTCAGTGCTTAGAGCAATCTAATCTCAGCCTAGTGATTGAGCTTGCTAAAAAAACGCTCGCCACAGCAGGATTTTTGTTGGAATATTTTGAGTTTCGCCATGCCCAAACATTAGAGTTAGTAACTGAACAGAGTACTGCAATTGAAGAGAACATACGTCTTTTTGCAGCTGTGCGCCTTAATCAGGTACGCCTCATTGATAACATTCCAGTATAGCAGTACCTCCAGTAACCGTATATCAAGTTCTAAGAGGAGTATTTATGTATTCAGCAGCCTTTATTTTTGAACCAGGCAACTATAATGATGCGTTCTATACGCTGGATGCACAAATTCATCAAATAGCAGAGTCTATGGATGGATTTTTGGGTAGAGAGCTCTGGCGTTCTTTGGATGGCTCAATAACGAACGCAACTTACTACTGGCAAAGCCTAGAAGCACTAAAAGCATTTTCCCAGAATGAAAAACACCTTGAAGCGAAACGTCAGTACAAACAGTGGTACAAAGGCTTTCATGTTGTTATATCTAAGATAGAGCGCTCTTATGGTGATGGGCATATAGCACACATCACTCCCAGCAATCGTAAGCCACTTATTACATCCCTGTCTAACTCAAGTTAGAGCTAGTATGATGATGGCTGTAATAATGCTCTTTCTCCATTATTACTTCAATCGTCGCCTCCTACACTGCTAGTGCAACAGTCACCTCAGAGCAGGTTCTAGTTCCCAGCAATTAAACTAAGGTTTTTTCTAATGTTTCAATAGCTTCGGGTGTTCCATTAAGGATAAGTACATCACCTGCCTGGATAATGAGTTGCTCATTAGGCTCTTCTCCACGAATGCCACGGCGGCGTACTGCTTGTATAGTCAGATTGGAATCTGTGTGGCAAATCGTGCCTAATCGTTTCCCTTCTGCTGCTGAGTCAGGCGTTATTGTTAGGCTATGCAGCACGCGCTTGCCTTCTTGCACATCCTCTTGACCTTGGTAAAAAGCATGCAAAAGATGGTAGTGGCTGTTGCGCATATTGCGAATATCTTTGAAAACACTGGTGGGATTAAAGCCACTGATAAGCAGTGTATGTAAGCTTAGGCTCAGAGAAGACTCTAAGGTGTCTTCTATAATTTCTGATGCGCCGCTTTCACGCAGCAGTGCTTGTTGGCTTTGATCATTGCTGCGTACTAACACCGGCATTTGTGGGCGAAGAGATTTAGAAACGTGAAGTGTTTTTAGGGTACTTGGTGTGTCTATATAGGTGGTAATGAGTAACTTGGCATTTTGGATATGCAATGCCTTGAGAATATTTTCATCGCTGCTATTGCCATAATAGACAGGTTCTCCACCTTTTCCAGCATCCTCAATGCGTACTGGATCCATATCCAGCGCAAAGTAGGGGATATCATATTTTTTGAGTACTTGTCCAATAATTTGCCCCACCCGCCCAAATCCGCAAATAATGACATGATTATGTGCTGACCTATAGGTTTCTTGTTTAAGTTTATGTATGGTTTTAAGTTTGGAATAACGTAATAAGCGGCTGCGTTGAGAAATAGCATAATTATGATTGACTAATAAGGCGGCTACAAACAGAGTAACAATGGCAGCAGATAATATAATTTCTGTTTCCCTTTGGGGGAGTAAGTTGAGGCTCAGAGCAAGTGTAATAATAGCAAAACCAAACTCACCTACATGGCACAAACTGATTGCGCTACGCAGAGAAGCTTCTAAATCAAAGCGCAATGCCATCGAGCCAGCAAAAACTACTAAACCTTTGACTATAATCAAGCCTAAGGCAGCAGCTATAATCCAGTGTGCATAATTTAGGAAAACGTATGGATTGACCAGCATGCCAACGCTAATGAAGAATATGCCCATAAGCACATCTTTGAAAGGGCGAATATCTGATTCAATCTGGTAGCGGTAGGCACTGTCTCCCAGCATTATTCCAGCAATAAAAGACCCCAGTGCTAATGGCAGGGAAAGTGTGTGCGTAATAGCACTTGATATACCGATAACTAATAGCGCAGAGAGAGTGAATAGCTCAGCAGAGCGTGCAGATGCCACTTCTTTGAACAATCTGGGCAGTAAAAAATGCCCCATTAAAATCAGAGCTGTTAAGGCTGCCATACTCTTTAGGAATGTGTAGACGAAGGAAGCGGCATCGTCATTAAGTGCAATTGCTGATACAAACAGCAGTAAAGGCACTGCGAGTAAATCTTGAAAGATAAGAATGCCCAGGGCAATATTACCGTGTGCCTCGTGTAATTCTCCCTGTTCCTTTAATAGTTTTATGACCAAAGCAGTCGAAGACATTGCCAGTGCTAACCCAAGAATAATAACAGCGATATTATCAATCGGGAAAAAAGAGCCAATACCAATAAGCAAGGTTGCAGTCAGCCCAACCTGGATGATGCCCACACCAAACACAATGCGGCGCATAGCAAACATTTGGCTTAAAGAAAACTCAAGGCCAATTGAAAATAGTAAGAAGGCAATACCTAACTCTGCTAAGGTATGCAAGTACGCATCAGATTGTACTAATTGAAGGGTATAGGGTCCTGCTAAAAAACCAACGATTAAATAACCAAAAACAGGTGGTAGTTTAAAACGTCGGCATAGTGCAATAGCCGTAACGCTCATAATGAGGATAACGAGTGCAGGATATAGTGCCGCCATAGAGTCTTGTTTTTAATGCGCCTTCGTTATTCACTCAATACGAGGAACAGTGCTGCTTACACCATGGCACTGACCCTGATGCCGCAGCAAATGATCAGTAAGGGTTAGTGCTACCATAGCCTCAGCGATTGGTGTGGCACGAATGCCCACACAAGGATCATGACGTCCTTTTGTAACCATTTCGTGTGGCTGTCCTGCCCGATTTATAGTTTGTCCAGGCTGCTTAATGCTGGAAGTTGGTTTCATGGCAATGTGCACGATAATATCTTGTCCTGTACTGATGCCGCCTAATATACCTCCAGCATGATTGCTGCCAAAACCATGAGGGGTGAGTTCATCGCGATGCTGTGTGCCACACTGCTCAATTACTGCAAAGCCATCACCAATCGCTACGCCTTTGACCGCATTAATGCTCATCAGCGCATGTGCCAGTGTGGCATCTAAGCGGTCAAATACAGGATCGCCTAGCCCGACAGGTACATTGCGTATGATTACGGATATTTGCGCGCCAATAGAATTGTGCTCTTTTTTTAAGTTAGATATATAGTGCTCTAACTCAGAAATTTGCTCCGTATTGGGACAGAAAAACGCATTACTATTGATTGTATTTTTATCTAAGAGCAGTGGATCATAGTCAGTTTTTATCGGTCCTAATTGTGACAAAAATCCAACAATGTCTACAGCGTGCTTTTGGTGTAGAACCCGCTTAGCAATTGCCCCTGCTGCAACGCGCATGGCTGTTTCACGCGCAGAAGAACGTCCGCCACCTCGATAGTCACGAATACCATATTTCTGTTCGTAAGTATAGTCTGCATGTGCAGGGCGAAAAACATCTTTAATAGCACTATAGTCTTGAGAGCGTTGATCGGTATTGTGAATAATCAGAGCGATAGGAGTACCGGTTGTTAGCCCCTCAAAAGTGCCTGATAAAATCTCTACCACATCATCCTCGCGCCGTGGTGTCTCAAAGCGATTTTTACCAGGCTTTCTTCTATCTAAATCAGGTTGTATATGCTTCTCAGTTAGTGCAATGCCTGGTGGGCAGCCATCCACGATGGCAACCAAAGCCTTCCCATGACTTTCCCCTGCAGTAGTTAGCCTAAATAAATCACCAAAAGTATTTGCTGCCATATTGTGTTTTTTGTTAAGGAATGATATAGTCTAAAATTATATAGCAGCCTATGGATTAAAACTGCTCTTAAAAGATAGTGAAACGAGCGCAACCAGTTTCAAAGCGGGGATATACTTGATTTTAGCCTATAGTTAGGTAGAGAAACCCGAGTACGTATAAGGCTCATCTGCGCTTCTGTAGGAGCGTTGATAATGTGTGGATTAACGTTTGTGTAACCCTATGAGATAGGTCTCGCGGCTTTGCTTACGGCTTGCTTTGGGTTTGAATGTGCGGAATTGACAGAACAGTGGACGCATATTTTTGACTAAGGCATCGAAGCCTTCACCATGAAAGGCTTTAATAACACAGTGTCCACCGCTTGATAACAAGCGATCGGCAGTGTCTAATGCTAACTCAGATAAGAACATAGCACGTGGAATATCTACTGACTTATTGCCACTGGTATTGGGCGCCATATCAGACAGTACTACATGAATAGTATGTTGTGCGCCGTGTTGGATAATCATATTAAACGTGTTCTCTTCTGTGAAGTCTCCTTGAACACAAGACACGCCGGCCAGTGGGTCCATTGGTAGGATATCGCAAGCAATAACGTGTGCTGTGCTATGGTTCACTACATATTGTGACCAGCCCCCGGGAGCTGCTCCTAAGTCAATTACGCAGCGAGCATTGCGCAGTACACGGTATTTTTTATCTATCTCCTGTAACTTAAACAATGCACGTGAGCGGTAATTATTTTTTTGCGCCTCAATGACATACAGGTCATTGTGTTGGCGTTGTAGCCAGCGTTTTGAGGAACCTTTAGTACTCACAGGTCAGTGGGGTAGGGCAATAATGGCTTTTTTGATGTTGCGGCGATACAGTAAGCACGTTTTACCAATAATCTGGACAGTTTGTGCCGATAGGGCATCGCATAATGCTGCCATGTATTGTTTACGTTCACTGCGATCGTCTACATTCATTTTACATTTAATCAATTCATGATTCTTTAAGGTACTATCCGCTTCTGCTATAAAGGCATCAGATAGCCCTCCTTGTCCAAGGATTAGGACTGGGCACACCTTCTGATGCGATAGGGAGCGTAAATGGTTTTTTTGTTTTTTATTGAGTATGCTGTTCATAGATTTAAGTCATTTTTTATATCATCAATATGTTCTAAACCGACCCCAATGCGCACTAAGCCATCATTTATTTGCGCGGCATCACGCTCTGCCTGTGACATGCGCCAGTGTGTAGTCGTAGCAGGGTGGGTTATAGTGCTTTTGGTATCACC
>CBDCOD010000001.1:0-10001 GCA_965219665.1 Gammaproteobacteria bacterium | reverse complement strand
TATTCTTATACTTAACGTTGAGAATGAAAAAATAAAAAATGTATCACAAAGCGTTGCACCTGACATTTTTCCGCTACGCTCCAAAATGCAGGTGAACTCAACGATATTCTACATTACAGCCATTTATTTCAAGACATTAAACTATCTATGTATAATACAAATGACAAATAAAGAACTGATTCTGGTCTGTGATATCCATTATCAGTGAATAATCATGCAATGATTAATTGTTAGGCATTAAATAGGTTTGGAACATCATGGAACGTTACCCAGAGAACACAAATATTTCATTGAATGACTTTAATGCTTGTGATTGGCGTGAGGCGTTGGAAGAAGCACGTCGAAAAGACTATTCATCCATGTGGCAACAGCTATCGTCGAGAGCACGGAAGGCTACAGAAGAAGGAAATTTAGAAGCGGGGAAAGTACTTTGGCTACTTGCAGATGCTTGCTCAATGATGTTGAAGCCTAATAGTTTGAACGAGCCGTTTGCGCCTTTTATGGTTATGGATGGAAAGCGTTCGGCACTCCCGGAAGATTTTAAAAGTGAAGACATCGAATTTTTTTCACAAATCATACCTTTGATTGATGAGCCAAAATTATGTGCAAGAATTTCAGATATAGCGTGGTTGCTATTAAAGCCAAAGAATCCTCAGCATGCACTCTCTGCGATAGATAATTATAGAAGTATTGAAATCGGTACCGAAAGTTGGATTCGAGATGGTCGGGAATGTTGGGATAGGGCTATACAGCTGTGTCTAATGCTTCGGGCTGGCGCCGGTGAAAGGTTAAAAGAGATAGAGTCAAAAATAGTAGAGGCGCTGAATGAATCTTCGCCGGAAGATGGGTATTTGGCCAATTGGCTAGCTGATTTACTTTCAAAGCATCACTTGGGTATTAATGATAAGAAAAATATTGCTGAAAAACTTGAGGCGCTTGCTACTTGCTTTGAAGACTCTGGCGATCTTCATAGGACAAGAGATTATTTAGATGCGGCTTCAGAATGGTATAAAAAATCTGAAGATATACCGCAATCAATGGTAATGATCGTTAGAAATGCAGAGTGTTGGGTTAAGGAGGCAATTGCTAGGCAGGCTAGTGATAATCCTAGCAACATGG
Organism: Gammaproteobacteria bacterium; assembly: GCA_965219665.1. Classification (GTDB taxonomy): domain Bacteria; phylum Pseudomonadota; class Gammaproteobacteria; order CAKMZV01; family CAKMZV01; genus CBDCOD01. The sequence continues at coordinate 8,882 of CBDCOD010000001.1, read as the reverse complement.
TAGCCGCGAGTTTTTATGAAAGCGCGATACATAAGTACAGAACAATTCCGAAAGCTCTACGCGATCAACACAATGTTGAAGAAAGGATTGTTGAACTCCGGGGGCTCATGAATGAGGCAGGAGAAAACTCACTTAATGAAATGGGCCAGATTACATCTGGCCCAATAGATATCAGCGAACTAATTGAAAACTCAGTGAAAGCGGTAAAGGGGAAAGAATTATCGGAAGCACTATTGCAGTTTGCAAACGTCTACAGAGGTGCACGAGCTGACAAAATACAAAGCTTCTCTGAGGAAATGATTAGGAATCACCCCTTGCAGTCATTATTTGCAGCTACTCATATGTCATCTGACGGCAGAGTAGTTGCAAAGAAACCTGCAGCTGATCTTGGAGGAGAGAATCAAAATGCAGTCATCTGGCCCGAAATGGTTAAGCACTACGCTATGGAACTCAGTTTGGTGGTGCAGGGTGATATCTGGCCAGCTCTTGATGTAATTAGGCAAGAGCACAGATTGAATGAGGCGTATTTTTATTCAGTTGTAAAACGGTCTCCGGTAGTGCCGCCAGATAGAATTCGGCTTATGGCAAAAGCGCTTTTTCAAGGCTTTGATGGCGATTTTATTAGCGCCTTGCATTTGCTTGTTCCCCAGATAGAAAACTTAGTTAGATATCACCTAAAGCAGCATGGGGAAAAGACAACCAATATAGATATTAACGGCATAGAGAACGAAAACGGTCTTAGCACACTAATGGATAATCCAGTGGTGGAAGATATCTTCGGAAAAGATCTTTCTTTCGAATTAAAAGCAATATTTTGTGACCCTTTCGGACCTAATCTACGAAATGAATTAGCGCACGGTCTTATCGGGTATGAGGAAAGCCAGAATATATATTCAATCTATGCTTGGTGGCTTGCTTTTCGTCTTATATTTAACACCTTTTGGAATTCAAATCGTGCCAACCAACAAGAAGACGAAGGTCAGGCAGAAGATGCCTAACAAACGCATGCACTCGGACAGCCAAAAGCGTCGCTCCTTCGTCGCGCCGATTTTGGCCACCGGTGATGCGAGGCGTTAGGGCTTTTTGTCCCAGATTCACCCCGCCAATTTATCAGCCAATTCATCAACAGTAGCGTTGTAATAAATCATCAGTGATTTAATGTCGTTGTGACCAATAACACGAGCTAACTCCAGTACATCTAGTTTTCTTGATAACCGCGTTACAGCCTCATGGCGTGTGTCGTGAAAATGTAAGTCGTGTATATCAACACTCATTCTGCCAACACGAAAAAGCGCACTTGCAATCTCCGAAGATACCGTTATGCCAGATTGAAGTTGGCGATTGACAAGTACACACGCTCGATCCGATAGCGGTACATCGCGCGCTCTGCCGTTTTTTGTCTCAGATAAATGTACATGCCGAGCGTGTACATTGCTTGCGCGCAAAGAACATATCTCACCTAAACGCATCCCAGACTCAATAGCCAACTCCATCATCAAACCTACCAAAGCCTTCTTCGTGGTGGGTATATCCTCACAAGTGCCCAATGCCGATTGAATAAGACGCACCTCATCATCACTAATGCGCCTAACACGCGGCGGAGGGTTCGGTGGACGCTTAACTTGACGCACAGGATTCTCTTTAAGCCACTCCCTCTCTTCAACGCAGTGCTGAAAAAAAGTACTAAGTATGTTCAATTCCCTGTTCACAGTGCTACCCTGTACCTGAGTTAAACGCACATCCCTATAGCGCTTTATATCTTGCTTCGTTATCGAAACTAAACTCTTAGCCATAATGCCGGCAATATCGTTCTTTATAATTGAATTAAGCCCCGCCTTTTCCTTTTTGTACGATTTGCGAGACGGTAAAACATCTTGCATGAAAAGCCCTAATGCAGCACGCAACAAAATCGTCGTTTTAGCACCTACACGCTCCCGACCAGAAGTGGATAAAATACGAGACTCTTCATGTAGTGCCCAAGTCTTCGCTTGTGCAAGTGTATCAAAAGTGGCAGTCTTACGTACCCCTAAACGATTCACATCTGCTCGCCAAGAATTAACGCGTTTTTTAAATGAAGCCATTTTTAAGAAACCTAGTAAAGAAATAAAGCATAATAAAAAATAAAAGAAATAAGTTGAAATTAAATCAATATCAATTATAACCAAACAGGTTCTTTTTGGTGTAAAAATGGTGTAATTTTTATCAGAAAAACATTTATTTACAAGCCTTTTTGAATACTAACAAACAATCTTGAATAACAATATACTATTGATATTACTAACAAAAACAATATTGTCAGTGGCTTGAGGCGAAAATAAAAAATCCCCTAAAGAGAGATATTTTGTTTGATAATTCACCCTAAAAATAGGAGTTTTTATGAAGCAGAGAATATGGACGAACGAGCAGAAGATGCAAATCGTTCTTTGCGGTTTAAGAGGCCAAAACATTAGTGAGATTTGTAATGAAAATGGCATCAAGCAAGCACAGTATTATAAGTGGCGTGAGCAATTTCTGAGCAATGCCGCTAAGGCGTTTGACGCCCCAAGAGTTAGCAATGAGCAAGTTAGGCTGCAATCGGAAAATCAGCGTCTAAAAGCCATGATAGGCGAACTCACATTGGAATTAAAAAAACCGAGCAGTAGCTATGAAACGCGGTACTTATCAATCGGTGGTTGAGCGCAATCAACCCATTCTTAAGCGTATTAGCGCGTTAAAAGCTGAACATCCATACTGGGGTTACCGGCGGATTCATGCTTATTTGCGCCACTACGATGGATTAAAGATTAGTGCTAATAGGGTCTATCGCATTATGCATCGCTCTAATCTATTAGTCAGTAATCGCAAACGCCTTAAGGCTAAGCGTGTAGAGACTTCAAAGCCGACTGCTACAAAGCCTAACCAATGGTGGGGCATTGATATGACAAAAGTGATGATTGACGGTTTTGGCGGGCAATATGTGGTGATTGTTATTGATTGGTACACTAAAAAAGTAGTGGGGCATTATTGTGGAACACGATCAAAGACAGAGCACTGGTTGCAGGCTCTTGATGATGGATTAAATCAACAGTTTCCTCAAGGGGCTAAACATTCTGGTTTGCAGTTGATGTCTGATAATGGTTGTCAGCCAACCTCTGTCGGCTTCATGAAGGCCTGCGGTTTAGTTGGTGTAAAGCAAGCTTTTACAAGCTACAACAATCCTAAGGGAAACGCCGAGACAGAGCGCTTTATGCGGACAATGAAAGAGGAATTGGTTTGGATAAATGAATGGAAAAGCCCGCTTGTTTTCCAGCAGGCATTAGCGAACTGGATTGATGAATATAACCATCATTATTTACACTCAGCATTGGGCTATTTACCGCCCGTAACCTTTGAGCAAAATACTCTCAAAAATGTGGCTTGACAAAACGGGGGCATTACAATCTTTTCTAAAAATACGATTGAAATGTATTAGGATATTAAAAAATGGTTAGATTACAAGATTATGAGCCTTTTGGCTGGCAGTTAGAGAGCGTAGATTTAGATTTTCGTATTTTTGATGAGAAGGCGGTGGTGCATAGCACGTTGTCTTTTCAATCACGCAGTGATGGGGGAGCGTTGGTGCTGTATGGGGAGGATTTGGCGCTGCAACATATTTCCTGCAATGGGGTGCAACTACGCGATACGGATTATTCTGTGCAGGGCGGCACACTGACCATTCATCATGCACCTTCTGGCTGTGTTGTGGATACGATAGTGCATTTAGATCCAGATAGCAATACACGATTAGATGGTTTGTATCGCTCGCATGGCTTGTATTGCACCCAATGTGAGGCACAGGGTTTTCGGCGTATCACTTTTTTTCCTGACCGCCCTGATGTGTCCAGCGTTTATACGGTGCGTATTGAGGCAGATAAAATCAAAAACCCCCTACTGCTGAGTAATGGCAATTGTATTGAGCAAGGCGATTTAGAGGGCAATCGCCACTATGCAGTATTCCATGACCCGCACCGCAAACCCTCGTATTTGTTTGCACTGGTTGCAGGTGATTTGGCTAGCAGGGAGCGCACCTTCACAACGACAGATGGGCGTTCGGTTTCCTTGAAAATTCACGCAGAAGTGCAGCATATAGAAAAATGTCATTTTGCGTTAGATGCCCTTATTGCCTCGATGCGTTGGGACGAGAGGCGTTTTGACTTACAGTATGATTTGGATGTATTCCATATAGTAGCAGTGGATTATTTTAATTCGGGCGCAATGGAGAATAAAGGGCTTAATATATTCAATACCAAGTTGGTGTACGCTGACCCTGAGATTGCTACAGACGCAGATTATGAGCGGGTAGAGGCAGTGGTGGCGCATGAATATTTTCATAACTGGACGGGCAACCGAGTCACCTGTCGTGATTGGCTGCAGCTGACTTTGAAGGAGGGATTGACTGTGTTCCGCGATCAGGAATTCACTGCTGATGAGCGTGATGCGGGGATAAAGCGTGTGGAGGATGCTAAACTATTATTTGAGCATCAATTTTTAGAGGATGCAGGTGCGTTAGCGCACCCGATTAGACCGCGCTCCTACGAATCGGTTAATAATCTCTACACTGTGACAGTATATGAAAAAGGTGGCGAAGTGGTTCGGTTATATCAAACTTTGTTAGGGAAAAAGGGCTTTGCGAAAGGCTTGCAGCATTATTTAAAAAAGCACGATGGTACGGGGGCAACCGTTGAGGATTTTTGTCAGTCAATGGGTGAGGCAAATGGGCAGGACTTGTCTGCTTTATTGAGATGGTATGATCAGGTAGGCACACCACAGTTGACATTGACGACTGAGCATAAAGGGGGCAGTTTGCATATTCAGCTCAGTCAAGATCAGCAGCCACCTGTCCCAATCCCCTTTGTGTATGGCGTGCTCAATGCAGATGGAACGCCAGCAGGCGTAGAAGCTATGGAAGTATTAGAAGAGCATGCAATGCAGTGGTGCATTAAGGATGTTACTGCTGATGCGGTGCTATCACCCTTGCGCGGTTTGAGTGCGCCTGTAAAGTTAAAATGGGATGCGCGGTTGGATGAATGGCTGCATTTACTGCGTTACGATAGCGATGATTACAATCGTTGGGCAGCAGCACAGCAAGCCTATCATGCCATATTAGTGCGTGAAGAAGGTGAGGCGTTGATAGTGTCAGCATTGCAGCATATATTGCAAGATGGTAGCATTCGCCCGCGGTTGCGCAGTTTATTGCTTACATTGCCCAGCATTCGCAGTTTATTATGCTCAGCGCCAGTAGATAGGCTCTGTGAGCGCACTATTCAATGGAAGACGCAATTATCACAAGCTTTATTGCCTGATTGGCAAAATCAGTATGACCGAGCGTGTGCCGCGTTGCCTGATATATACACGCCAGATAAAGAGTCGGTAGGCTGGCGTTCTTTGAAAAATACAGCGCTGCACTATTGGGCGCTTAGTGATGTGCAATGTGCCAGTGAGCAGTATGATAATGCGCGCAATATGACGGATAGGATGGGTGCGATGCAGGCAATCTTAGCCAGGCCTAAACAACACTGTGCGCGCCGTGAGCAAATATTGCAGGACTTTTATGATCGTTACCAGCATGAGCCACTGATGGTTGATAGGTGGTTTAATTTATCTGTTAGTATGCCTCATTCAGTAGCATTGGAGTATTTTAAGGTACTGCTAAATCATGTTGACTATGACTGTAAGCTGCCTAATAGGGTCCGCGCGCTTATTGGGGGACTGATGGCAAACCCTTATGCGTTTCATGAAGCAAGTGGTTCTGCCTATGCACTGGTGGCAGACACCTTGCTGCAAGTAGATGTGTCCAATCCACAGACGGCAGCGAGGTTGTTTACACAGTTTGACGGCATACAGCATCTGGATGCAGCGCGCCAATCTAAGGTGCAAAGCGCACTACAATCAGTACTACCTCAGCTATCTCCTAATAGTGGCGATCACGTGCGCAAGGTACTCAAAAGTATAGAGTGAAGCAGCTGCATAGCAGCTTGGCGTGATGGCAGTATGAAGGGTTATTTGCTTCTGGGGGGGGGGAGGATAGAAGTTTATAATTGTTCGTGTTGGGGCAATGATTTTGCTTAGCATAGAAGCGGCTTACAGCGTAAAATACCCGCCTTGTATGGAATAAAACGATTATGTTGTTTGAGTATTTACCAATTTTAGTTTTTATAGCACTGGGCATTGGCTTTGGCATTGGTCCTATTGTGGCTGGCTACTTGCTGGCGCCGCATAAGCCAGACCTGCAGAAAACCTCGCCCTATGAATGCGGATTTGAGGCATTTGAGGATGCTCGGATGAAATTTGATGTTCGCTTTTATTTGGTTGCGATTTTATTTATCATTTTTGATTTGGAGATTGCTTTTCTTTTCCCATGGGCAGTATCATTAGACACTGTTGGGGCAGCAGCTTATGTTGCCATGGCAATTTTTTTGCTTATTCTAACGATTGGCTTTATCTATGAATGGAAGAAGGGGGCATTAGAATGGGAATAGAAGGTGTATTTGAAAAAGGCGTTGTTACCACCTCAGTTGATAAATTAGTTAACTGGGCGCGCACAGGCTCTATGTGGCCTATGACTTTTGGACTGGCGTGCTGTGCTGTTGAAATGATGCATGCAGCCGCCTCACGTTATGATATAGACCGCTTTGGTATCGTATTTCGTCCATCTCCACGCCAATCAGATGTAATGATTGTAGCAGGCACGCTGTGCAACAAAATGGGGCCTGCTTTGCGTAAAGTATATGATCAAATGCCTGAGCCTCGTTGGGTTATTTCTATGGGGTCTTGTGCCAATGGTGGTGGTTATTACCACTATTCTTATTCTGTTGTGCGTGGCTGCGATCGTATCGTTCCTGTGGATGTTTATGTGCCCGGCTGCCCTCCTACCGCAGAAGCACTGCTATTTGGCATTCTACAGCTGCAACGTAAAATTCAGCAAACCAACACGATTGCCCGCAGTTAGGCGTTAATTCATACACCATGACCCAAACACATACACTACAGGAACAACCACATCAGGCAGAGTTGCTTGAACGGTTAGAACAATCTTTTGGTAATCAAGTTGTGATTAGCCCTTCTAATGATGTGTGGGTTTTGCGGGTAGAGCCTGATCAGTTGTTAGCGGTATGTACTCAGTTACGGGATGAATTAGACTTTAAGTTATTAGTGGACTTGTGCGGTGTGGACTATGCGGCATTTGGACACGAAAATTGGTCAACTGATGCAGCCACAGAACAAGGCTTTAGTCGTGGTGTATTTGACTTCGGTGATGATGAGGATATTAGTGTGAGCGTGGATGCGGATATGCAAGATCGCTTTGCTGTTGTCTATCATCTACTGAATGTACAGGACAATCTGCGTTTACGCCTCAAATGTTTTGCTACAGACAACGCCTTTCCAGTAGTCCCCTCAGTAGAGACAGTGTGGCAGTGCGCTAATTGGTTTGAACGTGAGGCATTTGATTTGTTCGGTATCCTGTTTGAGGGGCACACAGATTTGCGCCGCATTTTGACAGACTATGGTTTTGTCGGCCATCCACTGCGCAAAGATTTTCCGCTTACTGGCAAAGTAGAAATGTACTACGATGCACAAGAACAGCGGGTGCGCTATCGTCCAGTCACTATAGAAAATCGCGTCAATGTACCGCGTGTTATTCGTGATTAAGGGGGAAGCATATTATGGCTGAAATTAAAAACTATACCCTTAACTTTGGTCCGCAACATCCTGCGGCGCATGGGGTTTTGCGTTTGATATTAGAGATGGATGGTGAGACTATCATGCGTGCTGACCCGCATGTTGGTCTATTACATCGGGGAACTGAAAAACTGGCAGAGCACAAGCCATTTAATCATTCTATTGGCTATATGGACCGTTTAGATTATGTGTCCATGATGTCGAATGAGCATGCCTACGTTTTAGCTATTGAGCGTTTATTGGGTGTAGATGTACCATTGCGTGCTCAATATATTCGCGTCCTATATGCTGAAATAACCCGCATATTGAACCACCTCATGTGGTTGGGGTCTCATGCTTTAGATGTGGGTGCAATGACGGTGTTTTTATATGCCTTCCGTGAGCGTGAAGATTTAATGGATTGTTACGAAGCAGTTAGCGGCGCCAGAATGCACGCCACCTACTTTAGACCAGGCGGGGTCTATCGCGACTTGCCTGAGCAAATGCCAAAATTTACGGCAGAACACAAGAAAAACGCTAAAGACATCAAACATCTTAATGCCAATCGTGACGGTTCACTATTAGATTTTATCGCTGATTTTTGTGACCGCTTTCCTAAATTGGTGGATGAATACGAAACCCTACTTACGGACAATCGTATCTGGAAACAACGCCTTGTAGGTATCGGTGTGGTTGACGCTGACAAAGCCCTACAAATGGGCTTTACTGGCCCCATGCTGCGTGGCTCAGGCATTGCCTGGGATCTGCGTAAAAAACAACCGTATGAAGTCTATGATAAGCTGCAATTTGATATACCGATAGGTACCGAAGGCGACAGTTACGATCGTTATTTGGTACGTATTGAAGAAATGCGCCAATCCTGCTCCATTATGCGTCAATGCATAGATTGGTTGCAAGAAAACCCCGGCATAGTCATTAGTGCAGACCATAAAGTAGCGCCTCCAACACGCGAAGAAATGAAGGACGACATGGAGTCCTTAATCCATCACTTCAAATTGTTCACAGAAGGCTATTGTGTCCCCAAAGGCGAAACCTACGCTGCCGTAGAGCACCCCAAAGGTGAATTTGGCATCTACCTCATATCAGACGGTGCCAATAAACCCTATCGCGTGAAAATTCGCGCCCCAGGTTTTGCCCACCTACAAGCAATGGACGAAATGGCGCGTGGACATTTGTTAGCAGAT